>DACV01000003.1:0-32287 GCA_002494885.1 Methanobacterium sp. UBA44
CAATGATCATCCAAGTAGAAGAAAAAAAGAAAATTTCATGTGGAAATGAAAAGATTGCTGAAGTGGAAGCATAAACGTTAAGTGCTTTCCCAAATTTATTTTTATAGATATAAAAAAAATAATCCTTTTTTCTTATTTTTAATATAATGGAGTGTATCTATCCAGAAATTCAGAATATTTTTTATCAAGTATCCTCAGGGCAGACATAGCCTCTGGAGAAGTGCAGCATCTTTCTTCTACCAGATTTCTGAGGGTTAAATTCTTAATATTTTCCCTTATTTCCCTCATTACAAAATCTAAAGTGTTTTTGTTGTAATTTCTAAGCTCATCCTGACTAAAATCATATATTTTATACTCATCAAGGTCATATATTGCAGATGGAGTTAGCAATTTATTTAAATATGCATAATAATCGGCTGCTGCATCTCCAAATAAGTCAACACCCATATATACAAGTAAAGGAATAAATGAGGCATCAGCAAATGGAAAATAGAGTGCAACATTGGGACTTATAATTTTTCTTATATTTACAATGATTTCAACCAGATCTCTTGGATTTTTAAGAAGTTTTTCAGAATTGGCGATGGCCATTATGGTATATCCCATCCCATCTAATTCTTTAGCTGATTTAATCCTTAAATCCACATATTTGGAGCCGTGAATAACTGCAATGCCTTTTCCACTGCCTTTTTTTGCAAATTCTGTTGTTCTATTAACTGACCATTCTGCCAATAATTTAGGGACATCATAGGGCATAGGCTCATCTTTTAGAATATCAAATTCACTGAATTGCTCTAAAATTCCGGGAGTGTTTAATTCATTGTATTTACCAAGTCTTGCTGGACCATCGTGTAGTTTTATGAGAAGCATGAAATCATCAAAAATTTTTTATACTGAATTTATTTAGATATAAGTTTAAAAATATTACTATAAATTAAAATTTCTTCGGGATTTCTATGAATAATCATCAATTCAGTTTAATTCCTTCCGGAATTACTATTTTAAGAATAATATTATCATTTATATTCGCATTTTTACTTTTAAATGGACATCTACTATTATCTGTATTAATTTTAACCATTGCAATCCTTACTGATGCAATAGATGGTTATTTAGCCCGAAAACTTAATTCAAACTCTTTTTATGGAGCATATTTAGATATAACCGCAGATTTTATCCTTGTTTTAATTAGTTTTATTGTATTTGCAGTTATAGGAATATACCCTTACTGGGTTATATTTTTGATAGTAATTGTATTTTTACAATTTATTTTAACTTCAAAGCTCCAAATACTTGTTTATGACCCTGTAGGGAAATATTACGGATCTTTTCTTTTTGGAATGATTTTAATTACAATTATTACTCCCCCTTACATTCATCAATATCTACTTGTGATTATAGTGTTATATACATTAATATCATTATTAAGTCGTTATTTAGCCTTATTTATCAAAAAAAGAAAATAATATTCAATTATAGATTAAATTAACTAAATTTATGGAAAATATTAACTTTTTTAATTTATAAAATTTATGTGTCATCAAAAAGGTTACAGAGGGTAAAATTTCCGCAACGTATATATATCGAGATCATCAACGTAGATATGAAAATTATAATTTTCACACAGACTTATTTTTTAAAGGGTGTGAAAAAGAATGAAAAACCTAAGACGTTTGAAAAACTTTTTAACTGGGCAAGAGGCAGAAGAAGACAAGAAAGAGGAAATATCAGAAGATATTCAGACACCAGAAATTGTCGAAGAAACAAGTGACAGAACAGAGGAAACTATAGAAACCAGTCCTGCAGTAGAAGAAAATGCCGAATTAGAACCTGTTAAGGAAGAAGAACCTGAAACAGAAGAATTAGAGCCTGAAATTACTGTAGAAGAAGAAATCATCGAAGAAGATGTTCCAGAAGAAAAAGAAGAACCAAAAAAAGAAGTAGAAGTCGTTGAAGAAGCCGAAAAGCCTAAAACAAAAGGAAGTGTAAATATGAGTTTACTTAATAGAGAAGAAAACTTAGTAAGCCCTGAAGACGTGGATAACACCTTTAAACAGGACATTATGGACGCTGGCGCTGATACAGTAGCTTTATGCTACCAGTGCGGAACATGTACAGGATCCTGTCCATCCGGAAAAAGAACTCCTTACAGAATAAGAAGCATAATAAGAAAATCCCTGATGGGACTCAGAAATGAAGTACTAACTGATGACACAATCTGGGAATGTGTTACCTGCTATGCATGTCAGGAAAGATGCCCAAGAGGCGTGGCAATTGTAGATGTTGTTAAAATTATAAGAAACATGCAATCCCATGCAGGAAGAATGGCACAGGCACACAAAATGACAGGTTCCTTTGTGCTTAAAACCGGGCACGGTGTACCTATAAATGATGCTACAATGGCCCTTAGAAAAAGAGTTGGATTAAACGAATTACCACCAACTACCCACGAATACCCAGAAGCATTAGAAGAAGTGAGATCCATACTAAAGAAAACAGGATTTGACACTTTAATAGGATACAACTGGGAAACAGGAGAAATAGAATAAATTAATCTGGAGGTATAAGAAAATCTTTCGAAAATCTTTGATTTTCAATGCAGCAAAACGAAGTTAGAGAAAAATGCAACGCATTTTCTGTATTCAAAAAATCAATGATTTTTTGAAGTTTCGCATGCTTTGATTTTCTGAACCGCAACAAATAGAATATTCTTTGGAGGAATTTTATATGGCAGATTTTGCATATTTCTTAGGATGTATTATGAACAACAGATACCCAGGAATCGAAAAATCATCAAGAGTAATGTTTGAAAAATTCGGAATTACACTCAATGACATGGAAGGAGCTTCCTGCTGTCCTGCACCTGGTGTATTTGGATCATTTGATAAAACTAGCTGGCTATCAATAGCGGCAAGAAACATAACCATAGCAGAAGATATGGGAATGGACATAATGACCGAATGTAATGGATGTTTCGGTACATTATTCGAAACTAACCATGAATTACATGGAGATGAAGAAGCTAAAACAAAAGTTAACGAAATTCTTGCTGAAGTTGGAAGAGAATACAAAGGTGACATAAAAGTAAGACATTTTGCTGAAATATTGTACAACGACATAGGACTTGACAAAATAGCTGAAGCAGTTACCAAACCTCTGGACAACCTTAATGTTGCTGTCCACTATGGATGCCACTTCTTAAGGCCAACAGCAGATGTTCAAATAGATAACGCTGAAAAACCAACCATTTTAGACGAAATTGTAGAAACAACAGGCGCAAAATCAATCGATTACAGAGACAAAATGCAGTGCTGTGGTGCTGGTGGTGGAGTACGTTCAAGAGACATAGATGTTGCTTTAGACTTCACAAGAGACAAATTAACCAATATGACAGCTGCTGGTGCTGATGTTATCGTAAACGTTTGTCCATTCTGTCACTTACAGTTTGATGTAGGTCAAACAGAAATCAAAAAGAAATTAGGTGACGAATTCCAGATACCTGTTTTCCACCTTGCTCAATTCTTAGGTCTTGCAATGGGATACAGTCCAGAAGATCTCACAGTTGATGCTCACCAGATATGTGTAGATCCAGCTCTTGAAAAATGCTCACTTGAAGAATTAGAAAAACTGGACGAAATTACAGGCGGAGAATAAATCACTCAAAAATTTTGATATCAAAATTTTTGGTGCTTTTAAAAACTAAAAGTTTTTGTAGCCGAGAAAAGAGTTTCACATGCCCCAAACACAAAGTGTTTGAGGGTTTCTCCATTTATTTTTATTTTTAGCGCATTATTAGCTTATTAACTTTATCTATGTTGTTTTTTCCACAAGAATTTTTATTTTAAATTTATATATCTTAAAGTGCATATTTTAACATGATTTATGATTAAAATCAGCTAAAAAAATAAAAGATAGGCAACCTTTAGCCATCTTTAACTAAATTATAAAAAGTTTCGAGGTGTTTTTTTGTTTATTGCAACACTAGCTGGAATATTTAAATTTGGAGAATTACCGCGAGAATACGAACCCTTTGTAAGATACAAAGCCTCTTTTGAAAATAAGAACATCAATGAGAATGAAGAAATTGCTGTTTTAAATATTCAGGGTACCGAAAGTAACCACATTCTATTCTTAGATTCATATAAAAACATCGCTGATATAGAAGCAGAATTAAAAGAAGCAGAAGCTAAGCTCAATTATAACTCTAAAAAAATCCTGGAAGGTCATTTATGACTGATTTACCCATAGAACAAACATGGCTAATACTAGTTGAGCTGTTTACTGACCTTAAAAATAAGGAAGTGTCAATTCCAGATGAAGTAACTAAAAATATCAGACTTGCTCGAAGTACTATAAATTTTTACAAATCAGATCCCACCAATCCTGAGATGATGAATGAGCTAAAAAGGATAAATGATTTTTTAAATTCAATTCAGGATACTCTTCTGGATCTTGCTGAGGAAATAGGTGAAGAATACCGGGCAAAATGGATTGAAAGTCTTAAAAGGGCCGCAAGGGGAGAAACAGTAATTGAAAAAGAAGTTTCAACACCTAAATTTGTGGTAGGAGCCCCTGCCGGATTTTCTATGGTAAGGGTCACTTTCAAAGAGCCCATTTCTGAAGAACGATTAAACGACATTGCAGAAGAATATGGTATCATAATTGAATTTGAAGAAGACGATGTTATTGCCCTCTATGGAGATAAAGATAAAGTTAAAGAAAGTTTAAAGGAAATCGCTTCTTTTTTTAAGGAATAGCAGTTCTTTATTATCAATCTGGAGGATAATCATGAAAATCCTTGCTTTGGGAGATATCCACGGCCAGTGCCTGAATATATTCGAATATCTACAAGAAAACAGTGCTGACCTTATTGTATTAACAGGAGATATAACTCAATTTGGTCCAGACAAACTGGGTGAAGACATACTGAATGAAATTTGCCAGTTTGATATTCCAACACTTGCAATACCTGGTAACTGTGATCAATACTGCATTTATGGAGAAATAGAAAACTCTAATGCAATTAATTTACATGACAGAACATTAATCATTAAAAATATAGGTTTCTGTGGATTTGGAGGTTCCAATACCACCCCATTTGACACTCCCCTGGAGTTTGCAGAGATACAGATATATCAAGAAATTAAAAAATTAATGAAACAAATAGAAAGTCAGGAAATACAGATATTAGTCACTCATGCCCCTCCCTACAATACCAAAACTGATTTATTACCTTCTGGAGAACATGTTGGAAGTGAAAGTATCAGACAAATTATTGAAGAATTCCAGCCCTCTTTAAATATCTGTGGGCACATACATGAAGCCAGAGCTATTGATAAAATAGGAAATACCATTATAATCAATCCAGGAGAATCATCAAAGGGATTTGCAAGCATGATAAATATAAAGGACGATGATAAAGCTGTAATAGATCCAAAGCTGATTAGTCTTTAAATTAAATATTTACTGAATTCAACTAATGGCCTTTGTTATACCTGGAAAAATAAAATCGTATAATATTTAAGACATTGACCCTAAAATAGACATAAAAGAAGGAAGCAGACAAATCTTTATCATAAAAAAGAATTTTAAGAGAAGAAATATGATTTATTCATCCCTTTAAATTTAATCTTATTGTTCCTATTGAGGTGGAAAATTGAAAATGATAATGGTTGAAGGAGAAGTAAGCGGTAAAAAATACACAGAGCCTTTTTCTAAAGGAGTACTTGCAAGATCTTTAACTAGGGCCGAAATGGACGCAGATAAAGCTTATATTTTTGCATCTCAAATAGAGTCCCATTTAAGAAAAGAAGGAATTAAAATCATTAATCTCGATGACCTGGTTGGGATAGTTCGTTCCAAATTAAAAAGAGAAAATGAGGAAGTTGCAGAAAAATACGGCCTTTGGAGACAAATACGTAAATGTAAAGAACCTCTTATCATACTTATAGGCGGCGCATCAGGAGTAGGCACATCCTCAATTGCTTTTGAGGTAGCTAATAGACTTGGAATAAGAAACATGACCAGTACAGATATCATAAGAGAAGTTATGCGTAAAATGGTATCCAAGGAACTCTTACCAACAATATTTGAATCAAGTTATACTGCTTATCGATCTTTACGAATTCCCCCACCCCCAGAAATGGATGAAATCCTCATAGGTTTTCGAGATCATGTAGATACCGTAAGTGTCGGCGTTGATGCTGTAATTGAAAGAGCATTAAAAGAAGGAATAAGTATCGTTATTGAGGGAGTCCATATTGTGCCAGGATTTATAAATGAAGACCTTGTAAACAAGCACAATGTAGCAATGTTTATTCTAACACTTCCAGATGAAGAAGTTCACAAAGGGCGATTCTATTCAAGATGCAGGCAGTTATGGGCAAGAAGACCTCTTCAAAGATATATGAATTATTTTGGAGCAATTAGAAAAACCCATAAATACTTTGAAATTCAAGCCAAAAAGTTTGATATACCAGTAATTGAAAATATTGATGTTACAACAACTATCGATTGCATCATAGAAACTCTTACAAAGACTTATGGAAGTGAAGAAGATGTTAGAGAAACAGAAAGTTAAAGATATAATGACAGAAAATGTTATAACCGTTCCTCCTACAGAGGATGTTGTTTTTGCCTTTGAAAAATTAATGAAATATAAAGTAAGTGCTCTTCCCATCGTTGACAATGGAAATCTTGTAGGCATTGTTACAGCTACTGATCTCGGACATAACCTGATCCTTGACAAATACGAACTTGGAACAGCAGTATCAGAAGTGATGGTTAAAGATGTTATCTGCGTAAAACCAGAAGATGACCTTAATACTGCAGTTAGTAAAATGAATGAATATGGTGGAGAAGAAGGGATAGTAAATCAGCTAGTAGTGGTTAAAAACCATAAAATAAAGGGAATAATTTCTGATGGAGATATAATAAAAGCATTGAAAAGCTAATTTTAAACAATTAAGATAATCCATCATCTACAAATTCATTAGTATCCCAAATGCTTTTTAAATCTGTTATAGAAATGTTGATACTATTAAATAGAGAATTCCTGAAATTATAGCGCATATGGGAAATGTAAGGATCCATGATGATAATATTTGTTTTACAACATCACCCCCAACATCCCTGGTTCTTCTTGCCAGTCCAACCCCAATTACAGAGCCTACAAGAGTTTGAGTTGGAGATATGGGCATTCCTAAAAATGCAAAGGATAGAATTACCGCTGCAGCAGATATTTGGGCTGATACACCGCTTGTTGGAACTAAATTAGTTATTCTTTTCCCAACTGTGCCTACAATTCTATTTCCGGCCACTAATATGCCTGTAATAAGACCAAAGGCACCCAAAAGTTTTATATCTGTACCAGAACCTGTTCCAACCACTGCGATCATTACTCCGGTTGCTGCAGCAATATCTATGGCCCCTATACCCAAAGCAGCGAAACAGGAGCTTAAAATCTGTAAATAAGAAAAAATTTTCTCAATTCTACTTCTCACAGATAACCGTTGGATTTTTTCAAGTAAAAAAATCCTTAAGGAATAATAAAATATAAACCCAATTAAAACGCCTAATAAAGGTGATGCAATCCAGCTTAATCCAATAATCAACAAAGAGTCCCATTTAATATTATTTAAGCCAACATAAACAAGTCCATATCCAAAAATGGCCCCAACCATAGAATGACTGCCAGAAACAGGCGTTTTTCTAAAAATAGATATGCTAACCCATAATCCTGCAGTTAAGGTGGCTATTACTGCCCCCGTAGGTGTTATAAACAGGGTATCAACTATTCCTCCAGATATGGTTTTTATAACATTGCCGCTTAAAAATATTGCCCCAATAAACATGAATATAGATCCTACTATTAGGGCCTGCCTCATCTTAATAACTCCGCTTCCTACAGCAGTTCCCATGGAGTTTCCAATATCATTTGCTCCAATGTTACTTGCTAAGTAAACACCTGCAATGACTCCAATTACCAGCACCCATTCCATATCTATTAATTATGAATCCAAGTTAAATTAAAATTAAGGAATAAGATTTATGATAAATCAGTGCATTATGGAAATAAATTAATTCTAATCAAAAGGTTCAAATAGTATAATATCAATATCTACTATGGGCTAGACTGGAGAGTTAGGGGTCCTCTGTAAGCGTAAATCCCCTATACGGCGCGGTTGAAGTTCAGGAGGCGGCAAGCTGAATGGATATTGGCCCAGATTCTCAACGTAGAAACCTCGTCCTGCAGGATCAGTGGTGGCAGGGTTTCGGCTGTAGGGCCGGAATTAACTGTCTTAACCACGGGAACGGGTCAGGTCTGGAAAGAAGCAGCTCTACTATGGACAGCTGATGCTTGTGGAGCAACGGGGCGGAGTTGAGGTTCTGGATCACCAATTTCCAGGAGGTCTGTCCACTTCTGAACGTGCCCATTCTAATAAAAAGTAATCTTTAATTAAAAAACAAAACAATTATAAACCATCAAAAACAATCATCTTTTTTACTGATCTTTTTAAATTTCATTTGCCGGGGTGGCCCAGTCTGGTACGGCGTGGGACTGCTAATCCCATGATCCTTTGGATCTCGCGGGTTCAAATCCCGTCCCCGGCGCTCAAAATTCTTCTAAAAAATTTTTTATTAAAATACGCCATCAATTTCTTTTATCGGCAAAATCACCATATAAAAATTGAAAAATTCAAAAAAAGCCATTAATAAATGATTTTCATAAATATAAGAGTAATATCATTCAAGTACTATTTTGACAAATTCAATAGGCATTGATGATCTCTCACTAATTTCTTCTAAAGAAAGTCCTAATGCTGCGAATCTCTTAATCACATATTCTAAAGGCTCACCTATTTCAATTATATATTTATCAGGGTCATAAAATCTCATTACTCTTTGTCCCCAAGGTTGTTCTCGCATTTCATGAACAAATTCAACGTCTAATGATTTTAATTTTGTCTCCATTACTTCAATTTCATCTAATTCAAAATATAATTCAATAAAATCTTTTGAATCGACTTTTTTGTTGATGGATTTGCCAGTTAAGTTTTGGAAATGTTCAATATCATGAATAGCAAATCCACCTTTAAAAGCAACATTTTCACCATGATCAATCTCTACTTCCTGTTTTAAGACGTTTTCGTAAAAATATCTTGATTTATTTATGTCTTTGACTGCAATAAGTGGACAAACATATTTAATTTTCATTTTTACTTCCCCTAAAATTAAGTTTTTTATAAAAGCTATTATGCATTAATTTTTATAAACATTTATATATCCTATTTATATAGAATTTAATAGATTTAATTACATATAGGGGGTTTAATTGTGGAATTGACATATATTTTCATATTAATAACATTAATTGGTGCTGTTTTGCATTTATTTTTAACTAAAGCAGAAAGAACAAAAAACAGGATTTTTGAAGTATTTTTACTATGGTTCCTTTTTATAATGGTTGGAATAGGCTCAATTTGGGCATTTATAGGCCATGTATTTCTGTCAAATACCATTGCAGCGATGATTGGCTGGCCTGCAGGAAATCCGTTCCAGTTAGAAGTTGGAGTTGCAAATCTATCCTACGGAATTTTAGGGATACTTTGCTGGAAGTTAAGAGATAACTTCTGGACAGCAACCGTATTAGCAGTTTCGATATTCTATCTGGGAGCTGCATACATTCACATAAGTAATATAGCACAAACTGGAAATATAGCACCTGGAAATGCAGGATATGCACTTTATATTGATATAATAATACCATTAATTCTTTTATGCCTTTTAGCTGCATATAATTTCACAAAAAATAAAGAAACAACCAAAAACATTAACGGCCCCAATATTCCAAGTGCTTAAATTTAAATAGTTTTTACATTTTTTTATTTTAAATGATAATATCAGCCATTTCAGCATCAATAAGATAAAAACTGGCTAATCCTTTCCATTTACCCCAGTTCTCAGCTATTTTACGTGCCGGAGGAAATGTAACTAACAAATCTTAAAAAATCGCGGATTTTTTATGCCTGCAAAAACTTTCAAAATTCTACGAATTTTGAATCACGAAGTGTTTGTAAGCTTCGTTTTTGCGGCCGAGGAAATTACATTTCCTCATGTAAAAAAATGCACCCATTTTTCTAACTTCGATTTGTGCTATCGAAAGCTTGCTTTCGATGCACCAAACACTTTGTGTTTGAGTGCTCCAAACCTTTCGGGTTTGAGAGTTTCCTCGGCCCCAAATACTACATATTTGAGGGCTTCATCACTTGTAATCTTTCTACCATCACAGTAATAATGGGAGATTACCCTTTTAATTCCTATATCATCTGCAGGAAGGGATTCTAACTTATTTAACCCTCGTAACATCACAAATTCAGCCGTCCAAAGTCCAATCCCTCTTATTTCACAGAGTTCATTGATTATTTTATCACTTTCTTTATATTCTTTAAACTCTTCTAGATCCAAATTTCCCTTTCTATCTCTTCTGATATAGACTTGATGTATTCAGTTTTTCTCAATGTTAGCCTACGTTCACGAAGTTCATCAAACGGTGCGTTATTCAATTGCTTGGGAGTATGAACAGCATAATAAATATGGTCATCTACGTTTAAAGTTGTGCCTAATCTTTTTATGATTCTGTTAAAAATTGAAAATTTTTTAACGTTTACGAAACTTTCATTTCGTAACTGCCAAAATTGAAAATTTTTGCACACCACAAAATCGAAGCTGACGAAAACATAGTTTTCGTCGCGTCAGAATCGGAGATTCTGACAGATTTTGTAGGCTTCTTTCAATGCTGTGTGCTGCCTTCAGTGAAATCTGCTGTTCAATATGGTTAAAAACATGGCCTCAAAAATTGTCAGAGTGATTGGATTTTTAAGGCCCTAAAGTTTTCTAATGACTTTAAATATTATTTCATCATTTTTTATATCCCCGTAAAAAGGATGTAAATCAAAATTGAGGTTAAAAATATAAAAAAATCATCTCTTGAGCTAATGTTTCATCTTCATCCAAAATTTTCTCATTGGATTTTAATTCAACAGATAAATATGGTTTATCAGAATTTTCGGAGGATTTAACAAGAATTAATTTATCATTTACCCACAAAACCCTCGAAAATTTGAGATTTTTGGGGCATGTGAAAATCTATCGAAATTTATAATTTCGATGCATCGAAAACCTATAGTTTTCGAATGTTTCAATTTTCACGGCTACAAACTTTCAGTTTTGTATCAAAAATGCTTTGCATTTTGAAAGCCTGCCAGAACTTTTCATCTTCATATTTGCGTATTTGAGGATCGCCATCTGCAAAAATTTTTGTACTTAAATCGAATGGAAGAATAGGTTTTATAGGCAACATATAACCTCAATCTGTTTATTTTACAGTTTATGTATTATTCATATAGCTCTGGTGAAGTTATAACTGGCTTTCCATCCTTATCTAAGAGCACAGTAATACCTACTCCAGAACTTTCGACACGCACCAGATAATTGATTCCTGTTTCGATATCCTGTATTATCTTAGTTTGAGTAAAATTTCCCTGGGAATATATCTCCTTGAATCTTTCCTTTTTCTCTTCTTTTCTCCCAAACACGTTCTTAAGCTCCTAATAAACTTATTTCATTTATAAAGCTAATTTAATAAATATATTTAACCTGAATGTTTCTTTAAAGATTTTTCCGCTTTTTAACTTCGGTTTTTGAAGATATCGCCCCTATATCCTATCTAGCTTATTGATTATACTTATTAGTTATCTATTCCATAAGTGTATTAATGGTTTTCCCAAGCCGTTTTATACCCTCCTCAATCTTCTCTTCATCAGAATTTGAAAAGTTAAGTCTTAATGTATTATCTCCACTTCCATCGGTGAAAAACGCATCTCCTGGTACAAATGCAACATTTTCTTTGATTGCAAGTTCAAATAAATCCAGTGCAGATAATTCTTCTGGAAGAGTTACTCAAAGGAACATTCCACCTTCAGGCTTTGTGTATTTGACATTTTCTGGAAAATGCTCTTTTATCATTGATATCATAAGATTCCTCTGTTTTCTATACATCTGCTTTATTTTTGCGATGTGTTCATCAATTTTATTGTCAATTAAATACTGATAAACAACTCTTTGAGTGAAATAGTTGGAGTGTAGGTCTGAAGCCTGTTTTGCTATGATTATCTTTTCCAGTATTTCTTTTTTTAATGATTCATTTTTCTTCATATTTTAATTGGTATTTATTTTAGGATAATAAAAAATGCTCCATAATTCCAACTTAACAATAAATATCGGGTTTTTTTAGCTTTATACGTTTCACTGATTGTCCAAATTAAAATCTATAATTTACCGGCCATTTTCAAGGCTTCAAACCATAGAATACTTATAATTCCTGCTACTGCACAAATTAGCAGGTCATTAGCGTGTAAAATACTGAATCCAAATAGATTACGTAAAGGTTCTGTATAAAGTACAAGTCCTAAAAATAGGAGTGCACCACCGATAACATACCATAATGCTTTATTTGGAGAGCGTAATGTTTCGAAAATTGTCATAGACCATGACCTGTTGGTTAAAATTAATGCCAGATTAGCTATAATTAACGTGGTAAAGCTTAATGTACGTGCTTCCATATCTCCCTGTCCATTATAGAGTGTTAATGCATACACACTCAAAACTATTATGAATACACTGATTCCCTGTAGAATACTCAGACTGATTACTCTTTTATCAAATAATGGCTCCTTTACGCTTCTAGGGGGGCGTTTCATTACATTTGCTTCTGCAGGTTCTGCTTCAAAGACAATTGAACATGCTGGATCAATTATTAATTCCATAAATACAATTTGAACTGGTAAAAGTACCAGAGGTAAATTAAAGAGTACTGGAATTAATGACATACCTATTATGGGTATGTGAACTGCAAAAATATAAGCTATGGCTTTTTTTAAGTTATCAAAAATTCTTCTTCCCATCTTAACAGTATCTACTATTGATGAGAAATCATCATTGAGAAGCACCAGTGCAGATGCTTCTCTGGCCACATCAGTTCCCCTATCTCCCATACTTATTCCAATTTGAGCAGATTTTAAAGCTGGAGCATCATTTACTCCATCACCAGTCATGACAACTACTTCATCATTAGCTTTGAGGGCATTTACAAGACGTAATTTCTGTTCTGGTACAACTCTAGCAAAGATATTAATATCTTTAATATCCTGTTGCAGTATTTGATCATCCATATTATCTAATTCTGGCCCAGTAATAATTTTATTTCTTGGTGTAAGCCCAATTTGCTCTGCAATTTTCCTTGCAGTTCCCGGATAATCGCCGGTGATCATCACAACTCTCAATCCAGCATTATAACATTCCTCAATCGCAGATGCAACACCCGGCCTAACTGGATCTATATACCCTATAAGCCCTAAAAACTCAAATTTAAAATCATGTTGTTTAACTGGTAAACCTACCTGTTTAAAACTTGCTTTAGCAACTCCAAGTATCCTTAAACCTTCATCTGCCATAGACTTGATGTTCTGTAATATTTTTTGCGTTTCTTTTTCATTTAAATGGCAGAGATCAGCAATTGCCTCAGGTGCACCCTTCGCTGCAATGATATAATCTTCACCATCAGGCGATTTCCAGACGTGAGACATGGCCAGTAATTCCTGTGAAAGAGGATATTCACGTACTATCGTCCAATCATCATGTAAATGTTCTGTATCGGATAAAGTGTCTTCACCCATCTTCTTTAGAGCTTTTTCCATGGGATCAAAGGGATCTCTCTGACTTGCAAGAATACTGAACTCTATTAATTCATGGAACTTTTCTGGTAGTGAATCCTGTTTTTCTAAATTAATATCATAAAAGTCCCCATTTGCATAAATTCTGCTTACCGACATTTTATTTAGAGTCAATGTCCCTGTCTTATCAACACACAATACAGTAGCTGATCCAAGAGCTTGTATTGCATGTGAACGTCTTGTAAGTACTTCTTTTTTAGAAATTCTCCATGCTCCTAATGCTAAAAAAATAGTAAGTACAACTGGAATTTCTTCAGGTAAAATAGCCATAGCCAGTGTTATACCTGCTAAAAATCCATTGATCCAGTCTAGCCTGGTAATTCCATATATAACAATTACCGCAGCACAGAGACCTATACCAGCAAGTGCAAAGTTTCGAACCAACTTACGGGTTTCTTTTTGTAAAGAAGTATCTTCATCTTCTAATGTTTCTAATCTTCTGCCAATTTTACCCATTTCAGTATTTAAACCTATATTTTGTACCTGTGCTATCCCTTGACCTTGAACAACAAGAGTTCCTGAGTAAACTGATGGTAATTCATCGCCACCAGGAGGATGTATGTCCATAACTCCTCCACAAGGGACTTTACGAACTGGTACAGACTCTCCAGTTAACAATGATTCATTAATTAGAAGATGACTACATGAAAGAACAATAGCATCTGCAGGTACTCGATCTCCTTCTTCTAAAATTAAAATATCCTCTTTAACCACTTCACGGCCGGGAATCCTCTTTTTTTCACCATCACGAATTACTAATGCACGTGGACTGGATAAATCCCTGAGTGCTTCCAGCGTACGTTCTGTCTTACGTTCCTGATAAAAGGTGATTCCAATTATAACAAAAACAAATCCCAGAAGCATCAAAGCCTCATCAAGACTTCCAAGAAAAAGATATATTATTCCACTGGCTATTAATAGAAGGAACATGGGCTCACGAATGACCTCAAATAAAATAGTAAAAATAGTTCTCTTTTTAGTTGAAGGAAGTTCATTATATCCTTCATTTTTCTGTCTTTCAGCTACTTCAATCTGGGAAAGACCGGAAATATTTTTGATATCAATGTCATTTGTCAATTTATTCACCCTCAAATTTATATGAGCAAATGTTCATATATTCATAGATGAATGTTTATTCACATGATCGTATATAAAATTATCGGATTTTGACCAGTTAATTTAAAAATAAAATAATTGAAGAAAAGTCTAATGCAAAATTAAATCTCAGGTTCCTCTTTAAGTTTCTTTTTAAGAAGTTCTACTGCATCTTCTCTCATTTTAAACTTCTGTATCTTTCCACTTGCCGTAAGAGGGAATTCATCAACAAAGAAAACATGTTTAGGAACTTTATAACGTGCTATCCTTTGAATTCCAAAATCACTCACATCTTCTTCACAAATATCAGCGTCTTCTTCAAGTATTATAAATGCACCTACAATTTCACCGTATTTATCATCAGGAATTCCTATAACCTGTACATCTTTAATTCCAGGCATTGTGTAGTAAAATTCTTCAATTTCACGAGGATAGATATTTTCTCCTCCACGAATGATCATGTCTTTAATTCGGCCTACAACGGTGTAATATCCATTTTCATCCATTGTAACTAAATCACCGCTGTGAAGCCATCCATCTTCATCTATTGCTTCTGCAGTTTTATCAGGCATTTTATAGTATCCCTTCATAACATTATAACCTCTGCTGCAGATTTCACCGGTTTCCCCAGGCTCAAGGGTTTCACCAGTTTCTGGATCAACAACTTTAATCTCACAATTAGGAAGTTTCCTTCCTACAGTTTTAACCCTTAGTTCAAGAGGATCATCTACACTTGTCTGTGTAAATCCAGGAGAGCCTTCAGTTAGGCCATAAACACTGGTTATCTCCTTCATGTACATGTCGTTAACCACTTTCTTCATAGTTTCTATTGGACAGGTAGAACCCGCCATTATTCCAGTTCTAAGAGAAGATAAATCAAACATATCAAACATTGGATGGGAATATTCAGCAATAAACATTGTTGGAACACCATAAAGTGCTGTACACTTTTCTTTTTGGACTGCTGCAAGAACCATCAGAGGATCGAACTGTTCAATCATTACAAGAGTTCCACCATGAGTGTATATTGCCATAAGCCCTAAAGTAACTCCAAAACAATGAAACATCGGCACTGGAAGGCATACTCTATCTTTATCGGTGTATTTTAGGTTTTCACCTATATAATAACCATTATTAATTATGTTTTTGTGTGTAAGCATTACTCCTTTTGGGAAACCTGTTGTTCCGGATGTATATTGCATACATACTACATCATCGCTGTCAAAAGTTTTTTTAATCTCTAAAAGCTCTTTATCATCGGTATGTTTACCAAGTAACAGCAATTCATTGGTGTTATAGAGTCCACGGTGCTTTTCAGGGCCAATATAAATTACACTTTTAAGGCAAGGATATTCTTTGCTTTTTAAATTACCCCTGCTACTTGTCTTTAGTTCAGGAACAAGTTCATACAATACATTTAGGTAATTGACATCCCTGAATCCCTCTGTTATTGCAATAGCTTTCATATCTGACTGTTTCAAGACATAATCAAGTTCATGGCTTTTATAAGCAGTATTCACCGTAACAAGTACTGCTCCGATTTTCGCACATGCAAATAAGAATGTAATCCAATCTGGAACGTTTAATGCCCAGATTCCTACATGATCGCCCTTAGTAATCCCTATTGAAAGCAGCCCTTTTGCAAGCATATCCACTCTTTCATTGAATTCCTTATAAGTAAATCGAAGGTCCCTATCTGGATAAACCATAAAATCGTTATCTGGATATTTTTCAGCCTGTTTTTCTAGAAAACCATCAATTGTATCTTCTGTAAAAAGCATTTAAATCCCCCTTATGAAATATTTATTTAGAATTTTCTTCTATTATTAAATGTTCATGTAGTTGAGCCCTTATAGATTCAGGAATGGGCATTGCTTTTTGATTAATGAAATCAAAATGTACAAGTACTGCTTTTCCTTTAGCTTTAAGTTTACCTTCCTGCCAGGCCTCATGACCTATGGTAAAAGAAGAATTACCAATATGAGTTATATAATTCCTTATTTCTACATCCTTTCCATAGAACATCTGCCCTAAGTAATCAAATTCAGTCCTGACAAGAATTAATTTCCACTTTTCGTAGCTTAAATCGAGATCTGGTGTAAACATCCGAAATATTGGATTTCTTCCAACTTCAAACCACTCTACAAGCGCTATATTGTTTATATGGCGAAGCCCGTCTGTATCTCCGAATCGTGGTGTAACTGTCTCTACAAACATTAAAAATTCATCTCCTAATTGATTATACTTCAATAATTAACAGTTCAGTAATTTAACTTTAAAACTCATTGTAAATCTTTTTATGATTTAATCTGTCTCCTATTTTAATTAATTGATTATTTAAATAACTTTAAAATGGCGTATAAACCACTGCAAGAATTTTTGCATCTTTACTGCCGTATGCATGAAGATCATGGGGTATAATTGAATCATAGTAAATACTATCTCCTGCAGAAACCAGATATCTATCCTGACCGTATAATATCTCAATTTCCCCACCCATTACGTAAATAAACTCCTCTCCTTCATGGGAGGATAATTTATATTCTTCTGTTTCATGAGGATGTACATCAATGATAAAAGGCTCCATATGCCTGTCAGATTTTCCTGATGCCAGTGGATAGAAATCCAGAGCACTTACATCTGGATGGTCTTCTTTTCCTGAAAAATGTATCACCTGTTCAGATTCGCCAGATTTTACCATTACAGGCCCTGTTTGAGGATGATCATCGAGAAAAGTGCCTAATCGAACACCTAAAGCCCTTGCAATCTTTATAAGTGGTGTAAGTGATGGTATTAATTCTCCACTTTCGATATTTTCTATAATTTTGCTGCTGCACTGGCTTTGAGATGCCAGTTCTTCAACAGACATTTCATTGTTTTCTCTAATCTGCCTTATTTTTGCTCCAAGTTTATTTTCATCTGACATTGAATCTCACCTATCTTACTCTAATAATTTAAATATCTTATAAAATTTTTTTCAAATCTATTTTTTAATGTGTTGAGTAATGAACATCTTTTAACTCATATTTTTACAATTTAAATGCTATTTGATGCTAATAGTCTCCAATCTATCCATAGCCTCTACTAATTTCTCATATGCGGCTGCATATGATAGTCTAAAGTGTCCTTCGCCACATTTTCCAAAGCTTGTACCATTAACAATTATTACGCCTGCTTTGATAGCATCATCAACAAATTTAAATGAATTATCAACTTTTGGAAATGCATAAAAAGCCCCTTTAGGTGCCTTAAAGCGAATTCCCATTTCATTGAGCCTTGTAACAACAAGATCTCTTCTTCTTTTAAATTCATTTACCATATCAATAACGCTTTCTTGTGGCCCTGTTAATGCTTCAAGACCTGCTATCTGGGATAAAGAGCTTGCACATGCAACATTATATTGATGAACCTTCAAAAGTTCTTCAGTTATCTCTGGCTTTGCAGCAATGTACCCTATTCTAAAACCTGTCATCGCATAGGTCTTTGAAAATGCATTTATGGTTATTGCATTATCAGTGTACCTTCCAGGACTGTAATGCCTCCCTTCATAGATTATTTTCTCATAAACTTCATCTGATATCAAAAATATATCATTATCTTGCGCTATTTCAGCTATACCCTTAATATCTTCCTTTTGCATAACTGCACCAGTGGGATTTGCAGGAGAATTTAAAATAATTGCCTTTGTTTTATCAGTTATTTTATCAAGCACATCGTCTGCAGTCATTCGAAATTCATTTTCTTCCTTAAGTCCTATTGGAACCATTTTACCTTCTGCAAGTTTAACAAATGCATCATAGGAAAGAAACCCTGGATCTGGAATTAAAACTTCATCTCCCCTGTTCACCAGTGCCTGAAGACTAATGTAAATTGCCTGACTTGCTCCAACTGTTACGATTATGTTATCTGGATCTGCTTCTATTTTATTTTCTTCAGCAAGTTTGCAAGAAATGGCTTCTCTAAGTTCTAAAATACCATTATTTGAAGTATAATGAGTAAACCCCTCATCTAAAGCTTGCTTTACTGCTTCTCTAATATGTTCAGGCGTGTCAAAGTCTGGTTCACCTAAACTGAGATTAATAGCGTTTTCTGGCGTAAGTTCAAACATTTTTCGTATTTCTGAAAGCTGTATTGATTTACATCTTTTTGCTGGTTGAAACATGATATTACCGTTATATATTTTTATAATAAATCACATAATGATGCTATGGTTCAATTAAAGCGAAAGCTCGGTCTTTTTGATGTTATAAATCTGGTAGTTGGAACCATAGTTGGTGCAGACATATATATTGCAGCAACGTTTGGCGCTGAATTATTAGGGCCAGCATCATTAATTGCCTGGATTATTGCAGGAATAATGGCAATCATTATTGCTTTATCCTTTGCTGAATGTTCTTCAGTCTTACCAAGAGCAGGAGGACCTTATGTATATGCAAAAGAAGCTTTTGGAGATTTCATTGGTTTTTTAGTAGGGTGGTCATTACTGATTGCTGGATGGAGTGCCCTTGCTGTTTTCCCTCTTGCATTTGTAGCCTACTTAATGTATTTCTATCCAGATATGCCATTTATACTTCAGACTATGGTGAAGATTATATTTGTTTTATTTTTGGCTTTTATAAATTATGTGGGAGCAAAAGATGCAGGAATAGCAAATGATATTTTAACTATAATCAAGGTAACTCCAATTATTATTTTAACCATCATAGGAATTGGTTATTTCCTTTTAAATCCACATGTTTTAGCATCTAACTACACTCCATTTCTCCCATTAGGACTTGGAGGTCTTGGTAGTGCAATTGTTTTAGTATTCTGGGCATATGTAGGGTTTGAACTGGTTACAGTTCCCTCAGATGAAATTGAGGATTCAAAGAGGAACATTCCAAAGGCCATAGTATTAGGAATGAGTATAATTGTCCTTTTTTATGTTGTAACAAACTTTGTGATCCTGGGAATTGTACCATGGACACAACTTGCAAATTCCACAGCCCCACTTACACTTGCTGGATTCAGACTTTTAGGAGCCATAGGTGCGGCATTTATTACAATAGGTGCATTATTTTCAATTGCAGGGTCAGATGAAGCAGGTATATTATCAATAACAAGAATTCCCTATGCAATGGCTGGTGATGGACTGCTTCCAAAGATATTCGCCAAATTACATCCAAAATATGATACTCCCTATGTATCCATAATTTTTATAGCTGGAACTGCACTTATAGCTTCAATTATTGGAAATATCAGTCAGCTTATCATTTTATCTGTTTTCACCATTCTTTTCTGTTATCTGGTTACATGCATCTCTGTCTTTCCTTTAAGAAAGAAATATAATATTACCCTGAAGGTTCCATCCTTTACTCCAGCGCTTGGAGTAATAATCAGCTTGTATATCATGACTCAATGCAATATAAACCAGATAATAATTGGAACTATTTTAATAGCTGCAGGAATTCCTATTTACTGGAAATATTCCCCAAAAGAAGAAATTAAAGAAGTCACCAAAGATATAACTTCAAGGGAAGTGTTTGTGAGAAAATGGATAAGATCCAGAGAAGTTTTTCTTGGATATGTATTAAGAAGACTTGCCTATATTGTAAGAAGAATAAGAAGTTAATAATAAAAAAAATTGAATTAGATGACATTTTTATATCTTAAGAATGCCATCATCTGACTGTATGACTTATCTACGCTTCCAGAAGCCACAATACCATGAGAAGATAAAACTTCACCAGTTATAGCTGGAATTCGAGCTAAATTAGATACATCTTCCACTGCGCCAGGATATTCTGCTCCAGCTTGATTATAAGCAATCAGTGCAGAACCAGTTTGGCCGCTAACATATTTAGCAGTATTGTAACTTTCATATGCAGGAGATTTTGTACAGAAAACACTGTTTTTACCTGGAAAACCGCCTGGTTGTGTGGAATGGAAATCTCCAAGAGAATTCACCTGTAAAGCTTTAGCTTTATTTATTATCTGATTAGTTGGAGTTCCAGCAACATTCGCCACACTGTTAAGATTTTTACCGTTCCATAAACGGGTGTTCTGTGCAGTGCTTGATGGAGCTGCAAATGGAACAACATATACTGTTCCCTTAATTGATCTCCCATTCAGATAATTTATCATCTTCATGGCTGCTATCTGGGCTGGAAGTTCATTTCCATGGACGCCTGCAATAATCATTACCTTTGGACCGGTTCCATTACCAAATGTAATCATTGGAGTGCCTGATTTGGCCAGAGAATATACCTGACTGGTTATCTGGCTGCTGGGAACATTATTTTTGATATAAGAGTTTCTGGTTACATCTCCACCAGTTCCAGTAACGATTACTTCCATCTTAGCAGTTGTAACAGGTGAAGGAGCTGTTGGTGAGCTGATGGCCGGCCCTGTCCATTTATTTACAGAAGCATAATTAGGTAGAACCTTATTTTGTCCGTAAAAATTCACTATCCTTGAATACATATAAACCAGGGATTCATATCTGATTTTTCCCAAAGATGATTGAGTATAAGACGGTGCAGTACCAGTAGATTCCATACTGGTTTTTATTTGTTTAGATAAACTGATATATTCAGATTTATAAACATTTCCAGTTCTAAGCTCTTCTACACTGCTTGAAGGATTCTGGAAACTATACTGGCTTATTGAGCCCCTATTTCCGCCGTTAATATTCGAGGTAGCAGTAACAAGTAAATATAAGAAATCAGGCATTTTTACCTGTTGAGTACCTATTGTAACATAATTAGGAAGTTTTTTGTTGGTTTCTATGAACGCTTTAACCCTTTTTGCAGCATCTTCAATTTGATATAAGCTGTATGAATAACCAGTTGATACCAACTGAACTGCCTGTACATTTATATGAGTGTTTATGTTTTCTGCAGGTTGATCATTTGCCTCAACCCCAAATGCGTCATCAACGTTTATAAAAACAGCAGAAAAAACAATTAAAAGCATCCCTAAAATCTTTATATTTTTAATTGTATCGCCTCCGAACCTGAATTTCAGGATATGGTGAAAAATTAAACTCCTTAATATATAAATTATTTGCTTTACACTAAAAAATCTGTCAAAATCATGGATTTTGATGTTGAAGGAAAACCTGTGGTTTTCCTGAACCGCGAAATGAAGTTTCGCAGGCCGCGAAAATTTAAATTTTCGCCGGCTACGATTTTTTTTGCCCCAAACACTTTTATGTTTGAGGGTTTTTTAAAATATACTGCTTTTATGGCTATTTTTTTCATTTAAGTCTATTTAAAAGCACTTTTTAGTTAATAATTAAAAGTTTTTGCTGGCTATTTTTCCTAAAAATAAATTAACATTGATTATGTCTTTTTTATAAAAATTGAAGCATAATAAAATTATATTCAAAGAAGAATGTATTTACTAAATGGATTTTACCCAATATTATACTCCTAACACTAAATAGATTCTTAAAATAGATTTTTTAAAGTAAAAAATCGAATTAAACCAGTATAGATCATTTAAACTCATTAGTTTTTATCAATTATAAGTTTAGATTGTATGTTTATACTCAAAAATAAAATTTATTCAAAATTTTGCTTTAATTAACAATGGGGCAAATTTAAAACGATTTAAAATTCATTCTGGACAAGCCCCACATCTGTAACATCCAAACGTTTCGCACCATGGAGTTATGTCTCCTTTAAATGCTTTTTTGTACTCCTGTTTTAAAAAATCATTGCTTATACCCACATCTATATTTTTCCATGGGATTTCATCCTCTAAATCCCATTTAATATTTATTTTTTCCCAATCTTTAAATTTGAGCTTCTTTTTATATGTTTTTTCAATCATATTCCCCATATCAGCATCTCCAACAGATAATATATGCTGTATAAAAGCTCCCTTTAGATCCTCTACCTTTAAAGATATATTTTTGAGGTTTTCATTTAAATAGTTATATTTAGTCTCCAGATCAGCCATATTAAAGCTTTCCCATTGAAAAGGAGTATGCGGCTTTGGAATGAATGGATTTATACTTATACGCACTGCATTTTTTCTTTTTGTCATTTTATTTAGATTTTTTATATATTCTACCATTTCGTGTATATCTTTCATGGCCTCTGCAGGAAGACCAACCAGAAAATAAAGTTTAACGTTCATATTTCTTTTAAATGCCATTTGCATAACATTTGAAATCTCTTCATCTTTTATAGGTTTATTTAATACGTTTCGTAAGTTCCAGGTAGATTCAGGGGCAATAGTTATAGTTTTAAGACCGCTTCTGTGCATTATATCCAGTAAATTCTCAGTAATCGCTTCTATTCTCATTGAAGGGCTTGTAATTCTGAATTCTCTCTCAAGAAGTCCTTCACAAAGTTCTTCTATTTTGGAATATCCTGAAACATCTGCTCCAATCAGAGCTATTTTATTTAGACCTGTGGCTTTCCTACCTTTTTCAGCGATTTTAAAGAGTTTATTAAGGGATGTTTCTCTCCTGGGGCGGTAAATACATCCGGCCATGCAAAAACGGCATCCCCTTGTACATCCTCTGGATACTCCAAGAAGAAAAGCATCTCCAAATGCAGGTATAAATCTTTTATCATCTGTTTTTGGGACAACCTGTCTTACTGGATGCCATGCGTCATCCATATTCTCAACTATAGCCATTTTGGCCGGATTATCAGGTATATAAACACCTTTTATGTCTAAAAATGCATCAATCTCCTTTTTAGGATTATCGAGTTCCAGATATGTGTCAATAACTTCATCAAGAACTGCTTCTGCTTCCCCAATAATAAAAAGGTCTATGAATTTACTCATGGGGAGAGGATTTGAACTTGCAGATGGGCCTCCAGCTATAATAAAAGGATCGTCCGAAGTCCTATTTTCCTTTCTAATTTCAATACCGGCTTTATTCAGCATTTTAAGGGCATTAAAATAGTCTTGTTCGTATTGGAGTGAAAATCCTACGATATTAAAATCAGAAAGTGTGCTGTTTGATTCTAAACTTTCAAAATAGGGATAAACAACCCGTTCGCAGTAAATGTCTTCCCTTGAATTCAGGAAATCATATATAATATGAAAACCAAGAGAAGACATTGCAGCCTTGTAAAGGTTGGGATAGCATGATGCAAACCTTAAATCCACTTTTCTTGGATCTTTTATCACCACATTTTGCTCAACCAGCATAATTTATAATTTAATTTAAAATTTAATAACAATTTTGGTGCAATTTTATTACGTTTAAGTCTGTTTTTACATAGTTGATAAACCTGTTTATTAAACTAATTTAAAGTTTAATATCACCAAGAAGTAATTTAAATATAATTCCTGTGATTAATGCAATTGTAATACTGGTAAATGTTCCCAATAAATAATATTCTGCAAAATTTCTCTCTTTCAATTCAGAAAATCTCGCAATAGATTTTGCAGCAAATATAATAGATATTGCTGAATATTGATTTGTTAAAACAAATGTAAAAACAAATATTCTTTCAAATATACCTATTAAATTCCCCGCCCCCTTTATACCACTCACTTCGATATTAGAACTGTAATCTTTAAGTATTATTTTAACTAAAATCGAGGAAATGCCCATTAATATATAACCGATAAGCAAAATTAAAGCTGTAATTATATTTTCATTTCCAGAAAATTCTGTAATTAACAATCTAACCATATCCTATCTTGATCCATATCAGGTTCAATTATAATTTTGAACCTTATTAAGTTCAATTCTCATTTTGAACCATATCAGATTCAATTTTAAACTGTTTTTTAAATTCTTCTTCTAAAATATTTTCTGCGTATTTAATTAAAGAATATTTACCCACTTCTAAAGTTTTATAAATGTTTCTAATTCCAGTTTTAAACTTATGAGCAGCTAGATCAATAGAATGACTATTTTCTCCATTTTTTCTATAGAATAAAATAATTTCTTTACGTCTTTGTGTCCATCCCCATATCAGATCAAATATTAGATTAAAAATACATTCAATTAGATCGATATTTTCCACATTACCCCTAATGATAATCCATCTTTTCTTTCTTTTTGCAATTGATAACGCTTCTGAAGAAAAGTGAAATGCACTTCCGTCAATTTCTTCTATAAAGTCACTTAAGGGTGTAGAAATATTTCCAATCCCTACTCCCAGATAAAACGGATGATCTATCTTTTCAAAAAGAGTGAAATAAATATCCAGAATTACATCAGGTTTTGAGATCATTCCCTGAAAACCATCTCCACCGATAATTCTAAATTGTGAAACAATATAGTTAGAGAAAGCTTCATTAATAGACTTTAAAGCTTTTTTTAGTTTTAATTGGCAATTATATCTGCCTTTTATCTGCCGGGAAGATTTTAAATCGCCAGTTAAAACTATATACATTGTACTCACTCTAACAATTAATGCATAGCCCATAGAATATTCTGATATCTCAAACTATGCTTCAAACTAACTATTCCAGAATTATGTTTAAATATCTCATGATTTAAAGTTTTTGTAGAACTAATGATAATTATATGATGTATAATTCAGTTTTATACATCAATCACCAACATATCAACTATTAATAATTAAGAGCAAATATTAAAATAAACTGAAAAATATTGCTTACAATAACTATTGAATAAAGAAAAGGTTTAATCAAATGAAATATAACAAAGTAGCCGTTGGAGGTACATTCGACCATTTTCACAAGGGCCATGAAAAATTATTGAACAAAGCATTTAGCATAGGCCATGAAATACTAATTGGAATTACATCCGATGAATTTGGAGGGCAAAAAGCCCACATTGACCCCTGTTCAAAGAGAATTTCAGAACTTGAAAAGTTCCTCAAAAGATTCAAATCCAGATATATAGTCAAAAGACTGGAAGAACCCTATGGACCAACAATTTACGACCCAGAAATAGACGCCATAGTGGTTAGCAGAGAAACTAAGCCAACAGCAGATAAAATTAACCAGATAAGAAGAGAAAAAGGGATGAAAACCCTCGAAATTTTCACCATTGACTGGGTACTTGCTGATGACGGGAAACCAGTATCTTCAAGTAGAATAAGAAATGGGGAAATAGATAGGGATGGTAAAGTCCTCCATAAATGATTTATATTTAAATATTCAACTGAATATTAATTTAAAGTTGATAAAATGAAAGTAATTGTAGGATCTAAAAATCCAGTCAAGATTAAAGCCACCAGAAACGTTTTGGAAAAAATCTATGGAAATGTGGAAGTAACTGGAAAAGATGTGGACTCAGAGGTGCCAGATCAGCCCTTTGGAATCAACGAAACCATCAAAGGCGCTGTAAATCGGGCAAAAAACGCATATTCTGATGATTTGGACCTTAGCGTAGGTATAGAATCAGGATTAATGGAAACTCCCGGCCCAATAACCGGCTATATTGATTTACAGTGGTGCGCCATTTTTGATGGGGAAAAAATAACCCTTGGAGTTAGTGCCGGATTTGAATATCCTCCAGAAGTCATTGAAGAGGTTTTAAAGGGCAAAGAAGTGGGGCATGTGATGGATAAAGTAACTGGTGTGGACAATTTGGGCCAGAAGACTGGTGCAGTTAGTTATCTCTCCAAAGGTTTGCTGGACAGGACTGAAAATACTGAGCAGTGTGTTTTAACTGCTATGATTCCGAGGATGAATGAGGGGATTTATTTTAAATAAAAATAACACTATAAAACCTACCTTTTTAAATCTAATGATAAGTGAATTATATGGAAACCAATTATAAAGGACTAGATATTACAGCTTTTTTTATAATACTCATTTTGATTTTATCAACATTAACATGTGGAAATCTTCTTTTTAACACATTTTGGGGTGATTCGACTATCTATCTTATTTATGCAGAAAATATTGCAAGCGGAGATTTTTTTTCATTTAATCCTGGAGAATTCTCTTCAGGGGCAACATCTCCTTTATGGGCGATTATGCTCTCAATTGGGTTTATATTAGGTAATGGAATTATTTTCGCTAAGATTCTTGGAATTATATTTACACTATTAGCATTAATTACAACATTTAAGGCATCTGATATAGTTACTAGATCCAAAATTGGCAGTGCTATAGGCACAGGATTTTTATTTAATTTCTTAATTTTAGCAGGACTTTTTTTCTATGAAGCATCTCTAATTGTGTGTTTAATTAGCATTTTAATATTATTAACTTATTATATAAACCAAAACAAAAATAATAAATTATTATGGGTTCTTGGAGCAGTGTGGTCTCTGATCCCCTTAGTTAGGCCTGAAGCGATGATTATTGTATTTTTGAACCTTTTTGTTTTATATTTTAAGAATAGAAAAAACAGAGAATTTAGTTTTAAAATAATTATAGTTTTTTTGTTATCCTTTTTACCTTCAATCCTGTATTTTGGATATTCTTATTACAAATTAGGTTTGTTATCATCTTCCACATATTGTAGAATGTTTATGTCAAAATATACTGCAAATACATACCCTTATTTGTATTTTTGGCCTATTAATCTAATATTTACCGAATTAACAGTTCTAATGGGACTATTTATAGGTACATTTGGGCTTTTAAAGTCATTTAAAGATAATTATTTTAAATGGCTTATTTTATTCTTTTTAGCATGCATATCTAGTTTTATACTAATATTCACAGTATATTCTCC
Organism: Methanobacterium sp. UBA44; assembly: GCA_002494885.1. Lineage (GTDB taxonomy): Archaea > Methanobacteriota > Methanobacteria > Methanobacteriales > Methanobacteriaceae > Methanobacterium_D. The sequence goes on from DACV01000003.1 coordinate 27,505, forward strand.
CCCTTTACACATGATTGACGCAAAAAGGTATATTTTACCAATAATACCCTTTTTTATAATTTTTTTAGGCATTGGAATTTCAAAAATTTTAAGTACTTACAAATTTTCATTCAATATTATTCTAATTTCTTTATTAGTTTTAGCAATTGTATTTTTACCTATAATTGGACTTATAGATAACGCTATAGACTTAAAACAAAAAAATCTAGCTTTTAATACCATTACTGAAAAAAATATTATTGAAAATATTAATTCAATGGCAGAGCCTAATGCCACAATATTAACATTTGAGGTTCAAGATAGATTTTATTTACGTAAAGACCTAAAAATTTTAAGTATGGATGGAATTACAGATGGAAAAATAGCGCCTTATCTCGCTAATAAAGACATAAGCGGATTTCTATGGAAATATAAACCTAAATACTGGATTGCTAATAAAGCTACTTCCCTTCCATTTTTTTCTGATAGTATTTTTAGTGAAGTGATTGAAAAAACTGGCCAAAAGGAAGGAAAGGAAATAATAATTGATGGAATTAAATTTAAAAATATTAAAATAAGAAAAGATAATGCTAATTCAAAATTTTGGGGATATACACAAATTTATGAATTAAATTATATTTCGCATAATTAAAAACTTAATAAATATTAAATAAAGAGCTTATAATTAGATTAGAATATTTGAACAATTATAATCTTCTAAATTGTACTTATATATTTGTTCTGTCATAAGTAGCGGGTTGCTTCCACCATAATAAGTTTTAAAATTTTTTCTTTGTATATCTAACAATTGGCCTTTTGAAGCTAAATATATATATCCAACATTATTTTTTGAATCCCAATGTTCTTTAATCTCAAGCTTATTAAATCCTACCATTCCTATTAACTTGTGATTTTTAGCCGATTCTTCATACATATAACATAAACTAGGTAAATATTCACCTACAATTACAACTGAATTTCTATTGTTATTGTTTAATATTGTTTGAGTAGAATGAACCAAGTTATTTCTCAATTCAATATCTTCTAATACTACTCCTTCTTGAACTATACTTGAAATATCAGATGATGCAAAAGAAACAAACGAATTTAGCATTAACAAAAAACAAAAAATGGCAAAAAACTTTTTTTTACTTATTTTATTCATCAATAATAGTAAAAAAGGAATTGCAGGTATAAGATATGCGGTATCATAAGGTGCTTTAATAAATAAAATAAAAATTAAACCTATAGAAAATAATAAAAAAAGTGTAAGTTTATCCCTTTTTACTATATTATTGAGTAATGATTTAGAAGATAGTATAAAAAGCATCAAACCAAAAGATACAGCAAATATACCAAAAAAGTGATTAATATTTTGCCAAACCATAATCATATCTATGCTCATAGGATAATAGGTTAAAAATTCCAGATTATATTGGAAAAATAAAGGCAAAAACAGGATTATTGCTGTTACAGTTGCGATAAGAAAAAAATAAATGGCATTCTTTGCATTTTTAGAATCTACCAAAATTAAATAGATAAACGGTAAAATTAAAGCCGCTGATGTTATTCGGGACCCAATAGCAAGCCCCATCATCAACCCTGCAAGATAATGCTGTTTTTTAATGATAAAAAACCATGTAAAAATTATAAACGCCAATGCCCACATATAATCCATTGTACTAGCGCTATTAATCCATAAAATAGGTATAAATGCATATGTTATTACTATTAATCCTTTATTTTTAATATTTAACTCTTTTAAAATATTTGCAAAAACAATAACAGAAATTAAAGACAAAATCATTGTTAAAATGTTTGTAGCTAACCATCCGTAATTTATTATTAATGAATTGAAAAACTCAGGTAGAGGGTAACCTGGAAATCTAGAAGGATGATAAATATTAAAATAATGTAAATCAAAAGCCGAATTTGCAATTCTCCAGGCATCTGGATCTGATCCAAAACCTAAATTTAGCAATGGAATCCTGGATATGGCAAATAAAATTATCAAAAAGAATATATTTGGTCTTTTTGTCCAATCAACGTCAAAAAAATCATTAATATTAATTTTATTACTGAAAAAATTATAATTCATAAAACCACGCTAATGCTATTAGTTTTTATTTTATATTTCAAACATAAATAAAGATTTTTTATAATAATCCACTATTCATAAATAATTTTTTTATATAATAAATATAAACTCTACAATACTGTAATAAATGATTTTTTATTATACAAGATGATATAGATGTTAAAAAAAGACATAATCTTAAAATTTGCAATAATATTATTAATATTTTCAGTAGGATTCTTTCTAAGATTTAATTCTGCAAATCTTAATGGAATTCCTGCAGCCGAAAAAGATTTTTATCAAGATCAAGCTGGGCTTCCATATATGTACGAGTTAGATTCCTATTATAATTACAGATTAACCAAAAATTATTTAGATCATGGTTATCTAGGCGATACAAAAATAAATGGAATAGAATGGGATTTATATTCATATTACCCTCCTGGAGTTCCAATGGACTATCCTCCACTAATAGTATATCTTACTGCATTCATCTATAAATTAATCAATATATTCTCCCAAATACCACTTCTAACCATTTGTTTCTGGATTCCCGCATTTATTGCACCTCTTTCCGGAATTCTTGCATACTTTTTTGTAAGTAGACTTACCAATGATTTTGGAGGGTTTGCTGCAGGAATTTTAGCCGTTATATCCCCATTTTATTTTCTAAGAAGTGTTCCTGGCTGGTTTGATACTGACATGTTTATTATCTTTTTTTCAATTTTAGTTGTCTGGTTTTTTATAGAAGCTTTCCAAAGTAAAAATAAACGAAATCGGGTGGTTTTTGCATTTTTGTCTGCTTTTTCCATGTTTTTGTTCTCAATTGCATGGAACGGCTGGCAATACTTGTTCCTTTTGTTGATTTCATTTTCACTGATTTACATCATCTACAGTAAACTAACAAATAAAAACGTGGCTAATATTTTTTATACATTTTCCATATTTTTTATAGGTAGTATATCTCTAATACTAATTTTTACTGGATATTTAAGTATTTTAAAGTTATATAGTAATATTTTTGAAATTTTTAAATTGACTGGAAGTCAAAATATATGGGCACCATTTCCAGATCTTTACTTATCAGTTTCAGAACTCAGCGTACCATCTCCAATTGAAGTGGTAGCTAAAATTGATCCTATATTATTTGGACTTGGAATATTTGCCTTAATTTTCATGCCAATAGCTCTGAAAAAAAAAGAAAATTACTTACATTTTAATAATATAAACTGGTTTTTATATTCTTTTCTTGTACTATGGATATTTATTGGATTTATAACTCTTTTAAAAGGAGTTAGGTTTATTATGTTGCTTTTGCCTCCCCTCATAATAAGTGTTGGAATTATGGTTGGGATTTTAATTGAATATTTAAAAACTATTAAGATAAAGAAAATCATTTTTTATTTTTCATTTATTTGTATAATACTTCTAGTTTCATTAATCCCTGCTTTAAACACATACGATACTTCTAAAGTATTAAAACCTGGAGTAAATGATGATTTATGGAGCAGTGCAGAGTGGATTCACGTTAATACACCAAACAATACAGTTATAATAAATGAATGGAGTTATGGGCATTTTCTTTCGAGTATTGCAGATCGGTCAGTTGTTCTTGATGGACGATCAGCTTATATTGAAACTCTTCCAATAAGGGCGTATTATAATAATCCAGCAATCAATTCTAAATCTCCAGGCACATCAAGAGATTACTGGATTACAAGAGCTTTTACTACTAATAATGAAACCCTATCTGCCGGCATATTTAAAATGATTTCTACAAGTGGAGACAGATGCCAGTTGATTTTAGATAATTATACAGGTAACACTACTAAAAGCGTTGAGATTTTAAATAATATACTAGGAATAGATAAAGAAGTTGCTTTAAATGTTTTAACAAAAAATTATCAGTTAAAACAAGAAGAAGCTAAAGAAGTATTAGAATATACTCATCCTGATAACCAAAATCCATTTATTATCTTTACTTGTGATTCAATGATAAATAATGCCAAAGGAACCTTTGATTTTGGAGAATGGGATTTCAGACAATTAAAGTCCAATAATTACACATATTCTGTTGGAGATATTAACACAAATGGAACTGCATTAAACACGACCAATAATGTAACAATAAATATGGAAAATAATGTGGCTAAATGGAAGGGTAAAATCCCATATTGTTACATAGAAATTAAAAATGGTTTAATTTCAAAATATTATTTAGATAAAAATAGTTCATTTTGCGTTTATTTACGTATGGATGATAAAAAATCAATTGTTATAGACAAAAAATTCGAAAATTCAGTATTTACCAAACTTGTGATTGAAAAAAGTAATTCTACAAGTTATAAACCTATTTATAAAAATAAAAGTGTAATTATATGGGAACTAAAATGATTATTAAAGTTTGTTAATCGCTGTATCCCTTCCAGCATCAATAACCTCGCTAACATTACCTGCAATAGAATTTGACATGCGGAATATATATGATCCAGCCACTATTACTATTACCAGTAATATTCCAATCAACAAGATTAATTCAGCACTCACCTGGGCTTTTTCATCTTTGAATAATCTTTTATTTATTATACTCATTTAAACTCTCTTGGTGTCTGATTATAATTAAACAAATTAACTATTATTTGTTACATTTGATCTAACAATATAAACATCCTCAGCAGTATTATAAGGGCTTACAGTTGGATTAAAGTAACTATAATATATTGCTAA
>DACV01000003.1:32671-277164 GCA_002494885.1 Methanobacterium sp. UBA44
CATCACTTAAAAACTTCATGTTTTATACCTCCATAGTATTTTGTAATTTATATTATTACTTTACTAGTAATTAAATATATTGGACTAATTCATAACTAAAGAATTAATATTATTATTATAATCCTAATTTTTCCTGGTGACCACCCCCAAAATTGCAACATCTAATCCAATACTTCAACAAATTGATTTTGTATCTCACTTAAATATCTATTTTTATATAGTAGAATGTGCATATTGTCACATAACAAATATATAGCTGTGGATATACTATGTCAAAAAATAGTGGTTTAAGAGAGTTAACTCTTAAAATAATTGGGGAAAAAGAGCTTTCCAAAAGAAAACTTTTAGAAGAAATCCGTAAGTCATCCCATATATCTGATAAGACCCTTAATGAGATTTTAATGTCTTTTCTAATGGATAAAAAAATCTACATTATAGGCTATGATTTCGATGTTTATGATGGAATAAAAAGAATACAATCTATTAAATCTGAAGGCATCATATTTGGATTGATTAGGACAGAATCACTGGACATCAACATTTTAATTAGGAAATTAGATGGTGAAGACCCTCTGGAATTGAAGGATGCACTCTATAAATTAAAGATCATTTTTAAACAGAAGATATCAGAGATTAATAACATGTCACTTGACCTGAATGATTCAGATCCCCTGTTCAACAGGATAATTCTCCACATTAAATCAAGACCTAAAAATCAGAAAAATATGCTGCAAAATAAATTGGCACTGGGCCTCAGTAATGAAAGAGATTCTTCAGAGTTACTGGAACATCTTATAAACTACATTATATCCCATGATGAGGTTAAAATCAACAAGCTTCAAATACCTCAGTCAAAATAAACCAAAAGTATTTTAAAATTTCAGATTTTTATTTTATAGTTTGATACTAATTTTTTATACTTTGATTTTGTTTTATTCATTAATGGATTATGGTTGAAGTCTTATAACTCTTTTAAACAGGTTATATTTTTTAAGTAAAGTTTAATTACTCAGGTTCTTCACTATAATTAGTTATTATTTCGATTAAAGATATATAGAATGAAAGTAGTTATTTTTACAAATATGATATACCTCATAAAATATTAGAAAAGTGGCTCTGTAGAAATACTTTTAGAATTACTAAAATAAATGATTTAACATACTTGTAAATGTTATAACAAATATTTCTTAACTTACTTTCTTTATTCCTTAACCGATCGCTCCTGCTAGTGTTAGAATCTCCAAATACTCTTTTTTCTACTGAAATAACAGTTTCTACTATACTTCTTTGATTATATTTTGGTTTATCAAAATTTTTAAGCATACTAAGCCTATATTCACCTTTCTTTAATCTTTTTTTAGGCGGTATGATGCTGATTGCTTTTAATTCTTCACGTATAAGTTTGTGAATTTTTTCACTGTCGAATGATTTATCTAAACTAAAACTTGATGGTTCATATTTCTTTGTTTTTCTTATAGTTGGTATAGCATCTTTAGAATCATGTCTTGGTCCTCTAACTACTCTTTGAGCTAGAATAACCTGTTTTTCTGTGTCTACTGCTATTTGATTTTTGGTGTAATGTTTTCTTTTCTTTTTGCTTTGCTTCTTTAATTTAGCGTAATATAAACTTGCCTGGTCAGTTGAATGCCCAGTTCCATCCACAGCCACCCATGGATCTTTTATATCAAATAATCCCACAGTTTTATTGAGTACATCCTCAAATAAGGATGAATTTAACTTTTGAAAGAACTTCTGAAGAATTGTGAAGTGAGGAATCCTTTCTAAGCCAATTATGCTCTTTATTTTAGGCATTAATTCAACAAACTGAACTAAATCTCTGTAATTCAACCTTAAACGTTCTTTTAAACACAATAAAGTTAAATGTTGGTGTTACGTGTATTTTTGCTTAGAATATTTACTTGAATAAGCAGGTGAAGATTTTTTAACTACTTTAAAAGCTGTAATAGTAAATTTTATCAACTCATTTTCATTAATATTAAACATGAGATCACCCCTAATTTTGTGGTTAATAATAGTGAGTGATCTCATCATACATATGATTTCTACAAAGCCAGAAAAGTAAACTATCACCCTCCTCTTGAGCATGTCCTTACTGTGTCTAGATCTTGATCTGTAAATACAGGTGTTGCAGTGAAGTATGCCCTGTAAATTACTAGGGCAGCTATAGCTATAACGATGACACCACCGAACAATAAAATATATTCTGCTGCTCCCTGACCGCTCATATCATTTAAAAAATCCATACAGAACCTCCCCCTTTTTATAAATATATCCATTTAAATAATATATAAAATCTTCTATAAAAAATGTTAGAAATTTGCTAGTATTTGTTCATTAATTATATTATATTGAATTTAACAATTATTTTTTTTAATTGATTTAATTTTTACATTATTGTTAAAACAGGACCTATAAAGAAAAAAATAATGCATATTCAAACTTCGAAAATAAATTAAGTAAGTAAGACTTAATATTATAATGATCTATCATTTGCAGCTGTATGTGTCCTTGTGGCATCTGCATCTGCAGCACTATCAAATGGCTGACCAGTAAAATATGAGCTATAAATCATTAACGCCCCAATCGCTATAACAATTACGCCAGCAAATAATAATAGATATTCTGCTGCTCCCTGTCCACTTTCATCATTTAAAAACTTCATAATTTCACCTTAATTATTATTTATTTAATAATATATTTAAATTTATTCATATTTACCCCGATAAAAATAATAAAAGCAATTAGATTGATTACAGATACCCACAAACTCAATAAATATTATTAAGATTGATTAAATAAAATTAAGATATATTTAACTCATAAAAACAAAAAAGAGGCCTTAAAAAATATGAAAGTGCTTATGATGCCCTGCGGGATAGGTATGGGGCATGTATCCCGAGGTATGGCCCTTGCCAGTGAGCTAAGGGAAAAAGGAGCCGAAGTTGCTTTTGCAAGTTACGGCTCTGGATATGAAATGCTTTTGGAAGCAGGAGATTATGAAGTTGCTAAATTGCCAGATATTAAATTTTATGGTAACGGCAGCGAACTTGATATAAAACATACCGCAAAAAAATCGCTAGACGCACCTTTTATTCTCTTAAAAAGCATATATAATGAATCTAAAATAATAAAACAATTTAAACCAGACGTTGTTGTTGCGGATTCTCATTATTCCGTTCCCATTACATGTAAAGTCCTGGGAATACCCTGTGTTATGATCACAAATGAATTAACACTTAACTTTTCAGAACTTTACCCCGATGAAAAACCCATCGAATACCTGGAAAATGGATTAAAACGTTTCATTACAGATGTTTCAGGGCTGTGTAATGCTATTTTGATACCTGATATTCAAAATTCAATAGAAATACCTTCAAAATTGGAAGCCATAACCATATTTAATGGAGCAATCCTTAAAAATCGGCCTGAAAAAATACCAGACAAAATAAAAATCAGAAATAATCTTGGATTGAAAGAACATGATAAAATAGTTCTGGTTACAGTTGGAGGAAGTGAATTCGGGAAAAAGCTGTTAAAATTAATCAATGACGCATCCGACCATATAGAAAGTGATAAAATAATAATTGTAACAGGACCTCAAATAGAATCTGATTTTATACAGAATTCAGACAAAATAATAAAAAAGAAATATTTAGACAATATTATGGAATGGATGAAGCTTTCAGACCTTGTGATAAGTCTTGCTGGCCATACAACTACAATGGAACTTGCATCCATTGGTATTCCAAATATCCTTGTTCCCATAGATAATCATCCAGAACAGGCAAAAAATGCACTGAATATGGAAAAATATGGCATATCCATAATAAATAACTTAAAAGATTTGAATCCATTAAATTTTGCAGCAAACATAAATAATGCACTAAATGATAGTGAATTAAGGATTAATGCAGAAGCGGTTAGACGAAAATTTTCCAAATACAATGGAAACCAAAATGCAGTAGAAATAATTTCTCATTATGCAAATACTAATGAAAATATCCCTGATAATTAGTCAAATCCTTTTTATATACTTAAAAAGATTTTATTTAGTAAAAAACTGTTAAAAATACTTTTTATATAATTAAACAAATCTTATTAATTTAATCAGTCTGTTAATTATGCTCAAGGCATTAATAGATATTTAAAATTGAACTATAACATATTACCTTGAAAATATGGTTTTACTGAGGATTTGTTTTAAATAATTTTGCATTAATTTCTTAAATTTAGTGAAGAATACAGTAAATAAAGGAATGAAGAATAAAAAGATTTTTATGGTAGTGTGATTAATTTTAGGTTATAGTAGTATATAGAGGTCTTATTCATTAAGTTTATAATGAATAAATAAATATATATGACGTTGGAGGCATCGAATGATTAATTTAATTATTACCATATTTGGGGTCGTGCTAGTTATTTTGGGATTTTATTCTATGTCTTTCGGATTTTTAACACCTCCAGACCTCCGATTTTTCCTTATTGGTTTATTTTCTACCGTTTTAGGAGTAATATTAATAATTTTCTTTGGAAGTCAAATCAGTAGGGAAAATTTATCATCAACAAAACCTCAATTACCCAAGGAAAATGTTAAAGATTCTAAAGAAAGGATAAGATCTAAATCCATGCCTAAAGAAATTAAGCCCAAACCATCCCGGGCAATAAAACAAACTCCGGCTGCTGAAGATAAATCTAAAGAAAAGATTAAAAATCTTGTTACTTCTGAAAAACCAGCCCATAAGGAACCTAAAAAAATTAAGCCAAAAAAAATTGCAGAAGCAAATCCAGTCAGTTCTCCAGTAATTAAAAAAAGTGTGGAAACAAAAGAAAAAATAGCTGTACCTCAAAAAGATATTAAAAAACCTCAAAATCCTGAAATTAAAAAGAACCCAGAAGATAAAGCACCAGTAGTTGCCAGAAAACCGGTGCAGAAAGATATTAAGAAACCAGTAGTTCCTGTAATTAAAAAAGATTCAGATAAACCTGCAATTGATAAAAACTCATCAAAACAGGGGAAAACAAAAATTAAACCACAATCAGTGATTAAAAGAAAAGTAAGGCCAATCTCTAAAAAGGATGAAGATGAGTTTGTAAAAAACAGACTGGACAGACTAAAGGAAAATTACATCCAGAATACTAAAGATATTGAAAATCTCATTGAAGAAAGGCTGGATTCATTTAAAGGCACTCTTAACCAAATTAAATCCGAATCAAAAGATCCAAGCATAATATGGTCTTTTGATGCAGACGATGTACAGGAGACTATGCAGAATACCATCTTAAAAGCTAATAATAAGATTTTAATGATGTATCCCTGGGTCCGTAACATAGATGTCAGCGTCCTTAAGAAATTCATGGAAACTGAAAGTAGAATGATTCTTCAGGAAGCAAGTTTAGACGATGATGCATCAGTTGAACTTATTAAGCTTCTAATGGATAACAACGTAAAAATAAGAACTATGCCCCATGTTCATACAGTTGCAATTGTAGCAGACGAGGAAAACGGCCTGATAATTTCTACTGACCCCATATATGAAAGTTTTGAAGTGGGAGTAGTTTATAAAGACCAGAAGTCCATTGAAGAAATAGAAAGAATGTTTGACGAAGCCTGGAAACTTTCTAAAGATATAGACCTTGAAATAAAACAATAGGAGATAAAGATTAACTATGCAAATAAGGTGGCTTGGACATTCAGCCTTTGAAATTACATCTGATGAAGATTTAAAAATTCTTATAGACCCATTTATAAGTAATAACCCTGTATGCCCGGTTACAGTTGAAGAGGTGGATGCAGATATAATCTGTGTAACCCACGGCCATTCAGATCATTTTGGAGATGCAATGGAAATTGCAAATAGAACAGGGGCCGTAATAGTTGCAAATCATGAGCATTCAGTCTTTCTTTCAAAACAGGGTTTAGAAACAGTTGGGATGAATATAGGGGGATCCATTCAGATTCATAATATTAAAATAACCATGTTAAATTCCAACCATTCTTCAGATATGGATTTTATTGAAGAAATAGGTGCAGGAGGTAGTTCCTGCGGTTATATAATACAGCTTGAAAGCGGTAGAAAAATTTATCATTCAGGAGACACTGGTCTCTTTGGAGATATGAAAACCGTAATAAGCGATATTTACAATCCACAAATAGCATTGCTCCCTATTGGCGATAGATACACAATGGGGCCACTTGAAGCTTCAATGGCTGTAAAATGGATTAACCCAGAAATTGTTATTCCCATGCACTACAATACTTTCCCTGTTATTAAACAGGACCCTGAAGAGTTTGCGCGTAGAGTAGAATCAATAAACAAAGAAACGAAGGTTGTTATCCTTGAACCTGGCGAAATATATAAAGAGTGATACGATGCAGAGCATTTTCAGAAGATTCTTGAATAGACTACTTGGAAAAGACAAAAAACTAAAGATAGGATTGTATGGTCATCCTAACTCTGGAAAAACCACATTAGCAAACACCATGACAAACGACTGGTTGGGGAAACCCCTTGGATTGACATCCGAGATACCTCACGAAACAAGAAAGGTATACAAACAGGAACGTGTCAGCATAAATCATAATGGGGTTGAACTTGACTTTGATATTATTGATACTCCGGGAATAGCCACCAAAATAGACTATAAAAATTTCCTTAAATATGGATTATCTGAAGTAGAGGCAAAAGAAAGGGCAAAAGAAGCTACAAAGGGAATAATAGAAGCAATAAAATGGTTAGATGATGTTACTGGTGTTCTCTTAGTTATAGATGCCACTAAAGACCCCCTTACCCAGGCAAATATCACAATTATTGGAAATTTAGAAGCAAGGAAAATCCCCTTTGTGATCGTTGCCAATAAAATAGATATTCCTGAAGCTACTCCTGAAAGAATCACTTCAGTATTTCCCCAGCATACAGTAGTTCCAATTTCAGCGTTACATGGCGAAAATACAGGAAATCTTTACGATGCAATGGTTAAAAGGTTCAAATAATCAAGATAATATATAATGATTCCAGTTTAGAGGTATAAAAAATGAACAGCTTAAAAATGGATTTTCTATCTTCAGATGCTCTTATATCACGCAGCAGCATGGAAAAAGTTTCGATGATTGTTGAAAGGGTAAAAAATGGTGATCTGGTAGTTATAGAAGGAGGATTAAGTCCTGAAGAAGAAGCAGAACTAATAGAAACCACCATGAGAGAGATAGATATAGAAAATTTTGTTGGAATCGATATTTATACCCTCGAAAAAGATAAGGTATCTCTTTTTGGTCTTTCAAAGAAGAAAATTGTTGGACTAACCATTATTGGGCCTGCAAACATCATGAAAACTGTTAAAAAGAAGTCTAACTTCATTTCCATGATAGCAAATATTGGTGATACTGGTGCATCTATGCGTTAAATGCGGTGCTTTATTTAAAGGTAAGCCTGAAGACATTCTAAAAGGATGTCCTGAATGTGGTAGCCATTTTTTTGAATATCAACCCTCAAAAAAGAGTTATGAAAAAGAAAAACATGGTGGAAAATCTATTGAAACAATAATGATTCGCGATCACGGCATTTATGAAGTTGATCTTCCATCTCTTTTAGAAGATGATTCAATAATCATTTCTGATGAAGAAGGGAAATATTTGATTGATATTAATTTTCTTTTAAATAAAAAAATTAAAGAAGATAAAACTCCAAAATGAGTGGGGCATTTATAACTAAAACTTATTCATTTTCTTCTAATATCCCTTTCATCCACTATATCACATTTTCCAGATGGCAAAACCCTTACTACATCTTCCAGGGATAAAATAGAATCTTTATCAATTCGATGACGTATTTCTCTTGCAATAGCTTCCTTTTTTGTATATCCTGGCTTAATTATCACATAATTGTCAGTATATTTTTTTACTGCATCCAGAGGGCCCACCATTATCCTTTCACCTTCATAATCTACAATTCCAACTGCAATTAAAAGTGTTGCTGCCCTTATATAATTTCTGGAACCACGGATTATAAATGCACCCTTTGCTACAAATTCGCCGGATTGAGGAGTTTTTGAGACCTGTTCAGGCCGAACCCAGTAAACGTCCTGGGATCCAAAGCCCTTTGTCCATGCACTGGAAAATGAAGCAGCAAATGAGGCAGTTTCATTTAGTGTACTTTCAGGGACTTCTTTGCCTTCACTTTTTATCACAACAGAAGATGCTCCATGTATATCTGAGTGAAAATAAATGTCATTATTCTCCATATACTTTTTAACAACTATTTCATTGGAATTAGCATCTCTACCCCCTATAACTAAAAATCCATCTGAAGATAAGAACCATCGAAGCTTTTCAAACCATTTGAGTTCTTTTTTAACTCTTTTTTTAGGCAAGGCTATTCTTTCCATTTCTATTTCTTTTTTGGCCTTTGCTTTTTCAATTTCTTTTTTGGTCTTTTCAATTGCAATTAGAACTCCATTTATTTTTCTCTTGGCTTTTTTAGCTTTCTCATAGTACACTTCAGTATTTTCAGGTATCTCTTTCTTTGCATCAATCAATATAGTTGTATCCTCAATTTTTAAAGTCAAATTACCCATTTTATCAAGTGATTCAATTATATCTGCTTCTTCAAGTCCCTGTTTTCGAGCCTTTTTAAGAGTTGATGCTATTTCATTCCAGGAATATTTTTCCCTCGCCTTTTTTATAATATCCAGAATATTTTGAATCTTCCCATAATTGGAATATATCAGTTCGCCTTTTCTCTGGGATTTTTCAATAGTCCTGTGGAATTTCTGAAGTGTTTCCTCCTGAATACGAAGTCTTTTTTCGTATTTTTTTACTTCAGATCCCCATATTCCTTCATATTCTGTTTTAATATCTTCCCTTACTTTGCCGCTGAAAAACTCATCTGCAGCTTCATTGTAGCTTGTATAAGTCTCTTTTTTGTATTTTTCATATAACTTAAGATCAACAGGCAGAACATCTTCTTTCCCGTTAGAAATTATTTGAGGATTGAATTTGGATGAGCTAAGAGGCTCAAAAAGCTCATAAATTGCATTATAAATTGAATCAATGTCTTCATCTTTAAGTTCTGCTGCAGGTAAGTCTTTTTGGATACCAGACCTTAAAATAATCTCTTCAGCATAAATTCCTCCCAGGCCACTTCTTGCAAGCGTTCGTATTACATCAGATTCTGAATTTTGAAACATATCTTTAAGTTCCTCTTTTTGAATCTCCAGGGGATTTATACCTCTTTTTGGAGGATACTTGTATTCTTCTTTAGATGATATTTTCCTATCACTCCACATTTTACGTTTTAGAGGCAAAATAATTGTTCCTTCCTCATTTAAAAGTATAATATTACCTTTAGCAAACAGTTCAACTACTAAAGTGAATTTATGCTCTTTTTTCACCTGGATTTCCATTACTCTGTCGAAATTATACTGCCTTACATCTTCTACAGTTGCACCTTTAATATATTTTCTAAGGAGCATTGGAAAGTTAGGGGGTATTTTAGGATTTGGAAGAGGATATTGAGTTGTATGAACTCTTCTACCTGCTTGAAAAACAACATCAACCCTTCCTTTGCTTGGTACATGGAATCTGATTAAAACTGTATCCTTGGTTGGCTGATAAGCTTTATCAACCCTTGCACCTATCAACAATTCTTTTAATTCATGAGAAATGGCAAAAACATCCACATTAGACATATTTTTCATTAATAACACCTGAAATTTTTTCAATTTAGTTCTTGAAATGCATGGCATTCTAAAATGTTATTGAAACTTCGTTTCATAATGACAAAAACATTATGATTTTTGCATACATAAAACCCAGTGTTTTGATAGCATTTCATTCAGCCTTAATTATGTTTAAAATATGATTCAGTATTGATATGGACTTTATTTTATTTAGAAAGTCCTTATTAAATATAGTATTATATATTCAGTTTTCTTTGAATTGGAACATATCCTAAAAACATTTATTAGTAAACCCACCAATTTATATAAAGAACTGATTCTAATTAAAAATACTTATATCAAACTAAATTGTTTAAGTTTCAGTCAATTTATATTTGTTAACTGATGATAATAAATATAAGATAATTACGTATGTTAACTTATTTAACAATTAATATTATAAGGAGGCTAATAATATGGATGTAGATGCTAAAGTTACTTCAATCCACACAGTTACAGGTATTGTTGCTGGTTATATTTCTTCTATACTTACAAATGAATCAATGGTAGTTATAGTAACAATTATTATTCTTTATGTAAGCGGCCAGCTTTCAGAAAGATTATTAGGTAAAGAAGAAGTTGGCGGAGTAAAAGGATGGCTTTGGAGCGGTATAGTTCCTTTCTTCTTTGTATGGATTATGGTATGGCTCATATTTCTCAATTTATAATTGAGAAATATTCTATTCTTTTTTATTCTTAAAATGCCCAGTAAAAGAGCCATACAAATACTGAAATTATAGCAAATAAAAATACTAAAGGAGCAAATATACGGCTTACAGCTATAATTGAACTTATTGTAGATACAAGTTCTGTTGCAGTTGTTGGGCCCATGGTTTTTATATCTTCAACATTGCAAACCTTAAATCCTGCACTAACATCCCCCAGGTCATCTACAGCTTTTTTTGTGCAATTTACAATGGCATTTGTCAGTTCAGTCTGTTTTTTAGTTCCAACAGGGTTATGTCCTCCAGATAAAGTATTTACAAAGTGCGTGTCTGATGTCATAACTTCTACGCAATCCACACCAACTTTATGAACTTCTTCAATTATTTTTTCCCTGAATCCTTTAACCATATTATTAGAATCAAGGAGTATGTATGCTGTTTTTTGTCCTGCAACTTCGATTACCATGACTTTTAGTCCACTCTCACCGATACCGTCTTCTTTAGACATGTGACTAAGTGGATCATTAGCACATCCTACCTGGATCCTGCTCTCAGTTTTAGGGGTTTTGATTTTCTCAACTGCGCCCATGAGTTCAAAAACTTCCTTGTTTCCAGGTAAAATCCTTCCTTCCTCTTTAAAAGAGTTATGACAGTCAACGATCATGACATTTTCCACATCACAATTTGCCTTGGCCAGGTTCATCAGGGCAAGCCCAATACCAAAATCCATATCATCGAATCCCCTTGGTGCAAATGTGGCCAGCATCAATAAATTATCATTAAAGGATTGAAATCCAATCTTTGCATCGCCATTTTGGACCCTATAGAACTTACTTGCGTTACTGGAGTAGTCCATATCTTTTAGAGCATTTCTAATAATTCCCTCTACTTTATTTAGCTCTTTTGAAGATACAGGATTAAAATCATGGGTTGAAGGCCCATGAGAAACCATTGTAAATGAATCAAATTTATCTGCAAGGATTGTAGGCATGTTTCCCCCACCAATATTTCCAATTGGCCCGGGATGTATACATGGAATTAAAAAATTTGCTTTAATTCCATCTTCATTTTTAAAGCTTAAAATCCCAATTAACGTATCTATGGGCTCCCCCATATCTTCAAATACCTTCTCCATTGCTTTAGAACCTTCAGTAATATGGGCTATAGCCAGACTTAAAAGTTCAAGGCCACCTATTCCTAAATTTCTTCTCATAGGAGACTCTAAAACCGTTACAAAAGAGTAAATAGCAAACATAAGTATTAACGAAGCTATTATGATCTTAATAAAAAGCGCTACGAAGCTGAAATCACCTATGTTCGTAGTTAAACTGGTTAGGGAAGCTATAACTATTAACATACTAAGTATAAGCGCTGGTTGGATTACTGAGGCACCAACAGACTTTAAAAGGCTAATATTAGATGTTCCCCACAACGCAATTGTCCTGAATGCAAATATAATGACCGTACCAAATATTAGAGAATCAAGAGCATAATTATAATTATAAGATGATATAAGGGTCGCAATGCTTCCAAATATATAAATTATGCCTACAATTATCATAGAAACGAAAGCAAGGAACATAGATTGTTTCATTTTCATGTATCTGCCATGAAAAGAATTTATGAGGGTCTGTGTTAATCCTCCGCTCATTATAGAAGTTAATCCAAATATTAAAAACCCAGTAGAGCCACCGTAAAAAATACTTCTCAGTATAGAATTTGATGCTGCTGGTTCCATTAAAGACACAATACACCCTATAATAAAGCTTATAAATACCATGCCAAAAAGTGATGCTCTTGTTGATGGAAGTATCATGATATACTTGGTAAGACCGACTAATTTATTTACATTGGACATAAGTTAACCTCTGAAATCAGTTATGGGTAAGATAATAAATAGCTATTATACTTATTTAATAATAACATTATTGAATGGAATTATAAATTTTTAAAGTTATTTAGAAATTTAACATTTTACTTAATAGATATTTATGGGTGAATATATGAACAAAGAACTTAAAACACCGCTTTCAAAAGAAAATATCAAACAATTAAAAGCTGGAGACATTGTATATATTTCAGGTACTATTTATACTGCAAGGGATAGAGCACATCAAAGAATTTTAGATGAAGGCTCACCAGTAGATCTAAAAGGATCAGTTATTTTTCATGCAGGCCCCATAATAAAATCTTCAGATGGAGAGAATGATTATAAAATGATAGCTGTAGGGCCCACAACAAGTACAAGAATGAATCCCTACGAACCAGATGTTTTGAAACTTGGAGTCAGCGCCATAATTGGAAAGGGAGGCATGGATGAAAAAACTGAAGCAGCTTTAATTGAATATGATGCAGTTTATCTTGCTGCAGTTGGTGGATGTGCAGCTTTATACGTGAAATCAATTTTAAATGTGAAAGGTGTTAACTGGATTGATTTAGGAGTTCCTGAAGCAATATGGGAACTTGAAGTTAAGGAATTTGGACCCCTTGTAGTGGCAATGGATTCTCATGGCAATAATCTTTATGAAAATGTCAAAAAGAAGATCAAAGCTAACCAGTTATTTCTTTTAGCTGATTCTTATGATAGATGAAAATTATCAACTGGAAGGATTTATAGATACACACATCCACACAGCTCCAGATATAAAACCAAGGATTCTAAATGATGTTGAAGTTGCAGATAAGGCAAAAAAAGAAAAAATGAGGGCTATTGTCATAAAATCCCATTTAGAACCTACTTCAGGAAGGGCAACCATAGCTGGAATTTTGTCTGATTTTAAAGTAATTGGAGGAGTATGCTTAAATTTAAATGCAGGGGGACTTAATTCAGAAGCTGTTAAAGTAGCAGCAGGGCTTGGAGGGAAAATAGTATGGTTTCCAACAATTTCAGCCCCCAAAATCAGCATTAATCCTGAAAATATTGAAGATATTCTTAACATAATTGCAGAAAATGATTTAGTTCTTGCAACTGGCCATTTAAAGCCTGATCAAATATTTTCGCTTCTTGATTATTCAAAAAGTTATGGAATCAATAAGATATTGATTAATCACCCGTTAACAGGCGTTGTTGGCGCAAATATTGATGAACAAAAAGAAATGGCCAGATATGCATACCTGGAACATTGTTTTGTTGCGTGTATGGAAAAACACGATAATTTGAATCCAGAGGTTATCGCTGATTCAATAAAGGAAGTTGGACCTAAAAAATGCATCATGGCTACTGATTTTGGTCAAAAACATAATCCAGAACCTGTAGAAGGGATGAAAATGTTTATAAATTCCATGTTTGAAAATGGGATTAATAAAAAAGATATTAATGAAATGTGTATTAAAAATCCTTCTGAATTGTTTTTAGAATAAAATTAGACTAAATAAAAAAAAATAAAAAGAATTTTGAGTTGAAACTTTCATTTTGAACAAAAATTTCTGATTTTAATGATTATTTAATATCTTCAAATCTTTCTGATAATTTTTCCATGACCCCAGGGAGAGTTGTGTACTCCATTTCGTCTGCAGGAAGCCTGTGTGGCTCGAATGGACCATGTCTTCTCATGTATTCTGCAATATCTGATGCAAGAGCTCTTGATCTGTCGTATGATGGGTCATCAAACATATCTGCAGGCCCTACAAGTTCACCATCAGCTATCTGGAATCCAAGGGCTATTACTCGCGGTGGACCATCAAATCTTACAGGATATGCATTTTTCTGTCCAACTGGCATTAATGGGCCGTTATGTGAACCTCTCATCCATCCTCCAACGAGATGTGGGAATGCAAATGGCTCAACTACTTCTCCTGCTGCGGGGAATCCTGACTGTGACCTTACAATTGCTACAGGGTCGTCTTTACCCACATATTTTCCTGCCAGGAGGTTTAATCTTTCTGTACTTATTGATGCGGCTATTTCGTTGTCGCTCCTTCTCCTTATACGTTTTATAACATATCTGCTAATTGTACCTAAAAGCGCAAGTAAATCGTACATTTCATCTGGACAGGTCATTGTTACTTTTTTGTGTTCCATAACATCAAATATTTCAAACTCAAACCCGCCGTGGAGAGATGGGTCAATTACGAGTCCTGCTGTTGTAAATGGGTCTGCAAACATTTTAAACAGAGGCATGTTAAATGCTCCAGGTTCTGTTTTATCACAGCAGAATACAACTACAGGGTCGCTTGGTCTTTCTTTAAATTCCATTTCAGCTACTCCAGGCCCCATTCCTTTGATGTTTCCTGAAAATGTGTCAGATAAAAGGTCCTGACCTGCACCATACAGTTTCAACTGTTTTGCAACTGCTGTCGCTTCTATAAATGCGTTCCATGCTAATTTGTGTACTTCTTCGTTTTCTTCACCCTGTCTATGGGTCATTATAAGCTCTGTATCATCACCGCAGTTTGTGACATAATAGTCAATAAGGAGTTCTTCTTCCTTTGCTTTGGCAAGTATCTCTTCACATTTTGCAAGTAAGGCGGGATGCGCCAATCCATGCCCTGCAATACTTCCAACGTCTGCTTTAATTACACTAATTGTTGTTTTCATAAAAAAACACCTCCATTATCATAAAAATCTTTAAAATACCATAAAAACTCATTAAAGGCAGTTTCACTATATCACTTGGAATAATTTTAAGTCCAAAATGAGTTAAAAACATTAACATAGTTTATATTACCTTTAATTCTATAGAAATTATGTTTTTGTAACAATATAAAACTTACTATGTGGCTTCCAACCACCCTTTATCCAGCAGTATAGAATACTATTTATGCCTTTTAATAAAAATTTAAGGCGCATTTCCAGGGTTAAATGTTGCTTATAATTCCATTTATATTTTTAAATATGTTTAAAACCATTTATAGTATTTTTTAACTTATTAATAAGACTAATATTTATAAAAAGCCATATATACCATAAATATGACTATATATACTGTTAAAACTGCTGATTAATTATAATTTACCTTCTAATTTATTTATAACCTCTTTTGCCATTTCTATTGTGGAAGCACTCCCACCTAAATCAGGAGTTACTGTTTTTCCTTCAATTAGAACTTGAATTAAAGCATTTTCAACATTTCGTGCTGTTTCATATTCTTTAAGGTAATTAAGCATCATAACCGCAGATAATATCATAGCAGAAGGATTTGCAATATTTTTGCCCGCCATATCTGGTGCTGATCCGTGCACTGGTTCAAATAAACCGTAATTCTCCCCAATATTTGCTGAAGGCGTTAAACCTAATCCCCCAACAAGCCCTGCACCTTCATCCGAGAGTATATCACCAAAAAGATTTGTGGTTACCACTACATCAAAGATCTGTGGCTTTGTAATAAAAAGCATTGCTGCAGCGTCTACATAACGATCTTCTGTTCTAATATCACTAAAATCAGCAGCAATTTTGTAAAAAATATTCCTGAACAACCCATCAGTTTTTTTCAAGACATTTGCCTTGTGAATTACGGTGACTTTGCCTCTATCTGTTTTCTTTGCATACTGGAAGGCAAATTTACAGATTCTCTCACTTGCTTCTCTGGTTATGACCCTTAAAGCAGTAGCCCTCTCTTCCGTTGCCTCTTCAATACCAGAATATAGACCTTCAGTATTCTCTCTTATAATTACAAAGTCAAGATCATCATAAAGGCTTTTTACGCCAGGATACGACTTAACCGGGCGAATATTGGCAAATAAATCCAGTTCTTTTCTCAAGGTAATAATAGCGCTTTTTTGGCCTGGAACTGTAGTTACTGCTCCAAAAAGAGTTGCGTCCCCTTCTCTTGCCTCATTAATAGTTTTATCTGGTATTGTTGTTCCTGTTTTCTTAAAACACTCGTTTCCAGCATTTGTAAAATTGTAATTAAAATCAATGTTTAAATGATCTAAAACATGCAATGCTGCTCCCATTACTTCTTTTCCAATACCATCACCAGATATAACAGTTATATCAAACATTTACTCACCCAATGCTCATTTAAATAATTTTAAGGATATTAAGAATTATCCTTTGCAATAAATTTCCATGATGTTTTCATTAAGTTATCCAATTATCATAAATAAATTAATAAAGAATTTAATTTCTTTTTATGCATATAATAAAATAGTACTTTTATTAAATTAAAGTTTGTTAGGTGTTAACTAATGTATGGTGTGAGGATTAAAAATGTGGGAAATATTCCAATCTATTGGGGCTATTGATAGACTGAAAGGAAAGGGTTCGCTTAAAAATTACCAGAAAAAATTGGAAGAACATCAACAAAGCGAAGCAAATCTTTTAATTGACATGGGAATCATCTGTTTTAATGATGAAAGATATGAAGAATCAATTGAATATCTAAAACAGGCCAATGAAATCTACATCAAAGTGAATTATGAAGAAGGAAAAGCTTTTGTTTTAGATATAATTGGTGATGTTTATCTTAGTATAAGAAAAATGGATCTTGCTTTAAATTATTATCAAAAATCCTTTGAAATATACGCTTCAATTAGATCAGATATGAAAAATGATTTATTTGAAAAAATAAAAGAAGTTGAAGACATTAAAGAAGCAATTCAAATTGTTAATGAGTTTAAAGAAGTAGAAAGTTTAGATGAAGACCTTGGTGATGAAGAACCCCCTGAGGAAACTTATGTTCCCCATGAAAAATATGTTGAATGTCATCTTAATTATGAAAAAGTCGCCATAAAACTTGAAAAAATTTATAAATTAATTAAAGAAACTTACATGGTTAAAGGAATCTCTAAAGAAGAATATGAAACCGGTTATATCAAAAAATCCATATATGATGCTCGTAAATATGGAGATGACAAAAAAGAGGTGGCTTTACATTTATTATCTGGTTATTTCCTTATTACAGAACAAAAACAATACAGCGCATTGAAGAGCTTTAAAAAGGCCTTTAATGTTGCTCGTGACATAGATGATAAAAAAGGAGAAGCGTTCTCTCTTTTATTGCTTGGAACTGTATATTATGTTTTAGGAAGCGAGGATAAAATTTATGAAGTATTTAAAAAATCCCTGGAAATGTTTAAAAGTTCAGGATATAAAGACGGAGAATCAACTGCAATTGACTTCATAAATACTTTGTACAGCGAAGACGTTTGCTCTGATGAAGTTATGTTTAGTAAAGTTTAATCAAATGGTCTTTTTATATTTCATCTTTTTTTTATCTATTATAATGTATTGAACTAGACTGAGTTTTTATCTATTTAAAAACCATTTAGAAATCATTATTTTTCCAAAAATAGTTCTAAAGAAGTAGAACAATTAACTATAATTACAGCAAAATACAATATAAATACTGTATAATTACACATAGGTCATGAAATATATTGTTTGTAATTCATATTTCATGTCCTTCGTATTCAATAATCATATTAGATAAAGAAATAAAGCATATTTAGCAGGATATAAAAGTAAGGGGCTAATCAGGCCAAATATTGTTCATTGAACAGTTAAATAAAAATAATGAATATAATGGCAAAGGTGTGGAATATGGAAAGAGATGAAAACATCAAAAGGTTGATACAGAACTTAAAGGATGATGATGAATTTGTACAGATGCAAAATTCAGATCTACTTGAAGAAATTGGAGAACCTGCAGTAAATGACCTGATAGATGCTTTAAATGACAGAGATAAAAATGTCAGGCGTGGTGTTGCTCGTGTTCTTGGAAGAATAGGTGATAAAAGAGCAATAAAACCACTTATAGACTCCCTGAATGATCCAAATAAATGGGTTAGAAGATCAGCATCAGGAGCTCTTGGAAATATGGGGCCAGATGCATCTGAATTATTAATAAAAGCGTTGGATGACGATGATTGGCGTGTTAGAGGGGGAGCAGCATGGACACTTGGAAATATTAAGGATAAAAAAGCACTGCAACCTCTTTTAAAGTGCTTAAAAGATGAAAGTGGATTTGTAAGAAGTGGAGCTGCCTATTCTCTTGGAGAAATAGGAGATAAAGGAGCAATTGAACCTTTAAAGGAAGCTTTAAATGATAAAAGTGGTTATGTACGCCACGTATCCCAAAATGCACTGGACAAGCTATAATATTATAAAATACAGTTAAATCAGTTAATTTCAAACCTGAAATATAATGCAATTTTTCTTTTTAATTTCCATTTGACCCTAATTTTTAGATATTTAATTGTCCAAAAATATTTCGGCCTTTTTTAAAACAAATTAAATGATTCAGTTTATATCATATAATTACTTTTAATAACCTGTTTAGCAAATATTATATAAGAAAATGGATGAATTATACATTTCTTTAATAATACGGGGAATTTATATTGAAAGTAAGTATCATTGGTGCATCAGGACATGTAGGTAGAGCTGCAGCTTTTTGTCTTGCAGAAGAGAATTCTGTGAATAAATTAGTACTTATATCCAGAGAAAAAAGTTTAGACATACTTGAAGGAGAATCTCTTGATATTTATGACGCCCTAGCCGCAAAAGCGGTAGATGTATCTATATTTACAACCTCAGATCTGAAAGAACTCCAGGATTCAGATGTGGTTGTTTTAAGTGCAGGAGTTTCCAGAAAACCTGGAATGGAAAGGACAGATCTTGGAACATCTAATGCCAAAATAGTGGCAAAATATGCTAAAAAAATCGCCAAATATGCCCCAGATTCCACAATTTTAGTCGTAACCAACCCTGTTGATGTAATGACCTATGTTGCATTGAAGGCATCTGGATTTAAAAAGAACAAAGTATTCGGTCTTGGAAATCACCTGGATTCTCTTAGATTTAAAAATTACATGGCAAGACACTTTAATGTGCACGTAAGCGAGATTCACACCAGAATAATCGGTCAGCATGGCCCCCACATGGTTCCACTTATAAGTTCAACTTCAATTGGCGGAATACCCCTTGACTACTACTCTGCATTTGATTATTTTTCAGGTTTTAAGCCCTTCAACCTAAAAAAGACCATTGGAAAGGTTAAAAATGCAGGAAGTTATATAATCGGCAAAAAGGGAGCCACCGAATACGGCCCTGCTTTTGCTATTTCAAATATTATTATAACAGTTTTAAACGATGAAAGGAAGATACTAACTGTCAGTGCCTATCTCGAAGGGGAAATAGAAGGAATAAATGATGTTTGCCTTGGAGTTCCAGTTAAACTTGGAATAGATGGAATTGAAGGAATACTTCCAATAAAGATGTCAGATACAGAAAGAAAAGCCTTCATCAAAGCTGCTGAAGTGGTTAAAAAAGATACTGAAACCATCCAAAATTACTTAGAAGAGTAATTCCTTTAAAATAGTAAATTTAGGTTATGTTTTAACCTATTCTTCAATAGTATCGTTAATATCTGGAGTTGAATTCTTTTTAGATGTTGAATTTGATGTTGTATTCCTTTTAATCTTTGTAATGTTTTTATACTTTTTATTTGAATCATCATAAAATCCAGTGTCAAAACCAGTATCGTTAGATTTATTGGTTATATTTAATACTAAACTTTCTGAATTAAATTGGGATCCAAATATAAATCCAACTGCGCCTGATCCTAATACTAAGACTATTATCAGCGCAACAGTCATTCTTTTCATTTTAATTTCACTCCTAATAAACTTGATAAATGTGATAAATTAAGTGTAAATTTAGTTATATATTAAATATATATTAATTTATTGGAAAAATACTTTTTTCTATATCATTGTTCCTTTGAATAAACAAGAAAAAGTTTATATAAATGTTCAGTTATACCATCAACTACACATTAAAATTTGAACATTGTATAAAAATAATTGTTTAAAAAATTTATCTTTCAAAAAATATGTTTTTCGGAAGTGATTTTCCGGTAACTTTATATAATATCCTTTTCAAATAGTATCATCCCCACTATCAACTGAAGTAAAAAAATAGAGGAAACAAACATGGTTCGAATTGGTATTTTAAACTTACAGGGAGACATATCTGAACATCTTGAAATCACAGAACGGGCATTAGAAGAAATGAATCTCAAAGTTGATGTTTTAAAGGTAAAAATAACTGAAGATGTTTCAAAATGTGATGCAATAATCATTTCAGGTGGAGAAAGCACAGTTATAGGGAAACTAATGGAAGATACAGGTATTGGGAAAATTATAGTGGATAAAAAAATCCCTGTAATGGGTACGTGTGCTGGAATGGTCCTTCTTGCCAAAAGAACCGATTATGAGCAACCTCTACTTGGATTAGTTGATATGGAAGTTAAAAGAAACGCATTCGGCAGGCAAAAAGTGTCATTTGAAGATGAAATAGAAATTTTTGGCGATAAATTTCAAGGAGTTTTCATAAGGGCTCCTCATATTGAAAAAGTAGGAGAAAATGTAGATATACTCTCAAAATATAATGAAAAAATTATTGCAGTTAAAAGTGGAAAGTATATTGCCACAGCTTTTCATCCAGAACTTACCGGCGATACATTAATCCATAGATACTTCATAAAGGAGGCATTAGATTGTGCGGAATAGCAGGAGTCGTATTTAAAGACAAAAAACTTCATCCTGTAGGAGACATCATGACCAGGATGCTTGATGCCCTACAACACAGAGGACCAGATTCTGCAGGTTTTTCCATATATGGAGGCCTTGGTTTAGCAGAGCATGAATATCTATTAAATATAGAGGTAAAAGAAAGGCCAGGTATTCTTGAACAGGTTAAACAGGCCGTAAATTCAGTTACACCGATAAAAAAAGAAGAAGTAATCCCATCAGTGGAAAATTATAATATTTACAGATGTAAAATAGATTTAAATTCCTTTGAAGAACTTAAACCACTAATTATGGATATTGATAAGCTAGACGATGTAATTGTACTTAATGGGAGCCATTCCTTTGAAATGATAAAAGATGTAGGCTTAGTAAAAGAAATTGCAGATAGATATGATACTTATTCAAAAATGGGGACTCATGCAATCGGACATACCAGATTTTCAACTGAAAGTATAGTGGATCGTTATCACGCACACCCATTCCAGAGTTACATTACCCCCGACATAACCCTGGTGCATAACGGACAAATTACAAATTACTGGAAAATAAGAGACCCACTGGAAAGAAAAGGACATATATTTGAGACAAATAACGATACAGAATGTATTGTGCACTACATAGCAGATAAACTGCATGAAGGCTATAAGCTGGAAGAAGCACTTGAACAATCAGTTAAAGACATGGATGGCCCATTTTCATATATTGTAGGAACTCCAAATGGAGTTGGAATAGCTAAAGACCAGTTAGGCCTTAGACCAGGAGTTCTTGCAGAAAATGATGAAGTCTTTGCCATAGCTTCTGAAGAAGTTTCTCTTCGTGCAGTTATGGATACACATGATATTGATCAGATATCACCAGGAGAATCAAGAGCATATACAATTTAGGTGATTACATGCAGGAAATAGAAATTGATGCAAATTCAATGGTTCCAAGAGACTTGAACCGTGCAATAAAGCAAGCTGCAAAAGAATATGACCGAATTATAATTAAAAATCCAAATGCAATGCATTACATGGTTGCAGGACTTACAGATGAAGTTGAAATTGTGATTGATGGTTCTGCTGGCTACTTTGCAGGTACAATGATAGATGGTGCCAAAATACATATAACTGAAAACGCAGGATGGTTCCCAGCAGACAATATGACTGGAGGAGAAGTTATTATTGATGGTGCAGCCGGAGATGGTGTAGGGCAGGGAATATATGGCGGTACAGTCGTTGTGCGAAGAAATGTCGGCTCCAGAACTGGAGAAATAATGAAAAACGGTACAATCATAATAGGTGGTAACTCAGGATTTATGAGCGGTCTTTTCATGATGGGTGGAAGAATTATTGTGCTTGGAGATATCTCAGATGATGCTGGTGAATCAATCATAAGAGGCACCATATACGTCCTTGGAAACATTAAAAGCCTTGGTAAAAATGCTAAAATTGAAGAAATTAATGATAACGATAAAATGGAACTTAAAGAACTTTTACCAGCATACGGGTTCCAATTAGATGATGGAAAATACAGTGATTTCAAAAAAATAGTTCCAAGAAGTAAAAGACCTTTCTACGGAAGTAAAGATTCAGAAGAAGGATAAGGGGGAAGATATTATTCAAACTAATACAAAAAAGGTTGCAATGGTTGGAACACCATGTCAGATCCTTGCAGCAGCTAAAATGAACAGATTCATAAATGAAGAATTCCCAGTAGACCTTAAAATAGGGCTTTTTTGTATGGAGAACTTCTCCTATTCATACATGAAAGAGATGCTCAAAGAATACGGTGTTGATATGGGTGATATTACCCAGTACAGAATAGAAAAGGGCCATCTATGGCTGTATTTAAAAGATGAGGAAGTAATTAAAATTCCTCTGGAAAAGGCAAAAAAATGTATGCGTAAAAACTGTCAAATATGCATGGATTTCACATCAGAACAATCTGATGTATCTGTAGGTTCTGCAGGTTCTCCTGAAGGGTGGTCAACAGTAATAATCAGAACTGAAAAAGGCCTTAAACTCATTGAAGCAGCAGAAAATGACAATTATATAGAAACAAAACCAATCAGTGAAGACGGTCTTAAAATAATGGAAAAACTGGCAAAAGAGAAAAAAAGTGAAAATAAAGCTGAAATTAATAAAAGGAAAAAAGTAGCAAGGCCAGTTTTATACCGGAGAGACATATCAGAGGAAGAATTTATAAGTGAAGTATTTGACTGCCAGTTTAACGATTTAAAAGGCGATGTAATAGATATAGGGGCCTGTGTACTCTGTGGAGCATGTGTTTATGCATGCCCTGAAGAAATAGTTGAAATAAGAGATAGAAAACCACAGATCAAAGGTAATTGCTCTCCAGAATGTAATATCTGCTATGTATCATGTCCAAGGACTTATATCCCAAATGATATATTAAGCAAAAAATTGGATGCTGAGCCATTTGGAAAATATATCAAAATTATATCTGCAAAAGCAAATAAAATCGAAGGACAGGACGGGGGAGTTGCTACAGCACTTTTAACCTATACATTATCAAATAATATGGTTGATGAAGCAATAGTTGTAGATAAAAGCGACTTAGAACCATGGAAACCTGAAGCAAAAATCACAGATAACATTGTAGATGTTTTTAATGCATCAGGAACAAAATATGCAGCATGTCCTATTTTTAAACCCCTTAAACAAACAAGGGAGGGGAACTAAATGCCATTTAAAATAGAAAGAAACAGAGAACTTTGTAGAAGAAACTTTAACAGACCTGGTTGTTGCTGGTACATGTGCGACAATAGAGATGAAGAACTCTGTAAAAACTGTTATTCATGTTTCAATAACTGCCCACACAACGTTTATGAAATCATAGATGATGAACCCTACCCTATAAACCATGAAAACTGTGTTGGATGCAGAATATGTGAAGAAATGTGTCCAAATAACGCAATAGAAATAAATGCAGTAGTTGAAGACAAAAGAAACGTCTGGTCATTTTCAGATCTTGTTGAAATTAACAGAAAATCCGCAGAGGGCCGCTATAAAGTAAGGGGATGTGGAGCAACAAGAATAATCCCCACATTTGATGACATTGTAATCATGCCTGCTCAGGTATCAAGACCGCCTATTGATAAATACAGGGAACCATGCAGCACAAAAGTGACCCTTGGATCAAGATATGCTGAAAATCCCCTGGAACTTGACACCCCAATAATGATCGGGGCAATGTCCTTTGGAGCACTGAGCAAAGAAGCTAAAATAGCCCTTGCAATGGGTGCAACACTTGCTGGTACAGCAACAAACACTGGTGAAGGGGGAATGCTACCAGAAGAGCGAAAATATGCATCAAAACTCATAGCGCAATATGCATCAGGAAGATTTGGAGTATCTGCTGATTATCTTAATAATTCAGAAGCAGTAGAAATTAAAATAGGTCAGGGTGCGAAATCTGGTATGGGTGGACACCTTTTAGGTGAAAAGGTTACAGCAGAAGTATCCAGAATCAGGAAAATTGAAGAAGGAGCCGATGCTTTAAGCCCTGCAAGACACATGGATATTGTTGGTCCTGAAGATTTAAGCATGAAAATAGACCAGTTAAGGGAAATAACAGATTGGAAAGTCCCAATTATTGTTAAATTCACTTCTGGTAGGGTCAGTGACGATGTTATGATTGCAGCGAAGGCAGGTGCCGATATAATTGTCGTAGATGGTATGCAGGGTGGAACTGGTGCCGGACCTGATGTGGTTATAGAACATTCTGGTATTCCAACCATAGCTGCAATTGTAGAAGCAGATGAGGCTTTAAAGCATGTTAATTTACGTGATGAAGTTAGTCTTGTGGCTGGGGGAGGTATAAGAAGCGGTGCTGATGTTGCAAAGGCAATAGCTTTAGGTGCTGACGCAGTTTATATAGCAACTTCCGCATTAGTTTCAATTGGCTGCAGGGTCTGTCAGATGTGTTACGCTGGAACATGCAGAAAAGGAATTGCAACGCAAAATCCACAGCTTAGAAGGCGTTTAGATTATATTGAAAGTGGCAAAAGAGTTGCAAGGTATATAGAAGCTATGACTGAAGAAGCATGTATGTTAACACAGCAAGCAGGGAACACTGATCTTCAAAAGCTTGAAAAAGATGATTTACGTGCGCTTACAGTAGAATCATCACTTTTAACTGGCGTTAAGTTAGCTGGTTTAGAGGCTCCCGTCGGACAATATCAAAATCAAAGATTTTGACGTTGAAGGAATCTTCGATTCCTGAACCGCAAATCTAAGATTTGCAGGCATCAAAATTCTCTGAATTTTGAATGCTGTTAGCTATTAACAGGAAATTTCTCTTTTTTATTTAAAATGTAGTACTTAACTCTATTTTTTTATTTCAATTTGAACTACCACAAAAAATATATATTATGATCAATGAATTTTTATAAGTCGGAAGTATGTTTCCTTTATCCGATGATTGAAAATATAAATTAAAATAACTTTACAAAAAAGATTAAAAACAAAGCTATTAAAAAGGTTTAATAGTCAAAGGAGGAAAATACATGGCGGATCCTATCCTAAACTCAGGAGATACAGCATGGATGCTTATCTCCACTGCCCTTGTAATGCTGATGACCATTCCTGGTGTGGCATTATTCTATGGAGGGCTTACTAAAAAAGTAAATGTTTTAAACACAATGTTTCTATCATTGATTGCCTTTTCTGTTACAAGTATAATATGGATACTCTACGGTTACCAGTTTGCTTTTGGCGAAACAATAATGGGGATCATAGGAAATCCAATAAATCTATTGTTCAATGGGATTTCAGTAGATTCACTGGCAGCACCTGCACCTACAATACCTTCAACAGTATATATTGCATTCCAAATGACATTTGCAGCAATTGCCATTGCACTCATATCTGGAGCAGTAGTTGAGCGAATGAAGTTTTCAGCATGGCTTGCATTCGTACCGGTCTGGCTAACACTCGTATATATCCCAATAGCCCACTGGGTATGGGGAGGAGGATGGTTATTTGGTTTAGGGGCACTTGATTTTGCTGGTGGTACAGTTGTACACATAAACTCCGGTATTGCTGCTCTTGCATTAGCAATTCTCCTTGGGCGCAGAAAAGATACTAAACTACTACCTCATCAGCTCGGTTACTCTGTAATTGGTGCAGCACTTCTCTGGTTCGGTTGGTTTGGATTTAATGCAGGTTCAGCTCTAACTGCTGGAGGTCTTGCCGGATCTGCATTTATTGTAACCAATACTGCTGCAGCAGCAGGTTTAATATCATGGGTAATTATAGATTATCTGAAAACTGGAAAACCAACACTACTGGGCGCTTTATCCGGTGCAATAGCAGGATTAGTAGCTATTACCCCTGCAGCAGGTTTTGTAACAGTTCAAGCAGCAATAATCATTGGTCTGGTAACTTCAGTTATTTCATACATGGCAATAGCATGGTTAAAACCACGTCTTGGATACGATGATGCTCTGGACGTATTCGGCATTCATGGCCTTTCAGGTGTCTGGGGAGCAATTGCAACTGGCCTATTTGCAGCGCCCTTCATTAATCCACTCGGAACAGGGATTTTCTATGGAAACCCCGGACAATTAGTAACCCAAATAATTACCATAGCTGCTGTTGCAGGTTATTCACTGGTTATGACTTTGATTATCGGCAAAATAATCGACAAAGTTATAGGACTAAGAGTGGAAGATAGACATGAAATTGAAGGGCTGGATACTAACCTTCATGAAGAATCCGGGTACAGAATATAAATTTATGACTGGAAATAGTATATAAGACTTAAAACATGATTAACCTACTAAATTATTATTTTCTGTTATACTCACGGAATGAATTAATTAAATTAAGGATGTTGAAATATGAAAAAAATAATTGCAATAATCAGACCAGAAAAATTAGAAGACGTTAAAGCAGCTCTTGAAGAGATTGAATGCCATGGATTAACAGTCGCAGAAGTTAAAGGCAGAGGTAGACAACTTGGTGTTACTGAAAGCTATAGAGGCAGTGATTACAGGATAGATCTTTTACCTAAAACAAGGCTTGAAATTGTTTTAAAAGATGCAAATGTAGAAGAAGTGGTTCAAACTATTGTTAGAACGGCTCAAACTGGCGATATTGGTGATGGTAAAATATTCATCTCACCAGTAGAAGAGGTAATCAGAATAAGAACCGGCGAAAGAGGTGAAGGGGCGGTATGAAAATCTTTAAAAAATTCTTTTCCTTCTTTATTTTTTAAATACTATTCAATTATTCTTAATTATTTATTTTTGTAAATTTTGAATACATATAATTCTTTCTAATTTTAGTCAGATTTTTTAACAAAATTTATTAGCGACGATAACTAATTTATATTTATAAAATCAATGGGAGAAGTTTAGATGAAATATAAATCAGCCATAGGTGTAATTGCAGTTCTAATTTTAATTGTGGGTACTTCAGGATGTACTGATAATCAAAATTCAAATAATAGCACATATCAGGTATCCCAACAAAATAACACTACAAATAATATCCAAACTCCAACAGCCAAAATATCTCCAGAAGAAGCAAAAAAAACCGCAGAAAAATATATTGAACAGCCAGGCGCAACTGCTGGCGAACCTGTATTGATAAATACAGATGAAAAAGCCACCTACATCGTGCCTATCATTTTAAAGGGTAATCAGGTAGGAGAAATCTTAATTAATGCCCAAACAGGCGAAAATATTGGTGGTGCTGGCGGAGTGAGCGATAAGCCTTAATAAACCGCCAATTATCCCTTTTTAATTAGTAAATTAAAAATAGTTAATAAATTTTGATTTTAAAATAGAGGATATCTATACCTCTATTAACTTACCATCCCCTTGACTGAAGTCTTTCTTCTTCTGGAATTTCAGCCATATCAAGACCAGGCATTGCTTTTCCAAGGTCTCTTGAAACTTTAGCAAGAATTTCCGCATTTTCGTAGTTTGCAGTTGCCTCTACGATTGCTTTTGCGACTACTTCTGGATTTTCTGACTTAAATATTCCAGAACCTACAAAAACACCGTCTGCACCAAGCTGCATCATCAATGCAGCATCAGCAGGTGTTGCTACCCCTCCGGCCGCAAAGTTTACCACTGGTAATTTACCCAAATTGGCTGTTTCTTTTACAAGTTCGAATGGAGCTTCAATTTCTCTTGCAATTCCCCATAACTCTTCTTCAGTTTTATTCTGGATTTCCCTAATGCCGCCCATTATCATTCTCATGTGCCTTACTGCTTCAACAATGTTTCCTGTACCTGCTTCTCCTTTAGTACGTATCATGGCTGCCCCTTCATCTATTCGCCTTAATGCTTCACCAAGGTTCCTTGCTCCACAAACAAATGGTATTGTAAACTTCTTTTTATCAACGTGATATTTTTCATCGGCAGGTGTTAAAACTTCACTTTCATCTATCATGTCCACTCCCAGTGATTCCAGTATTTGAGCTTCAACAAAATGGCCTATTCTTACCTTTGCCATGACCGGTATTGAAACAGCATCCATTATTTCAATAACTTTTGAAGGATCAGCCATTCTGGCGACACCTCCAGCAACCCTTATATCTGCCGGTACTTTTTCAAGTGCCATTACTGAAACTGCACCAGCATTTTCAGCTATTTCCGCCTGTTCGGCATTTACAACATCCATGATGACTCCGCCCTTTGTCATTTTGGCAAATCCTTTCTTTAATACTTCGGTTCCATGTAACATCTAATTCCTCCACTTATTATAACGTTAGTATCATTTAATTTCTATTCATATCCATATAACAATAGTTATATATATCATTATTTATCAATTTTACTTAGACTTCATGTAGTTAAATAGTTTAATAAGATTTCTAATTTTTTATTTTATATGAAGATGAATAGGATTAAATTAAAAATTGGATTCCTCTACAACATATTCCAATTAATATTCTTTTTATCTAAAATTTGGTTAATAAATCAAAAACAGATTCTAATACCCCATATAAATTTTGAATTTTTAACTCACAAATTATTAATATTATTTTGATTATTTGTATTATATTTTTATAGAACTTTTTACATATAATAAACCATCATAAAATGGGAGGTAAATATTATGGTTGATTATGTATCAGTAATAACTACACCAATTATGAATACTGCAAATGAAGTATTAACATTTATACCTGTGATAATCGCTGCAATTATAATCCTCATAATTGGATGGATTATAGGACGTATCGCCGGGGGCGTTGCAAAGAGATTATTTGAAAGGGCAAATATTGATCAAGCTGTTGGCAAAACAGGTGCAGGAGAGGCTCTAGCTGGCACAGGTATGACATTTTCGGGTTTGTTTAGCGCAGTTATAAGGTGGTTTATATACCTGATTTTCATAATGGCTGCTGTAAGTGTCCTGAATATTCCAGTATTCACTAACTTTGTAAATCAAATAGTTTTATACATACCTAACTTAATTGCAGGTATTCTTATACTTGTAGTTGGTTTAATAGGAATAAACTACATCATGGACTGGGTAAAAGGTATGCTTAAAAAACAGAAGGTTGCATTTGCTAATATAATTACTATGGGATTACAGGCACTTCTTTCTTTAGTTGTAATAGTTATAGCACTGGATCAGTTACAAATCGACACCCAAATCATATACACTTTCTTAGTACCATTAGCATGGGGAGTTGCCATAGGTGCAGCAATAGCATTAGGAGTCGCATTCGGAGTAGGGGGCATAGATGTAGTCAGAGACTATTTACGAAAACTTGCCCAAACTGGAGAAAGTAAAGCCGGTGAAGTTGCTCAGAAAGCAAAAGAAGCAGAAAAGAAAGCTGATAAAGGTGATGAAGGAGAGGAACAAGAAGAATTCCGCGAACCTGGAGAAGGAATGGAAGGAGCAGAAAATAAGCCCAAAGGTAAATTTAAAAGGGTATAAACCTTTTAATTTACCTTTTTAATTTTTAATAAGACATCACTGTCTGATTATAAAATAAAATATTGGCATTTAAATTATGATTAAAGATTAATTATGGCTTAAATTAGTAATTTTCCAGACATTCATCCTTTAAAACCCTTGCATCTTCGTTATCCGGGTTTAATAATAAAGCCTTGTTAAAACACTCTGCTGCCTTTTCAAACTCACCTAATTCCATAAGAGTAACTCCTTTATTACTCCAGAAGACATCATTTTGAGGATCTAATTTCAAAGCTTCCCCATAACATTTTATGGCTTCTTCAAATCTTCCAAGTTCCAGAAGTGCATTTCCCTTACGATTCCATGTAGATGCATCAGGGGCTGTTTCAAGACATAATTCCAGTGCTTTATCATAAGCTTCAATAGCATCTTCTGTTCTTTCTAACTGAGATAATATATTACCTTTTGCATTCCAAACATCAGGATTATCTGGTTCAAGCTCTAAAATTCGGTTATAACATTTTAAAGCATCTTCAAACCCTTCCAACATCTCTAAAATAAACCCTCTCCAGTATAATACAAGAACGTTATCTCCATTTAATTTTAATGCTTTTGTATTATATTCTAATGCTTCTTCTGGGCTATTTGAATTTAAAAGAACTATTGCCTTGTTATTCCAGATAAATTCATTTTCAGGATCCATTTCCAGGGCCTTATCATAACATTCTATGGCCTCATTGAATTTACCTAAACGAGATAAGTTATCTCCTTTTTTATTAAGTAAATAAACGTCTTCAGGGTCATGTCTTAATGCAGCAGTGTAACACATTACAGAATCATTGAATCTACCAGAATCAAACAATATATCTGCTCTTTTAGTAATCATTGCTTTTTCATCTATTTTTTCGCCTTCCCATTCTTCAACAGGATATTTTTTGAATCTTATTATCTGGAAAAGTGAATCATCTCCAGTATCTTCAGGGAAAAGCCTTCTAAATTCAGTTTTGAGCTCTGAAGCACTCTGAAAACCTTCTTCTCTTGCAAGTTCATCATCTCTAATAATATCTTTAAATTTCGCTATCTCCACATCAAGCACTTCTGCCTCAAACAGCTTTTCACGTTCTTTAGACACTAAATTCCAGTAACAGTGGAGGCGATCACCTATTGTTAATGGCTTTTTCCACAACTTACGAATAGTTATGGTCTTTTTACCGGTTATAAGCTCAAGATGACGACTTCCAAATAATAATATTGGCATTTATGACCTCCTTCTATTCAGGAGAAATAATTCTGCTTTATTTTTATCTATTATTTTATTTAATGATTTCATCGCCGAATTCGGCAGTTTTTATTTTAA
Organism: Methanobacterium sp. UBA44; assembly: GCA_002494885.1. Classification (GTDB taxonomy): domain Archaea; phylum Methanobacteriota; class Methanobacteria; order Methanobacteriales; family Methanobacteriaceae; genus Methanobacterium_D. The sequence goes on from DACV01000003.1 coordinate 63,787, forward strand.
TATGTTTTAAAAAAGGCTTTATCATTTCTGCAATTTCTTTTAATTCATCTCTTGAGGGGATGGGAGTACCATATAATTTTTTATCAAGCACTTTTTTATCTCTGAATTGTTGCAAAGTATAATATATATTGGCATCTATATTTTTTGCAATTTCAACTATATCTTCAATTTCCATTAAATAAGGCACAAATGTAGTTCTACATTCAAGGTAAACATCTGCTTTAATGCATGATTCCATGCTTTTTCTTACTTCATTGTCAATAGAAGATCCTATGATTTCCTTATATTTACCAAATGGTGCTTTAATGTCCAGCGCCACATAGTCCAGTAAATCCATAACTTCTTCTAATTCATGGACAAAAAATCCATTTGTGTCCAGTTTTGTTTTTAATCCCCTTGATTTTGCATATCTCAGAATATTTTTAACCTCTTCATTCTGGATAAGGGGTTCGCCACCAGTTATAACAACACTATCAATGAATTCCATGGAATTATCAATTTTTTTTATAATTTCATCCATTTCTACAGATTTTCCACCATCTATAATTTCTGGATTATGGCAATAGGGACACTTCAATATACATCCACCTGTAAAAATCACCAGCGACACGTTTCCCGGGAATTCCAGAGATGATATAATCATATCTCCTATTATCATCTAAAATCGACCTTACTGACTTAAATACCATATTTTATCTAAATTATATTAAGTAATATCATTCAGTTATACTTTCCAGTATTTCAATAAATCTTTTATCTTCTTCCATTGTTCCAACACTAACCCGTATCCAGTAATCATCCAACCCTTTAAATGATTTACAATCTCTAACTATAATTCCCCTTTTTAAAAGCTCTTCTGCAAATTCTCCAGAACTCATTCCTGTTTTTCTAACATCGACAAGTAAATAATTAGCTTTTGATGGATAAACATGTATATTATCAAGTTTAGACATATTTTCATACAGAAATTCCCTGCTTTCAATTCCAATTTCTATGGATTTCTTTATATATTCTTCATCGTCCAGAGTAGCAGATGCTGCGACATAGGAAAGCTTTGTAAGGCTGAAAACAGGTTTTACCCTGTGTAAAAGCTCTATAAACTCTGGATTAGAAATTGCATAACCAATCCTCATTCCTGCAAGCCCAAAGACCTTTGAAAATGTCCTTAAAATGAATAGATTATCATATTCCTCCAGTAGATTAACATTATCAACCTCAGAGAATTCAAAGTATGCTTCATCAACCACAACAAGAGCATCTGTACTTTCTAAAACCTGTATAATATCTTTTTGGTCTATTAAACCCCCTGTAGGGTTATTTGGAGTACATAAAAAGATTATTTTTGCCCGATCAGATATTGATTTAATTACAGATTCCACATCAAGTTTATTTTCATCTACATCCCATCTTGCATAAACAGGAACTCCTCCATGAATTTTCAGAGTAAATTCATAATACATGTATGATGGTATTGGCACTATAAATTCATCCCCTGGCTCAATTAAAGCTTTTCCAAGGACATCGAGGATTTCGTCAGCTCCATCCCCTCCGACAATTATATTAGAAGTTTTCACACCAGCATAAGATGCAATTTTACCTTTTAGATCTTCTAAATTTGATTCAGGATACTGATGGATAGAGTCCAGACTTTTTTTCAAAGCTTCAACCGCTTTTTTCGAAACACCAAGAGGATTTTCGTTTGAACCAAGTTTTATGATATCATCAGGATTAATATTATATTTACTGGCTATTTCACCAATTGATCTTCCTGGAACATAGGGATCCAGTTCTTTTACAATTTTTTTTACCCTTACCATATTTTCACTTCTTTTGAGCTAATTTTGCATATCTAATTGCATTATCTTTTATAGATTCTATTTCTTCAGATTTAAGTTTCCTTACAGCTTTAGCAGGGATACCAATTATTAAACTACCCTCTTCAAACTCTTTTCCTTCAGTAACAACTGCTCCAGCCCCAATTATACAGTTTTTGCCTATTTTCGCCCCATTTAAAACTGTTGAATTTATTCCGATCAGTGAATTTTCCCCAATTTCACACCCGTGGAGAACTGCCCCATGCCCCACTGAAACATAATCTCCTATTTTTACTGAATGACCTTTAGATGAGTGTATTACACAATTATCTTGAATGTTTGAGTATTTTCCAATGTTTATTGACCCCATATCTCCCCTTAAAACAGCATTATACCATACTGAAGATTCTGCACCAATTTTGACTTTTCCTATTATTCTGGTACCTTCAAATATTTTAACGCTTTCATCTATTTTACTCATTTTAATTCTCCATAAACTAATTGAAATTCAGAATTAAAAGAATTCAGCAAATTTAACTGTTCAAATACTTTTTTATCATAAATAAAGAGATTAATGACCAAAAATAAATTATTTATTGTCTTTTTTAATCATATGTTCCTGTACTACCAGAACAAGGGTATTCGAAGGAATATCTTTATAAATTATTGTTCCTGATCCTATTGCTGAGTTTATACCTACTTTTACGCCGGGATTAAAACTTGAGTTTATTCCTGTTTTAACATTGTCTCCAAATATAGAACCAAGCTTTCTTACTCCACAATCGCAAATCTCGCCTTTGATGTTCATTTTAACATTTTGGTTATCAAAACGTAAATTTGCAATGTTTGTTCCAGCAGCAATGTTACAGTTTTCACCAATTACTGAATCTCCAACGTAAGAGAGGTGATTAACATTTGTTCCGTCCATTATAATTGAGTTTTTGATTTCAACTGCATTTCCTACATTTACATTGTTTCCCAAATATGTACATTTACGTAAATAAGAATTAGGCCCTATATCACAGCCTTCTCCAATATAGATTGGTCCAAATACATAAGTTCCAGATCGGATGATACTGTTCTTTCCAAGGACTATTGGACCGTGAATTGTAACTCCTTCTTCAATTTTGCCCTCAATTTTCTCTTCTATTTCACTTATAAAATGTTCATTTACATTTAGAAGTTCCCATGGTCTTCCAATATCTATCCATTTACTATCCGATTTAAGTCCTAAAACTGCCCTATCTTCACTCATCTGTATTTTAAGAGAATCTGTTATTTCATATTCTCCTCTTTCAGACTTTTCTGTCTTGCTGATAGCATCAAAAATGACCTTATCAAAAAGATATATTCCGGCGTTGATAAGATTGCTTGGTGCTTCTTCAGGAGTTGGTTTTTCAATAATATTATTGATTTTGTCATCTTCTATCTCAACAACTCCAAATGAAGATGGATCTTCAACTTCAGTTAGCATAAGAACTGATGATGCATTACTGGCTTCAAATTTTGCCACTAATTTACGAATAAGTATTGAATCAACTATTATATCACCATTCAGCACAACAAATGCATTATCAATTTCATCTTTAACATAATTTATGGCATGTGCAGTTCCAAGCCTTTCTTCTTGAGTTACATAAGTAATATTAACTCCAAATGATGAGCCATCACCAAAATAATCCATAATTACTTCTTTTTTGTAGCCTACAATCATTATTATATCTTTTATACCTGCATCTCTAAGCGCTTCTAAGTTATATTGAAGTATTGGTTTTCCTCCCACCTGTAACATTGTTTTTGGTCTTGTTAAAGTAAGTGGACGCATCCTTGTGCCTTCGCCTGCAGTAAGCAATACTCCCTTCATAAAATTCCCTCTATAAATGTTCTGGATATATCTCTGATTTTTTCGGCTTTTTCCATGTTCTTACCCTCCAGAGTAATCCGAATATATGCTTCAGTTCCTGAAGGCCTTATTAAAACCCAACTCCCGTCTTTCATCGATATTCTAACTCCATCAATGAAGTTTACATCGCTTAAATCATTGAAATAGTCAGGAAGTTCTTCTTTGACTTTTTCCATTATCAATGTTTTCTGGATGTTTTCACATTTTATTTTTTCCCTAATTGTAGGATAGCTTGGTATTTGATCAAGAAGCATTGAAAGGGGACCATTTTTTTCCACGATTTCTATAATTTTAAGGGCTGAAAGTATCCCATCTGGACACATACAGAAGTCTGGATGTAACCATGTACCTGAAGGTTCTCCTCCAAAAGAAGCATTAGATTCAACGATCACTTCTGCAACATGCACATCTCCAACTTTAGTGCGTACAACTTCTCCACCTACTTTTTCCATGCATTTATCAACGCCAAATGATGCATCAACAGTGGTAACTATCTTTCCACCAATATTACTTGATACAAGAGCTAATAATTTATCAAAATCAGCCATCATACCATTATCATCGATTGCAACCATTCTATCAGCATCACCATCATGTGCAATTCCAAGATCAGCACCTGTGGCCTTAACAACCTTCATAAGTTCAGAAAGATTCGCAGGTGATGGTTCAGGCATTCTGCCCGGAAAATATCCATCAGGCTGGCAATTTAATGTTATTACTTCGCAGCCTGCCTTTCTGAGCACCATGGGAGATATATAAGAGCCTGCCCCATTTGCACAATCAACAATCACTTTGAGATTCCCATTTATATCCACGTTATCCAGCAAATCATCCATATAGTCATGAACAACACTATCGTTATCTTCAATATTACCTATATTTTCCCATGAAGCTTTATAGAAGCTTTTTTCGTGGACAATTTTTTCTATTGTTCTTTCCTGATCCTGAGTATACGCCATTCCTGTAGGGTTCCAGAGCTTAATTCCGTTATATTCAGGAGGATTGTGGGATGCTGTTATCATGATTCCAAGATCTGCTTTTAGTTCCATAGCTGCATATCCCACAAGAGGTGTTGGAACCATTCCCAGGCGTATTACGTCAGATCCACATCTAACAATCCCTGCAGTTATTGCACTTTCCACCATTTTATTTGAAGTTCTTGTATCATATCCTATAACTATTTTCCGGCCTTTTCCACCAATATATGTGGCTGCTGCCATCCCTATATCTGTTATTAAGTCCAGAGTTATTTCTTCATCTATTTTTCCCCTGATACCAGACGTACCAAACAGCTTTGGAACCATTTCATCCATATTATGCACCATGCTCCTTTATTTTTAAGCTCCAAATTTTTCAGATTTATTCATGAGATCCATTAAAATATTCATGATATTAGTCCCTTTTATCCTGCAGAGACCGCCAGATGTAGCTGCTCTTTCATTGAATTTATTTACATCATCAACTCTAACTTCAGGTCCTTTTATTACAATAGGAACTGGATCTCCCGTATGATCCATTACAGAAATTGGTGTTGAATGATCTGCAGTTAAAATAAAGTAAATGTCATCTATTTTCATTATTTCACCAATTACTGAGTCTACTTTTTCTATAAATTTTAATTTTTCTTCCATTTTTCCATCATGACCTGCTTCATCAGCACCATCTATGTTAATAAGAATAAAATCATAATCATTTCCATTTGCTGTATTTACAATACTTTTTGTGATGCTGCCAAGGTCTGTATCTATTCCACCAGTTGCCCCTTCAACATCAATTAAATCCATCCCTGCTATTTTCCCAATTCCTTTTATAAGGCCAGTTTCCGCTATACAAGCAGATTTAAGCCCATATTTTTCATTGAATGGAGGAACATGCGGTACTGCTCCAACCCCTCTTGGTAATATTACATTTGCTGGATTTTTCCCTTCTTCTATTCTTTTAAGGTTAACAGGGTGATCTTTTAAAATATCATAGGATGTTTCCACAAATTTATTCAATATATTTGCTGTTTTAACTGCTTCTGGAGAATCATCCAGGGGAATTACTTTTTTAGGAGGCTTTCCATCATGTTTAGGATCAGAATCAGATACTTTATCAGATAATCCAGCTCCCCTTAGTACGAGTACTGCTCTGTGACCTGTAGATTCTTTAAAGATTATTTCAATATCTTCAAAACCTTCTAATTTTAGGGAATTAATTGATTTAGCTATTATTTCTGTCCCTTCCCTTATTCTACCGGCTCTCCTATCTATGATAATGCCATTTTCATCTTGAGTTGAAAAATTACATCTGAAAGCAATATCACCAGTTATGACTTCTACACCGATTCCTGCAGCTTCAAATGGCCCTCTACCAGTATAAACCTCATAAGGATCATATCCAAGTATTGAAATATGAGAAGTGTCACTCCCCGCCCTTATTCCTGGACTTATCGGATCCATAATTCCATTTATGCCTATTTTCGATAAATTATCCATATTTGGCGTATCTGCAGCTTCGAGAGGAGTCCTGTATCCAAGCTCCTTTAGTGGACGGTCCGCCATTCCATCTATTATCATTATGATTCCCTTCACATTATCACCTAACTAAAAGATCATTCACTATTTTTATAACATAAATACCATAGCATTTCCTAAAACTGCTCCAGATATTGTTGCAAAAAGATTTACATGTTCATTAGTAATATAATTTCTTGATTCTAACACAGCTCCCAGAATACTATCAATAAAACATCCCAAAGTTCCTGAAATAACGGCAATTTCTATTGCATTAAAAGGATCGGGGGCAACCCCCAAAATATAGGCAAAAGCCCCTATAATTCCAGCCCCAACAATACCTGCTGCAGTTCCAACTGGAGAAACACCACCATCTGTTCCTGGGGCGACTTTTTTAAAATTAGTTATAAGGCGAGGAGATTTATCCACAACTCCTACTTCACTTGCTAAAGTATCTGCAGTAGCAACCGCTATAGAACCAACAAAACCTGCGTAATTACCAAACGCTGCCATGACAAAAGGAACTATACCATTTGAAATTACGTTCTTTATGCTTCTTGTTCCCTCATAAACGCCGATTTCTTTCTTGTATTGGTGTTTATATTTTGTGCATAATAAACTAAGAAGCAGAAAAACAAAGATTAAAAGAAGCCAGTTAATTCCGGCTGTAAACATAATTATTATGCCAATTATAATCATGAAAATGGATCCATAAAGATCAAGAGCTCCTCTAATGTAAGTTACAAGCCCTATGATCACTACAAGGATCACATATTCCCAGATTATCATTTATATCCCAGACATAAAAGTTTTGAGTAACCAGCTATTTTGGTTCTTCTACTACTTGAGTTTTAATAATTTCTACTCTCTTTAAAGGATATATCTTCTTTGTTTCGTGATATATGCTTGATGCCATTTTTCCAGATACTACTGCTTCAACAAGTTCTGGAAAAGTCTTTCCTTCCACTGCTTCCTGAGTCAATCTGGCCATGGTTTCTCTTATAAATTTCTGTTGGGATGATTTTGACCTTTTAACAGTTATAGCAAGGATATGAACGTTAACTGTGTAACCTTCCTTGGTTTTAACATCGGTAATTGCATCTATTCTACTTGTTCCCCTTCTGATCATACTTCTAACATAATCTGTTGTAACATGATGCCCAACAAACTTGGTGTTTGCTGTATCTCCTGCAACGTTGTTTATCTGGAAGTAGAGTTTAACATACTGTTTAGAGAAATCACCTGTTAATTCCCTCATTGATGATTCAACCCTTCTTTTTAAGAGCATATCTGGATCTCTTGAAGGAGTAGTACCTATTTCTGCATCTCCAAATTCCGTTGGAGTCATAATCTTATACCATTTTTTTTCTTTCCACGTATCTCTTACTCTTCTACGTCTTGCTTTAGCCATATTCAATCACCTTTATCAATTTTAATATAGTCCCTAATTTATTTTGTCCAACATATTGCCTTTAATTTTTAAAAGCAATGAAAAAGAACCTCTCTTAGAAGTTCAATAAAACTGTTAATTGACGAAACTTAGGTAAAAATTACTTATTATACAATCTCATTCATGGTTTATAAATATATTGAAGAATTCTAATTAAAATAAACACGATTAAGAGCTAAGTTTCATCAATACTGATTTAAAAATTTTAATATATTTTAAAAATCCGCCCAAAGGTATATCTATTATTTAGTTACCGCTGCTATTTATACTTTAAAAATCTATGATTTTGTTCGAAAATCAAAGCATGCAAAATTCAAAGAATTTTGTGCATCAACATCTACGATTTTGATAGATTTTCTCAACTTTAAAAAATCGAAGATTTGATAGTTCGAAAAACCTTTGGTTTTCTCAACTTTAATTTAAGATTCATATCTTCATTTTTTTTTCAGCTTTAAAAAATTGGTTTTTTCATGAACTTGTAATGATTAATGTATCTTTCTAAGACTTCATCAACACTTCCTTCATCTTCAACAAGTTTAATTCGGGCATTTTTAAGGCCAAATTTACCTTTTAAACCTGCCTGAGCGCATATAACAACTTCACAGTCGCTTATAACGCCAAGTGATTTTTGCCATTGATGTTTCTCACCCTTAATTTTAGGCGATTCTCTTCTTTCAATAAATTGTACATCTTCTTCATCAAATTCATAAATCATAAAAGCCTGAGCCTTTCCAAAATGATCCACATCTTTACCATTGGATGTTGCAACAGCTATTTTCATATTATCCCCCATAATTTCAATAATTTATTCTTATTTGATACCTACGAAAACTGGTCTTTCTCCTGTTTCAATTCCCCATTTCTCATCTTTGAAATCTGAATAAATAAACACTTCAAAACCTTTAGTTTTCATCAAATCAACAACATCTTCCATTCCAAAAACACCTAAAGCATGCTCATCAATATCAAAATCAACCATTCCATTCTCTTTTATAAGATAAACGAAACTTGAATTGAATACATCATCTTCCAGGTGTGATTGGCAAATTCTTGCCAGCTTGAAGTCTTCATCAATCACTGTATCCACACTTACCATTCCTTCAATCCAGTTTTCTTTATTAATCCCCATATCAAAAATGAGGACTCCACCGTCATTTAAATGATTGTAAAAATTTTTTAAAGTAACTTTCAGCTCATCAAGAGTGGTGTTGTAATTTACAGCGCTGAACATGCAGATTATAAGGTCGAATTTGCGGCCTAAATCCATTTTTTTCATATCACCCTTAATAAAAGGGATATCTGGCAATTTTTCTCTGGCAATTTCTAACATATCCTCGTTAATATCAAAACCAACGATTTTAAAGTCATTTTTAAGAAAATATGCATGTCTTCCAGTCCCACAGGCCACATCAAGAAGTTCATTACCCTGACTGCTTTTATAAGATTTCACTGCCCATTTTATAAACTCCGCTTCTCTCTGGTGGTCCATTTTTTCATAGATTTTATCGTAGTACCTGGCAAATTTCTTGTAAAGCTGTTCTTTGGTCATCTTATCTCCAATTTAAAAAATAAAATATATGCCAACTTAATAATTCTAATCTTTGATTTTCTTTATTAAACTGGCTACATTGTATCCAAATCGCCTTATGGTCTGCATTCCTTCATCATCATTCTGCACATCGCCCGGAGCATGTCCAAAGACCATATTCCAGTAGGTTGAGCCAGGAACAATCATATCGTTTATAAAGAAGAACATGAGCATCTCCTGGATAGTGGAAGTATGTCCTCCCCTCCTTGCAACAGCAATCGGGCCTCCTACTTTCCATGATAGGAAATTATCATTTCTCTTGGATACCATTCCAATCCTCTGCAGTGCAGACATCATATCTCCACGTGCTGTTCCGAAATAGACTGGAGATCCAACTATAAATCCATCAGCTTCCTTGATTTTTGCAATAATTTCGTTCAACCCATCATTTTGTGAACATTCGTTTAATTCACCGCATCTTCCACATACAATGCAGGATCTGATGTTTTTACCTACAAATGGGACTATTTCTACCTCTAATCCTTCATCTTCTATGACTTTGGCACATTCTTCAAGAACCTGGTAAGTATTTCCGCTTGGTCGCGGGCTTGCGGATAGCATTAAAACTTTTTTCATGAAATTTCTCCTTAAATTAATTTTTCAGTTCAAAAAATCTTTACATCCTTCTTATTTTATATTTTATTCTATATTTTTATATTTTTTCCTTTTATTAAAATAATAAAATTTAATTTTTCTAAACTACTTTTCAAACTAATAAGGAAATATACCCATTTTAAGTTCAAAACCCTTGAAATTAACCCTAAATCATCACAGCTTAATTCTTATTTTAAAAATAAATATAACAAAAGTAAATCAACATTAACATATAGTAAAGTATATATAACATTATGTAAAGTATACTTTACTTGGGGGATAAAATGCATATAAATTTCAATATGAATAAAAAAGCTGTCTTTGGAGTTTATATCATCCTGGACACATTCTTTGTAGGAATCGGCATGGGAGTTCCCATTTTCTGCATATTATTCGGCTTTCCAGTGGGCTGGTACATTGCAAAACGCTTAAATACGAATGAAGCAGATTTAGGCGGATTATTAGGCTCTATTTTAAAATATTCATTTCTTACATCTATTTACACATTAATATTGATGTTAATCATCTGGGGACCCATAAGCACCATGCTTTTAAATCCCAACGCAGATCTGGCAAATTTTGGGATTCCAATGATCCTTTATGACCCCAAAGCGAGCTTTATTGGCTGGATAATTCTTATGGTATTCATATCTCCATTTTTGCAGATGCTTACCACAATTTTTGCTTCAAATGCGACTTTATGGAGATTAAATAAAAAAGAGGTGAAAAAATGAATTCCAACTCAGGAATAATGAAAATAGTTTCCATATTTGAATCCGGTTTATTTTTAAAGATATTATCTGTGTTTATAACCGGTCTATGGTTTGCAGGGTTAATTCTGGCAAATATATATGTTATTGCGCTTGCAATAATCCTTTTAGGCGCAGAGGGAATTGTTTTATATATAAATAGAGATAATTTAAAGGAAATATTCCAGGGCGATAGCACTGCCATCATTGAAGATGAAAGAACCCAGCTAATCAATGAAAAGGCCTCTACAATGACTTTAGGAATTCTTATAGCCGTTATGATCTATGCATGTGTAATTATAGTTGCTTTAAGGAACAGTTATCCTCAATTTCAGCAGGCAGGTTATACACTATTTGCAGTGGCCGTTTTCTGCTTTGTTCTCTACTTTTCGTCCAGAGCATATTATATGAGAAAATATTAAGTAAAAATAAATATTAAGAGATGTTTAACATGGAAAAAAAGACTTATCAAATTATTATAGCTTTAATAATGATTTTTGTAGCCATAACTGTTATTTTAGCCATATATTTGAGCAATATATTACTGGCATTTATAGGAATAATTACTGGAATTCTTCTTTCCTACTTTGTAAGAAAGAATATATTTGAAATTTCTGAAGACGAAAGGACTTATTTGGTTGCAGGAAAAGCTTCAAGAATGGCTATGTTTTTATTTTTAGCAATAGTAACTGTGCTGGGAATTGGACTTTTAACACTTAAAAATGTATTTCCTCAATTTACTCAAGCTGCATACACTTTGACAAATTCCGGGTGCCTCTTATTGTTACTTTACGCTGTATTTTATTTTTATTACAATAGGAAACATGGATAGTGGAATTATGGAAAATAAATTGAAGGTTTACAGGGCAATGAAAGATATAACTCAAGAAGGCCTGGCTAAAAAGCTTGGAGTAACCAGACAGACCATAATTGCCATAGAAAAAGATAAGTATGATCCTTCATTAATTTTGGCCTTTAAAATAGCCAGATTCTTTAAAGTACAGATAGAGGACATTTTTATTTACCATGATTAACATTGTTATGGAGAATAATCATGGAAATTCTTAAGAATAGGGTCAATTCTGCAAACTATGAACTATTTCTTAGAATAATAGCTAAGATAATTTTCTTAGAATAATAGCTAAGATAATGGCCATACTCTTAATTATACAATTTTTAAGAGCCCTAATTATGGGCGGATTGTGGTTAGCAATTAATCCTGGAGGTAATATCCTTATTTTCCAGCTTTTAAATGGGATTTCGTTCATCGTATGTGGTTCAATACTTCTATTACTATTTAAACCTTCATTAAATGATTTAAGTCTTAATCTGGATGATGTTAAAAAAAGACCCGTTTCTTATATCTTATGGGCGGAATAGTACTTTTAATAACGATATTTATACCATATACATTTGTATATATAGTGAAGAACCTGAGTAATTAAACTTTTCTTAAAAAATATAGCCTGTTTAAAAGAGTTATAAGACTTCAACCTATAATCCATTAATGAATAAAACATAATCAAAGTATAAAAAATTAAGTATTTAACTATAAATTAGATGTCCTTGTTTTAAGCTTATTATTTGGAATGATAACTCCATTATTTGAAGAGCTTTTATTTAGAGGTTATTTATGGAATATTGTTCAAAATTCATTGCAAACTAAAAATTCAGCTTTGATAACATGGATTATTATAACTCTGTCATTTGGGCTCTGGCATGTTGGTTATATAGACGTATTTTTAATTCATCCAAAAGAATTCGCTTTAATACCTCTCATTATGAGCAAAATCATGATAGGATTAGTATTAGGTGCTATTACAGGAGATATATACGTTTAAAAACAGACAAAGTTTATGGATCATTTCTATTTCACGGCTTCTGGAATACGTTTGCCCCTTAAATAAAATTAGAATAATTTACGATTGGATCGTTCCTTAGCGCATGAAATATTATCTTGGGGAATTTTAAAGCCTTGTGGAGTTTCAATACCCATTTTATCAAGAACAGCCCTTGTATCAACCTTAGTACAAACACAACCGTCCTTTAAGAGCGGTATTCCCTGACATGGGAATTTTGAAAGTTTCATCATCGCCAGATTCAAATCCTGGTAACAGGCCACACCTAAAACTCCTTTAAACTTATTTTCTTTAGCTATTTTCTTTAAAAAGGTTGAACCAGGAATAATAAATACTTTATAACCCCTATATTCTGCTTTATTCTTTAAAACACCTATTACGCATCTGTTACAATCAGTACAATGAAGACCAGTAGCATTCAACTTTGCCTCACACTTTGGGCTTCTTAGACAATGCGGGAGTATCAAAACTTTGTCTTTATCTTCTATTTGATTAAATGATTTTTCATTGACCTTATTTCTAACTTCAACACCAATTTGATCAACTATCTTTTCATCTACGCCGACATTTCCAGCAAATTTTTTGAATAATCCATAAAATACATCTATTGTAAATAGAAGTAATCTGGGAAAAATAAGTCTTTCCTGCCTTATAAGGATTCTTCCAAGAATAAGCGTTACTGATAGCAAGATCAGGATTGAAATGCCTGCAATAAACACTACCTGTCCAAAAATCTGATAAAAATTCTGGATCAACATACTATACACTTTAAATATTTCTTATTATATTAAACTAATGATGTAACAAAATGCGATGATCAGACCACATTACAACTAAAACTTTTCAATTTTAAATTCTTTAATGGCCCCTTCAATATCAACACCATCATCTGAGGCTGATATTTCGATACCTGAAAGGTCTTCACATGCACAAAGTATATCCTGCTCTGGATGTGTGCCTGGAACTATATTACAGTTTAAACGAATCTGATTTCCTGTAGCCACAACCATGGGGAGCCTATTTGAAGTGGGGTGATTTTCTGGAAGAACTGTAATCGGAGATTCTAATTCCCTTAAAAGAAATATCATGCTTCTAATTCCTTTTTCATATTTTTCTCCCCTGTTAAAGGCAGAAACTGCAATCAAATCTTCAGGTTCAAGAAATAGTACTATCTCTTCATTATCAGGCATTCCTATGAAAACTTGCTTTTTATTTCCTGCTTTTACAATGCCCAGTTCCCCAGAATTTCCAATTAAAAACAAAATTTCATCTGGAGTTATTCTAATGCTTCTACGTTCTCTGACTGACATGCAGGACAAACTACTTTTCTTCCCAGTCCTTTAAATTCATTTTCACAATCAAGGCATCTGTATCTTTTTGTTTTGAGTTTTTTCATTTTAATGTCAGCCATCGGTCCTCCAACTGTACACATATCATATCACCATTTGAGCTTATGTAATTGATATTATTTATTCTTTTTTCATTTTTCAATTATTTATAAAATATTATCGAATCATGGATAAAATAAATAATACTGACAATATATTTATGGATGAAATTTCATTATATCAATTAACGAAAAAATCTTAATTTATAGATTTAAAAAATAATTTTAGAGCAATAAACGGTGAGACTATTGAAAAACCTTATTTTTCCTTTTTCAGCAATTGTTGGGCAGGAAAACATAAAAAAAGCATTAATCTTAAATGCGATAAATCCGAGTATTGGTGGAGTACTAATTAAAGGAGACAAAGGAACAGGTAAAACTACTGCAGTACGGGCTCTTGCTGACCTTTTACCCTCTATAAAAGTTGTTAAGGGATGCCCATTTAACTGTGATCCTGATGATGAAGGATCATTATGTGATGCGTGTATTTCTGAAGATATGGAAGTTGAAGAAAAAAAAATGAAGGTGGTAGAGCTTCCACTGGGATCAACTGAAGATCGTGTTGTTGGATCAATAAACATTGAAAAGGCCCTCAAAGAAGGTACAAAGGCTCTGGAACCGGGGATACTTGCAGAAGCCAACAGAAATATACTTTATATCGACGAAATAAATCTCCTTGATGATAATCTTGTGGATGTTTTGCTGGACGCTGCTGCTTATGGTGTAAACATAGTAGAAAGGGAAGGAATCTCTTTATCCCATCCATCACGATTTATGCTTGTTGGAACTATGAATCCTGCAGAAGGAGAGCTCAGGCCTCAACTTTCCGATCGTATTGGCCTTCATATTATAGTGCACAGCATTATGGATATTGAAGACCGTATGGAAATAATGGCCAGAAGGGAAGAATTCGAAAGGGATCCAGCCGGATTTGTAGATAAATTTGAATCCGCCCAGAAGAAAATACTTGAAAATATCTTAAACGCCAGGAAATTACTGAAAAATGTAAAGGTATCTTCTGATATTATGAAAGCTATAGCACTTGTCTGTGTCGATATTGGAGTAGATGGTCATAGAGCAGATATTGCCATTTTAAAAACTGCTAAAACAATTGCATCCTACAATAACAGAGATGAAGTGAATTATGATGATTTAGAAGAAGCAATGTTGCTCGTTCTTGGGGAAAGACTTCCTAAATCATATGGTCAGAACAAAATCAAAGAAATGCTGCAAAAGGCAATTAAAGAAATTGAAGAAGACAAAGAAGATGAGCAAGAATCAGAAAATCAGGATGTAGATCAATCAAATGAAGAAAATGACCAGAATGAGAATTCTAATGGAGATTCAGATTCTTCAGATGAAGATGGTGAAAATGAAGATCAACCAGGAGAATATCAGGAACAAGAAAACGATTCCCCGGGTAATTTAACTCCTGAAGAAAATCAGAATGATGAAAGTGAAGGAAAAAAAGTAAACATGAATGTTCCTTTAGAACCCATTGAACAACCTGAAAATGAAGAAAAAGGAATGAAAATTAAAACTCTTGAAGATGAAAATCCATTAAAAGCCGATCCAGAGGAGATTGATATAAAAAAGCTCCTCAAAATGAAAGGGAAGACCAAAAACAGATTATATGGAAAGAGGGTTGATTCCAAGACCCAAAAAGGCAAATACATTAAAAGTAAGTTTCCTAAAAAAGTTCCCCGCGATATAGCAATAGATGCAACATTGAGAGCTGCTGCATTTAAATCAGAAGGCAGTATCAAAGTTGAAAATGAGCATCTACGCGAAAAAGTAAGAAAACACGGAGCAAGGGCATCGATAGCCCTTGTAGTGGACATAAGCGGATCTATGTTTTCTGATCGAAAAGCAAATAAAGTGAAAAGCATTTTAAATCAGTTAATTGAGGATACAACCAGACACAACGATAAATTAAGTGTTGTTGGGTTTAAAGGCCACGACGCAGAAGTTATAATTCCAACAACCAGGCGAGCAACATCATTTAAGGAACATGTTGAAAATATAAGAGTTGGTGGAACTACACCCCTAGCTTCTGGGCTTAAAAAAGGATTTGAATTATTGAAAAAAGAAAAATTCAAAAATGAATACGTACCAATGATGGTGATTCTTACAGACGGCATGCCCAATGTGGGAATTAAAGAAGGACCTATCCAGGATGCCATAAAAATAGCTGAAAACCTTAAAGAAAATGATATAATCACCATAGTCGTTAATTTCGAAAAAACAGTGAAATACGGAAGAGATACAAATATGGAACTTGCGTTAGCGTCTGGCGGGAAATATTATGATTTAGAGGATATTAAAAACCCTCAAATCGCAGTTTCAAAAATAATAGATGTGGAGAGATCTACTCTATAAAAAAACCCGATTTAATAGATATTTAGATAATTATTTCTTTTAAAATAGATTTCATATCTTTATGATAGATTTTAAATATATGATTGAACTAAAAAAATATTGTTCTTTTTAAATAATTTGGAAATGATCCTAAAATTTTTTGATGTGTTTTAGAAATGAGAATCGTTGTATACCATGCAGAAGAATGTGATCGAAAGAAATGCACAACAGTAAAACTTGGAAAAAAGGGAAAAGTTAATGTAGTGACAAAATTAAACCAAGTACCTACCGGTGCGATCGTCCTTGATCCATACTCTCAAAAAGCATTATCTGTAGAGGATAGAGAGACAATTATAGAAAAAGGACTTGTAGGGCTTGATTGTTCATGGAGAAGGTTAGATAAAGTCCCTTTCAGACTGAAAACAGGGAAAAATAGTAGATCCTTGCCTTTCCTCATAGCTGCAAATCCTACCAATTATGGAAAGCCGTGCATACTATCAACAGCAGAAGCAATTGCAGCAAGTTTTTATATAATTGGGTTTAAAGATATTGCTATTGACATTATGTCCCAGTTCAAATGGGGCCCTCATTTTCTAAAGCTCAATGAAGAGCTTTTAGAAGCATACTCTAAAGCTAAAAGCAGTTTAGAAGTTGTAAGAATTCAAAATGAATTTATGGATTAGTGTAAATTCTAAATTGGCTGAAATTAAGTTAAATAAGTTTATAAGGAGGCTAATATATGGCTAGATTTGAAGAAGCAGAAAATAGAATATTCAATATCAAAATATGCTTAAAATGTAACGCAAGAAACCCCCCAACTGCAAAAACATGCAGGAAATGCGGGTATAAAGGTTTAAGGCCTAAAGCTAAAGAACCAAGAGGATAGATAAATCCCCTAAAATTTATTCTGGAGGTTTTAGAAAACATAGCATGCAAAAATCAAAGATTTTTGCTGCGTCAAAACTCAGGGAATTTTGACAGTTTTCTGAACCATTCGAAAGCAAAGCTTTCGATGGCCCGTAATTCATAGAATTACGACGGTAACCAAAATAGAAAATTTTGGATGTTTAACCTCCAAAAATTCATAGAATTTTTTGGGGATTTTTCTTCAACCTCCCTCTTTATATTTATAATAATGATTTTTTTATTGTGATAATATGAAAGTTGAAAACTATATTAAAAATACTTTAAAAGATCACAAATTACACTTAACACTTTTAGATCCTGAAGAACAGAGCCCAGAAGAAGCAGTTAAAATAGCTAAAGAAGCTGTTTCTGGCGGTACTGATGGAATAATGCTCGGAGGATCAACCACACAGTCTAATGAGCTCGATGCAACTGCAAAAGCATTGCAAGAAAATATTGATGTTCCTGTTATTCTTTTTCCAGGTAACACCACAGGTGTGAGTAAGTACGCCGATGCAATCTTCTTTATGAGTCTTTTAAATTCAAATAATCCCTACTGGATAATTGGAGCACAAGCTCTGGGAGCCCCAAATATTAAAAAAATCGGAATAGAAGTCATTCCAATGGGTTATATCATTATTGAACCGGGAGGAACTGCCGGATGGGTGGGAGATGCAAAATTAATCCCCCAAAACAAACCAGATATAGCTGTAGCCTATTCAATGGCCGCAGAATGTTTAGGAATGAGACTAATGTATCTTGAAGCAGGATCTGGAGCAGCAAAACACGTTCCAGAAGTCATGGTTAGTGCAGTTAAAAAAATGACCGACATGATAGTTGTAGTTGGTGGAGGAATACGCAACGGCGAAACAGCTGCCAGCATTGCAAAAGCCGGTGCTGACATTATTGTGACCGGTACCGTTGTTGAAGACAGTTCTGACGTAAAAAACAAGATTGAAGAGCTTGTTGAAGGTATTAAGTCTATTTAAAATATTTAATTTTTTTATTTTAACATTTGATTTTAGAATTTTCGTTTTTAAGACTATTATGCCTTTTTCCAGTTAAATTTTCATTTAGTTTTTGAATATAATTAAATAATTTAAAAAATATAATAGAACTGGTGAAAAGCATGGCAGAAGGCACCTGCGAAGTAGAAGGATACGATATGATTTCAAGGGAACTTAAAGAGAGATTAGGTTTAGATAAGTCTCCAGTTGCAATAAAATTTGTTTTAAGAGAAGAAGATATTCCAGAAGGAATCAAGAAGATAGATGAAAATATAAGACATTGCGAAATGGTTCAAAAAGCCGCACAGGGAGAAACATTCTATGCTACAGCCGAAGAACAGATGTGTAAAGGTGGATCATCCGCAATTGGCCTTATAGAAACTCCAGAGAAGATAAAAACAGGTGAATTTTATCAGAATCTGGGAAGATTCTCCAGTCTTGGTTCTGCAAAGCGTACAATGGAATCAATACCTAAAATTGACCCTATGATGAAAGCAATAATCTATGCACCTTTAGAAGAGGTCAAGTTTGATCCTGATGTGATTGTAGTTATTGGCAATCCTGCTCAGGCGCTAAAACTTGCCCAGGCAATGATTTATACCCGTGGTGGCAGAGTAGAAGCAAGTTTTTCAGGAATTCAGTCAATATGTGCTGATGCTGTGGCCGGCCCCTTCATCAACAACACCGCAAATATTACCCTCGGATGCAGCGGTTCAAGGCAGTATGCAGGTATAAAAGAAGATGAAGTTATTGTAGGAATGAACGGCGAAAATATAGGATGTGTCGTAACTGCTTTAATATCTATGAAATAATGTATTAAGCTAAAAAGCCAGGGAGTGATTAATATGGTGCAATCAAAAATTTATAAAGTTTTGGATGATGCTAATGACCTTGAAAGGAAAATGGCAGATTATGTAGAAAGGGGAGAATTTAATGACCAATTAGTGGCAAAATGGGTATTAGATACTGTTAAAATCATCGAAAGACTTGGAAAAGCAATTGAAGAAGTTGAAGACCGTTTAGATCTCCTTGAAGAACAGGAAGAAAAAAAGGATTTCAGAATAGAAAAATAAATTCACTTATTTTCTTTTTTTGAGTTCTTATTTTAATTTCTCAATCCCAATTCAATTACCATCTGTTCCGTCTTATTTTTATCAGGAATAAGATAATATATTCCATTAATGCGCTGCCCTTTACCTGTAACTAAAGCAGTTTGAGCATTATCTAGATCAAAACCTGTAAGAACTTGTTCTATTATTGCAAATTCGTAGGGAGGAATGCTAGTGTGAGTATTTTCTCTCAACTGGTTCATAACAGAAGGTAATTTAACAATATTACCTGGTTTTAAAGCCTCTTTGTAAATTGCTGCAAGAATTTTTTGATGTCTTTCAACCCTTCCAATGTCTCCTGCACCATCTTGTCTAAAACGTGCGTAAAGCAAAGTTTGTTCTCCATTAAGTTTATTATAACCTGCTTTTCCATTCAATTCAGGTCTAGCCGCTGCAACGTGCGGTTCAACATCAATATATACTCCACCTAATGTATCCACTATACTCTTGAATTCATCAAAGTTTACTACAACATAATAATCTATAGATACATTCAAAAAATTCTCTACAGTCTGAACTGTCAAATTAATTCCACCTAACCCATATGCAGCGTTAATCTTATCCATACCATGTCCTTGTATATTTATTTTAGAATCCCTTGGAATAGAAAGAAGAGAAACCTTTCTTGTATTTTTATCAATAGAAAGAATAGTTATAGAGTCTGTATTTCCTGAATAAATTGAATTTTGAGCATCTCTACCTAATAGCAATATATTTATCCTTGAACCAGTTTCATCATTAGTAACGTTAATCAGCAAGCCACCTAAAGCCAGAATTAAAATAGATATAAAAGTTACACTTATGATGACTTTTTGCCATTTTTTCATTTTATTTCCCTAAATCATTTTTTAAAACTTTCAAATAATCATCATATCTATTAATGTTTATAAGTTCCAGATCACTGCGAGCTGGAACTCCATAAAAAATAACGCCATCATTCACCATTTTTCTTAAAATAGGATTCAAATTATCATTATGTGAAGCCAAATATTTCTTTAAAAGAGTTTTATGACATACAAAAGGCATTCCAAGACCTTCTGCAGAGCCCAGATATCCTATTTTTCCCCGTGCAAGGATTGAAATTGTATTTTGAGGTTTTTCGCCTTTAAATACTCCTTTAATAAGATTCTTTAAGGTTTCAGCTGATACTGTAGGTTGATCTGCTGCAACACAGAGACAATAATCAAATTTAATTCTTTTCACTCCATTTAGTAGAGATTCAGATAATTCAACATTATTTTCAGGATTTTTAGTTACTTTAACTCTTTCATCATCAAATTCATCGATCACTGCAGTAATCTCATCGCTGAAATGTCCTAAAACAATAATACAGTCTTCCACGCCGGCATTTAGGGTGTTTTTAATGGTTTGAAGTATAACCGGCATTCCATGTAAATCAAGAAGTAATTTATGCTTTATTTCCATTCCACGGCCCTTAAAATCTTCTCTCATTCGTCTATTTTTGCCCGCGGCCGTTATTATTGCAGAAACCATCTGATCACTCTAATTTTAAAATAAAGAAAAAGATTTTCTTATTGAGGTATGTACTCTATGACTTTAGCATGTATACTCATGCTCGGTCCGGATCCCTCAGTCCACATAATTATTTTTACGGGATAATCATTGTTATTTGTAACTTTAACGTCCACTGCAGGATTAAATCCAAACATTACTGCATATTCACCCCAATTAAATCCTGTTGGCAGTCCAAATCCTGCCTGAGATATCGCTCCCCTCATTGCTCTTGCTGCAGGGCAAACACCATGAGAAGCCCACCCCCCAGGAGCATGTGGGTCTATAGATCTTCCAAATCCTACAGTTTCCTTACCTGATGAAGTTGAATGTGGTGGAATTACAGTTCCATTCCATGCTTCAACAAATGCTCGTGAATTTTGCTCTCTAACTGCATCGTTATATTCAGGGAAAGATCCAAGTGAATCTCCATTACTTCCACTGACTTTTTCAGTAACGGGGCCCATATACACAAGTATCGGAGATCCTGAAGGATAATTTTTCATATAATCTATTATGCTACTTCCAAATAAAGTTTCTATATCTTCTGGTGCAACTATATTCCTTCCATCATTGAAATTAGCAATAGCATAACCCAGAGTTATACGTTTACCCACTTCAGCATTGTCGTACCATTTTTTAACATTCATTACGCTTATATAATCATGAGGAATTGTATCATTACTTATCTGACCATATGGCACTATATTTAAGGTTTTATTCCCTTCTACAATTTCCAAGCCCTCTTTTGTTTTAATTCCAAACTTATAAGGTATTTTTTCCCCATAAACAAAAGTTTCTGGCGGAGTTACAGCCAATCTATCACTTTTAACTTCTAAAATTCCCGGTCCCTTAAAACCCTGCGCAACTCCACTTTTTGAAATACTGCCGGACGTAATTCTCCCAATTGGAGTTTTAACCGTTCCAGTAACTATTGCATCGAAGAAGTCAATAAATCTCATATCTTCAATATAATCCCTAAGATATCCCGGATCGTAAAGTATGGGTACCTTTCTAATTTCTTTTTCATCTACAACCTTAGTTCCTGCCAGCACTGTATCTCCTATACTCATCGAAGTTATTTCAGTTGGTCCCTGAGGTGGAACATAATTGTCCATTGCCGTTCCCAAGGGATACATGACCAGCGCCAGTAAAATAAGTATTAATATACTAATCTTTGAATTTTTTAATAATTTCTGCAGAATATTTAACTCCCCCTTCCCCAATAACTAATATTATGTCATTTTCATCAGCTGCTGAAATGGCTTTTTCTAAACTTTCTTCCACCTGATCCCTGCTTGCCCCAAGTGTTCCTATTTTAGAGCTTTTTTTACTTGACTCTGTCAAAGTTACCTCAGAATCAATTTCAATCTCCATCAATGCATTTCTGCTTGCATTGGATGCTACTACTATAGTATCAACATCATTTAATATTTTTGCTATTTCGATATCCCCTTCAATTCCGCTTTCAGAGGATATAGTATTAACCACTATCAGTTTTGAGCTTGCAGGCTTTTCAAGAAGTAACGCCTGAATTATAGCTTTAACACCAGCAGGATTATGGGCAAAATCAACTATTATTCTTTTTCCGATGCTAAACTCTTCAAATCTACCTTTAACACCTTCAAAGCTTTCAATACCCTTTGTAATATCATCAAAATCTATATTTAATGCCATAGCGCCGCATGCAGCTGCAAGGGCATTGTAAATGTTATGAATTCCCTTATTTTTTAATTTAATTCTGGCCTTATTTGACCCCATGATTAACGTGAATTGATCATCTTCAATATCAGAAGCTTTTACATGTACATCTGGACGTCTAAATCCACATTTGCACCCATATACGCCAAGATGACCCAGATAATGTTTTAGATATTTAAGATTTTTCTTGCATAATGGACAATTCCTTTTTTCTGGATAGGCGTTAACAACGATATTTAAATCATCTATTCCAAAAAATAGACTATTATCCGGATTTTTTCCAATTTCAAGGCATGCAATTACAGGATCATCAGCATTTAAAATCAATAAATCAGCAACATCAATCATTTCACCTTTACACTGGATATAATCTAAAAAATTCCCCGAATTATCTAAATGATCCTTAGATATATTGGTTATGATTCCTATATTGACTCCTGAATTTACTGCAGATTTTTTAATCTCATTTGGGTTTCCAAATGTCCCTATTTCTAAAACAGCCACATCACCATCAAGTCTTGCTTGAAGAGATGGTATCAATTCCGTGTTCCCCTGTATATTAAGTCCATGTTCTGGAACTTTATATCCTGCGCCTTTTAAAATATGCTTGAGCATCCAGGTTGTTGTTGTCTTTCCATTTGTTCCAGTTATTCCAATAACCGGTTTATCAATTTCGCATATCTCCAGAACTTCATCTACACTTATTATATCTGCCTCTGTAGATTTTTCTATTTTATCAATTAATTTAGAATTATTAAGTAAACTTGGAGCAAGAACAATGATATCTGCATCTTTTAAAATGTCTTCATCATGTTCTCCGAGATTAAGATAAATTCCCTCTTTCTTTAGGATTTCTATTTGAGGGCTATCGGTTGAAAGATCTGAAACCACTACATCTGCACCGTAATCCTTTAAAACCCTTGCCATTAAGCTGCCTACAGTTCCACAGCCTCCTATGACAACAATTTTAGGATTTTTCTTCTTAATAAAATTAGATTTCATTTTAATCTGACTGTGAATTTTAAGCTGTTTTATCCTTAAAAGTGGTTATACCTTCTTTAATATCTGATTTTACTTTATTATAGGCATTAACGACACCGGGACCAATATGAATTATTGTATCGCCTTTATTTGCAATTTCCAATGCTTTAACTATTGAATCCATTACACTGGTTGTTTTATGTGTTTCTGCCTTTTCAGCTCCTTTTACCACTTCTTCTGCAGCTTCTTCGCTTATTTCTTCTATTGTTTCATTTTTTGCGCTTGCAATTACTATATCTGCATGTTTTCCAAGTATCTCGCCTATTTTATATTTATCACGTATTGTAAGGGTATCAGGATTATCTATGGATATTATTAACTTTCCTTCAAGCTCCATGCCTTCAAAAAGCCGCTCCATTGCCTCAGGATTGTGTGCTGCATCCATAAATATATTAATTTCATTGACTGTATCTATCTTTTCAAATCGTCCCTTTACTCCGGGGAAATTCTCTATTTTATCCTTTATATATTCCAGATCGAAATCTAAAGCCATGTCTGTAGCAACAACTGCTAAAGCGTTTTCAATATTGCACATTCCAGGTACTTTAAGCTTTATATTTAATATACATGGCTCCCTATATTTTCTTTCAAAATTATCGCAGTTACAGCACATCTGCCCACAATTTCTACATACTATTGTGGGGATTTTCTGAGTTTTAATGGTAAATTCAGAGCCATAAAGCCCTTTAAGTTCTATATCTTCTGCCAACATATGGTAGTCTATATTATGTCTATGAGAATAAGTTCTGCCTTCATTAACAATTATTCTGGGTTCATTAATCCCATAATATATCATTTCTTCGTTGAATTTAGGCGATAATCTACTTATAATTGGATCATCCCCATTAGCAACCAAAACTCCGTTTTTATGAAGTAAATCCTTTAATGATACGTTTCTTTCCACATATTCTTCATATGAATTAAATTCATCCATATGATCCGGTGTGAGATTGGTTAAAATACCAATACATATTTCCAGACCATCTACCATTCTTATTGTGCCGTGCGGAAGTTCAAATACCGCAAAATCTTTACTTTTCATCTTATTTTCCACTACAAAATCAACTAAACCTTCAATAACCAGGGAATCTTGCAGGGAAGAGAAAAGTAAAGTATCGTACATATCAGATAAAGTATAATTGGCCATGTTAGCAGTAGTGGTTTTACCATCTGTCCCTGAAATACCTATCATTGGTATTTTTATCAGGGAATTAATCATTTTCCCAATGTCTCTTGTATTTATTTCGTCTATTTCATAATTTTCTTCACATTCACCGATGAATTTCCTTATTTCAGAATTTCTAGGCACACTTGGAGAGATGAAAACCACGTCTGCCCACATTGCATGTTCATTCATGTGAGAGCCCAGTTCCACAGTAACTCCTTTCTGCATCAAGTCCTCAATCTTTCTTTTTGCTTTTTTTGGGAGTTCTTCGAATTCTTTAATATCAGAAATAATGACTTCATTACCTAAATGGTTCAAGAGATGTGCTGCAGGCCTACCTGCATTTCCAGCCCCAACAATAAGTACTTTTTTATTCCTGATGACATTATCATCCTTTGATATTCTTTGTAGCGCTTTTTGTAGTTCTATAAGTTTATTCTGACCATTTCCACCTATGAAAATATTTTTATATATATCACTGCATTCCAATGCAAAATTAAGTACAGAATCAGTGTCTTTAATTATCTTTATTTCCCCAGTATAGCCTTCCTCTTTTAATTTTTTAAATGCAATACCTGTTGTATCCTCAAGACCAGGAAAAAGTACTATAATATCTGGATCTGTCCTAGCAACTTCTCCTAAAATGTCAAATCGGCATGTTTCACTTTCTCTGGGAGTACCAATTATTGCTACGTCAAATTCTAACTCATTAAAAACCGCTGCAGCCGCATCCAGATTATCGGTTTTACCAACTACAAAATTGCAGCCAGAAATGTTTATGGTTGCTGTTCTGCCCTTAACTCCCTTAAAGTTCTCAAGTGCATTATTAATTTCATTTTCGGGAATTTCTAAGATATTTGCAACGGTTGCAGCTGCTGCTGCATTTTGTAAATTAAATTGGCCAAATAATTTAAGATTTCTATGTCCATTTTCAAAAAAGAAGGTTTGAACAGGATAATTTCCCATCTTTGACAAAATTTTATCCTTTTCATTTAATACTGCTATTTTTCCTTCTATAAATTTGCCCAGAGATGCTTTATAATTATCGATGGAACTATGGAAGTCCATGTGATCCATTCCCATATTGGTTACAACCACCAGATCAAAATCAAATGCATATGAACAAAAATCAAGGGTCATATCACATACTTCCACCACAATAACGTCGTATTTTTGTTTTGAAGATTCTAATATGAGTTTTGTATATCCCTGAAAGCCTCCACCTGCATTTCCACCAACAAGAACGTTAAGGCCAGCTTTTTCAAGTATCTCCCGTATCATAAAGCATGTTGTTGTTTTACCGTTGGTACCTGTAACGCCTATTGTAAAAACAGTTTTATGATCGGCCAAAATATCAGATAAAATTTTTTTACTGGATCTTAATTTTTCCCCGATTTTACTACTCCATAAGCTCGGACTTAAAACAACTGCATCTGCAGAATTTATCTTTTCAAAATCATGATAGCCAAAATCAACATCTATCGCCGTATTACAATTCAATTCCATATTTTTTTGCATATCAGAAGCATAAACTTTATATCCATAATTAATCAGAGATTTAACGGCATTTCTGCCCTCAGTTCCTAATCCAACCACTGCAATTTTCATATTACCTACCGATATTAATATAATCTTAAAGGTTATTATGACTTAATTTAATAATGACTTTTAAAATAGATTTATAATAAAGATATTTAACTGTAACGCTTATTTTTTCCAAGTAGACTATTATGATGTCATTTTATTTATAAATTCATAAAATTACACCTGATTTTATTATTAATAAATCTATTTTTACCCATTAAATTAATTTAATAATCCATTTGTTCTCAATAACTTCACTTCTCTGTTATTAATTTAGTCAATAATAATAATAAATCTTTTGATAGTATTACTATGTAGATGTAATCATACAGACCAAACAAATATTAGTGATAATTATTATTCACACCATATAAATGTTTTAATTCATTATAATGGGAATTATTTTGCAAAAAAATAAAAATTTTTTATATTCTTATGTGATTGTGAATTAACCACTCTCTTTTATATGTCCATACTAAATAAAAGAATATCTTCTGAAAACATTAATCCAGTTAAAGAGTAGATATACTTTTAACTCAAGTAAATATTGCTTAAAAAAAGCAGATAGTCTTTTTAAAATAATTAAAGCATCTATTAAAATCTAATAAAAATATAAACAGCAATTATATAAAATGCAATAAACAATATCTAATTAAATAATAATTTTTCAATTAATATATCATTCTAAATTTTAAGGATTTAATGAACAGCAAGCGTAAGATCAAATCATAATAAGGTGACATAATGAAAAATCTATCCAAAGAAATAATAGAGCGCATTGAAAACATTGTAAGACCAGTAAAAATAATGCATGTATGTGGATCTCATGAGCATACAATAATGCAGCATGGTATAAGATCACTAATTCCAAAAGAAGTAGAAGTGGTAGCCGGTCCTGGCTGTCCAGTTTGTTGTGTACCCTCCATAGAAGTAGACGAATGTTTATACCTTGCAAGGAATGGCGTTACCATTGCCACATTTGGAGATATGCTAAGAGTCCCTGGAACAACTGGAACACTGGCTGATGCCAAGGCAGAAGGTGCTGATGTAAGGATAGTTTATGGAGTAAACAATGCAGTTGAAATAGCTGATAAGATTGATAATGAGGTAGTGTTTATGGCAGCAGGTTTTGAAACCACCGCACCCACCACGGCTTCAGAAATAGTTGCAGGACCACCAGAAAATTTATCATTTCTATCCTGTCACAGATTAATCCCACCAGCATTGAAATTTCTTATTGAATCAGGTGAAGTGAATCTTAATGCCCTCATAGAACCAGGACATGTTTCCACAATAATTGGAACACGACCTTATGAAGAATTTTCCCAAAAATATGGTATACCACAAGTTGTAGCAGGATTCAACCCATTTGATATATTAATTGCAATTTATATGATATTAAAGCAGCTTGATGAAGGGAAAGCAATAGTTCAAAACGAATATAAGCGAGCTGTAAGAGAAGAGGGCAATGTTAAAGCCCAGGAACTCATGGATGAAGTATTCTACATTAAAAATAAAGAATGGAGAGGTTTCCCTGAGATTCCGAATTCAACTTATGAAATAAGAGATGAGTTCTCAAGTGCTAACGCCAGAGAAAGATTTGATATTCAAGTAGAACAGGGAGAAAAAGTCCCTACAGGATGTATATGCGGCCCAATTTTAAGAGGAGTTGCAAGGCCAGAAGAATGTACCTTATTCAAAACCCAATGCAATCCAATGAACCCCATTGGAGCATGTATGGTAAGCAAAGAAGGAACATGTAATATTGCTTATCGTTACGGCTCAACTTTTTAAAAAAAATCCCATGATACATGATTTTAGAAGAAAAGAGTTATAGAATAGTCTTGCTCTTCTAAAATCAATATCTCTTATTATCTGGAATGAAGGTTTTTTAGGAGTAATGTTGTTAATGAAAGCAATTGCGGTAGATATAGATGGTACAATTACCGACAAAAACAGGAAGATATGTGTAAATGCAATAAACGCTCTCAGAAAAGCAGAAGATAAAGGATACCCTATCATTTTAGTAACCGGAAATGTGCTCTGCGCAGCCAAAATGGTTGCAGTGATGGTAGGTACATCTGGTGGAATTGTAAGTGAAAATGGTGGTTTCATTCAGACAAGAAAAAAGAATCAAATTCTGGGAGACATTGAAAAATGCAAGCCTGCATATGATTTCTTGAAATCAAAGCATCACATAGAAAAAACTGAATTTTCCAATATCAGACTTTCCGAAATTGCAATAGTAAGGAATATAGATGTTAATATTGTAAAAGAAACCATTAAAGACTTTGATGTTGTAGTCTACGACACTAAATTTGCAATACACCTTACAGATCCCGAAGTTAACAAAGGAAAATCTCTGGAAATAGTTGCCAGGGATATGGGAATTACACTGGATGAAATCATGGCAATTGGAGACAGCGAAAACGATCTGGAATTTCTTGAAGTTGCAGGATTTAAAGTAGCCGTTGCCAATGCAGATGAAGAACTCAAAGAAAATACTGATTATATAACAAAGAAACCCTATGGTGATGGGGCTGCAGAAGCAATAGAGAAGTTCATATTAAAATAAATTTCGAAAGTTGGAGGAATTTAAATGATGGAAATTGCAGATGATACCTTAAATTTAGCTTTAAAACATTCAGATAACGTTGAAATATTTGTAGAAAAAGAAAAGAGTATTGATCTGGATATCCAAAAAAATGAGATTAACTTTGCAAAAGAAGCATTTACTTACGGATTAGGAGTTCGAATAATTTTAAATGGAAAAATGGGATTTTCATATACTACCAACACTGATAAAATTGAAGAAACCGTTGAAAATGCTTTATTTAATGCAAAATCCAATATAGCTGATAAGAATTTTGGATTAGCTCAAAAATCAGAATATATAAAAGTTAAAGGAATTTATGATAAAAAAATCAATTCTCTACAGATTGAAGATTCCATAGAATTTGCAAAAACAATGATAAATGCTGTTGAAGATGCAAAATGCGAACCAACATCTGGAGGATTTTCTGCAGGTTATGGTGAAACTTTAATCTTAAATTCAAATGACGTTGAATGCAGGGACAAATCCTCCATGTTTTCTGGATTTATAGCGGTGAATGCAGAAGAAAATGGAGAAATATCAACAGCATATGAAGGAAAATCTTCCAGAAGTTACGACATAGATCCTATTTGGATTGCAGAAAATGCTTCCAGGATTGCAAAGAATTCACTTAATGGCCAGTCTGTAGAAACCAAAGACATAAATGTTTTATTAGATTATCGTGCAGCATCAGGCCTTTTTGGAACTTTCGTTAATGCTGTAAATGCAGATAACGTGCAAAGGGGAAGATCTATATTTGCAAATGAAATTGGTAATGAAGTTATAACACCTTCTTTAAGTATTTATGATGATGGAACCTATGAAGGCGGGCTTGGTTCATCAATAGGTGATGGAGAAGGAACTGCAAGCCAAAAAACACCAGTTATTGAAGATGGAGTGCTTAAAAATTTCCTTTATGACATATACACCGCGAAAAAAGGGAATGCTCAAAGTACAGGTAATGGAATGAGGGCATCATTTGCAGATATGCCTGCTGTAGGTTTAAGCAACTTTATTTTAGAATTTAAAGATTTAATTGATATTTCAGAGATTAAGGAAGGAATAATTGTAACAGATGTCCTTGGAGCACATACTGCTAACCCTATTTCTGGCGATTTTTCAGTAGAAGCAAATAATTCATTTAAGATAGAAAATGGAGAAATAAGCACCCCTGTGAAAAAAGCGATGCTTTCTGGAAATATATTTAACCTGATGAAAGGTGTAGCAGGAATTTCTGGAGAAATACGTCAAATGGGGCCTTTTGTTATTCCACGCCTCCTGGCAAGAAGTTTAAGGGTTGTAGGATGAGAAATCTTTTTTAATATTTTAAGCAATTTCAAGCTTAAATATCTAATTTATTTTAAAGTAATGATAAAATCAATAGAGTTTTTTGGGTTAGTATCTTAAAAATTGTATATTAGTAAAACCAAAATATTAATACATGTGGAGAATAGATCGTCCAGATTCCCTAAATATTACTGGAAATAATCCAGTAGCAAAAGAACTTTCTACTTATTCAGAAATCATGTTAAATACAAGACTTTCAAGGTCAAAAGTCGCCAGGATGATAGAAGTAGATAAAAATGAAGATATGTGGGTTGAACATGAGAATATAATGAAAAAATTCAACGAAAATTATAACAAATTAGTCTTAACTAACCTTAAAAAGCCTGATTTCTCATATCTTGATTTAAAAATCAAAATTACAGAAAAAATCTTTGAAAACTGTTATTTTTGCGAAAGAAGATGCTATATTAATAGAAATGTTGACATGGGAGTATGTAATATTTCAAGGCCAAAAATAGCCTCTGAATTCATGCATATGGGGGAAGAAGCACCACTTGTCCCCAGCCATACTATTTTCTTTGCAGGATGCAACTTTGAATGTATTTACTGCCAGAACTGGGATATCAGTCAGTCTGCAAATCGAGGGATGGAAATTGAAGAGAGGAAAATGGCAAAAATAATTGATTTAAGACGAAAAGAAGGTTCAAGGAATGTAAACTTCGTTGGGGGCGATCCAACGCCTAATTTATTATATATCTTAAAAACAATGAATCTGAGCAAAGAAAACATCCCTGTGGTCTGGAACAGCAATTTTTATATGAGTGAGGATGCAATGAAAGTTCTTGATGGCTTTATTGATCTCTATTTAAGTGATTTTAAGTATGGGCCATCTGATTGCGCACAAAGGCTTTCAGGAGTGTCTGATTACTGGAATATTGTAACAAGAAATCACAAAATGGCAAAAGAAGCAGGGGATATGATTATAAGGCATCTTGTACTTCCAAATCATGTAGAATGCTGCTCAAAGCCTATTTTAAAGTGGATAAAGGCCAATTTAGGAAAAAATACAGTTGTAAATATTATGGGTCAGTACAGGCCTGTTTATAAGGCAGCCGAATGTAAAGAAATTGCAACACATCCTGATCCTGAGGAAATTGAAGAAGCAATAAATTACGCAAAAGGAATAGGCTTGATAAGTTTAATCTGATTCTGGATCTGGGATATTTCCTTTTTTAATTGTTTACAAAATTAAAGATTTTTGTACTATTCTATTTACTTAGAAATTAGAATATTAAAAAAATAAAAAGAATAGTTAAAAGATATCAAAAACAATCCATAGATATTATTAATTATAATCATTTTAAACATAATAATTGCTGATTAATTAATAAAGCTAATTAAAATTCTTAAAATCCCAAATAACTAATTTTAACCCAAATAAAAAGTTAACAGGTTTTATTTAATGATTATACTTATGATGGTTACATTATAAAAGTAATGTATATACTCTTTTTTGCTAAATAAGATTTTACATAACCAGATTTGTTAAAAAGACTAATTGAAAGAGCTCGTCCAAAATATCATATTTAAATAACCCCATAACTTGCCCCAAATCATAAAAAGAGCTCATTTAGCGTCTTTTTTTTGAATTGAAATCAAAAGATTTATATGGTATAGGGCATTAAGTAGTGCCTACCCATAGAAAACCCCTGATTGGTTTTTTGATGATTGGGAATCGGAGGCGGTATAATTACGAAGAAATTGCTTTTTGCAGCCCTATTAATATCCAGTCTATTCCTGTCTGGTATAGCTGGTGTAAGCGCAACAGACGCGGAAACTGCAGAAATACAGTCTGATAATAGCAGTACTGTACAAGAAAAGGCAGATATAGAGATAAATAATACAGATAATGTAGATAAATCGGCTACAACGCAAAATCCAGCCGATGAAAGTGTAAAAACAGTGAAAAATACAGGTACTCCTAAGGCAAGTACTAAAACTAATCAAACCACAACTGAAACAGAGTCAACCACACAAGACACAGTAAGTACAGATGTTGATAAAACAACAGAATCTCAAACAGTACCATCAACAGATTCAGCCAGCCAAGATTCAACAGATACAGAAACGAAAGACGTAGATCAAACTGCAAATGCAGAAAATTCAGTGCCTACATCTCCAGATACAGCAAATAATACCACAAACACTCAAGAAAAATTAGCCGCAGCAGGAGAAACAAAAACTCCGGCAAGCTTTACTGTAAGTCAAATTAACGATGCAGCAGCTAGAGTCAAAGCATTCATTGAAACCAACAAGAGACTTCCAAAATATGTGACAATTGGTACAAGTCAAGTTACAATGCCTGACTTTCTGAAACTACTCAGTGCAGGATTACTACAGATAAATAGTGGGAAAACAGCACCAATAACGCTTAAAAATGTGAATACTCCTGTAAAACCAAGTGAAAGTATTAAAAGCGGGAACATATATAAAGCTGGCTATTTGGACCTTGCTAAAAGAGTTAACGCATTTATAGATGCAAATGGTAGACTGCCAAATTATACAAGCAGTAATCTTGGTAAACTAACCTATGAATCTTTAATTTATATGTTCTCCCGGGTACTTAACTTCCAGAAAGAAAATAACAGATTACCGAATTATGTAGCGGTAAAGCCATGGAGTACCATTGGAACCTCAAGTACAGGAGGAACAACACCAGTTCCAGTACCTGCAGAGTTACAACAGTATCTTAAAGCTACATCAAATTGCCAAGTTACCAATGCACAAATCAAGTCGCTAACAGCATCGATAACAAATGGTAAAACTTCCACGTACGATAAAGCTGCGGCAATATTCAACTGGGTAAGGAATAACATAGGTTACTCCTTCTATTACAATACTAAAAAAGGAGCTACAGGTACTTTAAGTGCAAAAACAGCGAATTGCTGTGATACTGCTCACCTGTTAATAGCTCTTCAAAGAGCAGCAGGAATTCCAGCAAGATATGTCCATGCTAATGCTAAATTCACAAGCGGTAACACTTATGGGCACGTTTGGGCAGAAGTGTATGTAAACGGTAAATGGTACACCGCAGATGCAACCAGCTCAAGAAACACATTTGGTGTTGTAAAAAGCTGGACTTCAGCAACAATAAAAGGGAGATACGCATCATTACCATTCTAAAGGTATTGATCAAATAAAGAGGTAAAAAGATGATTAAAAAATCAATAGTTGCATTAGTAGTAATTGTAGCAGCAGCAGCCATGGTATTCGGCGCTTCAAACTACACACATTCTGCTATTGACAATTCTAACCCGGAACAGAAAGATTCATCTACTGATAACAATACACGCAGCAATGCATCAGACGATAGCACAAATGAGACAAAAATATCTCCAGCAAAAGCCCAGGAAATAGCCCAAAAATACATTGAAGAGCCAGGAACAACTGCTGGAACGCCAAAATTGATTAAAACAAATGGTCAATACATATATGTCGTTCCTGTAATAGATAATGGCACAACTGTTGGAGAAATAAACATAGATGCAATAAATGGAAAAAATGTTGGGGGTGCAGGAGGAGCACCTTAATGTGTCTTTCCTCCCCTACACAAAAATCTAAGAGGAATAAATTGGAAAAACTCCAATAATATTCCATTTTTTTTTAAATTTAAATGGTTATTATTATGATACATGTTATAAATTAATATTTTTCAGATATTATGCTTTTTTTAGCTATTTAAGACCCTTAAGTAAAAAATAAGATATTTACATATTACTACTGGAAATTTCTTAAGCAATAAAAATAATCTATTCCAAACAAAATATTTAACGAATATAGATACAAAAATGATTAAATATTTTTATATTTATCCAGATTTAAATTGTATATTAATTATATTTAATAAAATTCATATTCAAAGGAGTAAACATGATCTGCGATAACTGTGGGGCAATAATCCCTGAAAAAGAAGAATTTTGTCCTAATTGTGGAATGCAACTTGTAGATCTGTATTCAAAACCAAAAAATAAAAAGAAATATAGTAAAAATTCCAAATCATCAAAAAATTATGATTTCGATTCATTTGATAAGCCCATAAAACAAAAATATATGGGAAATTCAAAACCAGAAAGCTATGATTATTCCCAGTATCTTGATGACGATGGATACAAAGAACATGAATTCAATGATAACTATGAAGCAAAAAATAAAAGAAAATCAGGTACTGGAATATGGAATATAATTATTTTACTGTTAATAGCACTTGTCCTTGGGTTTATTGTGGGTTTATTGATGTTTACATCTCAATTAATCCCCCAAATGCCCGGAATCAATACTTAAAAGTTTATTTTGTAAATTAATTAATAACATTTTGAGATTGAAAATTTCCCTTCAAGAATCCTCTTTTTAAGCTCATCGGTTAATTCACGCGCCCTTTTGATATCAGATTGTCTACAGACAATGGGGATATCAATTAACCCTTCATCAGTTTCAAATTGTATTTTACCACGTTTCATTTCAAATGTACCGTAAGGACATGAATATGCACACATTCCACAACCAAAACATCTTTTTTTATCGAATGTTTCGTTATACGCCCCTGTAGGGCATCTTTCACGTACAATACAGACATTACAATCCATACAATTTTCAGGAACATATTGAGGTCTCTCATCCATATTTTTCCAGACAGAGGCATAATCTGTAGCACCTAAAGGCATGTGTCTTCCTTTAATATCTACAATCGGTAACGTAATATCCTCATTTAGAATATATGTATTTTTCAGTATTTCATCATTTAAAACAGGGATTGCAGCAGCTACGCTGTTGAAAACCTCCGGCCCTGCAGCAGTTTTAAATCCTCCAAAGTAATGGGGATTCATATCGAACATATCTGCAGATATCATTAAATTTGGCTTTTCTGGAGTACTTCTTGTACCATTTCCCATTACAAGCCCCTCAGATCCACAAACAAGGACTTTAGTACCTGTTTTTATGGCATTCATCACCGGATCGTTTTGAAGAGGGTTTAATTCACCGCAACCAGAAAATGAAAGTCCTTTATACGGCCCTTCCATTTCTATTGCATTAAATATAGATTTTACCAATTTTTCAGATGGATTTATAAATGCAGTGTAATCCTTAAACGCTAAACGAGTTCCAATCATTCGTGCTGTACTAAAATCATCTATATTAACTGTTGATTTTATTTTTTCCCCATATATGGATTCAACTTCAATTTCAATATCCTTTCCAGAGATTATGTCATTTAATAAGAATCCGCCACCGTAATTTTCGTCATAAATGCTATGTGAAGTTCCATAAACCATCATATCAACTGATCCAAGCCATTCATTTGGACACGGGCCTGGAAATCCTGGAATTCCATTTAAAAGTACATTTCTAGCTTTTTTAAATGATCCCGGTTCTCCTGCTTTAACATGGAATATGGCGGCTGTTCCAGACATTATTCCGCATGTCCCTGTGGTTATAACATCCACATCTTCAGCTTTTGGTTCTTCATTATTTCTAACAAGATTACTGACTTCTTCTGCTGTAAGAACTGTTGCTTCTCCTCGTTGGATTTTCTGGTTTATTTCTTCAATTGAGCGGATATTCACGTTATGCCTCCAAAATCTGTGATTTTGGTTTAGAAATCTAAGATTTCGAATATTTGTAGGCCACAAAAATCATTAATTTTTGTAGACTATGAATTTCAGGATTCTAAAATCCTGGATTTTCATAGTTTCAATATTTTTAAGGTCCGAAAGCTCCTTTAAATTTTATTCAGAATCGAAAAATAATTATTTTTCCGGTTATAATTTTCTTTAACCTCAGATCATTATCTTTTTACATATCATAACCATAACTAAATAAAATTATTTCTCTAATAATTAATTTGTTTAATGATACTAAAATTAATTTTGTATAAAATAATAGCTAAAAAGAATTAAATTGAAAAATTAGTTTTTAAGTTTAGATACTGCAAAATCAAGCGCTTCATGCATTTTATCTTTATTTGGGCCTGCACCTTGAGCTAAATTTGGCCTTCCGCCTCCGCCTCCGCCAAGAATTGCTGCAGCTTCTTTTATGATTTCATTAATCTTAATACCTGATTCAATAGCTTCGCGAGATGAAGTTCCCACAATTTTACCTTCCAAATTACCTAAAAGGACAACATCAAATTCTCCATCATCGTCAGTGAGATCTAAGGCCATTTTCTGCATCTCACCCATATCTGCATCGATCATATCCTCTAAGACTTTCAGATCACCGATATTTTCTGCTTTACCCATTAAAGTTTGCATCTTTAATGTGGCCATCCCATCTTTAAGTCGTTTTATTACATTCTTAAATGATTTCCATTCATTGAAAAACCTTTCGCATGTTTTTGGGAGCTGTTCTGTTTCAACACTGAAAATTGAAGCGCTTTCTTTTAATAAATTGTCATTTGACTGAATTGCCTCAATTGCAGCTTCACCTGCTGAAAATTCAATTCTTTCAACACCATCCTGAATTCTTTCAGTCTTTGTTATCTTAATAAGTCCTATATCTCCAGTCATGTTACAATGTGTTCCCGCACATGCCTGTACATCAACATCATCGATTTTAACGGTTCTAATTGACATTCCAGGAACTACTCCTCCCTGATAAAGGATAAATCCATACTTTTTCTCGGCTTCAGCCCTTGCCATCCAGTTTGTTAGAACAGGACGGTTTTCCATGATGTATTTATTTGCATGAAGCTCGATTTCCTGTAATTCCCCTGGCCTTATCCTCTTGTAATGAGAAATATCAATTCTTGACTTTTTAACGCCTTTTTGAGCTCCTGCCTGCCATACATGGTCTCCCAGGACTTTTCTTGCTGAAGCAACGATTAAGTGAGTTGCAGTGTGATTCCTTGTCAAAGCCTGTCTTCTGGAAAGGTCGATTTGGCCAGTAATTATCTGACCTTTATATGGATGAACTTTTTCAATATCTTCTTTATTTACGCTGTGTAAAACAATATTATCAACTTTTTCGGCGTGAAAAACCTTTATTTTCTCCCCACGTATATCCAAATATCCAATATCAGAAGGTTGACCGCCTCCTTCGGGATAAAATAGTGTTTGGTCCAGTATCACATTGTTTTCATAAGTTCCAAGTACATGAGCCTCAAATTCTGTTTCATAAGGGTTTTCATAGAATAATAGGCCTGTAACAGGGAATTCAAGCCCAATTTCAGATTCTTCTTCATGAATTTCTTCTTCATGCTCATTTGCAACTAAAGTATAAAAATTATCTGGAACGTTCACTTTAAAGTCCATTCTTTCTGCAATTTCCTTTGCAGTTTCAGGCGGCATTCCATGTGATTCATAAAGTTCTTTAAGCGTTTCAAATGGCATTACATCTTTATTTTTCTTTTTAAGCTTTTTAACGCTCCTTTTAACAAGTTCCCTGCCTTTTGAAACAGTTTTAAGATATCTTTTATCTTCCAGATTGATAACATTGAGTATATGATCTTGATGTTGCCTGATTTCTGGATATGTCTTTGATAAGAAGTCAAGCTGTATTTTCATTATATCTGCCAGGGATTCTTTTAGTCCAAGGTCTTTAATGAACCTGATTGTTCTCCTTAAAACTAATCTTGCCAGATATCCTTCTTTAACATTAGATGGAATTACTCCATCAGCAAGCATGAATGCAAGGCATCGTGTGTGGTCTGCAATTACATATATGGATTCCATTGGCTTAGTAGCCCTTTCAAGTTCATCTAATGGAATATCTAATCTTTCAGCAACCTTTGACCTTAATTCTCTAAGGTCTGCAAAGGTTTCAATATCCATCATCCCTGCAACCTGGGCATTTTCAGCGAGGATTTTTTCATCCACTTCAACACCAGATAATTCTTTTAATTCATTTATTACAGGACCAAACGAAGCATCATAAGCTGTAGGGGTCCCTTGGGATATCCAGGCAAATCTTTCAAGTCCATATCCAGTATCTACAATTGTAAGTGGAATTTCTTCAAGTTTTCCACCAGGTAGAGTTTTATATTTTATAAAAACAAGTGTTGCAAGTTCTACTCCTCTAACACAAATCTCATAGCATGGACCGGCATTTCCTCCACCTTCCCACCATGATTCAATATAAGTAATTTCTTCAGGATTAATCCCAATGTACTTTATAAAGTCATGACAGTATTTTACTGTTTCATCTTCCCAGTAAATCTGTTCATTGTCAGAATTAAAAGCGTGATGCCCGCCCATTGTAAAACAAGTCATGTGTCTGCCGGTTCTTCCCACATTATCTACATCGTTAAGTCTAATTGATGGCTGTGCTACAACTAACGGGTTTGCAGGCGGATTTACTGCTCCCGATGTGACCCATGGTTGAAAATCGTATATTGACGCTCCAACCAAGAAAACGTCATCTCTCCATCTTTTTGCAAGAACTGGATATCTATTTATGGGAGTGTGGCCATTTTGAGCAAAAAATTCAATGAAAGTTTTCTGTATTTCATAAAGATCGTATTTTTTATCTGTAGCTGGATTTCCGATAAATGTATATTCGTCGCAAGGAGCATCTCCACACGTATCTCTATCCCCAATAGACCAAAAATCGTTTCCACAAGTAATACAAGTTTTTTTAGTATATCCAAGTTCTTCAAGCTGGCGAGACATAGTAATCATTATAAAAATTATTAATATTTAAAATAATGCAATTAAAATAAAAAAAATAGTAAAGAGAGCCAATTTCTTGGCTTTGAATTGGAATTATCCGAAGAGAGCACCGAGACCTGCTGCGGCTTCTTCTTCTTTTTCTTCCTCGTCTTCTTCCTCTTCTTCCTCTTCTTCAGGTTTTTCTTCAGCCGCTGGAGCCGGTGCAGCGCCTGCTGCTGGAGCTGCTGCTACAGCTGTTTTCTCCATTGCTTCTTCGATGTCCACATCTTCAAGTGCTGCGATTAATGCTTTTACTCTTGCATCATCTACATCTGCTCCTGCTGCTTCTAAGACTTTTGTTACATTTCCTTCGTTAATTTCTTGACCTGCTGTGTGCAATAACATTGCTGCATATATATATTCCATATGATCACCTCAATATTTTAAAATCATTCAAAATCGTAGATTTTGGAGCGCAAAACAGAGTTTTGCTGGCTTCGATTTTGATGCCCTGCAAAAACTTAGTTTCTGCCGGTTTAATTTATAATTAAGATTAGCCAAACAAGGCACCTAACCCTGCTGCTGCATCTTCTTCTTTATCTTCTTCCTCTTCTTCGTCTTCTTTATCTTCTTCTTTATCTTCCTCTTTAACTTCAACAGCCTTTGGGCGTGATTTCAGTTTTTCCAGAAGTTCATCATCAAGTGCTTCTTCATTTTTAGCTGATAAATCAGATGCTAATGCTAACATCTGTGAGTAAGCCTTGGATAACAGTAAATCTGTTGTTTTAGATGTAAGTATCTCAGCATTTAATGCCAGATTCATTGCTTTAGTTTGAGCATTCATTATTATGAGATCCATTGTCTCTTTAGTGTATATAGATGCATTTACTGAAAGATTCAATGCTCTCCGGAATGCATTTTGTATATCTGACAATGTTTTCTCTTCATCTATTGTTAGAAGATCAGATGTGTAAATTGCTTCATCTTCATATGCTGCTACTAAGTCAATTCCAACTTCCATTGGTTGGATGTCAAGTCTTGTAAGAATACTTGCCACATCTCGAGGAACTGCTTCTCCCTCTGCAACAATTACCATATCCTTGGTTATAACAATTTTTCCTTTTTCAATTTTAGCAGGAATACCTACTTTTTGGAGTTCTCCAAGAATAGGGCCTGGATTAAAAGCAGTGTCACCTTTAGGCACTACAATATCTGATGGAGCTATGCTTCCAGCTTTTGCCGGTGCTGCAGTTTTACTAGCTTCAAGAATCTTGAAGAGTTTAAACGGATTCATATCCGTAAAGATCAATGCTGGTTGA
This sequence comes from Methanobacterium sp. UBA44, assembly GCA_002494885.1. Lineage (GTDB taxonomy): Archaea > Methanobacteriota > Methanobacteria > Methanobacteriales > Methanobacteriaceae > Methanobacterium_D. The sequence continues at coordinate 103,850 of DACV01000003.1, forward strand.
CCTTCCATATGTTCACCGAGTGCATCTATATTAGATTTTTCAGATTCACTCAAAGCTAAGCTCATCAATGTTTTTCTTGACATCTTAATGACTGTAGTGTCCTTCAAGCTCTGCCGCATTTTCTGAAGCTGAGGAGCCGGTATATCTGCCAGATTAGCCATGCCCACCACATTGTGAGTTTTAATAAGCTCTTTGATGTCATTTACCTCTTCTTTTTTCCATTCAGCAACATGAGCCATTAGATCACCCTCGCTACTGGACCCATTGTTGTTTTAATATACATGGATTTTATCTGGTTTCTTCCTTTCTCCAGTTTTCTGTCTAAAATTCCAAGGACAGCTTCCACGTTATCTGCAATTAGCTCATCATCCATATCCTGGGAACCAATAATTGCCTGGATAACTGGTTGATCCTTTATTCTAACTTTTACTGTATTGTTAAGTCTTTCCATTATTGGATCTGGTTTTATAGACGCTGGAACTGGTTTTGGCATCTTTTTTCGAGGCCCAAGGACTGGTCCTAAAAATCTACCCACTTGAGGCATCATATCTGCCTGCGCAACAAAAAATGTGTATTCATTAGCCATTTTTTTGGCCTGTTTCCGGTCTTTTCCAAGATCTTCTAAATCCTGTTTGTTGATTACAAGATCTGCACCGGCATTTTTTGCCTGAACTGCCAGTTCACCATCTGCTATAAAGGCAATTTTAATGCCTTTACCTCGTCCATTTGGAAGGAAGACTTCTTCATCAAATCTGTTTTCTGGTTTTTTCACGTCTAAATCTTTGATATTTATAACAACATCTATAGACTGTGTGAAGTTTCTCGGCTTAGATTCACTCTTAGCCTTCTTCACCGCTTCCAATATCTCTTGATTCATCAAATTCCTCCATGAACTTCTTTGATAAAAAGTTCACAATAATTGATTAGTTAATCAAATGGATTATTCTGGTCAATTTAATAATAAAATTTATTTTTTATTGTAACTGTTCGTCATATAAGCCTTCACTAATCTCTTTCTGTACGATCTTAGGATCTTTACCATCTACAGTTAATCCCATACTTACGCATGTCCCGATAACCTCTTTTGTGGCCATCTTGTAATCGTTTGAAAGTAGTGAATCGAATTTCATCCTGGCAATTTTAAGTGCCTGCTCTATAGATAGATCGGCGACCTTGTCCATTCCAGGATCTTGAGAACCTTTCTCAATATTTAGCTCATCTAATATAAGTGCAGTTGTTGGAGGTGTACCAACTTCAACTTCAAATTCTTTTGTTCCTACATCCACGATGACCTTTACTGGAACTTTAATTCCTGCAAAATCTGAAGTTTTGCTGTTTATCTGCTCTACAACTTGCATCATGTTAATACCGAGCGGCCCAATTGCAGGGCCTAATGGTGGTCCTGGTGTTGCTTTTCCGCCTTCAATGAGAATCTCTACTGTCTCTTTTGCCATTAATCTGCCTCCTTCTGTATTAATCTTATCTGGTCACCTTTGACCGTAACTGGGATTGGAATAGCTGCTTCAATAAGCTCTAAAACTACTTCTTCCTTGGATTCATCTATTCTAACTACTTTAGCCCTTTCTCCTTTAAAAGGGCCAGATATGAGTTCTACAATACTTCCTTTCTTTACTGAAGCTATTATAGGTTCTGGGTTTAAAAAGCTTTTAATTTCTTCAAAGGATATTTCACCTTCAACAGATCCTCTTAAATTAGGAACTTTTAGTGCAGGATCCTGCATATCTATTTTGGAAGAGGTCTCAACCAGAATATACCCTCTCAGGGTATCTGGAACGAGTATAGAATTCACCTCAAGATCGCTGTTTTTAACATTCCTTGCAAGTAATCTTGCAACGTTTTTTTCCTGCCCTACAAGGGTTCTAAATGCATAAATCAAAATATCACTTACCTGAATTATTTAACTAATTCTTATGGATTAAAGTTATAAGAAACCAGTTAGCTGGGCAACTAAGGTTATTATAAACCCTATTACTCCTATTATTATGATTCCTATTCCTGTTATTTTTGCTACATTTTGAAATTCTTCTCTATCCGGCCTTTTTGATATAATCAGTACTCTTTTACACTGTTTTATAAATTGGGAGATAGTTTCTCTATTGAAATTCATAAAAATACCTGCTTAAATCCTATAGAATAAGTTATTGAATAAATTAAATGTGATAGAATAATATATTTCCTAAGTTATCCTATATAAATGGTAGTAGTTTATTTTCTTTATGAATTTATAAACCTTTTCATTTTTATAGATAACTAAAACTAGTCATGATAGAGAAAATCTTATGGTGTTTCAAAAATTCTTGAAATTAAAAAACACCATCTATAAATTCTTCTAAAGCTGATTCCTTGACTGGTTCTTTAGTTTCCTCCTCCATATACTCGCGTTCTGCAGGTACACCGAATATATGAGGTGATTTCACTCCAGCTACTACAAGGGTTGTTCTGATAACATTCTGGAGCTCTTCCTGTATCTGAGTACCCCATATTATGTTTGCATCTGGATCCAATTCATCAGCAACTATCTGAACAATCTTTTCAGCCTCATGTAATGTTAGATCTGAGCTTCCGGATATGTTTATCAGGGCGCCTTTAGCATTTGAAATGTCCAGATCAAGTAATGGACTGTTTAATGCTTCATGTACTGACTCTATTGCTCTATCACCAGATTCAGATTCACCCATACCTATCATTGCCATTCCAGATTCTTTCATTATGCTTCTAATGTCTGCAAAATCAAGAGCTACGAGACCGGGCTTTGTGATAAGTTCTGTTATTCCTTTAACAGCTCTTCCCAGAAGTTCGTCTGTAACCATGAAAGCTTTATTTATTGGTAGATTTGGTGCTACTTCCAGTAATTTATCATTAGGTATTACAATAACGGTATCTGCTGAACTCTGGAGCTTATCTAAACCTTTCTCAGCATTTTCGCGTCTTCGAAGTCCTTCAGCGCTGAAAGGCATTGTTGCAACAGCAATTGTTAGTGCACCAATCTTTTTGGCCAGGTTTGCAATAACTGGAGCAGATCCTGTTCCAGTACCTCCACCAAGCCCACATGTTACAAAAACCATGTCAGCTCCTTCTAGCCTTTCTTTTATCTGTTCTTCGCTCTCTTCTGCGCTTTGCTCACCTATTTCAGGTATACCTCCAGCGCCAAGCCCACCACATGTTCCTTTACCTATCAATATCTTCTGATGTGAGTTTGAATAGAAAAGATCCTGAGCATCAGTGTTTACACTAATTGTATCTGCTCCTTCTATTCCTATTTCCATTAACCTCGAAACTGTATTATTTCCAGCCCCTCCAGTTCCAACAACCAATATCTTAGCCTTGCTTTCTTCTATGATATTTTGTAAGTCACTGTTAATATCCGATATATCGATGCTATTTTGTATATCATTAGGTCTTCTCTCTCTTCTCACTTCTGATTCTTTTAAGGTATTATTTATAAGAGATTTCAATTCCTACCCCCACAGCCAATGTTGTTAAATTTATTTGTGGTATTGTAATAACTTGTATTTAAAAGCAACGGTTATATTACTCATAATTTGCCATCTTACAAATAATTTTTTGGTTTTTTTAGAAAAAATATCTTAAAAAAAGCATTTGTTAATAATATTAAAAATTAATGTAATACTTTCATGTATATTGATCGTCCCAGATTAATAGATTTTTAATCAAGATCGAGGCATTGCTATTATTTCTTTAATTTGAAGGTCGAAGAAATTGCTCATATTAGCTGCCTTTAAAACTACTGCAGCATCTACACCCTGTGCAGTCCCCCCAATTGCAATAATTTCTTCATCTACAGGAATTAAGCCCGCATCTGCAGCCATAATAGTAATTTCCACACAAACTTTTATTCCTTGGCCAAAGAGTCGTAAAGTGGCAGCTATAATCTCAACAGGAGTTATACCACTGAATTTATTAGAAATACCTCGTCCAACACCGCTTAATGCATGAGAACCAGCATAAAAAGTAATATTATTTTCATTAAGTTTTTCTATATTTTCCTGAGTTATTTCAAGCTTTCCTTTTTCTTTAAACCCAGCATGATGAGTTATACTGACTATATCAACATTTTCAATTGCTTCACGCAATTTTAAAGCGCTTTTTCCTGATACAGACGCAATAACAATTGTTTTTATATCTAATTCTTCTTTCCTTTGCTTTACAAGTTCTATCACTTTATCTGTATTTTCAACGCCCTTATTTTCAAAATAATTAATGGTTTTTTCCATCTAATCACCAGTTCTTTTTTTAAGATAATTTAAACCCTTTAAATCACTTATTTTTAATATATTTTAATATATATAACAAATTTTATATAAATAATGCGACAAAAAAGACTATATTCAAGTTAAAGAATAAGAATAATTTTAGTTTAAGCATGAAATTTTAAAAAGGTGACAGAATGAAAGCATTTGACTTTATAACACCAGATAGGATTACCAAGCCCCGTAAAAATGGAATAACAATGATGCTTGATAAGGGGATGGGTTTAAATGCTGTGGATGATTTAATGAAAGTATCTGGTGAATATATTGATTTTGCAAAATTTGGCTGGGGAACATCAGCTTTACATGATAGAAATCTCATAAAAGAGAAGACAGAAATGTATCTATCCTATGATGTAAATCCCTATCCTGGTGGAACATTATTTGAAATCGCATTGATGAAAAATAAACTCAATGAATTTTTAGATGAAGCTGATCAATTAGGTTTTAAAGCTATTGAAATATCCGATGGCTCTACAACCATATCTCTTGAAGATAGGTTGGAAATAATATCTACAGTAAAAGAAAAGGGTTTTTTTATCATTACAGAGGTTGGAAAAAAGAATCCATGTGAAGATCATGAATTAAATATTGATAATCGTGCTAATATTGTTAATTTAGACCTAAATGCTGGTGCTGATAGAGTACTAATCGAAGCACGAGAGGGAGGGAAAGACCTGGGAATTTATGATGAATGTGGTGATGTTAAGGAAGATGAACTTGAAAATCTTATAAAACAGACCGACATGAATAAATTGATTTGGGAGGCGCCCCTTAAAAACCAGCAAACTTATTTAATTTTAAAGTTTGGAACAAATGTAAATCTTGGTAATATAGCTCCAGAAGAGATAACCGCCCTTGAGACGATGAGAAGAGGGCTTAGAGGAGACACTTTAGGAAAGGTGAATCTTTAATGATAGACGAAATAACAATTCTCGGTGGTTATGACAAGCAGGGAAATAAAGAACCTGTAGAAAAAGTTATAATCAAAAAAGGAGAGATATTTGGAGTAGTAGGTCCCACAGGAAGTGGAAAAAGTTCACTTATCGGCGATATTGAACAGCTCGCCCAGGAAGATACATTTTCAAAGAGGAAAATCCTTGTAGACAATAAAGAGCCCAGTTATGAAGACAGAACCAATCCAAGGAAAAAAATGGTAGCACAGCTATCTCAGAATATGAATTTTCTGGCAGACATGAGTGTTGGAGATTTCCTGAACCTGCATGCTAAATGTCGAGGAGCAAGCAATAAATGTGTCAACGCCGTAGTCAAACTTGCAAACACACTCACTGGAGAACCTATAAAGAAGAAACATGAGCTCACAATATTAAGCGGGGGACAATCAAGAGCCCTTATGGTTGCTGATGTGGCCATTATAAGCAATTCACCCATTGTATTAATTGATGAAATTGAAAATGCTGGTATACGCAAACACGATGCTATTAAAGCCCTTGCAGGACATGGGAAAATAGTAATGGTAGTAACACATGACCCTGTACTTGCTTTAATGGCAGATAAAAGAATTATTATGAAAAATGGCGGTATGCAGAATGTTGTGCATACAAGCGAAAAAGAAAAACAGGTATCTAAGAAATTAAATAAAATAGATGAATTAATGCTTAATTTAAGAGATAGAGTTAGAAATGGAGAAATACTGGAAGAAATAGGACATATCGAGATTTAAATTTAAAATAGAGTAAATATTTAAAGTTTTAATGAAATCCAATACGAGCTGATTGATATGAGAATGATAATTGTGGCTGGAACTCCAGGATCTGGAAAGACAGCAGTTTTAATGCATGCATTAAAAAGCCTCAATGAGAGAAATCTGAAATCTTCTGTGGTTAAAATAGACTGCCTTTACACAGATGACGATAAAAAATTTGCAAAAATTGGCGTTCCAACCAAAGTAGGCCTTTCAATGGACATGTGCCCTGATCATTACGCAATTTACAATACAGAGGATATGATAAGCTGGGCTTCAGAAAATGAGTCCGATTTTTTAGTTATGGAAACAGCAGGGCTCTGTCATCGCTGCGCTCCCTACACAATGAACTGCCTTGGAGTATGTGTTATAGATGCAACCAGCGGTCCAAACACCCCTTTAAAAGTAGGACCTTTTTTAAGCACTGCAGATGTGGCTGTTATCACCAAAGGAGACATGATTTCACAGGCAGAGCGTGAAATATTTAGAGAAAGAGTTTTAGAGGTCAATCCTAACTGTAAAGTTATAGAAGCCAATGGATTAAGTGGTCAGGGATGCGTGGAACTTGCTGAGGAGATGCTTAAATCCAGGGAAGTAGCTCTTGACCAGGAAAAACTCAGACATTCTGCCCCTCTTGCAGTATGTACACTCTGTGTTGGGGAAACAAAGGTAAATAAGAAATATCACCGCGGAATCCTTCGAAGAATTGATGGTTTCCAAAAATACGAAGGCGAATAATGTCTATATTTTTATAGAGGTAATAAAAGATGACGAATAGTTCCAATAACCCCAATCATCGCCAGAGAATTGTTAAATTACTTCCGGGATTTCAGTGCGGAATATGCGGATATGCAAGGTGCGATGAATTTGCAGAGGCACTTTTAAGGAAACATACTGACCTTGATGAATGCAGATTCTTGCTTCAAGAAACATTTACCGAAAATAGGGCTAATTTAGAGGATATACTAAGGGAAGAGAAAATAATCCCTGAAGAGAAGAAAATAGTTGGTTTACTGGACGGATATGAGGCAGATATTATTTTAAATGCGCTTCCAGAGGAAAATTCATGTAGAGAAACCTTATTTCCTTTTACAAGAGAAGAACTAAAAGTTGGGGATATAGTAAGATATCGTCCTCTTGGATGCCCCATTATCCATTTTGCAGAGATACTCGAAGAAAACCATGGATTAATTGTTGTTCATATAGTTGGGCCTTGCCATAGGCTTGATGAAGAAGCAGATTTTGAATTTAAGGATATTGGTGTTTGTATGGTTGGAGGATTTGAAGGAATAATTGAAGGAAAACTACCAGCAGTAGGAGAAACTGTAAGATTCCTTCCAGGCCATTGTATGATGCAAAAAGTCCATTCCGGTGTTGTTGTACAGCTTGTAGGTAGAAGAGCAATAATTGAAGGTATTGACCTTAAAGTATGGGCTCCGCCAATTAAAGGGGAAAAATAAGAGTCTTAGATAATTATTTTTAATATTAAAAATGATGAATGATATGAGCACCCCCGAATACTATGTTATACCTGTCAAAACTGGTTATATCAAACCAAATGAATCTTATGATGTGATCATTGAAAGTGCAAAAGATTTTTTGGAAGATGGAGATTTTCTTGTAATTTCGGAAACTCCAATTGCCATATCACAGGGCAGGCTGGTAGATGAAGCATTATTTAAACCATCTATTCTTTCTATTTTTCTTGCAGATGTCTGGTCTAAATATATTTGGGGCTATATTTTAGGGCCAATTCTGGGCATTAAAAAAAGGACTATTCAAAATTTAAGGAATTTACCTCCTGAAGCCAGATCGCATAAAGAAGTTGTTTTAAAGCATTATGGTCTAAAATATGCATTAAAACCTGCTTCCGAAGCTGGAATTGACTTAAGTAATGCTCCAGGAACCTATGTATCTCTTTTACCTCATAATCCTGGTGATGTAGTCGCCGATATCGCTGGGAAAATATCTAAAAATCTTGGTAAGGAAGTTGTAGTGATAATAATTGACACAGATGTTACTTATGAACTTTTAGGAAAGCGATTTACTTCCTTACCCATATCTGCAAAAGGAATTAAAGCCAATCTTGGAATTTTTGGATATTTTTTAGGGAGATTTGGTAAAATTATTGGTCCTACGCCTCTTGCGGTTTCCAAGTTTCAAAAACTGAATAAAGTCATGAAAATTGCTAAAATCGCTGATGATTACCAAAATGAAAACGAACATAGTATGAAAACTGTTTATGATATGGGAAAAGTGTTTAATGATAAAATTGATGGTGTAACAATTGAAATGTTAGATTCAATCCAGCATATGCCTGCAGTTATCCTCAGGAAATCTTGATATTCATTATCCTAACTGAGATAATTGCTCGCTGTAATCAATATTGTTTCATCAAAATAATTAAATAGTAGTAAAACAATAATACATAGTAACATCAAATAATATGTCATTACAATAATGATGATATTTTTAAAGAAAAAAATTGGATCATAAAAATAGCATAAAATCAACTGTTTCGCAAAATCAGGTCAAATATTTTATTTCATCCCCATAATATACCATAATAACCATTCAAACATTTTTTTTTATTTGTGTAAAATGATCCAATACCTAAGGAGGAAAAAAATGCTTAATGTTAATGGCCCAATAACTCAAGAACAAATTAAATCTTCCCTATCTAAAGAAGGAGCGGAAATGCTCAATGAAACCCTGGTTCAAGAGTTAATTTATGAAGTTACTGACGATAATGAAAACAGTATTTCTATTATCAAATGCTTATTAGAAGATAAAATAACCGATGAAGAAATTTCTGAAGAAATTGAATTAAGACTCAACATTGTAAGAAAAATTTTATACAAACTTTATGATGCTGGACTTGCAAGTTACAAGAGAAGTAAAGATCCAGAAACCCAATGGTACACCTACAGCTGGAAATTTGAAACCGACAAAGTCATTGAAACAATAACTAAAGAATTTGAAAAAAATTCCAGGGAAATAGAAGAATCACTGGCATACGAAGAGGATAATATGTTCTTTTCATGCATCAATGGATGCAGATACAACTTTGAAGAAGCTTCAGAACACAATTTCATATGTCCAGAATGTGAAACAACTTTAGAATATCAGGATAATTCTCCTTTAATCACAGAATTAAAGGAAAAAATGAGTTAATTCCATAACTCGAAAATTAAACATGCAAATCTTAGATTTGCCTCCAAATTTTTAATTTTACAGATGTTACTATTTTAAGAGGGCAAATAATTGAATATTGAAATTTTAAAGAGTTTAAACTGTCCTGAATATTTAATTGAACACAGTACAGCTGTTTGTAAAAAAGCCCTAAAACTATCTTCTAATTTTAATGTTGACATTGAACTGGTAAAAACAGGCGCTTTACTCCATGATATCGGTAGATGCAAAACAAATAGCATTGAACATGCAATAGTGGGTGCAAATATGCTTAAAAATCTCGGATTTTCTGATGAAGTTGCAAATATAGCTTTAAGACATATTGGAGCTGGTATACCAAAAGAAGAAGCTGAATTACTTGGTTTACCTCCAGAGAACTATATACCAATTACATTAGAAGAAAAAATCGTTGCGCACGCCGATAATCTTATCCACTGGAGTGAAGAGGTTAATTTAGAGTTCACAATAAGAAAATGGAATGAAAAACTTGGAAAGGATCATCCATCAATCAAAAGACTAATTAAGCTTCATGAAGAGATTGTTGGTATAAATGGATTTTATATTTAGAAAATTTTTTTAAGCTGTGATTTAAAATTATTATAAAAAGTTCAGGAGATTAAATTGCGAGCAGCAAAAAATATTATAATATTTACAGGCCCTTCACTGCACCCCGATGAAGCCTCATTGATTTTAAACGCTGAATATCGCCCCCCAATTAAAAGAGGAGATATAATAACTGCCCTAAATAATAATCCAGACATAATAGGGATTATTGATGGCGTTTTCCACCAGCAACCTGCAGTTTCCCACCGCGAAATTCTTGAAGCCATAAAAAAAGGAGTTACAGTAGTTGGCGGAGCCAGTATGGGAGCTCTCAGGGCCTCTGAACTTGACGATCTTGGGATGATAGGCATAGGATATGTGTATAACCAGTATAAAAAAGGTTTAATTGAGTCAGATGATGATGTAGCAGTTGCTATTAATCCCATTAACCTTGAACAGATTTCAGATCCACTTGTAAGTATGGAATACAACTTTAAAAAAGCTCTGGATAAAGATATAATATCTAAAGATGAATTCAATACATTGCTTAAAACTGCAAAATCCATTTTTTATCCTAAAAGAACCTATATTCTTGTTTTAAATACAGTTTCTATTCATCCTGAAAAAATTGCTGTTCTTGAGAACTTTTTAGTTGAAGAAGGGATTGATATTAAAAGACAGGATGCACTGGAAGTTATAGGATATATCAAAACTATCTCCGAAGATAATGAAGATGATTGAATAATCATTTTGTTGATTATTAAGCTCAAAATATTAAGTACTGAATTAAAGGATGAGATTATGAATCTCGATGAAAAAATAGAGAAATTAAGAGAATACCTTAAAGACAAAAAGATTCTGGTTGCCTTTTCTGGAGGGGCTGATAGTACTCTCGTTGCAAAGATAGCAAAAGATGTATGCAGTGAAGCAGTTGCTGTAACTGTAGACAATGGAGTTTTACCTCCAGACTGTATAAAGAACGCCAGGGAAATTGCAGATGAAATTGGAATTGATTATGAAGTAATAAAAGAAAATTTCATTGAAAATGAGGCTTTTAAATCCAATCAGCCAAATAGATGTTTTATCTGTAAAAGCATAATGTACAGTAAATTACAGGATGCTGCAGAAGAAAAAGGGATTGATATTATAGTCGATGGTTTGAATATAAGCGACTTACTGGAAGATCGACCGGGAATAATGGTTAATTATGAAAAAAATATTGTAAGCCCCCTTGTATATGCTGGTTTTACTGGTGATGATGTAAGAGATACACTTAAAAAGTTAAATATTCCTTATTCAACAAATACTACCTGTTTTGCAACAAGAATAGCCAAATACAATGAAATAACTCTCAAAAAAGTAAATAGGATAAGGTATGCCGAATCTTTAATTAAAAATATGGCTGGAGAACCAGTACGAGTTAGAGATGACGATGATATAGCTCGTATTGAAGTGGGAAACATAGATAGACTTTTAAACCAAACATCTCTGAACCATATAAATTCAGAACTTAAAGCTGTTGGCTTTAAACGTGTTGCTCTTGATATTAGCGGATATGGAGAACCTGAAAAAGAAATGGTAATTTATACCCCATGTAAAGATGAAAAAAACAAAATAATGTTTGAAACAGAGTTACCTTATCAAATAGACATTAAAAAAACATGTACAGAACTGGAAAGGTTAGGATCTATCAAATGTTCTGATGAAATGGGCATAGTAATGCTTGAAATTGATGGAAGAAATGTAACCATCTTTAGAGCAGGCAAAATAGTTGCAAGGCGCGTTATTGATAAAGAAGATGCAGAAAAGTTATTAATTAAAGTGCTGCCTCGAATAAGAAGATTTACATGAAAATATTAAAAGCTAGGCTAAAGCTCTTTATGTACATTTTCTTCAATTTTTCTTCTAAAACTTGAAGTTTTTTGCCAGAATCCCCTATTATCTTCTCCTTCCAACAATATATATCTCCCGGTAACTTCAACCTCGATATCGTCCACCATAACACTATTAATAAAGATTTCAATCTTAGAAGCATCTTCAATCAGGTCATTTGCTCTGTAATCGTAATTAATTGTAAGATTATTGTAACTGTATACGTCAGTAATGGTCTTTTTAATTGCTTCCTCAATTAAATTAAAAATAGTTTCCACCGCTGGTAAACCTTCCCACCAGCAGTGTCCAAGGATCACTTTTAAAAGGATTGTCTTAACAGACACATTTCCCTGATTTTTGGAGATAATTCTGATATTTCCTTTATCTGATGTAACTTTAAAAAGTAATGGTATTGACATCTTAATCCTTGATAGCTTTTATTAGATCTGTAGCTCTTACAATCCCTGCAAGTTCACCTTCAACATCGATTACAGGTATCTGTTCAATATTATGATGTCTCATTTTATTGGCACATTCTGTTATAGTAGTTCTTGTAGTTGCTAAAACTAAATCAGTAGCTGCAACGTCTTTTACTTCTTTATCAGTAAACTTCAGACGGTTTTTTATGACATAAAGGACATTAGTGCTGTCCCATGACCATTTATCTCCCTCTGTACCTACGGATGTGTTATGAACTGTTCTCTCTAATACAACTTCGCTTTCATTGATAAAATCTGTTTCAGTAAGTATTCCTGAGAGTTTACCATCTTTATTCAAAGCAAGGAGAAATTTAAGATGGAAATATCTCATTATTTCAAAAGCAACATTTAAAGGAGTTCTTTCCCATGTTGTGGGCATATCCTTTAACATATAATCCTTAACAGGTTCTTTAATATCCAGTTTCCATAAAGCATTCTCAATTAAATCAAATGCAGTAATAATACCTACAAGTTCATCATCCCGGACAACTGGAACTCTTCTTATACTATTTTTTATCATTAATTGAGCTGCATCTTTGATATCGTCATCAGGAGTGACGGTTAAGAGATTACGAGTCATTATAAGTGCTATCTGTTCTTCATCAGGGTTTTCAACAAGATCTGATCTTGTTACTATCCCTACAAGTTTTTTTGTCCCTGATTTTACAACAGGCAGTCCTGACACATTTTTTTCTCTCATTATCTCCAGAGCATTCAAACGGTTACCTGGAACCTGTATGTAGTGTATATCCTCTGACATTACTTCTTTTATAAGCATTGTTACACCAACTAGTATTGAATAAAAATCAAAATATCATTTCATAATATCTATCTATTACATTAATGTACAACTAAAACAGGACATGGCGCCGATCTAACTACATTTTCAGCTACACTTCCCAGTAAAAACCTATCTAAGCCATGTTTACCTGAAGTACCCATTACAACAAGGTCAATATTTTCTTCATCTATTGTTTTAATTATTATATCTGATGGAGAACCCTCTTTAGTATCTAAAGTTAGTTTAACATCTTTCTGGCACTTATCATCCTTTTTTTCTTCCATTACTATTTCAGAAATTCTCTCCAGTGATTTTTGCCCTTCTTCCTTAAGCATCTCTTTAATTCGTACAATAAGGTCTTCAGCAGGCAATCCTACTAATGATGACGTTTCAATCACATTTATAGCCATTAGTTCTGCGCCACTTATACTTGCAATCCATGCTGCCTGTCTTGCAGCTTTGTTTGCATATTCAGAACCATCTGTAGGTACTAAAATTTTTTTATACATGAGTTCACCTCTTAGGATAATATTACTCCTAATACATTTTAATAGTTATGGATTTAGTATTATATAAACTGAATCAGTTTTATTTACAGATAGGCAACTGTTAACGAACAACTAAAACAGGACATGGCGCCGACCTAACTACATTTTCAGCTACACTTCCCAGTAAAAACCTATTAAAACCACGCTTTCCTGAAGTTCCCATAACCACCAATTCAATATTTTCTTCATCAATTGTGTTTAATATTATATCTGCAGCAGAGCCTTCTTTAAACTGAAAATTTAATTTAATTTGCTTTTCACATTCTTCGCCGCTGCTTAAACTATTTAATCTGTCTGTAATTCTATCAAAAGATTTTTGCCCTTCAGACTCTAAACTTTTCTTTAATTCACTTTTATCAGCAGATCGTATTCCCGTAAATCTTGGTGTTTCAATTACATATAAAATAATAATTTCAGCACCACTTCTGCTTCCAAATCGGAAAACATGGTCCACTGCCATTTCTGCATTTTTAGAACCATCTGTAGGTAGTAGAATTTTTTTATACATAAACTCACTCCTTTTACAAAATGTCTAACTAGTGCCTTAAACTACCTTTTTAGATACAATGTTACCTTCTTTAATTAAATATTTGAAATCCTTTACTTCTGTTCTATTAATAATGGATAATACAGGATTTTTTGAGATTTCCTCTACAATAATTATATCTGCGATTTTACCTTCTTCTATACATCCATTATTCAAATTGAAAGCTTTAACGGCGTTTTTAGTTGCTGTTTTAAATAATTCAAGTGGAGAAAAATATTCTCTGTAATTACCACGTGTCACTTTTAAGGCATATTCCATTTCTCGTAACATATTGGGAGAGTTAAACATGATATTATCTGTTCCAAGAAGTACATTTATTTTATGTTTAATTAAGTCCATTATAGGGGGAATCCCAACAGAAAGTGAACCATTTGATCGAGGACAGCAAACCACAGAACTCTCACTTTTACTTATTAATTCCAGATCATTCCCTATCGGTGCTGTAACATGAACCAAAATATTAAAATTCGCTTCAACAGCCCTTGCAACTTCACTTTTACCAGTAGATTTCACTGATTCTTTCTGCACTTTTTCATGTTCTGCCACGTGTATTGCTGAAATTTTTCCATGTTTTTTACATGTTTTTGTAATTAATTGCGCTACTTCATCTCTTATTTCGCCAAATCCACTCAATCCTATACCATCACATGATTTGAGAAGGGTTTTTGTTATCCTTTTAATTTCCGATTTTCTAATTTCTTTATCGTAAAATGAGTCATCTCTTCCAAGGACTATTTTTCGAATAGGAATACCTTTAGATGCTTCTTCGATTAGTTTTATCCCATCCAGCCCCCCTTCTCTAAAATCAACAAATGTGGTTGTACCAGTTGCAAGCATATCCTTCATTGACTGTCTCATTTCATTAATTATCATTTCAGGAGGAGTTTTATTTAAAATCCTGTGTTTTAAACCATTAGGGGGCTTAACAATCTCATCAATACTCTTTCCATCCCCAATATCTCGAGCTATTGAATCTCCAGTATGTACATGCGAATTTATAAATGCTGGAGCTATAATTGATCCACTTGCATCAATTTTTTTACCTGAATTAACCTTATTTTTGGTTATTTCAGTTATAATTCCTTCATCAATTACTATATTTGCCTTTATGGCCCCTATATCCTTCCCATAAAGAATAGTACCATTTTCAATTGTGATCATGCTAAACATAACCTATTTATTATTCATCTGACTTTTAACCTAAAAGCATGGAAGTAAATATCTCTTTAATTCCATAATTAGTCAATTTCAACATAACATTAAATTAAATAATTCTTTTTCATAAATTGCTTTTGATTAGTTTATATTTAATTTAAAATTTCTCCATGATAAATGCTGTTAAAAATGTTTATTTTTCCTTTTTTTTAATTAGCATAGTTTTGAATATTTCATAGGAAAAAATGTAATATAAATGCTGATGACATTTACAAAGAAAGTAATTATTAAAAAAATTCATCGATATAGCTTATTATGAAACTAAAATTATAAAAAAATAAGTAAATAGCTCAATTAAAAAATAAACTCATACTTAATCAATCTTATTACTATTATGGTATTCATTAAGGGATTTTACGTCTACAACTCCTTCCTTTACTTTTTCAATAGCAGTTAGTGCTGCACGAGCCCCTGCAAGAGTGGTGACATATGGAATTCCAAGCTCTACTGCAAGTCTTCTAATGAAATATCCGTCATCTGCAGACTGTTTACCTGAAGGTGTGTTTATAATAAGGTTAATCTCCCCATCGAGAATTGCTTCTTTTATATTGGGTGATCCCTGGCTGATTTTCTTAATCCTATCAATTTTAACATGATCCTCGACTGCCCTTGCAGTTCCTCTTGTTGCAAGTAATTCAAAACCAAGCTCTTCAGCTTTCTGGACAATATCAAGTATTTTATCTTTATCTGCATTCTTGACACTGATAAATATTTTCCCTTCTTTAGGAAGCTCCATGTGAGCTGATAACTGTGATTTATAATATGAAATTCCAAAATTATCATCAATTCCCATACTTTCCCCTGTTGATTTCATTTCAGGGCCTAAAATTGAGTCAGCTTCGGGAAGTTTAATAAATGGGAATACAGACTCTTTAACAGCCACATGATCAATTTTTATTTCATCTTTAAGCCCTAAATCAGCGAGTTTATGCCCAATCATCAATTTAGCTGCTATTTTCGCAATAGGAACGCCTATAGCTTTACTTACAAATGGCACAGTTCTACTTGCACGTGGATTTGCTTCTAAAATGTAAACTTTATGTTCTCCATTATCTTTTACTGCATACTGAATATTCATCAGTCCTACCACATCAAGTTCAAGCGCAAGTTTTCGAGTATAATCTTTAATTACTTCTATAACGTCTTCATGGATAGTCTGTGGAGGTATAACACATGCTGAATCTCCAGAATGTACTCCTGCTTCTTCAATATGTTCCATTATTCCAGCAATGAATACATCTTCTCCATCACAGAGAGCATCTACATCTACTTCAATTGCATCTTCAAGGAATTTATCCACAAGTATTGGATGCTCTGGAGAGATCTTAACAGCTTCTTTCATGTATTCTTTAAGTTCTATATCGTCATAGACTATTTCCATTGCCCTTCCACCAAGTACATATGAGGGGCGGACAAGTACTGGAAATCCTATTCTTTCTGCAGCTCTTCTTGCATCTTCAAATGAATTAGCAATACCATAATCTGCTTGAGGAATATGGAGCTTTTCTAAAACTCTTGTGAATCTTTCACGGTCTTCTACCCTATCAATACTTTCATGTGGAGTACCAAGTATTTTTACACCTTCATTTGCAAGAGGAACAGCAAGATTTATGGATGTCTGACCCCCAAATTGAACAACAACTCCATAGGGTTTTTCTTTATCAATAATTCCCATTACATCTTCAAAGGTTAATGGTTCAAAATAGAGTTTGTTTGAAATATCATAATCAGTACTAACAGTTTCCGGATTGTTATTTATGACAATAGTTTCTACGCCTTCATCTTTAAGAGCCATTGCACCATGCACACAGCAATAATCAAATTCTATCCCCTGACCAATTCTGATTGGTCCAGCTCCAAGTATAATGACCTTTTTTTTGTCAGAAACTTCTACTTCGTCGAATTGTTCGTAAGTACTATAATAATAGGGTGTTTTTGCCTCAAATTCAGCCGCGCATGTATCAACCATTTTATAAGTTGGAATGATTCCATTTTCCTTTCGAAGTTCTCTTACCTCTTCTTCATCATATCCAGTAATTTCTGATAGTTTTTTATCAGAGAACCCCATTCTTTTGGCCTTTCGAAGCATAAAAGGGTCAGAAATATTATCATTATTTAATTTATTTTCAAAATCAATGATATTCATTATTTTATAAAGGAAAAATTCGTCGATCTTTGTAATCTCTTTAATTTCATCGATGCTCATGCCTGATTTAAGAGCAGTGTAAACCTGAAAAATGCGATCATCTGTGGCATTTTCCAGTGCTTTTTTATCATAATTAACATCATCAAAACCAAATCGTTTAATATCAAGAGATCTTATGGCTTTATGCAGAGACTCTTCAATAGTCCTACCAATAGACATTACTTCTCCAGTGGATTTCATCTGAACACCTATTTGTTTATTTATGCCCTTAAATTTGTCAAAAGGCCATCTGGGTATTTTAGCAACCACATAATCTATTGAAGGTTCAAAAGATGCAGGTGTTTCTTTGGTAATGTCATTTTGTATCTCATCAAGGGTCATACCTATGGCAATTTTTGATGAAATTTTAGCTATAGGATATCCTGTAGCCTTTGAAGCAAGTGCACTGCTTCTACTAACCCGGGGATTAACTTCAATTACTTTATACTCTCCAGTTTCCGGATGCACTGCAAACTGTATATTACATCCCCCCTGTATCTGAAGCGCCCTTATTATCTTAATGGAAGCATCTCTGAGCTTTTGATTATCCTCATCACTTAGAGTTTGAGAAGGAGCAACAACTATACTTTCTCCAGTATGAATTCCCATTGGATCGATATTTTCCATGTTACATACGATTATACAGGTGTCGTTTTTATCTCTCATTACCTCATATTCAAACTCTTTCCATCCCATAACAGATTCATCAATGAGAACCTGCCCGATATAACTCATGTCAAGTCCACGGGTTGCGACTTCTCTAAGCTGTTCTTCGTTATATGCTACACCACCCCCAGTACCACCAAGGGTGAATGCAGGTCTAACGATAACAGGGTATCCAATCTTTTCAACTGCTTCTAAAGCTTCTTCTAATGAACTTACAGCCCTTGCTTTTGGTACTGGCTCATTAAGCTCTTTCATAAAGTTATCAAATAGATCGCGATCTTCTACATTCCTTATCGTTTTTACTGATGAACCTATAACTTTAATCCCTTCAAGTGCACCAATTTCTTCAAGTCCTGTTGCTACATTTAGCCCGGTTTGTCCGCCCATTGTAGGTAAAATAGCGTCTGGTTTCTCTTTTTCTATGATTTTTGCAACAATTTCAGGAGTAATTGGTTCAACATATACTCTATCTGCCATGTCTATGTCTGTTTGAATTGTAGCAGGATTGCTGTTAACAAGAATTGTTTCTATTCCTTCATCTCTTAATGATTTACAAGCTTGAGAGCCAGAATAATCAAATTCAGCCGCCTGTCCTATTTGAATTGGCCCTGATCCAATGATAAGAACTTTTTTTATGTCGTCATCTTTCGGCATCTTAAGTCTCCATTTGTAACTTTTTATTATCTTAAACTTATTAAATTACATTTTATCCGTTGATTTATGTGAATATGAATTTTTCAGGAGTTTTTCACTTTAAAGCGTGGATTAATATTTCTCCATAATTTTAAGAAACCTGTCAAATGCATAATCTGTATCATGAGGTCCCGGACCTGCTTCTGGATGATATTGCAAGCCAGATACTGGAAGTTCTTCATGCTCAATTCCCTCTGGAGTTCCGTCATTAAGATTTATCTGAGTAAGGTTTAGAGAAGTTCCTTCAATTGATGAGGGATCAATGGCAAATCCATGATTTTGAGATGTTATAGATACTTTTCCTGTTTCAAGATCTTTTACAGGTTGATTTGCCCCCCTGTGACCAAATTTCATCTTATATATTTTGGCTCCAAAGGCAAGCCCTATTATCTGTTGGCCGAAGCATATTCCAAACATAGGTCGTCTTTCTGAAAGTTTTTTAACGTTATATATTGCTTCTTTTACTCTAGCAGGATTTCCTGGACCGCTGGATACAAGTATACCTTCTGGATCGTAATCAAGAATTTTTTTGTGATCCATTTTATATGGTAATATAATGACACCAGTTTCTCTTTTAAGTAATGAATTTATAATATTATTTTTTACGCCACAATCAAGTATTGCTACTCTTCTTTTAAAGTCCTCTCCAAGAATTTTAGGTTTATCAACACATACTTGATCTACGAGGTCTATTTCCTCTATACCCGGTTGTGTTTTTGCTAGTTCCAATAATTCCGCATCTTCTATCTCTTCTGTCGAAAGAACGCCTTTCATAGCTCCTAATTGCCGAATTCTAATGGTTAAAGCTCTTGTATCCAGACCACTTATTCCCGGAATTTCATATTCCGCCAGAAAGTCTGAAAGATTTTTAGTAGACTCTGAATGCGATGGATGTTGAGTTTCTTCCCTTACAATGAAGCCCTCTGCTTTTATTCCTTCTGATTGGAACCATTTATCAGATATCCCATAATTACCTTGAAGTGGATACGTATTCATTAAAAGCTGACCTTTATATGAAGGATCTGTGAGTGATTCAACGTAGCCTGTCATTCCTGTTGCAAAAACTACTTCCCCTGTCTTCGTTGTTTCAAAACCAAAACCTTCTCCATAAAGAATTGTCCCATCCTCTAAAGCTAATTTTGCTTCTTTTATCATTTAATCACCGTATTAATCCTAATCTTAATAAATATATCATGTAAATTATTTATAATTAGTAATTTTAATCTAATACAATTCCTTAATGTCATTTGATTTTCAAGTATTTAGTCTTTGGGTAGATCCCTAGAATATGATTTCAATGCTTTTTTCATTATTACAGCATCTTCACCATCTTCATAATAATTTTCAAGAAATTTTTTTTCTTCAAAGCCTAATTCCCTGTAAAATTTCCTTGCACCTTTATTTCCAATCCTTACTTCAAGTTTAATATCTTTTACATTGCATTTAGCAAAGATATTTACAGCATAATCCACTAACTGGGAGCCAATGCTTTTTCTCCTGTATTTTCTGTCTACGGCAAGAGAAATTATATGGCCCTCATCTTCATATCTTATCCAAAATATAATATATCCTACAACCATATTATTTTGCTGTGCTACAAGAAATCCTGCACCTAAATTATAAATATCTATAAGTATACTGGACGGATATGGATCATCAAAAGCAGCTGTTTCAATTTCCAGAATTCTTTTAATGTCTGGGCGCTTAAACTCTCTTATTATCATGAATATCGCCGTGATAGAAATGTGGGAAGATTTTACTCAATATATCATCAATAATTATGCTGATGCGGATAAGATAGTAGAAGTGGGTGCTGGAAGGTTTCATAAAGTGGCATCAATCCTCCAGAAAAACCTTAAAACTTCTATTGTAATGACAGATATTAAACCTTCTTGTAAGAAGATTATTCAAGATGATATTTGTAATCCTGACTTAAAAATATATAAGGGATCATCCCTTATTTATTCTGTAAGACCACAACCAGAATTACAGCCCTGCATCATAAAAGTTGCACAAATAGTTGGTGCTGACATTATTATAAAACCATTTTCTACTGAATTTATAAATTCAGACAAAATGAAGCTGGTAAATTATAAAAAAGCGGCTTTTTACATAAATAATTATCCAAATATCAATATGATTTAAATTTTAAGGAACTTTAAAGAAGTGTTATGATGAAATGGCAAAATTTAACTGCAGATGAAACTTTAAAGACATTAAAATCAGATGCTGATAAAGGTCTATCAACCGAAGAAGCCAATAAACGCTCAATTAAATATGGAAAAAATGAACTGGTTGAAAAAAAGAAAGCAGGCCCAATTAGTCTTTTTCTAAGTCAGTTTAAAGAAATACTCATAATTATATTGATAGTTGCTGCTATTGCAGCAGCTTATGTAGGAGATACCATTGATGCAGTTGTTATTTTAATTGTAGTAGTAATAAATGCAGTCGTTGGATTTATACAGGAATATCGTGCAGAAAAAGCCATGGAAAAGCTTAAAGGACTTATTTCGAGCGAAGCTATGGTTATTCGAGATGGTAGGGATCAGAAAATACTTGCAAGCGATCTCGTACCAGGAGATATTGTCACTATAGGGGAAGGAGATAATATCCCTGCAGATTTAAGAATAATACAGAGCTCCAATTTAAACGTTGATGAATCGGCACTTACTGGAGAATCAGTCCCAGTTGAAAAAATTTGTGATGCTCTTGAACCTGGAGAAGAAAGTACATGTAATGCTGCATTTATGGAAACTGATGTATCTACCGGTAGGGGAAAAGGTGTTGTGATAGAAACCGGTATGAACACTGCTATAGGGAAAATAGCAGAAATGATACAGGAAGAAGAAGATGAAACACCTTTACACCAGAAAATAGGCAGACTTGGAAGAAATCTTGGAATTCTTGCAATAGGAGTCTGTACACTGGTATTTATTTTAGAATATTTGCAGGGAGTTCCCATAGTTGATACATTCCTCACAGCCATTTCACTTGCTGTTGCAGCAATTCCAGAAGGCCTTCCAGCAATTTTAACATTAACACTTGCTCTTGGAATGCAAAGAATGGCCAAAAGTAATGCTATTGTTAGAAAACTCCTTGCAGTAGAGACTTTAGGCTCATGTAACGTTATATGTACTGATAAAACAGGTACTCTGACTAAAAATAAAATGACTGTGAGAGAAACCCATATTACTGCTCCTGAAAGAGCATTTGAAATTTCTGCACTATGTAATAATTCCAGCATATATGAGGGTAAAACTATAGGTGATCCAACAGACGTAGCTATGCTTGTTTTTGCTGAAGAAAATGGATATTCAAAAATAGAACTTGAAAAAAGATATCCAAGATTACTTGAAATTCCGCTGGATAGTGTAAGAAAAAGAATGACCACAGTAAATGAAATTGATGGAGAAAAATACGTTCTGGTTAAAGGAGCTCCTGAAATAGTTTTAGGTAAATCTACGTGGATTGAAAAGGATGAAAGAATCCAGAAACTTACAAAACCAGATAGAGAAGCAGTATTAAATGATTTAAGAAATATGACTGGTAAAGCACTCCGTGTTCTTGCCCTCGCCTACAAAAAAATCCCCTATGAAGAAAGTAAATTTGATGAACTGGACAAAGATATACTTGAAGAAAATCTTGTTTTTGTTGGTTTGGTGGGGATGATGGATCCGCCAAGGAAAGAAGCTAAAGAAGCTGTGGCAACCTGTAAGAAAGCCGGCATTAAGGTAGTAATGATAACAGGAGATCACAAAGATACTGCAGCGGCTATTGCCAGAGAAATTGGAATCCTTACCGATGGCAAGGTCCTTACTGGTTCTGAACTTGATAAACTCACTGATGCTGAATTTGAAAGAATTGTGGAGGATGTTCAGGTTTATGCAAGGGTCTTCCCAGAACAAAAAGTTAGAATTGTTGAAGCACTTAAAGATAAGGACAATATCACAGCAATGACTGGTGATGGTGTTAATGATGCTCCTGCTCTTAAAAGGGCAGCAATAGGTGTAGCTATGGGAACCGGTACAGATGTTGCTAAAGAATCATCAGATATGCTTCTTCAAGACGATAACTTTGCCACCATAGTTAAAGCTGTTAAAGAAGGGCGTACTATATTTGATAATATAAGAAGGTTCGTTAGATTCCAGCTTTCAACGAACGTAGGTGCTATACTTACAATTACATCTTCTTCAATCATGGGACTTCCAGTACCTTTTAATCCAATACAGGTTCTATGGATTAACATTATTATGGACGGACCGCCAGCACAATCTCTTGGTGTTGAACCACCTGAAAAGAACATTATGGAACGTGCTCCAATAAAAGAAGAGATTATACCAAGGAAAAATCTTATAAAAATAATTATTGCAGGGGTAGTAATGACTGTAGGAACACTTGCCCTCTATTATTATGAACTCATAAGTGGAGCAGGTGCTTTAAAAGCTACATCAATAGCATTTACAGTTTTTGTCATGTTCCAGATTTTTAATGTATTTAACTGTAAATCAGAAATGAACTTAAGAAATATTTCAAATAAATTTTTGTTTATCGCCATTTCACTGTCATTATTACTACAGATAGCTGTTATATATACCCCGTTCCTCCAAGGAATCTTTGAAACAACAGCATTATCATTAATTGATTGGATCGTGATTATTTTGGTATCCTGTACAATCATTATAAGCGACTGGCTTGCTGAGAAATTTATAAAGTACTAATACAAATAATAAACTATTTTTATATTTTAGTAACATTATTTGAGGTTAGAATTAGTAATCAGGTTGTGAATTAATGCCAGAAAAAAGTAAAAAAAATATAATTGTAATGGCAGGCACTAAAGATGCTGCAAGAATCATTAATAAACTGAATAAAACTGGAAATTTTAAAATACTGGCTACAACCACCACAGAATACGGTGCGGATATTGCAAAATCCGCAGGCGCACATAAAGTTCTTTCCTGTAAATTAGAAGAAAATGAATTGATAGAACTCATAAAAAAGAAAAAAATTGAAGTTCTAATTGATGCTACACATCCTTTTGCTATAAATGCAACTAAAAATGCAATAAATGCTTCAAAATCCGCCGATATTAATTATATTCGTTTTGAAAGGCCCCAAATGGAGCTTCCAGAAAGTAATCTAATTTATAAAGCTTTTTCATTTAAAGAAGCTGCATTAAAAGTCAATGAATTAACTAAAGGTCGAGTTATGCATCTTGCAGGAGTTTCAACATTAAAACCAGTGATTGAAAAAGTGGATTCCAACCGATTATTTGCAAGGGTACTTCCTTCATTAGATTCAATTCAAAAATGCCTGGATCTTGGATTAAAACAGGGAAATATCATAGCAATGCAGGGAACTTTTTCTAAAGACTTTAATAAGGCATTAATGCGAGAATATAACATTTCTTTGATTATAACTAAAGAAAGTGGGGATACGGGGGGCACTCCTTCAAAATTAGATGCTGCAGTGGAACTTGGAATTACAATAGTGTTAGTTACACGTCCAGAAGTTTTAGAACTTAAAGATAACGATATATTCGTAGATATAGACAAATTATGCTATAATATGTTAAATATGCCATAATATATCCAGATTTTTTATATCATCCATTAAAAATATATTGAATTAAAAAAATGTATTGATATTTACATATTAAAATTCAAGACATACTTTTTCTCTTTTAAGGTCTTAAAATTTAATTAAGGAGTTCTTATTAAATAAAAAAAACATAAATAGAGAGATATTTATATAAAAATAATTATAAAATTTAAAAATTCAGGAGTTGTTAAATTGAAATCTGCCGTAATGTATTATTCAAGAACTGATAAGACCGCTGAGGCTGCAAAAGTGCTTGCAAAATATCGGTAGATTTAATTGAAATTAGAGACCTTAAAAATAGAAAAGGAATACTAAACTATATAAGAGCTGCACTTGATGCAAAAGGTCCAAAAATTGCCGATATAGAACCCAGCAATGTTGATACTACTATTTATGACACATTATGCTTTGGAAGCCCTGTTTGGACTGGAAAACCAGCGCCAGCATTCAATACAATGATACAAAACCAGTGAAAACAAGTTTTCACAGGGCCGAAAATTGTAAATTTTCGAGCACTTTGAAATTACCGGGAAAAATATTATACTCTTTGTAACTCTTGGGGATCGAATTATGAAGATACACTTAGTTTAATGAGCAACACTGTTAAAGATAAATGTGGGAACGTAATTAAAACATTTGCTATCACAAATAGCGGCAAAAAAGTAATGAAGATATAAAATTGAAATAAATGGAATGGAATTCCCATTATAAATTTTTTAATTTAATAAATCTCTAAAGGCATCACTTCGATTTCAGACCCCTCTTCAACTATTTCAACATTTTTAGCCACTTCAAAATAGCCATCAGCTTCTGCAACTGCGGTTATAGCTCCAGAATCTTTTAATATAGGGTGTGCAACATCATTTTCTATTTTTACAAATGCGTATTGATGTCTTCCCTTTGAAGAATGAAATCTTCTTGAAATTTTGAGTTTTAATACATCAGATTTCCGATGTTCAGGCATGGATGCCATTTTTCGCAGAAATGATGAAACAAAAACATGAAATACCATTAATGCAGCAACAGGGTATCCTGGAAGCCCAAAAATAGGTTTATCATTGATCAAGCCAATCATAGTTGGTTTACCTGGTTTTACAGCAATTCCATGCACCATAACTTCTCCCATATCATCAAGTACAGCCCTTAAAACATCGCCTGCACCTGCAGAGGTTCCGCCAGAAGTTATTATAACATCGGCATCTAAGTGCTCTTCCAATTTGCTTTTAAGATCTTTATAATTATCTCTGGCAACACCAGAATATATTGGCGTACATCCGCAGGTTTTTACGGCATTTGAGATGGTTAAAGAATTTATGTCATATATTTTTCCATATTCAAGTTGTTCACCAGGTTTAACTATCTCATTTCCAGTTGATATCACTGCAACCTTAGGTTTTTTGAACACTGGGACATTTTTAATACCTGTTGCCCCCAATACCCCTATTTTATCATGAGTTAATAATGTTCCTGATTTCAGAAGGAGATCATCTCTGGAAACATCAGATCCTTTCAAGGCAATATTTTGACCATGAGCTGTACTTTTATGGATATGAATACCATCATCCTTATTTTCTGTAAATTCGACCATTACTACCCCATTTGCACCTTCTGGAACTGGGGCTCCTGTACTAACTTCAATGCATGTTCCTTTCTCAACATTTTTGGAAGCTGATTCACCAGCCCTTACTATTTCTGTAAGTTTCAAAATTACAGGATTATCTTCAGATGCACCAAATGTATCTTCTGCTCTTACTGCATATCCGTCCATTGATGCTCTATTAAAAGGAGGCAAATCAATTTCTGCTTTTATATCTCCTGCAAGTACTCTTTTATAGGCTTTTTCTAATGTTACTTCCCCAATCTCTTTCTTTATCTTGATATTATCGATTATTTCTCTGACTTCTTCAGAATCCATTATTCTTAGAAACTCTGTTCCCATTTAAATCACTTTGATTCTATAAAATAGTTAAATACCCTTTTAAATCATTATTTACATAAAAGGATATGACTATTAATTTATTTAAAATATGCTTTAAAATTATGGTGATCTCTTATCAAAATTTAATTAATTATTTTATATAATCATAAAAATAAACAAGCCTAAATTTTTTAAAGAATAAGCATAAAGTATTGTTATAAAATGCATTTATTTAATTTTCGTGTAAAATATTATTCATACTGAAAAATAATTCATTTAACTGTTTGGTTTTATTTAAAAATGGATAATATTCCTTTTAATTATTTTAGTTATTCTTCACTTTTTATTGCAAAAGTATTATAACAGAGTAGTGGAATATATCTATAATGGAAATAATAATTTAGTTTATTAATAAGGTTTCATTTACTAAAAAACAGCCCCGTGTATCTGGCACTTTTTCAATAATAGTACATTTATATAAGTTGTTCATTTTAGTTATTATGATCTTTTAAGCTAAACTTCAATAAAATGGAAGAATTTTATTGATAACTTTCTAAAACCTAATGGAGGAGAGTATTTGAGAAGAGGACGTGGAAGACAACAACAAGGAACTCAAGAAATGCGTAGAGTAAGATCTCCAAGAAAAGGAGAAATTGCTGGCGTTGTTGAGCAAATATTAGGACATGGAAAATTGAGGGTAAGATGTGACGATGGTAAAATTAGACTTGCCAGAATTCCTGGAAAAATGAAAAAAAGAATCTGGATCCGTGAAGGAGATGTAGTTCTTGTAAAACCATGGGATTTCCAGAGCGATGAAAAAGCAGACGTGATCTGGAGATATACAAGAACAGAAGCAAACTGGCTTGAACGCAGAGGTTATTTAAACTTATAATCTCTTAAATTTTAGAATTTAAATTTAAATCATTTTTAATCATTTTTATAATGTTTAATTTTCAATAAGCCACAAATATAGCGTGAATTAATTATGGGCTCTAAAATATCAAAGGCAGATGATATTTTAAGAAAAATGTTATCTGAAAAAAGAATTAAAAGTGTTGAGGATAAAAGGGTTGGAAGTGAAGTATTTGACACTATAACTCTTAAAACATTATACAAACTGGCAAATACTGGTTACATTCATCGACTTAATGGTGCGATAAGCACAGGAAAAGAGGCAAATGTGTTTAAAGGCCTGGATGAGAATGATAATTTTGTAGCAGTAAAGATCTACAGAGTTACAACTTCTGATTTTAAGAAAATGCAGAATTATATACAGGGAGACCCGCGATTTAAGGTCAGAACGTCTAATAAACGCCAGCTTGTAAATGCATGGGTTACAAAAGAGTTTAGAAATCTTCAAAGAGCCGAAGAAGCCGGTGTTAATGTCCCAAAACCCATTATAGCAAAGAATAATGTACTTGTAATGGACTTCATTGGAGATGAAGAAGGAGATGCAGCACTTCCCATGAGACATTCTGTTATTAAGGACCCTGAAAAGCTCCTTACCAAATTAATTAATAATATAAAGCTTTTATATCAAGAAGCAGGACTTGTACATGGTGATCTTTCAAGTTACAACATTTTAATTCAGGATGGAGAACCTGTAATTATCGATATTTCACAGGGTATGACTCGAGATCATCCAATCTCCCATGAGCTCTTAAATAGAGATATAGCTAATATTGTAAGAGATTTTAAGAAATTAAAGGTTAATATATCTAATGAAGAAATAAAAAGCATAATTAAGGATTTATGAGGATAGAAAAGTATATTATATGGCATATTGAAATATATTTAGAGGTAGAAGAAAATAGAATTTTTCTTGAACTTTAGAAAATCGAAGATTTTCGAGCCCCGAACATGAATGTTCAAGGGCGCAAATCTATGATTTGCGGCCATAAAACTATGGTTTTGTTGGCCTCAAAAAAATAAAATTTTGAGGTGAAAAAGTGCCTAACACTGAATATCTTAAGATTCCAAAGGAAAGAATTGGAGTTCTAATTGGGAAAGACGGCGTTACAAAAGAACATGTAGAAAATATGACAAATACAGAGCTAGATATTGAAAGTGAAACTGGCAGCGTCACCATTTCTCCAACAGAAAATATGGAAGATCCTCTTGGCGTATGGAAAACCAGATACATCGTTAAAGCGATAGGTAGAGGATTTAGCCCAGAAACAGCTCTTAAACTTCTTGATGATGAATTTATTCTTGAAATAATCAATTTGCAGGATTTTGTTGGAAAATCAAAAAAAGCAATATTGAGGCAAAAAGGCAGAATAATCGGTAGAGAAGGAAGAACCAAGGAAATAATTAAAGAAATGACCAATGTCGACGTATCGGTATATGGTAAGACTGTATCACTTATTGGAGATATGGAACGGATTCAGATTGCAAAAGAAGCTGTCGAAATGATTTTGGAAGGTATAAGACATAAAACTGTCTATTCATTCCTGGAAAGGAAAAAACAGGAATTAAAAAGAAAAGAATTTGAAAATATTGTAATTAAAGACTAAAATTACGCTTATTATGGACTAAAGGAGGCTAACTTTGGAAAGAGAAACATCTTTGGAAAAAGAAATGTCTATTGAACCAATAGTATCTGCGGAAAGAGAAGCATCTGAACTTTTTGAAGAGTTTAAGGAGCTTACAGCATCTGAGTTTTTCAGAAGAAATAAACAAATGCTTGGTTTTTCTGGTAAAATAAGATCATTAACGATAGTATTCCACGAACTGATCACAAATAGTCTTGATGCTGCTGAAGAAGCAGGGATTCTACCAGAAATAATAATAGACCTTAAAAGAGTGGATAAAGACCATTATATCTTATATCACAAGGATAACGGACCAGGTATACCTGAAGATTTCATCACTAAAGTATACTGTACCATGTTTGCAGGATCTAAATTTAGAAATATCCAGTCAAGGGGACAACAAGGATTAGGGTGCAGTGGATGTGTTCTATTATCCCAGATGACCACAGGAAGACCTGTAAAAATCACTTCAGGATATAAAGTAGAGGATAAGCTTAAAGGAGTGGAAATGACATTCAAAATGGATGTCAAAAAGAATCAAGGGCTTATTTTAGATAAAAAAGAAGTTGAAGTCGATTCAACAGGTGTAGCCATAGAACTTCAGTTTAAGGATGTATCATATTCTCTAAGCGAACAGGGAGCATTTGAATATATAAGAAGAACTATGATTGCAAATCCACACGCTAAAATCATATTTAGAGATCCTACAGGCCACAAATTTATATTTGATAGGGCTACAGACATAATTCCCCCAATGCCTAAAGAAGTGCTCCCTCATCCAAAAGGAGTAACAGCAGACGATTTAATCTTTATGGCAAAGCACACCGATAAAAGGAGATTCAGAAGCCTGTTAACAAGTTCATTATCCAGAATGTCAAATAAGAGAATTGACGAAATTGAAAAAATAACTGGAATTGACTTTAACAAGCGCCCTAAAGACATGAAATGGGAAGAGGCGGAAAAAATTGTGGAATTATTCCAATCAATGGACTTCATGGCCCCTCCAACAGCAGGATTAATCCCAATGGGAGAAGAACAGATTGAAAAAGGTATGAGGGAGATATTAGAGCCCGAATATGTAAAAACAATCACAAGAAAGCCTAAAACATACAAAGGAGGAGTTTCTTTTGTAATTGAGGCCGGGCTTGCCTACGGAGGAAAATCCGGTAGAGTAGTTGGTGAACAGAAAAAAGCAGAAATCATGCGTTTTGCAAATAGAGTCCCGCTTACTTTTGATCAGGGAAGCTGTGGTATAACAGAAGCGCTCAAAAGTATAGACTGGAAACGTTATGGGATAAGAGACCTTGAAAACGCTCCAGTAACAGTATTTGCAAACATTGTATCTACCCACGTACCTTATATGTCTACAGGAAAGCAGAGTGTTGCTCCTGAAGAAGAAATAATGCAGGAAGTGAGGCAGGCCACAATGAAAATTGCCAGAAGCTTACAAAAATATTTAAATGCAAAAAGAGCAGCTAAAGAAGAAGAAATGCGTTCAAAAATATTTGAAACTTTCGTGCCCGTAATATTAAGGGAAGCGGCAATCCTTGCTGAAGAAGATGTTCCAGAATACGACGCACTATTAAACAAAGTAACAAGAAAACCAAAGATACTGGAGGATATTCATGCTAAATAGAAGAGATATCACAATAAACAAGCTCAAAGGATTAGGAGCACAGATAATTGAAGATGTAAACAGTAGCACTGTTCCATCTGTTAAAGTGCCTTCAAGGGGTACCTCTAACCTTGTTTATGACGATGCAAAGAGATATTATGTCCTTGGAGACCGTTATGGTAAAAGATCACTTGGTAATGTTAAACAAATTAAAAAAATAGCCCAAATGGTTTATGTAGCTAACTTCAGTAAAAATCTTATAAGAACAAATAAAACAGCGACTTTAAGGGAGCTTTACTACGTTTCAGAAGGATGGGACGTTGATTTTGGCGACCAGCAAGAATGTAACGGTGTTGGTGAAGATTTAGAAGTTATGCTGGGAATGTCAAGAGAAGACCTTGGTTTAATGCCAGAGGAAGATGGAGCTTCTGTTTATGGTAACATCATTCTTCAAGAGGGTGATGTTGAAATTAACGCCCTAAAATCAGGTAAATCAGGTTACACTATATCTCCCACCATTGACGACGTGGAATTCGTTGATCATGATGTGAAAAGAGTAATTGCAGTTGAAACTATGGGAATGTTCCACAGACTGGTTCAAGAAGAAGCATATAAAAAATTCGATACCCTCATTGTAGGACTCAAGGGCCAGGCAGCAAGAGCAACAAGAAGGTTCTTAAAACGCGTTAACACTGAGCTTAATTTACCAGTATATGTATGTAACGACGGAGATCCATGGGGATTCCACATTGCCATGGTTATAATCTCAGGAAGTGCAAAGCTCGCCCACGTTAACCATGACCTTGCAACCCCAGACGCTAAGTTTTTAGGGGTAACTGCAAGTGACATAATAAACTATGATCTTCCAACTGATCCTTTAAAAGATATTGACGTTTTAAGACTTAAAGAACTGCTTAAAGATCCTCGTTATAAGGACGAATACTGGAAAACAGAAATTAAGAAAATGATTAAGATCGGTAAAAAAGCAGAACAGCAATCATTCTCTAAATATGGTCTTGAATATGTAGTCGATACATATTTACCAGAGAAACTTGACGCAATGTAATTCAACTGCTCATAAATTCTTTGAATTTTTTGAGGGGAATTGATCAAAAAAGTCGGGCAGAACGAAGCATGCAAATCTTAAAAAATCAAAGATTTTCCATGCCTAAAAAAATGTAAAGCATTTTTCTCCAGCTTCGATTTGCTGCATGCAAAAAATCTATAATTTTTTGCGGTTACGAACTGAGTTAGTAAACATGGAAAAATTTTAAATTTTTCCGGTTGCGGAGCTTTGCTCCGCAAACATCAAAAATCAAGGATTTTTGATAGTTCTGCGCCAAAAAAATCGAAGATTTTCCTAAGACTATGAAACTTCCTTTCATGGCGGCAAAAACAAAGCTTTTGCAAGCCTCGCTCAAATCAAAGCACTCAAAAACTTCATTTTTGTGACGTGCAAAACTTTCAGTTTTGCTGTTCGGGAAACAAAGGTCTTCAAAATCTCTGATTTTGAGACTCTGAAAATAAAGTTTTCCTAGGTCTCCCTCAACGTCAAAATCATAAATTTTAACAGATTTTTCGCTGCGGAAACGAAAGCAGCCAAAAATGATCAATTAAGGAAATTAAGAATTTCCTATCTTTTTACTTTTTTAACCCATTAAATCAAATATTCTTTAATTACTATTTTAGCCAGCTACGCTGATATATTATCTTTTTTTACACTAAATCTCTAAAACGCTCGTCATGCCATTTTATTATTTAATTTAAGATATTTTGCTTTAAATAGTGTATTTAGAGGCAATTTATTTACAGATTAAGACCAATAACCATTATTTTTGCATTTAAAGCATTAAAACCTCAAAAATCAAAAATAATATATAATGCCAGAAATATATTAACTGTATAACTGGTGTTTTTATGTTAAGAATAGTGCTTGAAGAAATTACATCCCATATTAAATCTCTGGATATTGACGATGAAGCCGTTAAACTCATGGAAAATTACTTAATTAATGCTCCAAAGATATTTATATGCGGTTATGGAGAATCTGAACTTGTTGGGAAATCTTTCGCTTCAAGATTAAGCAAAATACGCAGCGAAGTCTATGTGGTAAGCGAGACAATTGTGCCTGAAATTAATAAAGAAAATGTGCTTTTAGCCATATCTGGATCAGGAGAAACTGAACCAACCTTAACTATTACAAAAAAGGCACATGAAATTGGCGCAGATATTATATCCATAACTTCTTTTTCTGATTCACCCCTTGCTCAAATTTCAGACCTTGTAATTGAAATACCCGGAAGAATAAGGGCAAAAACTAAAAATTATATAGAAAGGCGAGTATCCGGTGAATATGAACCATTAACACCATTTGGAACCCTATTTGAGATATCAACAAGGGTGTTTCTAGAAGGTATCATTACAGAACTTGCAGAAAGATGAAATTAAAATAATATTTATTAGAGCGCCTTAAATAAAAATATTAAAAAAAATAAAAGTCCTAATCTACTGAAATTTATATTAAAATGCATTCCGGTATTAATGGCTTTTTCATATTTCAACAATCAGCCTAAAAAGGTATTGATGGAAATAAATTTATTTATATAGCGATAAAAATTATATTATAATTAAAAGTTAAAGATTAGTATTTGAATAAGGAGTTGATCTTTTGAAATCTGTTGGTATAAATGGATATGGAACAATCGGTAAAAGAGTAGCAGATGCAGTTTCTGCTCAAGACGATATGAAAATTGTGGGGGTTACCAAGCGAAGCCCTGATTTTGAAGCCCGAATGGCAGTTGAAAAAGGCTATGATCTATATATAAGTGTCCCGGGAAGGGAAAGCTCCTTTGAAGAAGCAGGAATTAAAGTAACAGGAACTGCAGACGAATTATTTGAGAAACTGGATGTTGTTGTTGACTGTACCCCCGAAGGTATCGGTGCCAAAAATAAGGAATCTATTTATGAAAAAATTGGATTGAAAGGCATATTTCAGGGTGGAGAAAAACATGACAATATAGGACTTTCATTCAATTCATTTTCAAATTATAAAGATGTTATAGGGAAAGATTATGCAAGAGTTGTTTCCTGTAATACAACTGGATTATGCAGAACCCTTAAACCAATAGATGACCTCTGTGGAATTAAAAAGGTAAGGGCTGTTATGGTAAGAAGAGGTGCTGACCCAAGGCAGGTTAAAAAAGGCCCAATCAATGCTGTTGTTCCAAATCCCCCAACAGTGCCTTCACATCACGGACCTGATGTTCAGACAGTTATGTACGGCCTTAATATTACCACAATAGCATTATTAGTGCCTACAACATTAATGCACCAGCACAACTTAATGGTTGAACTTGAATCTAATGTAAGCGTTGATGATATTAAAGATATGTTAAATGCTACTCCTCGTGTTCTTTTACTTAAAGCAAGTGAAGGGCTTGGGTCAACTGCTGAATTTATGGAATACGCAAAAGAATTAGGCCGTTCAAGAAATGATTTATTCGAAATCGGAGTCTGGGACGAATCATTGAACATCGTAGATGGAGAACTCTATTACATGCAGGCAATTCATCAGGAATCTGACGTTGTGCCAGAAAATGTTGATGCAATAAGGGCTATGCTTGAAATAGAAGATGATCCTCAAAAATCCATTGAAAAAACAAATAAAGCTATGGGTATTTTTTAATTAAAGATACCATTACTTTCTTCTATTTTTAAATCATTTTATGTGTTAATTTGAGACTATCTGTTCTTTTTAATAGATTTTATTAAATGGAAGTAACATATATTCAAAGAATTGATATTGAATTGCTGCATTATTTGAATGATTTTTTCATAATTTACAGTGATTTTAATGATAAAAGAATTTATTATTTCAATGCGTCCGAGGCAGTGGTATAAAAATCTGGTTATATTTGTGGGAATTGTATTTTCATTTAACCTTTTGAACTTAAACCTATGGATTGATGCAATTGGGGCATTTGCAGTTTTTTGCGCTATCTCAGGCAGCATATATGTGCTGAACGATATAATCGATATTGAAAAGGATAAAACCCATCCTAAAAAATGCATGAGACCCATAGCATCAGGTAAATTAAACAAATCTTATGCTTTAATATTTGCCATCATATTTATTGGCTTAGCGCTTTTTGTTGCCTATTTAATTAATTTATGGTTCTTAGTTTCAACAATAGCGTTCTTTCTGTTAATATTAATTTATTCAGTATTTTTAAAGCATTTTATAATAGTAGATATAATAATTATTTCCACTGGTTTTGTTATAAGGGCTATTGCAGGATGTTTTGCAGTGGGAGTCCTTGTCTCACCATGGCTCATAATATGTGCTTTCTTACTTGCATTATTTTTAGCAATTGGGAAACGTAGACATGAGCTGGTGCTTTTAAGAGGTGATGCTGGAAATCACAGGAAAATTCTAGATGGATACTCAACTGAAATGCTTGACCAGATGATTAATATTACTACTAGTGCCTTAATCATGTCATATTCTCTTTACACATTTTTTACAGGCAAAATATTTATAATGCTCACAATTCCCTTTGCATTCTACGGTCTTTTCAGATACATATATCTTGTGCATAAAGAAAATTTCGGCGGAGAGCCTGAAATGCTTTTTAGAGATAGGGGAATGTTATTTACCATGATTTTGTGGGTGATTCTAATTATAGTAATACTTTATGGAAACATAATTTTTAAATTTTAAGAATATTAAAATTTTCATATTAGTTACTATAATTTAAAGATATAAAGTAAAAATTAAATTACTGGAATTAAAAGATGAAATACGACTTACATATTCATTCAAAGTATTCTAATGATGGAATTCTTGATCCCCAAAAAATTGTAAAGATTGCAATTAAAAAGGGACTTGATGGAATTGCAGTAACTGACCATAATACCATAAAAGGCGGTTTAAAGACAAAAGAATACGAAACTCAAGATTTCAAAGTTTTAGTTGGTTCTGAGGTATCCACAACCAGAGGGGAGATTATTGGGCTCTTTTTATCTGAAGAAATCAAATCAAGGGAATTTCATGAAGTTGCTGATGAAATTAGAGACCAGGGCGGTTTAGTAATTGTTCCACATCCATTTGACGAATTGAGGAAAGCATCATTCGGCATTAAAAATGAGGATGCAAAGTACCTGGATACAATTGAAGTGTTTAATTCCAGATGCATTTACCAAAAATATAATGATAGAGCAGCAGTATATGCAAAAAAACATAATTTATCCCAGGTTGGAGGCAGTGATGCGCATTTTCCATATGAGATAGGTAAAGCAGGTATTATTTTAGAATCCCATGAGGTGAAAAATGCTATTTTGAATAAAGATTTAGAAATATTTGGAAATAAATCCATTTTTTTAAACCATGGAATAACAAAGGTGCTTAAATTATGGCGAAAAACAAGATCTGGCTGGTAATCCTATTTGCAGTTGTAGTTTATGTAATAATGGGCATATATGCCGATTGGAATACATTAATTTCTGCAATGAAATCTTTTAAATGGATATTTATCCCATTAATGATAATTCTAACTACTGTTGCCTATTTCATCAGATTTTATAAGTGGAATTTTTTTCTCAAGACTGCAGGAGTTCAGATAAATCTTAAAGATAATTTATTCGTATTCTTCAGTGGACTGGGAATGATAATAACCCCTGCAAAAGTTGGAGAAATTTGGAAAGGATGGCTTATAAAAGATATAAATGGAGAAAACTTAAGCAGGACTGTCCCTGTAGTGATTATTGACCGATTTACAGATTTAATTGGCTTAATAATTCTATCTTTACTCGGAATTCTCTACTATAGGGAAGGAGCTTATATTTTAATAATTTTAATTGCAGTTTTTGCCGGATTTTTTATAGCAGTTAGATCTAAATGGATTTCCAGTAAAATAATTTCAGTACTGGAAAAAAGAGCAGGAAAATATTCTGGCGACATTAAAGAAATGCATAAAACCTTTGAACAAACAATGGCCCCTCAAGGGCTTGTTTTCATGTCTTTTGTAAGCGCCTTTGCATGGTTTTTTGAATGTCTGGCCCTCTATTATGTAATAGTAGGATTTGGAGAATATGTTAACATTATTTTATCCACGTTCGTGTTTAGCTTTGCATCTCTTGCTGGAGCAGTAAGCATGATTCCGGGAGGCCTTGGAGTTGCTGAAGGGACAATTACTGGATTGCTTCAGTTTTTTGGGCTAAATTCTGCTGTATCAATTGGTACTGCCATAATAATAAGATTTGGAACGCTCTGGTACGGGACAATTTTAGGATTCAGTGTGTATTTACTATTTAAAAACAGAATTATTTTAGAAAGACCAAAAATAGAATAGGTGAATTAATGTCAAATGTAGCAGTTATGAAGACATCACCAGAAACCGTGGTTAATGATTATTACAGCTTAATGAATTTAGCAGAATATAAAAAATCCTTAAAAAAGGAAACCTCCACAATTTTAAAACTCAATCTTTCATGGACCCTCTATTATCCTGCATGTTCGACTCCCCCCTGGCAGCTTGAAGGGGTCTTAAATGCTCTAAAAACTGATGGTTACAAAGATGTTGTAGCTGTAGAGAATCAGACTGTTGTTACACATCCATGGAAAGGAGCATACTATAACAAATGGCTTCCCATTCTAAATAGCCATGAAATAAATTTTAAGCCCTTAACCGATGTTGAATGGGTTTCTCATAAGCCAAAATCCGAAATGCTTGCTATGAATGAAATATTTGGAGAAGTATGGGTTCCAGAAATGTTCTATGACTCCAATGTGATTCATTTTCCAACTATGAAAACACATGGCCATACAACAACCACTGGAGCCATGAAAAATGCTTTTGGAGGTTTAATTCCCAAATACAGACACCATGCCCATAAAAAGATACATGAAGTCCTTGTTGATTTGCTTTCAATCCAAAATGAGATTCATAAAGGAATATTTGCAGTTATGGATGGTGGGGTCTGTGGAAACGGAGCGGGGCCAAGAACAATGAAACCATTCACTGGCAATCTAATACTGGCTGGGGAGGATCAGGTTGCAATCGATGCTGTAGCTGCAAGAATAATGGGTTTTGATCCCCTAAAAATTGATTACATTAAAATGGCGCATGATATGGGTTTAGGAACCGGTGATATTGATCAGATCGAAATAAATGCCAATATAAATAACCTTAAAAGTTTGAATTTCAATTTTGAAACTAAAAGAAGCCCCATAATAAAGTGGGATCAAAGGATCAGGAAGAAAACAATGAATATAAGGTGGCTCCACCAGCTGCTCTTTAATTCACCCTTATTTAAATCCTTCATCTTTGCCTCTGAATTTTATCATGATCGCCTCTGGTATCCTATAACTGGAAAGAGAAAGATAAATGAATTTAAAAAGACTTCATGGGGAAAAATGTTTGATAAGTACGATTATGGTGACTTTCCAGAATATAAAGAAGTCAAAGACTGGGATCCTTATTGAATCGTTTAAAACTCGATTCATAGGTTAAAATTAATATATTGTTGTACTAAAATAGCATTATTAAGATATAAATAAGTCAATTTTATCAATAAAAAAGTGAAATAATGCCTGAAAGAGCAAATATAGATGAATATCTGGAAAAATATGCCATAGAAATAAGCAAAATTGCCCTAAAACTTCGAAATCTAATTTTAAAACTGTTTCCTGATATGGATGAAATTATAAAATGGAAAAATCTTGTTTACCAAAAGAATGGATATGTATGTGCAATTTTAATCCATAAAAATCATGTAAACCTTGAATTCTGGCATGGGACAGAACTGGAGGATCCTAAAAATCTTCTTGAAGGTACAGGAAAGAAAATGAGGCATATTAAAGTTACAGATGAATCAACTATCGATGCTGAATACATAAAAATCCTAATAGGAGAATCTATTGAACTTAATAAGTCCAGTTAGTCTTTAATATCCTGAGAGGATGTTTGATAAAATTAGTGAAAACAGAACTTTAGATGATATTTTCCAGGGAAATGAGCCTAAAAAAGGTATAAATGAAGTTAGTGTAAAATCCATTTTAAATAAATCAAAAAAACGCGACTCTTGGTTTTTATTAGATTATTCACTTAACCCTTATCTTGGCTGTTCGTTTAATTGTCTTTACTGCTATATCAGAGGAAGCCATTATGGGGGAAATACTACTCATAAACTACAGGTTAAATCAAATGCTGCAGAAATTCTGGTAAAACAGCTGAAAAGAAGGGTTAAAACTAAAGAATATGGATTAATTGGAATTGCATCATCTACTGAACCCTATCCTCCAGTTGAAGAAGAACTAAAATTAACAAGAAGCTTACTTGAAATAATAGCAAGATCTAAGTTCCCAGTGAGTATTTTAACCAGATCTAAACTGATTTTAAGAGATATGGATATTTTAAAGAAGATAAATGAAAATGCAATTCTGCCGCCTGATTTAAAGCCAAAATTAAGAGGAGGGGCAATAATATCATTCTCATTTTCCACTCCTGACGAAAAACTGGCTAAAATCTTTGAACCCAATGCTCCAACTCCAAAAGAAAGGTTAGAAACCATGAAAAAATTTAAAGAGGAAGGATTCAGGACTGGAGTATGTTTCATGCCTGTATTACCGTTTTTATCTGATTCAGAAAAACAGGTGGAAAAAATGATAGTTCTGGCCAAAAATTACGGTGCTGATTCAATTTTAACTGCTGGTTTAACTCTATTTGGGAATGAACCAACTGATTGTAAAACTGTTTACTTTAAAACCATTGAAAAACACTTCCCTGAACTTTTGGAAAAAACTAAAAAAATCTTTGGAGATAAATTCTATCCAAACACAAAATATCAAAGAGAACTAAATGAAAGAGCAAATAGATTATGTAAAAAATATGAAATTAAAAATAGAATAGTATAAGAAATTTAAAGATATATGGAATATTGTGATTAAATGAAATCAGAGGTAAGATTTGGACCTGCAGGAAGACTTATTGAATATAAAGGTAAAACAACAGAAGTTTGCAATTATATTAAACAAATTGGGCTTGATGCCTTTGAATATCAGGCCACTTATGGGGTTAAAATTTCAAAACAATCTGCACTGGAACTTGCACAAAATGGAAAGAAAAACAACATTCTGATTTCAATGCATGCTCCTTATTACATTAACCTATCTTCACAAAGGGAAGAAACTATTAAAAACTCAATCAACAGACTTATTCAATCTGCAAAGGCTGGAGAATGGATGAATTCTTATAGAATAGTTTTTCATATGGGTTTTTATACCAAATATTCCCATGAAGAGGCTATGAAAAAGACTAAAGAAGCCATTACAGAGTTATTAGAAAAAGTTGAAAGTGAAGGAATTAAAAGATATACTTTTGCACCTGAGACAACCGGTAAAAAATCGCAACTTGGGTCCCTTGATGAAATTATAGACATATGCCAGACTTTTGATAACTTTGAACCTACCGTGGACTTTGCACACATGCATGCACGGTCCGTAGGAAGTATCAAAACTAAAAATCATTATGCAAAAATATTTGATAAGGTAGAGGATGAATTAGGCATTAATACCCTTCATTCTCATTTTACAAAAATTGAATATACAGATAAGGGTGAGAGAAAACATCATGTGCTTGAAAATGAAAACTTCGGGCCGCCACTTGCCCCTTTACTGGAACTGGTATCAGAAAATGGCTTTAATGTCACATTTATTTGTGAAACTCCCTATCTGGATATAGATTCAAGGGAAATGAAGAAAGAATACCAAAAAATCTTAAATGAGAAGTAATTTTAAAAATGAAATAATGCAGATGTTTTATTTTAATAAGTAATTTTCAATGTCAAAATAAGTTCAGGCCAAAATATCATACAAAAAATCAAGTTTTTTAATATTTATGAATCTAAACTTTAATATATGATTTCATATAAATTACTAAATGATATTAAGAATAGAAAACAGTACAAAATAAAGTATATTATTTTTTTATACACTATTTTAGGAAGTTATTAGAAAAAGCTAGGTAAAATGAAAAATTTTAATAGTTTATATAAGATAACATGAAAATGTATAAAAATAAAATTAATTACATGCGGATTTTAAAATTTTATTTTCTAAATTTTAATTATATAATCAACACTGGAAGGTGTATTAGTGAAATTTAACAATATGGCACCCGATTCATATATTATAGAGAAAAAAACATCACAAAATAAAGGCGGCCCACAAAAAGAAGCTAAAGTAGTTGCATTAGAGTCTATTGGTTATCCTTTTCTTTGCAATCTTGTGGAAAATCCTAAAATAGAGATATTTGATAAAGAACTTTTTGAACTTTACGCAAGGGAACAATGGGAAGGATATACTGTTAATGAAGGTTCTTTTCTTTTTGATCAAAAATTACTGCCAGATTTTGCATTCAAAATCATAAAAGCACATCCTAATAACTCGCAGATAACTGCAAATACATCCATAGTCCTTATTGAAAATGAAGAAGCTAATAAATTTAAAAAAATTGAAAGCGAACTTAAAATGGACGATGTTGTTGGCCAAGAGCGTGCAAAGACCAAATGTAAGATAATAATGAAATATTTGCAGGATCCGGAGAAATTTAAAGAGTGGGCACCTCGTAATGTCCTTTTCCATGGTAAACCTGGAACTGGAAAAACAATGCTCGCCAAATCCCTTACTAATGAGCTTAATGTTCCATTATTCCTTGTAAAAGCAACAAGACTTATAGGAGAACATGTTGGTGATGGTGCAAGACAAATACATGAACTTTTTGAGGCAGCATCCCAATCAGCCCCTTCAGTAATATTCATAGATGAAATGGATGCAATAGGGCTGGATCGAAAATACCAATCACTTCGTGGGGACGTTTCAGAAGTTGTTAATGCTCTTCTTACTGAAATGGATGGAATAGACCAGAACTATGGGGTTGTGACAATAGGAGCTACAAATAACCCTTATTTACTTGATTTTGCAGTAAGAAGCCGTTTTGAAGAAGAAATAGAGTTTGAAATCCCAGATAAAGAGCAAAGGCAAATAATGCTTGAAAATTATATTAAAACAATGCCCCTTAAAGTGGATGTGAACATTGAAAGATTGGCAAATGCAAGTAAAGGAATGTCTGGAAGGGATATTAAAGAAAGATTGTTAAAAACAGCCCTTCACAAGGCAATTTCTGATGATAAAGACGCTGTGACATGGGAACAAATGGAATATGCCCTGAAGTTACACAAAAATGAGAAAAATGAGCCGAAACACATGTTTGCATGATTAAAGGATTAATTTTTTTTCTTTATTTTTATATCATGAATTTAACAATTTATTTTAAAAATTAATGAACAGGAAATGATATGGTTTAATTTTTCATATTTTTAATTTATGAAAACTTGAGAAAATAAACTCCGGGGTAATGGAACATTATTAGGAGTAAATAGATGAAAATAAGCGAAATGCTATATGATGCAGCCAGATATCCCTTTTCAGGATTAAAACAGCTCCTTTTATTGGGCTTATTGATTTTAATTAGTAGTTTATTTCTGGGGCAATATAATGAGTTATATGTTTATTTAGATAATATTTTAGGTGATTCTGGTTTATTATTGGCCATATTCCTATTTTTTGCTATAACAACCATTTTTATGATCCTGGAAGCGGGCTACTCATTTAAAATTGTTGAAAAAAGCATTAATGGAGATGAAAAGCCTCCAGAGTTGAATAATTTCATTTATATGTTTAAACATGGGATCAATGAAACAATTATAGCCATTATCTATTTTATGGTTCCCTTTATTATCTTTTTATCAATTTTAGATGATGCATTTTCCCAGATAAACTTGGGAATTCCTGAAATAAGTGATGAAATTGCAATATTACTATTAATTGCCTTAATTTTTTTAGGATTCATTGTAAACATAATCTTTACAATTGCAATCCCTCACATGGCATTTAAAGGGGGATCATTTAAAGAAGCATTTAGATTAGGTGAAATATTTAAAAAGATCAGGAGAATAGGTCTAAAGAAATTAATTATTGGATACTTCATTGTTATTTTAGGCCTGGTGGTGATTGGAGGCCCAATATTAAAGGAGATAATAGAATCATCAAATATATTTGGATTTGTGATTGCAGAAGAATTAATTGCCCCTTATATTATTATGTTTTCTGCAAGATTTACTGCATTAATTTACATGGAATGATCCCCTGTTTTTCAAACTTTAAAACAAATTTTAATATCATTCAGGATAAATCAAGATAAAGAAAATTAAATTTATGATTATTAAGGAGTATTTTTAAATGGATTATGAGCTTATAATTGTAAGATATGGAGAAATCGGAGTTAAAAGCCCTAAAGTAAGGCGTAGATTTGAAAATGTACTTATTAAAAATATTAAAAGTAAATTAAAGTGTAAAATAGAAATAAATCAGGGCAGAATATTCCTTTATCCTGAAGATTTCCATGATGCATTTAATATTCTAAGTAAAACCATAGGAATAGTTTCATTTTCTCCTGTAGTATCCACAAAAACTGATTTTAACAATATAGAACAAACAA
Organism: Methanobacterium sp. UBA44; assembly: GCA_002494885.1. Taxonomy (GTDB): domain Archaea; phylum Methanobacteriota; class Methanobacteria; order Methanobacteriales; family Methanobacteriaceae; genus Methanobacterium_D. The sequence goes on from DACV01000003.1 coordinate 146,793, forward strand.
TTGACGAATATATGGAAAAATTAGTGTCTGAAGGTTCATTCTCGGGTGAAAAAACATTTGCAGTAAGATGTCGCAGAGTTGGAACCCATGAATTTACAAGTCAAGAAATGGCAGGTTTTTGCGGCTCAGTCGTAATTAAAAATACTGATGCGCCAGTTAATTTAAGTAATCCTGACTTTGAGCTTTTTGTAGAGGTCAGAGAAGACATAACCTATATTTTCCATGAAAAAATTCCCGGATTAGGCGGCCTTCCTGTTGGAACTCAAGGAAAAGTGATTGCACTCGTATCCGATGGTATTGATTCCCCAGTTGCAGCTTTTTTAATGATGAAAAGAGGCTGTGAAGTTATAATTCTTAATTTTAATAATTATCCCTACACTCCCCAATCCAATGAAAAGGTACATAAGATCGTTGCAAAACTTGAGGAATATTCCCCCTCAAAGCTTAAATTTTATGGGGCAAATTATGGAAAATACCTTAAAAACTGTATTGAAAAGGCAAACCCTCGATTAACATGTGTTTTATGTAAAAGCGGAATGTATAAGGTTGCAGAAAAAGTTGCAAAAGAAGAAGATGCTCTTGCAATTATAGATGGGAGCAGTTTAGGGCAGGTGGCATCCCAAACCCTTCCCAATATAGTTGCAACCCGATATAGTACATCAATGCCAGTATTAAGTCCACTAATCAGTTTTGATAAAATTGAAATTGAAAATATGGCAAAAAAAATAGGTACCTTCGATATTTCAATTCTACCGGCACCTGGATGCTCAGCAGCCCCTAAATATCCAGAAACAAATGCAGATCTGGAGAAATTCCTGGAAGTTTTGGAAGATATCAATTTTGATGAAGAAACAGAAAAAGTATTTTCTTCTTTAAAATGATTAAAATTAAATATTTTTTAATCATTATCCGCATGTTGAGCAAATATGGGTACCTTCTACCTTTTCACCCTTCTTTTCCCTGTAATTATCAATTGCAGCGTGTAATGCATCTGCTGCAAGGTTAGAACAGTGCATTTTAACTGGTGGAAGGCCTTCAAGGTTCTCTGCAACATCGTTTCTTGTAATTTCCATAGCTTCATCAAGGGTTTTTCCCATTGCCATTTCAGTTACCATACTGCTTGTTGCAATGGCTGCACCGCAGCCAAATGTTTTGAATTTAATGTCTTCAATTATATTATCCTTTACTTTAATATAAATAGTCATTAAATCTCCACATGTTGGGTTTCCTACTGTTCCAACACCATCTGCATCCTCAATTTCGCCTACATTTCTTGGATTTTGGAAATGTTCCATTACTTTATCGCTATACATTTAATCAACCCCTAATTACACATAAATTAATTTATTCTCCCCTTTCTGCTCCAGGTGTTGCACACCAGAGAGGAGAAAGCTTTCTAAGTGTTTCAACTACTTCTTTAATGGATTCTATTGCATGATCTATGTCTTCTTCTGTATTTTCTTTCCCAAGTGTTAAACGTAGCGATCCGTGTGCATCAACCTGTTCTAGGCCAAGCGCAGTTAAAACATGTGATGGTTCCAGTTTTTTTGATGAACATGCAGAACCAGTAGAAGCTGCAATTCCTTTTGAATCAAGATGCAATACAAGTGATTCTCCTTCAATACCTGTAAATCTGAAATTAACGTTATTTGGAAGCCTCTTTGTTCTATGTCCATTTAGATAAGACTGTTCTATTGAATCCAATACTCCATTTATTAATTTGTCTCTTAAATTTGTTATATATTTCGCATTTTCAATAAGATTTTTTTGAGCAAGTTCACATGCTTTACCGAGTCCAACAATTCCTGAAACATTTTCTGTCCCTGGCCTTATACCTTTCTCATGCCCTCCCCCATGAATTAATGGCTCTAATCTAATTCCTTTTTTAATATATAATGCCCCTATGCCTTTTGGGCCGTAAACTTTGTGTGCTGAAAGTGAAAGCATGTCTACATTCAATTCCTCAACATTTACAGGTATTTTACCTACAGTTTGAACTGCATCGGTATGGAAATAGATCCCTTTCTCCCTTGCTATTTTACCAATTTCTGCAATTGGCTGAATTGTCCCGATTTCATTGTTAGCGTGCATGATTGTAATCATAATGGTTTTATCAGTTATAGCATCTTCAAGATCAGAAACTCTAACAATCCCTTCTTCATAAACAGGTAAATATGTGACTTCAAAACCAATTTTTTCTAAATATTTACACGTTTCATCAACTGCTGGATGTTCTATAGCGCTTGTAATTATATGATTCCCTTTATCTTTTAATCTGTAAGCAGTACCTTTAATAGCAATGTTATCTGATTCTGTTCCGCCACCTGTGAAAATTATTTCTTCAGTCTTTGCTCCAATAAGTGATGCAACTTGCCCTCGGGCATTTTCCATTGCTTTTCTTGCATCTCGCCCAAGTGAGTATAAAGTTGAAGCATTTCCAAATTCATCAACAAAATATGGCTTCATTACCTTAAATACTTCAGGATCAACCGGTGATGTAGCTGAATGATCCATATAAATCATTATTTCACCTCAAAAACTTTATTTTTTGGCCGTCGAACACAAAGCTAAAGAAAATGCAACGCATGCGAAAATCCATGATTTTCGCTGTTTGCGGAGCAAAGCTCCACAACCGGAAAAATTTAAAATTTTTCCATGTGTCAAATCTCTCAAAACCATAGGTTTTGGAGCGCGGAACTTTGTTTTGCAAGCTTCGATTTGATAACATTTTCTGAGCATCAAAAACGAAGTTTTTGAAAGTGTTCAGGCATTGGAAACCAAAGATTTCCAAAGGTTCAGAAAATTTTTAATTTTCCTCAACCTCAATTTCCTATTTTTTGGTTAAAAATCAAAAAATTTTCTTCAATCTCATAAATTACTTTTTATTATATGAAACTCAATTATCTTAAATTTTTTCAATATCTCTCGTTATTAACGTACTTATATGGTCAGTTGTGATGATTCCAATAACTTTCTGATTATCATCGACAACTGGAAGGGATGAAATATCGTGTCTCTCCATTTTTTCTGCTGCCGCTTCTATTTGTTCATCAGGTTTAGATACAATGACTTTTTTAGTCATTATTTCATCTAATTTACTGCATTTTAAGGCAACTGCCTTCGAAATATCCCAAGCAGTCACTATCCCCATTAATTTATGATTATTTGCAACCACAGGCAAATGTGTGACATTATTTTCAAGCATGAGTTTAGCTGCTTCATCTATACTGGATTTTTCATTTATTTTGGTTATTTCATCTGACATTACATCTTTTACAAGAATGTCTGATAGAAACTCGTTGATTATGTAATTTAATTGGCCTTCTTCTAAAAGGAAAGCATCGTGTCCATAGGGTGATTTAAGCTCATGATAGCTTACATCGATGTTATTTGCAGTTAAAGCCATTACAATTTCCTTAGATTGCATTGGAGGGTAAAGCCAATCAGAATTGACAGAAATTACCAGAAATTTAGCTTTTACATCTTTAAACCCTTCAGCAAGAGATCCGTTCTTTGTTAGATCAAAGTAATCCATGGCTTTTGTTATATAGAGATATGAATTTGCATCAAATCTTTGAACGAACGAGTTTCCTTGATAATGGAGATAACTTTCCACCTGAAAATCAAGCGAGAAGTCATAACCGTATTTTTCTTTATCCTGAAGCCTTCTACCGAACTTTTGATACATTGACTCATAGCTTAAATAGGTAATATGCCCTATCATTCTAGCAAGGCTTAACCCTTCCTTGGGAATCTCCCCAGAGTAATATGAACCTCCATCCCATTTGGGATCAGATACAATTGCCTGTCTACCAACTTCATTAAAAGCAATCTGCTGCGGAGCAGAATTAGCTGCAGTAGCTATAGGGATAGCTAATCTAACCATGTCTGGATAAGATACACACCATTGAAGCACCTGCATTCCTCCCATTGAACCTCCCATCACTGAAAAAAGCTGATAAATACCTAAATAATCTATTAACTTCTTTTGGGCATTTACCATGTCAGAAATAGTGATTATTGGGAAATCTAATCCATATGGCTTTCCTGTTTCTGGATTAATAGAAGAAGGTCCAGTTGACCCTTTACAGCCACCAATAACATTGGAACATATTATGAAGTATTTTTCAGTGTCCAGACATTTTCCAGGACCGATTATGATGTCCCACCAGCCTGGCTTTCTATCTCCCCCATGCCATCCAGCAACATGGGCATCACCTGAAAGTGCATGGCAAACTAAAATTGCATTACTTTTCTCCTTATTTAATTTACCATAAGTTTCATAGGCTATAGTAACCCCTTTAAGCCTTCTTCCACCTTCTAAAATTAAATCTTCTGAAAGATTATAGAATTTTGTATCTACAAGCCCAACTGAATCCTTTTTCATTTTTCTGAATCCCATAATATTGAATTTGTCCACGCTCATTTAATAGCATTTGGAAATTTAATAATTCCATTATATTTTGGATAATGCCTGATCTATGTCTGATATAATGTCTTTAGCGTCTTCAATTCCAATGGATAACCTTATGAAGTCCTCTGTAACTCCAGTTGATTCCTGTTCTTCTCTTGTAAGCTGCTGGTGAGTTGTTGATGCAGGATGTATAACTAAACTTTTTGCATCCCCAATATTTGCAAGGTGTGATAATAATTCTACATTTTCTATGAACTTTTTACCTGCTTCAAGCCCTCCTTTAACACCAAACCCAATTAGTCCTCCATAACCGCCTTTCAGGTATTTACTTGCAATTTCATGATTAATATTATCTTCAAGTCCCGGATAATTTACCCATGCAACTTTAGGGTGTTTTTTAAGATATTTTGCTACTTCAAGTGCATTAGCTGCATGCTTTTTAACTCTAAGTTCAAGTGTTTCAAGCCCCAGGAGAAACTGGAATGCATTAAATGGACTTAATGTTGGCCCTAAATCCCTTAAAAGTAAAACCCTTGCCCTAATGGTGAATGCAATGTTACCAAGTTCAGGGAAATCTCCAAAAGTTTTCCAGTATTTAAGTCCATGATAGCTTGGATCTGGCTCTGTAAACTGTGGAAATTTGCCATTGCCCCAATCAAACTTACCCGAATCTACTATAACTCCTCCAATAGATGTTCCGTGCCCTCCAATGTATTTGGTCGCTGATAAGACAGATATGTCTGCACCGTGTTCTATTGGTTTTACAAGTCCAACAACTGAGGTATTGTCCACTATTAATGGAATTCCTGCTTCATGAGCTATTTCAGCCAGCACTTCAAAGTCGGGGACATCAAGCTTTGGATTTCCAAGTGATTCAACAAATATTGCCTTAGTTTTTTCATCTATGGCTTTCTTAAACTCTTCAGTTTTTCCAGAATCTACAAATTTAACAGTTCGCCCAAGATTTGGTAAAGTGTAGTTAAATAACTGATATGTTCCACCGTAAAGATTATCTCCAGATACTATATTGTCTCCAAGCTGACTGATATTTATAATTGCAAGAAATATTGCAGAAAGTCCTGATGAAACTGAAAGTGCAGTATGCCCTCCTTCTATTGCCGCTACTCTTTTTTCAAATACATCGTTTGTAGGATTCATTATACGAGTGTAAATATTACCAAGTTCTTTTAATGCAAAAAGGTTTGCTGCCTGTTCTGCATCGTTAAAAACATAGGATGATGTTTGATATATAGGAACTGCTCTTGCTCCTGTTGCAGGATCAGCTTCTTCCTGTCCCACATGTAATCCTAATGTGCTTAATCCATATTCTTTTTTCTTTTCTTCGGTCATTTATTCACCAATAAATTCTTTTTTTTGCATCCTTAACCTATATATCATCAGCTCGAATAATTGCCAAAACTGTTTATGGTTAGATACTTAATTTATTTTGATTTTGTTTTATTCATTAATGGATTATGGTTGAAGTCTTATAACTCTTTTAAACAGGCTATTTTTTTTAAGAAAAGTTTAATTACTCAGGTTATTCACTACAAATATAATCCAGAAATTTCAAGTGAAAATCTATAAGAAAACCATTTATAACAATTGTTATGATTATTAAACCTTTTTATTATTTAAAGTTTATGAGTGATTTGTTTTGTTATTGAGCATTTTATCTGTCCTTCAGATTATTACAGTATTATCTAAAAATAAATCTATGATAAGTAACAGAATAATGATCAACTTGGGCAAAGTATTTATATAACAATTGTTAACTTAATTTCATAAATTATGCCGAGATGACCGAGCGGCTAGGTGCGTGGCTGCAGACCATGATACTTGGGTTCAACTCCCAATCTCGGCCTCTAAACTATTAGAATCAAATAATTTTAAATTAATCATACACAAAAAATACATTTTTTAGCTAATTTTTGATTGGAGCTATCATAATGAAAATATACAACACCATGACCCGTAAAAAAGAAGAATTCAAACCTCTGAATGAAAATAGGGTAAAAATGTTTGTATGTGGGCCAACAGTCTACGATAAATCACATATAGGGCATGGGAGGACTTATATTTCTTTTGATGTTATTGCAAGATATCTTAAATACAAAGGTTACAGCCTTTTTTATTTACAAAATATCACTGATATTGATGATAAAATAATCAAAAGGGCAAATGAACTTGGCATCGAGCCATTGAAACTTGCTAAGGAAAATGAAGAACTATATTTCAATGATATGGAATTATTAAGTGTAACCAATGTTAATTTTTATGCAAGAGCCATGGAACATCTAAATGAAATAATTAATCAAATTCAAACACTAATTACTAAAGGATTTGCTTATGAAACTCCTACTGGCGTTTACTTTGATGAATTTTGTTTTGAAGACTTTGGAAAACTCTCAAACAGGAATATTGAAGAATTAAATGTTTCCAGGGTTAATCCTGATCCTACAAAAAGAAATCCTGGGGATTTTGCTCTTTGGAAAAAAAGAGAAGAAGAACCTGCCTGGGATTCCCCCTGGGGAAAAGGAAGGCCAGGATGGCATATTGAAGATACTGCAATATCTGAAACCTATTTTGGAGGCCAATTTGATATACATGGCGGTGGATTAGATTTAATATTCCCCCATCACGAGGCAGAGATCGCTCAAATGGAATCTGCTACAGATAAAAAACCAATGGTCAAATACTGGATGCATACAGGCTTTTTAAATGTTGGCGGAGAAAAAATGTCTAAATCTCTTGGGAATTTTATCACGATTGAGAAACTGCTTAAAGAATATGATCCTCAAGTCTTCAGATTCTTTGTTCTTTCCACCCATTACAGAAGCCCAATCGATTTTAGTGATGAAGCTCTTCAGCAATCAGAAAAAAGTCTAAAAAGAATTCATAAGCTGATGGAAACTATAGAAGAACATTTAGAGATGGACATTAAACAACAAAATGAAAATGATAATAAATACATTAAATTAATAGAAAATACTGGAAAAGAATTTTTCAAGGCCATGGATAATGATTTTAATACTCCAACTGCGCTTTCAGCACTTTTTAATTTTATAAGAGATGTAAATAAAGGCATAAATCATGGAGAAATCTCTAAAAACGTATTTAAAGAAATTAAATTATTATTTAATGAATTTGGATATGTTTTAGGGCTTACTTTTTCGATTAAATCATCTAAAATAGATTCAGCTGATGAAATAGTAAATATTTTAGTAGATATAAGGGAAAAACTTCGCAAAAAGAAAGATTATGAGCTTGCAGATGAAATTAGGGGTAGATTAAAAGATATTGGAATAAATTTAGAAGATAAATAAAAATAATTAGATACAGTAATCTGGTTCTTGTTTAGATCCTGTGCAAGCATCACAACCAGTAGGAATGTTATCTTTTTCTTTATGTAACTGGCAGACAATTTCTTCTGCTTTAACATACTTACATATATCGCAAATTCTGCGGATCATGTCACCTTTATCTATATTTTCTTCTTTAAGGTCTATAGCAAATTTTTTAATCTTTTCCTTAGTTTCCTGATTAAATTTAATTCCATGCCCTCTTTTATCACTTATATACTGTGATACTGCTGGCTGAGTTATATCAAGTAATTGTGAAATTTCTTTTTGTTTCATTCCTAAATTAAGAAGTTCCTTAGCCAATTCAGACCTTATAGCTGGAATAACATACCATACAACTATTTCACATGGTGGTCTCATCATATCACGTCCGTTCAGTAATGCTGGAATTTAATTATTTTAATCAATTTAAATGAAATCTAAAATTATGAAATTGTAATATAACCTATGTTATATGATTTATAAGGTTTTGTCTATTAATAAAAATTTTAGTTAATTCAGTTAAAAAGTTAAAATAATGATATAGGGACTTTTCAATGACATTTAAAAAAAATATTAAATGCCTGAACCTTCTGAAAATATTTTTTCAATTTCTGATTTCTTTTCAAGTAATTCATTTACCCCTATATTGGTTGTTGATATTCCTAATGCCTTAATCTGGTTTTCAAGTTCGTCCTGCCGCTCCAAAATGAGTTTAATTACCTCAGCAATAGGATCTGGCAATTCCCCATGATCCAGATCTATGGCGCATTTACGCTCTTCCTTTACATTCTTTCCAGGTATCCCCACTACTGTAGATCCCATTGGAGCTGACTTTAAGACTACTGATCCAGCACCTATTTTAGAGCAATTCCCTATTGTGATATTACCTATTATTTTAGCTCCTGCACCGATTACAATACCATTACCAAGTGTAGGGTGTCTTTTTTTCCTTTCAAGGCTTGTCCCACCAAGAACAACTCCCTGATAAATTAAAACATCATCTCCTACCTCTGCTGTCTCTCCAATAACCACTCCCATTCCATGGTCAATAAATACTCTTCTCCCAATTTTTGCCCCCGGATGTATCTCTATTCCTGTAAAAAAGCGAGCAAGAGCCGATAATATGCCTGCCCAAAAGTGATGATTTCCAGTCCATAAACTGTGTGCTATTTTATAAAGCCAGATTGCATGGAGTCCAGGATATGTTAAAAATATTTCCAATTTACTTCTTGCAGCGGGATCTCTTAACATAACCATTTTTATATCTTCTTTAACTCTTTCAAACATCTGCGCGCCTCCATTTTAGGAATATTTTTTAAAACTTTCTTAGTTTGTAAAATCCTTGGTTTTGTATTCATTAAAAATGTTTTCAAATACCCAGTCCATACTTAAATATCTTTCACCAGTATCTGGAAGAATTACTACTATTCTTTTGCCTTTATTTTCTTCTCTTCTCGCAAGTTCAAGAGCAGCATAAGTTGCAGCTCCTGAAGAAATACCTGCAAGTATTCCTTCTTCTCTGGCTAGTCTCAATAATGTATTTGCAGCATCTTCATCTTTTACCTGAATGATTTCATCTATTAAATCTGTTCTTAGTACATCAGGGACAAATCCTGCACCAATTCCCTGTATTTTGTGAGAACCGGGTTCTCCACCAGATAATACAGGAGAAAATGCTGGCTCAACAGCTACAGCTATAAATTCAGGGTTTTTTTCTTTTAAAACTTCTGCAATACCGGTAATTGTTCCCCCTGTACCTACGCCTGCAACTAATATATCTACATTGCCATTAGTGTCTCTCAATATTTCCTTTGCAGTTGTTTCCCTGTGAATTTTTGGATTAGCAGGATTTTTGAACTGTTGAAGAATTACTACATTCTCAAGTTTTTCTGAGAGTTCTTCAGCCTTTTCTACAGCTCCTTTCATGCCATTAGAGCCAGGAGTTAACACAATTTCTGCCCCAAGGAGTGTTAAGAGTTTTCTGCGCTCCACGGACATTGTATCGGGCATTGTAAGAACAAGCCTATATCCCCTGGCCGCTGCAACAAATGCCAGAGCAATACCTGTATTTCCACTGGTAGACTCTACAAGTATCGTATCTTTGTTAATTAATTTTTTTTCTTCCCCATATTCAATCATCCCTACTCCTATTCTGTCTTTTACACTGCTTAAAGGATTAAATGATTCCAATTTGGCAACTACTTCTGCACCTGCTCCTTCTGTTATTTTATTTAGCCTTACAAGAGGAGTGTTCCCTATAAGCTCGGTAACATCATTTGCTATTCCTCTTTTTAATTCTGGAATTTTTGCCATATTCTCACCGTGTAATACTATGTATGTATTTTATATTGTTTTTATTTAACAATAACTATAGTTATATAACAGCGTTATAGAATAAATGAGATGCCAAATTATAACTATAGTTATATTTCTTTAATTAAAATAAGCATATATAATTAATGATAGTTATGAATTATTGGAAATACTAATTTTCTTTCTGAATTAAATCATAAACCTTTTTTAAAGCGTCTTCTATTAGCAAGGGTATAATTACAGGCTGAATTCCATGTGAAATAAGCTCATCAGCCGCACCCTGACCTACCTGACTCACTAAAACACCATCACAGTCTGAGATCAAATTTATCGAATCCTCAAGTGGGGAATCATGACCTTCAACCTTGCAGGCAGGAACATTCTTCCTGGTCTCCAAATATTCATAACTTCCATCGTCTTTAAGTTCTACTATTAAAAATTGCTGTGCTCTTCCAAAATGTTGATTCACGTATTTTCCATCGCTACTTGCTATTGCTATTTTGTGCGACATTCTTAAACCTCTTCATAAATCTTTAGAAGAAGCCTTATATAAAACTGGTTCAAGTTTATCAAGGGCCTTACTTACCTGTTTATCGAATTCAGTTAGTTTGCTGGCTAATCCTCTGAAGTATGGTGCATAAACCTTATAATACATTAATCTATCCAGATCAATACTGTTCTTTATAAGTTCAGATCTGATTTCCTGTACTTTTTCTTTTATAGCCGGATAAATTAAATCATCTGGATATTCACCCAAAAATATTCCATCAGCACCATTTTCAAATGCATATATTATATGTTTCGGCATTAAACGGTTTATAGATGGTAATTTAATTATTCTAATCGATTCTGGATAGGATATTCTATTTATTCCTATATTGTCAGATGCTACATAACCAATATAATCAACAAATACAAGTATTCTTCTTTCTCCATCTTTTTTGTCCTTTAACATGCCTGAAATCATTGCAAAAATTTGACTGTCTGTCTGGCCCATTACTTCCACTGCTTCATTTTTACATTTAGAAATACACATTCCACAGCCATTGCAGGCAATAGGATCAACAGATATACGTTCATCATGCATGTAAATAGCCTTATATTTACATGATCTCACACAATCACCACACATTTCACATTTAAAATGATCAACTACGGCAATTGTGGGTTCTATCTCTAATCCTCCATTAATTATCTCTGAAACTTTGGAGGCCGCAGCATTTGCCTGTGAAACACTGTCTGTAATATCTTTTGGACCCTGAGCAGTTCCACAAACATAAATTCCTTCTACATCAGTTGTTACTGGCTTCATTTTTGGATGTTTCTCTTTTATGAACAAATCTTCTGTAAGACTAACATTAAGTGTCTCTGCTACACTTAAAGTTCCTTCTGAAGGTTCCATTGCTTCTGATAAAACTACTATATCTGTTTCTATCTCTACTTGTTCACCACGGAGAGTATCTTCTACCCTTACAATAAGATTATCGTCATTTTTTGTTATATCTCCAGGACGTCCTCGTATCAATTTAATTTCCCTTGATTGTACATGTCTGAAGTAATTTTCATACATTCCAGGGGTTCTCATATCTGTGTAACATATAATTATTTCAGTGTCAGGATAATAACGTCTAATGAAATTTGCATGCTTTAATGCTACCATACAACAAACTTTAGAGCAATAACGATTTCCCCCCGGTTTTTCGTCCCTTGAACCTGCACATTGGACCATTACAACTCTTCTTGGTATCTTACCATCTGATGGCCTGAGCAGTTTACCATTGGTAGGCCCGTTAACACCCATTATCCTTGCAAGTTCCATTTGGGATATAACATCCTGATAGCGCCCATATCCATATTCTGGACGTTTTTTAAGATCAAATCCTTTATATCCTGTAGCAATAACCACAGATCCAACATTAAGAGGTATATTTTCTCCTTTCATCTTAAGATCAATTGCATTCATTGTACAGACTTTCTGGCATTTTCCGCATTTAATACAGTTTTCTTCATCTATTGTGTAAACATCAGGTACTGATTGGGGAAATGGTTTGTATATAGCCTTTCTCATCATCAATTTTTCGTTCCATTCATTTGGAACCTCCACAGGGCATACCTCAGCACAGTTACCACATGCCGTACATTTATCTTCCTTAACAAAAGTTGGTTTTCTTTCAATAAGTAAATTAAAGTTTCCTGCTTTCCTTTGAGAAGATTTAAGCTCAGCATTGGTGATTATATCGATGTTTTTATGTTGTACCGCCTCATTTATAAGCGGATTGAAAAGGCATAATGCACATTCTTCTGCAAGCTTTTCTGGAGAGAATATCTTCCCAATTTTTATCATGTTTCCGCCGACAGTTGGTTTTTCTTCAATTATATGTACCTTGATTCCTTGCTTTGCCAGTGAAAGTGATGCTGTTATCCCTGAAATTCCCCCACCTATTACAGCAGCGCTTTTTTTGGTTTTTCGAACTATTGTATCCAGCGGTCTGGCGTATTTAACCCTTTCAATAGCAGCATTGGTAAGAGAAATTGCCTTATCTGTTGTTTTATCCACATCAGAATGTACCCATGAACACTGCTCTCTTATGTTTGCCATCTCAAGCAGATATGGGTTTAAGGGAGCTACCTGATTTCTGAATGTTTTTTCATGAGTAATTGGCGAACATGCTGCAATTACTACTCTATCTAATTCTTCTTCAAGTATTATATCCCTGATATTTTTTTGACACTTTATAGAACATAAGTTTTCAAATTCCTTTACTACTTTAGCGTCAATTGAAGTTTTAAGCCTTTCAATATCCACAGTATCAGAAATATTCCCTCCACATTTACATAGAAAAACACCTATGTCAATGCTGCTTTTAGGGGCATATCTTGAAAAATTACTGTTATTCAATTTTATACCTCATAGATTGAGTTTTAATAATTTTGATAAATTTTTTCAAATTAGCTGTTTGATCAACCTTTAAAAAAGTTGAATGTCAGTATTCGCCTTTATACCTCGTTAACAGGATTAATCAACTTTATTTTGTCCACAACTGGTTCTACAGGGACTGTATGTGTTTGAATTCCTACTACTTTGTATGGATCAGCTCCAAAAGCAAGAGCTACAAATTGAGAAATATTGAGGCATATGATGTTAAATTCTGTATTTAATGATTCTCCTATTACTTTCTGGTTTCTGTCAAACTGTATTTGACAATTTGGACACATGTGAAGGAGTATATCAACTTCATTCTCCTTTAAACTTAAGAGTTTTTCAGCAGTTACCGAAAAAGATAAATCTTTATTCATATAGCGCTGCCTGAATCCGTTACCACATGTATTGGTTTTACGATCATACCAGTCCACTGTTTCAACACCACATGCCTTTGCAATGGTTTCAATAACCATAGGATCTCTGGGATTTCCAATAGTATCCTGGTGATGAACCTTACAGTAATGACATGCATGGTGTGCAGCTACTTTAAAGCCTGATAAATCTACTTCTACAAGATCTGGAATTTTATCTGCCTTATTATAAATAATTTCGGTAGTGTGGAAAATATTATCTCTTGAATCAATATCTTCAACTTTATATTTTAAATCAGAGATTCCTGAACCATCAAAAATTTTATTAACCTGTCTTCTAACATTATCTTTTGTATTTAAGATATTGGCTGATTTTTTAAGTATCGCATAGCAGGTAGCACACAATGTGGCAATATTTCTATGATCCTCCTCTCTTGCGATACCAAAATTACGGGCTGCAAGTGCAGTTGTTGAAAACTGATCAAATAGATCGGCATAATGACCTAAACCAGTGCAGCATGACTGTCTTTCACTTATAGTATATTCTATTCCAAGTTTATCAAATACAAACTTTGTAGATGATTCCACTCCTGGATATTCAACGTTGACAAGGCAGCTTTTAAAGAGTAAAATTTCTTTATCTGGTATCTTTTTCATCTTTACACCGCCTTACCCTCTCTAATCTTTTGGTAAATCCTGTTTTCTCTAGAATTTCGTTAATATCTTCTATATCTTTTTTTGGCAATAACATAGGCCCCAGACTTAATTCTTTCCTTATTTCTTCCAGATTAGCCTTTAATTCAATCCATTCATTTCCATAATCTTTTATCAGGTCGCTGAAGAAATCACTGGGAATGGTTCCCAATCCAGATTCAAGGTAACTGTCTGCATATTCTGAAAATGGAGCAATTTTAGATTTTCCCTTTCCATTATCTATGGTTTTTTGCCTTAAAACTTGATTAACTTCGCATGCGCTGTTATTCACAGGACATATGCTGTGACATGTATAACAGTAAAAACAATTCCATATTATATCATCTTTAATTAAAGTCTCATCTTTATCCAGCACCCTTTTAATTATTTCTCTTGGATCATAGTCTGTATGCCTTGCTGCCGGACATGTTGATGTACACATCCCACATTGGATGCATTTAAGAATTCCAAGATTATCTGATGCTTTTAAGTCTTTAATAATACTTTCTGCAAGTTCAAAGGTATTCTCACCTATTTTAAAAGTATTCATCCCTATTTACCTCGCATTATTAATCAAAATTATAAAATTGAAAAAATTTGGTCTTATTATAATAGCCCCTTTTAGTATATAAATTAAAAACAAAAATCCAAATTATGAATCTGTTTAGCATTCAACGTTACGTATCTATACAGTTATTATATAACAATAGTTATATAAACCTTTGCCTTTTAGCAGTTTTTATTAACTTAATAAATTAACAATTTAAATATAAAGCCAAAAAGTATCATTTACTTTTTTTAATTATCTCTTTTAATTCATTAATTTCAGTTAACATCTCCGGGCAAATGTTGTCCATCTGGGATTTCATTTCATTCGTTGTTTTTTCCATGCTATTTATTCTTTCAAGTATTTCTTTTTCTTCCGTTTCAATATCTCTCATAAACCATGAAGAAAAAGTTGCTGTTAAGAAACTGAAAAATGCAACTCCTACGATCATTAAAATAATTCCAAATAATCGGCCTCCTGCTGATTGGGGATAGACATCTCCATATCCTAGATATTGTTGTCATCACATACCATGCTGCATCGAGAGGATTATTAATTTTGTCACTAGGACTGCCTTCCAGAACTAAAATTGTAAGAGATCCTGCAGCCATTAAGACTATAAATGTGAATATTAGATAATTTACTCTGTTTTTTTGAAGAACTCTTCATATGACCCGTATTAGTTCTAATAATTAAAAATAACGTTATTATTTACTTTTTTCTCCTGCAAAAAGGCATTCTGCAGTTTCAATTAGTTTTTTATCATCATTTTCAGCGGCATTTTTAATATTCCTTATAATATCTGAAAATATTTTGTCAACAACAACATTTGTAAGGTTATCAATTATCTTCTCTTTTCCATTCATATCCCCAAGCATTCTAACCGCTTTTTGTGTTTCCTGTATCCTTATTTTCTCTGCTGTCTGTCTTATATTGGAAATAAGGGATTCAACTTCAAGATGCTTTAATGATTTTTTTAATAGCAGAAGTTCTTCTTCAATGATTCTTTCGGCTTCTTCAGATTCAGATTCTCTCATTTTCCTATTCTTCTCTGCTATACCCCTTAAATCATCAATATTGAATAATTTAATGCCTAGCTCTTTAATGTCCTCTTCAATATCCCTTGGATTTGCAATATCCACCATTACCATTTCATTACATTTTTCAGTAGAAACTGCATTTTTAACTTTTTTATAGGTTAAAATAGGGTGAGGCGCGCCAGTTGCACTTATTATGACATCAGCATCAGTCATGGCTTCATCAAGCCTATCAAAATGTATTGCATATCCTCCAAGCTCTTTTGCAAGACATGTTGCCCTATTGTAAGTTCTGTTTGCAACAACTATTGCTTTAAGGTGTTTTTCTGCTAATGCCTTTGCAACAAGCGTTCCCATTTTACCTGCACCTATTACAAGGACTTTTTTGCATTTTAAATCTCCATGTACAGATTCTGCAAGTTCAACTGCTGCAGAACCTATAGAAATAGAACCCTTATTAATATTTGTCCTTTTTCTTACCGATTGACCTACATGGATAGCCTTTGTAAAAACAGTTTTTAAAATATCACCTGCATATCCTTCAGATGAGCCTTTTTTTCTAACATCCTTTATCTGGCCCAATATTTGGTCTTCACCTATTATCATTGATTCCAATCCACAGGATAGCCTTAAAAGATGTTTAAGCGCATCATCATCAGTTTCAACCACAAAATTCCTGAAATTAAAATTATCTAAATAAAAATCATCTGAAACTAAATATAATTCCGACCTATTACATGTTTTAATTTTTAGATATTCCTGAATATGATGAGTATTAGAAATGTCATCAAATAAGCCCTCCAATTCATGAGTGGACTTCTCTATTGTATTTATATCGGCTGTAGTATGGTCGATTCTGATATTTAGAATCACATTATCCCCTCGAAAACTTATAGAGGATTCAAAACCTTGAATTTACAAAAAACTAAAGATCCAGTTTTTTTATTATATGTTTTTTGGCATCCCCGATGTTTCCTACTTTTATATATTCCCTTATTATTTCATCATTTAGAATTTCATATAGATAAGCTCTACGTTTTCTTTGATTTCCAATTTTTTCCTTTAAAATATTCCTTGTAAAATCCTGAAGTTCTAATTGGAAAATATCCTCGGGAGTTATTGTATTTTGTATTTTTTTTCTTAATTCTTTTGCCATTAAAGGACTTTTTCCACCTGTAAAAATGGATAATTGGACATCTCCTATTGAAAATGATGATGGAACCATCAGATTTCCATCTTCAGGATAATCTGCCCGATTTAAAAGCTTATCTTCAGCAAGTTCTGCCACATTATCGTTTAGCTCATGGTCATTGGTTGCTGTTACTACAATATCTGACCATTTTACCCATTTTTCAAGTTCTTCTTGAGGCTTAGGTATTGCTCCAAGCTTAATAAGATCCTCTGAAATATTTCTTCCAATTATTACAACACTGGCCCTGGCTTCTATAAATCTTCTGGCTCTTCTATCTCCTACTTCCCCTGCACCTACAATTAGAACATTTTTATTCTCCATCTGCAAGATTAGAGGTGTCCAGCCCATTTTGAAGCTCCATTACATACAAATTATTGAATTTTGTTATTTAAAAACATAATGCTTTTAAATATAAAAATAAAGCCAATATTAGCTTTTAAAAAGTTTTTATGAAATTTTAACCTAATTCCAGATCTTTCATCCTTAAAATTTTGGCAGCCATTCTTATATCATTTCCACATTCTTGAAGAACATCTTTTGCTTCTTCTTCAGGAACGTCAAATGTGTCTGCAAGTGCTTTTATGCTTTCTTCATTAGCAGAAGGTGCTGATCCAACCAGTTCTTCAGATAGCTGCTTTTTAAGATCCATATATTCTTCAACTGTCATGTCTATTTTTCTCATTACCATATCTCTCAATGGACATGGCTTAGATGGTTTACAACACCATACAAGGGAACCAAAACATGTTCCCTCGCCTTCACCTAACCTTGTTCTTTTTCCAAATTCTTCTTTTTTGGCTATGTACTCTTGAGAACTGAGATTAACCTCTTCAAGTGCGTAAATAATTGGGCAAGGTTTTACTGGTGGACAGCAAAAGGTTAAGGCTCTCTTATCTCCTCCCCTGCATACATGTGATGGTGAATCTTCCCATACCATTTTATTCCTCCAAATCTTAAAAAATCTTCGATTTTTTATGCATACAAAAACTTTCAAAATTCTACGAATTTTGAATCACGAAGTGTTTGTAAGCTTCGTTTTTGCGGCCGAGGAAATTACATTTCCTCATGTAGAAAAATGCACGCATTTTTCTTCAACTTCGATTTGGGCCGCCGAACATGTAATGTTCGGACCCTGCAAATCCTTCGATCTGCGGCCGAGGAAATTATTTTCCTCCGGCTTCGAAAGCAAAGCTTTCGAAAGGTTCAGAAAATACTCTCGAAATCTTCGATTTCAGAGCACGAAAAACTTCGTTTTTCGTAAGCTGCGTATTTTCTTAAACCTCCTAAAATTTCATTTTCGGGGTTTCGAAAACCTTTCAGGTTTTCTACAACCTCCTGATTTACTTAAATAACTGTAATGCCATGAAAAATTAATAATTATTATTCTTCAGTAAGCATCTTTTTCTTCTCTTTAGGTGTTAGATCCTCCACTATAGATTCTGGATCTCCTTCTTTTAAGATTTTCCCCCCTCTCATGAGGGCTGCTCTATCACAAACATCAAGTACAAAATCCATGTCGTGTGATATTATAAGGAAAGTCTGATTTAATTCGTCTCTCGCCTTTCTTATGGAATCTGTGACCTGAACTCTTGTTATTGGATCCATTGTTCCTGTAGGTTCATCAAGAATTACTATATTCGGCTCTTTAATAAGAACCTGGGCTAAAGCTACCCTGTGGCGCTCTCCACCACTTAATTCATCAGGATATTTTGTTAATAGACTTTCTGCATATTGTTCATCAAATCCAACCGCCCTGAGAACATATATTGCTTTCATCTTTGCAAACTCTGCTGGTAATTCCAGACTTATTGCTTCAGTTAAATTCCCCAGAACAGTTCTGTGAGGATAAAGACTATATTCCTGGTGCAAAATACCCAAATAAGGTTTAACTCGTCCCCTTCCAAAAGGTCCAGATTCTGTCATATCTACCCAATCATCACCAAGCTTTACTACAATACTGCCAGTACTTGGTTCTGTTAAACCGTATAGTATTCGTGAAAGAGTTGTTTTACCTGCTCCACTTAAACCTACAATACCAAAAATTTCTCCTTCATCCACAAGAAGGTTTATACCATCTACAGCTTTCACTACTCCTCTTTCTATAGAGTAATAATGCTTTTTGACATCGTTCATTTTGATCATAGGCCCGCCAGTCTGGTAATCATCTCTTTTTTCAGGGAGAGGTACCTGATCAAGGAATCTTTTCACAACTGATTCAGGATCTCCTTCGTCAACTATTTCACCTTTTTCAAGCCATATTACATAATCTGAGAGCTTTCTCATAACTTCTGGCCAGTGAGAAGTGATAATCATCGTTGTACCCTTTTCTTTTACACCTTCAAGTAGTGCTTGGTGTATTAGTTCGGCGGTTTTAGGATCAAGGGTACCTGTAGGCTCATCAGCTAAAAATATCATTGGTTCTTTCGCTATTTGCCTTGCAAGAACTACTCTTTGTTTTTCCCCACCACTTAAATCTCTGGCAATATGAGTTATTCTGTGGGTCATTTGAGTCATTTCAAGAAGATCTATAGCCATATACATGCTTTCTTCTTCATCATGATAGTCAATTGACTTTAAAACATTATCAATCACACTATCATCTTCATAGAGGGCAAATGTCCGTTGAAGCATAATGGAAATCCTTCTTCTAACTGCAGCGAATGTTTTCCTATCTGTATTCCAAAGATCAACACGTTTTGCTTCAAATTCTCCCCCACATGAACATTTTTGCCCTATTTTTGATGGAGCATCAACTAAATTACATTCAAGACATGCTGCAACGTTATAAATAATTTTACCGCTATCTGGCTTGTATTCCTTCATTCCACGGAGCATATTTATTAGTACTGATTTTCCAGCACCGCTCCTACCTAAAATACCAAGTACACTGCCTTCATTTATGGTTATATTCAAATTTTTCAAAACAGCTACGTCATTAAATGTTTTAGTGACATTTTCTAATTCTATAAAAGACATTAAATCACCTTTGGAATTATTTTGCAATAAATATATTATAATTATATATGTTCGTTACTTTTATAATAAAAATTTTTATAAATTATTCATATCTTGGAGAGATCAAAGGGAATATGACCATTCATTGCAGCACGGGCCAATGATATGCCATCTGCACCAGCGGAAATCATTTCTCTCGCTGATTTAAGATCACGAATAGAATTGTTACCTATTAAAAAAATTTTTGTGTTTTCTTTAATATTTTTTATAATATTAAGATCTGCATGATTAAATCCAGGTTTCATGGCATCTACATGCAAATAATCTGCTCCAGCCTCTTCTATGACCTTCGAAGTTTGAATATCATCCACATTTCCTATATTTGCCCTTATCTTAACGGAAACTTTGCTTTGAGCCTTATTAACAACATCCCTTGTAAAATCATATAATTTTTCAATATCATATAAAAGTGCCTGTCCGCAGCCAATATCTGTTATTTCAGGCTGTCTGCAATGTGCATTTATCTCCACCACATCAATTTCATTAATTTTAGATATTTCAATTATTGGATCTGGTGATTTGGAACGTAAATTAACAGAAACCTTTCCATCCCATGCCTTTTTAATTATAGATGATTCCTTTTCTATTGTGAACAAGATATTCTCTTCTTTTATATCAAATTCAGGTCTACCTCTCCCAATAATGCTCCGGCCAGCATTTATTGTTTCATTATCTATATTATAACCTCCAATGGTCAGCATATCAAAGCCAAATATGGACATTTTTTCGCAGAAATTTCCATCTGTTATCCCTGCCATTGGCGCTAAAACTTCAATAAATCAACTCCGCAATCCTAAAATATTTGATAAATGTAATAATAATTATCAGTAATCAACAATTGTTCCAAATTAACTAAATTAAAAATTTTTCATTCTTTCATTACATGGACAAGATCGTAGGTAAAACCGCCCCTTATCTCTTCAAGAGCTAAATCAGCTAAATTAGCAGCTTTTTCAGCAGTAGGAGCTTTTCCAACCCCTGCTTTAAGTGCTATATTTGTCTCATCTTCAATTTCTTCGATTATTTTTAAAAGCCCCTCTGGTTTAAGGCCGTTACATGGGGACATGAAATTATCTCCACCTATAAAGAATAGAAGTGAACCTTTTTCAATTAATTTTTTCATTAAGAAATGCTGAACTCTATTTACAATAAAAGAAGTATCATAAGCAGGAATAATATCAGTTAATGAATCAGTAATTCCATTTATATCAATGTGAGCAATTTGAACAAAACTATCTTCTTTGTTTACAAGACCATCTATTGCCAGGACTTCCTTACGTTCTTCAGATTGTGCTCCCCCATAATTTTGAAGTGCTGCAGTAGCATCTCTCTGGGCTTCATAAGGTGTTTCAGCTGCTCCCACACCCATACTAACTGTTATTGGATACCTGTTGCCGATAGAACGTTGAATTCTCATGTGATCTTCCATATCAACATTGTTTGTTATTGCAAGCATGTTATCAAAGCGGGTGAAAAATACAAGTCCTCCTTTGGCTGCAAATTGTCTTTGAAGATCTGCATAAAGTTCCGACTGTAAAATTTGTAAATCTGCTTCGGCCCTTGGTGTTGGAGTAACAGTCCAGGGTCCGTAATTATCAATCTGAATTAAAGTCATCTGTATCATAAAATTTCACCCAAAACACTTCTGGCTAACATTACTTTATCATCCATAGTCTTCATGTTTGTGTTTGTTGTCATAACCTCTGATATTAGTTTTTCTATTTTTTTCTTGGATCCTTCATCTATAGTATCTATAATAAACCTGTCCAGAAATTCATGATAGATGGTTGCAACACCAGTACATGATACTTCAAAACCTTTAGCATTCATAAATTTTGCAGCAGGCCCACTTACAGGTCTATCTCCAATAATTGGAGATATTGCTACAACATATGCTTTTTTAAGAGCTTTTTTAACTCCTTCAATTGAAATTATTGGTCCTATAGAGGTTATTGGATTAGAAGGCCCTATAATAACCATATCTGAAGATTCAATTGTACTAATTAAATTAGTTGATGGTATAACTTCATTGTATATAATATCTTCTACTTCAGGATTTCCTTTTTCTTCAACTAAAAATTTATGAAAACTCATTTCCCTATTATCTGTAATTATCTTTATATCTGATTGATCATCACTCATGGGGATAATTTTCGATTTGATGCCTAAATTCTTTCTCTGGATGTCTACAACCTTAGAAAAAGGATATTTATCCATTAACAGGGTTTTTTGGATTTTAAAAGCTCGATCTTTGTCTCCAATCCTCAAAATTTCATTATATCCTATTTTTTTTAAGGTTTCATGAGTTATAAATGTGTCATTATGGATGCCATACCATGTTTCTTCATTTATCATTCCTGCAAGTGTATACATCACAGTGTCAATATCTGGCGCTATATAATTTCCAGATATGTATGTATTTTCAACAGTGTTTACAATTACATTAATGTATTCAGGATCAATGATCTGAACTATTCCCTGTATTAATTTAGGGGTTCCTGTTCCTCCAGAAAGTATAGATATCATGTTAATTTACCTATTCAGTGTTTAATTTTTAGATTATAAAGAAAGTTATAATTTTTACTATTTATATATCTCTAAAATTATTTCCCCAGTATATAAAAACTATATACCTAACCACGAATTATTTATTAAAATGAATTTTATGGTGATTATATGATTGAATGGATTAATTTTACCTTAATTCTTGTTTTGCCTTTCTTTCATCATATTTTTATGCAAAAAGCCTTAGTCAATTCCAATTAGAGGAAAAAATAGGTCAACTTGCCTACAAAAAATGTACCATGTATAGATATATCATTATTTTTCTTTATATCAATTTTTGCTGGTTACATTATATACTATTTTTACCCACTTCCAGCGCCCATTCCACAAAAATTCCTATTAATTGGTGAATTTTAGCCACAATAGCATTCATATGGCAGCTCCATGCATTTATATATATTACAAGGGGGTTAAAGACGCTGCCGAGGAAACTGTGTGTCCAAAAGAAAATAATGAATTATTTTGGAGCATATATAATAAGGTAAGGCATCCTCAAGCTGCAGCTCTCCAATTCCAATGAAAAGCTTTTTTAGGCTCATTGGATTTAACCACATTTTTAATGGAAGTAAG
The DNA here is from genome assembly GCA_002494885.1 of Methanobacterium sp. UBA44. Taxonomy (GTDB): domain Archaea; phylum Methanobacteriota; class Methanobacteria; order Methanobacteriales; family Methanobacteriaceae; genus Methanobacterium_D. The sequence goes on from DACV01000003.1 coordinate 169,777, forward strand.
TTTTAAGAATTTCAGTTACTTAATCTGTATCTCTTTTAAAATAATATATACTTTAGGAAGCCCATTTCAGAAATTAGTCTTTTAAAGTTCTTTATTGCCTTTACAAGTTCATAATTGATTTTAAGTTTCATTCCTTAATAAAACTATAAATTTTTCCCCTAGTATTAATTCAGCCATCCGATAACCTCTAACACTTTGCAAAAGCCTGATACTTTGATATATTCATACTTTACTACGTTTAATGCCATGAATTAAAAAATGTAGAAATTAATGTTGCCACATACAAAAATTAAAAAGTAATTGTAAAAAGAAATTTATTTTCCTTATTGCATAATGAAAACTGTTTAAATTATTCTAACGGAAAACATCGTATTTTTTAGGCCTTATCAAAGCTCTTGAAGTAGCTTTATCATCTTTTAATTTTTGTGTATATTCAACTCCCTTTATTAAAACAACAGGGATTCCTTCATCAGCTTGTCCCATTAAGATTGATGCAGCTCCGGCTAATTCATCTGCAACTGCTATACTTGTTGTTTGAAGCTCTCTCCCATAAAGATCTTTCTCTCCTTTCCTATCCCATAATGGAGTCATACCCGATATTCCTACTGTAGTTCCAATAGCTCCCTCTCTAAAGGTCCTTCCCTGAGTATCAGAGATAATAACAACAATTTCTTTACTGGTCGCTTTTTCTAAATTTTTTCTTATTAAAGCAGCGCTTTTATCAGGATCATCTGGAATTGGAGTTGCCATGCCATTATCAACATTTGATTCATCTATACCTGCATTTGCACATATAAATCCATGTTTTGTTTCAGAAATTATAAAATCAGGGCCAACTTTTATTATCTCATTAGACTTTTGGATTATAGCTTCGACAAGTCGAGAATCTTTTCCTGTTTTTTCCGATATTTTCTCAGCTTCTAAACTGGGTTGAATAGAATCCAGATCAATAATATTTCCTTCTGATTTTGCGATTACAGTTTCTGCTATTACGAATATATCGCCATCTTCAATCTTTATTTGATCCTCATTCATTGCATTTAATATTAAATCTGCGATATTATCCCCCTCTTTTATAAAAGGGATATTTCTAATTCCAACAAGCTTTATTTCCATTAATTCACCTAAAAAAATAAAATAAAGTTATAAGGAAGCAATCTTCCATTGTTTATCTGCAAATGCAGCCACTGAATCTACAGGATTGGTGAATCTCTCAAATTCTCCCCTATCAAATATAAATTGAGCTGCTTCATCTGGGCTACTACAAACAAATTCAACGTAATTGGGCTTTATATGTTCATACGTAGAGATATAAGAGCATTCATCTGTATTAACCTTTTCAACAATGACACTTTCCTTTGTGACTATCCCAATATATGATTCTCCTTCTAATGTTGTTGCTCCAGCGATACGAGGAGTATTGAAGTCATCTTTCTCATAATCCATAGTAAGCAGTGTTAATGCAATTGAATCCCTAATATTCATCCCAGATGCAATCTTTTCTGCAATTATATCCGTATGCGCCCCATTTGAAACTATTGCAACGTCATCAACAATTTTTATGCAATTATAGGCAATGTAAGGGTTTTTAAAAACATCTGTTTCATATCCTTCCTTGGGTACTATTGCTGCCCTATCTTCAAATGTTTTCACCATTCTATTGGGGAAAGATCGGCTTGAAACCCTGTATGCAACGAAATTTCCCTTTTCTGTACATCCTACCGCTAATATTCTACCAAGATACATTTTTTCACCTCTGAATATAATATTAATTAAAGTAATTCAAAGAATTTTATGATATTTCTAAATTTTATTTTAATTATTAGCTACTGGGAGTTTTTACTGCTTTTTCCAGGGAAAATCCAGTAGGGGTTGTTATAATTATTTCCCCATTCTTTGGCCTGATAATCATTTCGCCACCATCAATTACATCTGTATGTACAGCAATTGCTCCATTACTTATGTATCTTGACATATCCTGTCCATTAACAGTGACTTTTTTAAGTCCCGCAACAGGAATTAAATAGTATTCAGAAGTTCCGCTGCTTTGGGTTATTTCGGGCTTACCAGAATCTGACTGGGGGGAATCAGCAGCAGTGAAGCTGCTTGTAACCATTAAAAATATTAAAATCGTGAAAACAACATCGATAAATGGAACCATGTTGAATCGAGGGCTATTATCGCGTAGTTTATTTCGATATTTATTTACATCAAGAACCATGAAATCACTTCTTACTGCATCAATTTACTCTCAATAATTTCTGCTTTGGTATTGCATTTTTCCATAATAATGTTAGAAATACTTTTTTCAAGCATACTGGGTTTAAAAGCTACCCATATATTTGCATCAGGTTCATTTATTTCTTTAACCTTTAAAACCCCTACAGATTCTCTCAATGCTTCAATTGCCCCTTCAGATTCTACTTCAACTTTTATCCGCATTACTGCAGTTCTCCAGTTGGTCATTTTTTTGGCAATTTCTATTTTGTCCATTTCGTCCTCTATCCTGCTTGTAATATTAGAATAAAGAGGAAGTAAAGCTATTGCCACTGCAAGTCCTGCTATAGTTGTAATTAAAGCTATATAAATCCCTTCTGCCATTGCAGTTGGATTTGCATCTACACCAAGTGCTTTAAATGTGTACCACATACCAAGAACTGTTCCTATAAGACCTAAAAGTGGGGCAATTTCTATTATCATTTTTATGGTGCCTAAACCCTTGGTCATTTTCCCTATTTCCACAATGAAGACACGTTCCATAGCATCTTCAACTTCTATTTTATTCCTGTAACCAATTTTTAAAGCTTCTGATATTATTTTAGAAATAGGATTATGATATTTACCTATAGACCTTAAAGCTTCAAGAGAGCCCCCTCTATCCATTGCATCATTTACAGTTCCCATAATAAAAGGTGGGGTAATTTTTGATATTTTTCGTAAGTATAATATCTTCTCAATTGAAGTTATAAGTCCATATATACCTATAATAGCTATTATATAAGTTATAACCCCTCCACTTTTGAACATCTCCAGTATAGTGCCTAAAGTACTGCTTAGAAACTCATATATCATTATGCGTCAGTCCTCGCTCTTTAATAGTGTTCATTGTAGCCCAATTTTATATATTCTTTCTATGATTAACTGATTTGAATAATAATTATTCTGAATTAATATTGGTAGAAGTTTAATCATTAAATTACTTTTGATTCTTTTTTACAGTTGCCCATGATTTTCTAACAAAATGAGGTAAATTTTCATAGGAAAAGCGTTTTAAAAATTCTATAGTTTTAGGATCACTTGGATAACCAGAACCAACATCCCTGTATTCTTTTCTTATTTTTTCAATTTCCGTGTCTCTTTCAACTTTAGCCACTATAGATGCTGCAGCAACAATTGGATATTTATCCTCAGCTTTATGTTCAGCTATAACTTTAAGGCCCTCTCTGAAATTCTCCATTTCTTCACAGAATCTTTGGGGCTTAACATCAAGACAATCTATATATGCAAGACCAGGATTTGACAGGGCAATTACTTTTTTAATGGCTATTTTTTCAATTTCATTTAAATTAATGTTTTTAGCCCTTAAATTATCTATATCACCGGCTTGAATGTGGACTGTATGGCATTCGGCAATTTTATTTATCCTTCTTGCCATTACTTTCCTTCTTCCAGGTGTCAAACGTTTAGAATCTTTTAGTTGAAGCTTTTCAAGTTTCTCAAGTCTTTCTTCTTCAATTGAAACCCCACAAACTACAAGAGGCCCAATTACAGGCCCTCTACCTGCTTCATCTATGCCTATTACTTTCATTGTTATCTTCAGCTTTATTTTGGCTATTAAAAAAATTAAATTTAAAAAAAGTTTAATTTACTTATTTTTAAAAATAAGTTAGATTTTATTTCATTGCTTTTAAACGCACTTCGGGTTCAAGTGCTCTTGGTTCTGCAGCAACAATCGCAGCTCCTTTTGCAACAACAGTCATAGGATCATCTGATATTTCAACAGGAATTCCTACTTCTTCAAATATCCTTTCTTTAAGTCCTTTTAACTGTGAAGTTCCACCTACAACAACAGTTTCCTTGTAAACCCCAGAAATGAGTTCTGGAGACATTCTTTCAAGTATAACTGCCAGTGCTCCAATAAGTTTTGCAACTACAGGTTCAGCAGCTTCTGCAACAAGATTTGAATCAATTTCTACTTCTTTTGGCTTATTGGTTTCCATATCTTTTCCAATTACACTGGTTTTTATTGTTTCAATGTCTGAACCAGAATGCACCATTCCAATTTCTATTTTAGCTTTTTCTGCTTCATGAATTCCAATTTCAACATTGTACATTTCTTTAACTTTATCTACAATGTTATCATCAATATTATCTCCACCAAGTCTAACAGTTTCAATATCTGTAATTCCACCAAGAGAAATAACCACAATATCACTTGATCCAGCACCGATATCAATTACCATTGTACCTGATGCTTCTGCAATTGGCAATCCCGCACCTATTGCTGCTGCAAGCCCTTCACTTATAACTAAAACGTAGCTTGCACCTGCCTTTCTACCTATTTCCCCAACAGCATTCTTTTCAACTTCTGATGCGTCTCCAGGGATACCAATAACTATTCTATCAATATTATCCATTGAATCTCCTGCTCCCTTGTCCATAGCATATATTAAAAGCGCTTCTGCTTGAGCTACGCTTTCTATAACTCCTTTTCTAAGTGGTCTTACTGCTATAATATCTTCTGGAGTCCTTCCAAGCATTGACTTCGCATCATCTCCCACTGCAAGTACGTAAGATGGATCTTCTTTTTTTACAGCCACTACAGATGGGATTTTATATAGATCAAATTTATCTCCTGATGGTTTTGCTACAACAGTGTTAAGCGTTCCTAAATCAATTCCTAATGTATTTGCAATTCCTTCCTTCCTAACTTCCTCTTCTTCTTCCTTTTTTCTAAAAAGACGCATTTTATTCCTCCTTTATAACATCTTTAAATCTTATTACGAATATTTTATTTAAATCTGCAATTTCCTTGATTTTTTCCATATATTCTTCATCACTGGACATTAAAACCGTGGAAAGTGCAACATCTGCCATTTTAAATAATGGATCTGTAATGTTTCTAATAAACATGGGTAACCATTTGGTTATATAAACATCGGATTCTATAAAACCTGTAGTTTTATCTTCTAAAATAAAGGATGCCTGAGCAGTACTCTTTTCAACATCGCCTAAAAACTTTTTAATATTATCTTCTGGCCCTACAGCCAGCAGCAGATTTGATTCTTCTTTTACATAGTAAGGAGCTATTTTAAGGTATGCCCCTCCATTTTCCTTAGATATTAAACTTAAGTCTCTTATTTTATCTGTATCGCCATGTAGCATTATAAAATCAAATTTTTTGGTTACAAATGATTCTCTTGAAGTAACATGTTCTCTAAAAAGTATACTTACCCTATCTTTATCTAATATGGATTCATATGCAATTGTATTAACCATATCTTCATTACCTGCAATTACGCACCATATTTTATCTGAATCCTGCATTGTCGAAACTTTTGCAGCCTTCCTCAATGTTTTAATCTTATTCTCTATCATTAGTAACACGTCTTCATTTAATATAATTATATGAATAACTTTTCAAAATTTTTGAAACTGATCTCATAAATCTTATATAATAAACTATAATATCATTCTGTACAAAGACATTGAAATAGTCTATATATTTATGACAATTATTGAGAGAGATAATTATATAAACTTTTATAAATTGTCAATATGCAAATCAAAAATAGCATCTTGTTATGAATTAAAAATAAACATTTAATGAATTTATTTAATATAGAAATATGTTTAAATGTTCTATTTTCTTAATAGAACCTTTAATGAGTAAAAAAAAATTCTATATTAATTGAAATCCATAAAATAATGAAAATACAATAGACAAATCATTAAAATATATTTAAACTATTTATTAAAATTCAAATTTGTGATCTATATGTTCGTTAAAGGAACTTTAAAGAAGGCAGGGGTTTTATTGACCCTGGCAGTTATACCTTTTTTATTTGGATATTTTTTATTGAGCTTTATAATCTTTTCAGCTATTGCCTTTGTTATACAGTTTTTTAGAGACCCAAACAGAAAAGTTCCTCAAGGTGAGGGAGTAGTAGTTGCTCCAGCAGACGGAAGAATATTAAAAGGAAAAATCGACAAAATAGAAATCGTCAAGCATGATGATCCCCTGATGGAACATATACTGGAAAAAGAAGAGAAAGGAATCCGTGTAAGTACATTTATGTCTCCGTTTGATGTTCATGTAAATAGGGTTCCTGTTTCTGGAAAAATTGTAAAAACAAAATATTACCCTGGAAAATTTAAAATGGCTTTTAATGATATAGAAACTGTGAATGAAAAGAATTTGATAGTTATTGATTCGGAATATGGAAAAATTGGAGTTATCCAGATTGCAGGTTTTGTGGCAAGACGCATAGTTCAATATGTTAATGTAGGTGATCAGGTTCATATAGGCGATAGAATAGGTATGATAAGGTTTGGATCTCGTGTAGACCTGATATTACCCTACGAAAATTGTCATTTAATGGTAAAAGAAGAGGATAAGACAAAGGCTGCAGAAACTATTATCGCTGTGATGGAGAAGAAAATTCAATGATGGTGATCATTAAATCCAACAAATTTAGTGTCCATAAATATGTAATAAAGTTCTTTTTTTACTAAAAGTATATGTAATACTTATTATCCATTAGATTTATTGGAGTTAAACCATGAATATCAGATCCTATACATCCATTGCAGATTTATTTTCTATTGCAAATGCATCATCTGGATTTTTATCTATTATTATGGTTTCAATGGGTAATCTTGTTTTGGCCGCTAAATTTATGTTAATTGCAGTTATTTTTGATTCAGTAGATGGATGGGTAGCCAGGAAAATAAATAGAGAAGATGAATATGGATTTGGAAAAAATATGGACTCTTTATCGGATATCGTGTCCTTTGGTGTCGCTCCAGGGATGCTCTTATACATTTCATGTGCAGAATACGGAATAACCTATATCAATATTGGTATAGCTCTTTTAGTAGTAATATGTGGGATATTGAGACTATCACGATTCAATGTAACTGCAAATTTGTATAAAGATAAATTCATAGGTTTGCCTATTCCTACAGCGGCCCTAGTAATGGGAACCTTATATCTTTCTGGTTTTTTCAGGGAATATCTTGCATTGATCATAATGTTGCTTGTATCTTTATTAATGGTAAGTACATTCGAATATCCCAAGATTAAAGATATGAGAATACTTTTAGTGGGTAGTATATTACTCATCTTGACACTTTTACCTCAAAAAATTATGTCCTATGTTGCAAGTTTCCCCGTAAAGCTTTTATTTGTTATTGTGCTACTATACTTATTGGCTGTACCAATTATAGAATTATATATCAGATTCTTCGGAAGTGGTCCGAATGTTAGATAAAATACGTGGAAAAAAGAAAAACGATAAAGATACTCCTGACCTCAGGAGTAAAAATAATAAAAAAGATGAGTCTGAGGTAAAAGATCGTCTTAAAGGCATGGTTGGTAAAGTAAAGAAGAAAGAAGAGAGTTCTAAAGAAGAACCAAAAAAACCATCTCCTGAAAGAAAAATGCCCAGACCAATGCCTAAACCTACACCTAAAGCAGGAGATAAGCCAAGATTAAGGCCTCCGGAAAAGAAACCAGAAGGTAAAAAGCCAGGAATGCCTGGAAGGGGGGGATTTGGAAGAAAACTCCCTGAAGACGACCAAAGGACACTTATAGGTGCAGCTGTTTTCGGACTTATACTTATAATAATTGTTGGCGCAGGATATTATTTTTTAGTTTACGCACCTTACCAGAATGAACTGGGAAATGCTAAGCAGATGAAAATTGATGAGGCAAATACCTATTTTGCAGGGGCTCTTGCATTAGACCCAAGGAAAACGCTGCTTCTAGCTGAAATAGATGGAGCAGCTACACCTGATCAGGCACTTGCAGTTGATGTACTGGGTCCTGCAACAGAGGCTTGGAGAGAATATCAAAATCAACAAATTAACGGGAAGAAGGATGCCTATGGCAGAGTTATGATAACTTATGCTGCGTCTGGCCAAAAGAACGTAATAATAAAAGTTGCTGATGCTCAAAAACTAGTTAATGAGGCAGACGCAAGCGTTCTCTCCAACATGGAGATTAAGACACCAAATACTGTTGCCATCCCCATTATTATATCCAGATTACAGGCTGCAGGAGGTCTGATTAATGTGGGTAACAGTGTTGATGTATATTTAATGAACGAAACAGAAACACAAAATCAAAATGAAACCAACCAGACGGAAACAGAGGTATCCAATGACACTGCACCTAAAATAAGTGGAGCAACTGTTCTTGCAATTCTCAGAGCAAGAGACAGTGGTGTTGTAACAGCTAACAGATCACATGCTCAGGATGTTGCTATTAATCAGTTAATTCAAAGCAGTGCACGAAGTGAATCTGCTTCAAACGATGTTGAACAGCTTTTAAGAGCAGCAGCATCAAGAAACTGGGATGAAGGTGTGGTAAGTTCAACTCTAAACTCATACGGCTGGAGGTTATCAGACTTTGAAAGAACCTCAAACCTTGGAGAGCTTGATGCACAATATCTGTTATTACTTGAAGTTCCAAGAGAAGATGCTATATTCCTTATAAGGAACATGAATAACGTAATACTGACAGTTCCAACCCAACAAGCTCCTGATTGGATGATAAAAGAGCTTAGAGCCATATACGGATAAAATGTATAAAGAAATGGGAACAAAATAAAAAAAGGGGATTTAGATGGATCTAAATAAAATATGTATTGGAATGATGGTATTAGTGGTATTTTCAGGTGTTTTATATATAAATTCTGAAAACAACACTGCATATGGCGCAGAAACATGGATAACTCCAAGCAATGTAAGTGTGTATATGACGGATCTAGCTTCAGTAATTACTGTTAAAATAAAAAATAATAATGATCACGTCCATTACTTCAAAATAAGTCAAAAATACACAGGTACTCTAAATTCTCCAATTAGCTGGGTAATTGATTGGACCGATCCTCCAGCAGTGAAAATGGTTGATGCTGTTTCTCCTGAACTTGGAGGCGATTGGGGATGGAAAATACAACCTGGAGAAACAAAAACCGTTAAATTCAAGCTTAGAGCAGTCAGCAACTCAACACACCAACCATTGACTTTTGCTATATTAAATGATGCCTCCCAGCCAAATAATTACTGGCCAATAATTCCAGATCCTGGACTTTACTCCTCTTGGTTCTGGCCAAATGAAATTGAAATGCTCAATACAAATTTAGATCTTCAATACTGGAGGGGCAAGTTTTGTCTTTCACTTATAAATACAGATAATCATGCAGTCTCAGGAATAATAAGAGCCCCGATTGTACCTCTTAACTCAAAATTGGTATACAGCAATCCAAAAACAACATTTATAGACAATGAATTAATATTTGATGGAAATATTGCTGCATGGGATGTTTATTTACCTGCTGGCGGTCATAAAGGAATTACCTATATCTATGTCTGGCCTATATCTAACTCCGGCTCATCTTCAACCACAGGAACATTCTCATCTTCAGTTCCACAAACCAGTGCAGCAGAAACTCCAACAGTTCCTACTAAAGAAACAGGAGTTCCATATGGTTTGTTTGTAGTAGGTGGAATCATTGCTGCAGGCGGAGTAATTTATTCCAGGATCATGAGATAAATTAAGCCCAAATAACGAAGATAACTTTAATACAGTGACCTGACAATACTATATACTACATGAAATTCTCAACCTTCTTTGTTATATTAGGGCTGATAATCATCTCCCTCTATTTTTTAGTCGAAGTGAGCTACTATGCATCTGCTGAAACTGTACTGGAAAACAAAACAGATGTTCCCACTCTATTAATACCTAAAATCAATGTTAATCAGAGCATAAACAATAAATCGATATCCTACGGCATATATCACGAACCTAAATCTTCAAAACCAGGATATGGAACCACCATACTATTCGGGCATAGAACATTCCATGGCTCTCCTTTTTTAAACCTTGATAAACTTCAAAAAGGAGATAAAATAACTTTGTCCTGGCCAGGGATAGGAAATGTGGAATATACCGTTGAGAAATCTTTCATTGTTCCTGCATCTTATCGAATGTCTGTAGATCAGGGAAAAACTCTTTTTCTAATCACATGCTACCCCTTAGGTTCAAGCAAAGAAAGAATGATTATACAGGCAAATCAAACCAGGATGTATCCATTTCAGGCCATAAAAACAGAGGATACGTCTAAAAAGCCCTATGCATTCATATTTATTGGTTTATTTCTCACCCTAGGGCTTATATTAAACTATGCTTATCCTGTTAAAGAAGATAAGATAATATTATTTATAGCGACCATTGCCTTAACCCTGTTTCTTCTTTTTGGATATTTTTTCCCTGTTCCTGCTGATCAGGTGGAATACTACTTATCAGCTATAAACAGCTTTTTTGGAGGTTGAAAAAAAAATACGCAGCTTACGAAAAACGAAGTTTTTCGTGCTCTTGAAATCAAAGATTTCGAGAGTATTTTTCGAAACCTAAAAAATATTGAAACTATCGAAAATCAAAGATTTTGAGGCTGATTACTGCTAAACCGGTGATTTAATGAATGTAGATGAAAAATACTTTAAAAATATCACAGATAGAGAAAGAGCAATCTTTGAAGGTGCAATTACAATGGGAGCCCTGTTTCACCAGTTTGTAGGTACTCCTGTGAGTATTGAAAGTGCCCCTGGGCTTGAGAAATCTATAGAAAATGCAATGGAACTACAGCCATGCATAGAAAGCGTAAATATAAAAATAAGCAAAAAAATGCTTGAAGACTCAAAAAGTAAGTTCGAATATACTGCATTAAGTGGAGAAATGATGGATATAAAGATCATTTCAAAATATGATGATAAAAAAGCAGTTATTAGAATGAAATTTATTGAGGGGCTTAATTATCCTCTGATGTATGTTGAAGAAGCAGATAAATAGATATTAGATGAAAATCAATCATATTAAACGTTAATCCCTAAATACATCATATTTGTATTTAAAGAGTATAATTTGTATTAATAGACGTGCCTATTTTATATAATTAAATATACATATTCATTTAGATTACTGTTTTAATTCAAACTTATTAAAGGGATACTATGATAAAAATGGATGAAGATTTATGTAAAGGGTGCAACATATGCACAGAGTTTTGCCCCCGTAAAGTTTATGAACAATCAAAAGAGCTGGATAAAAAAGGAGTGCATCTCCCGGTTCCAGTAAATGAAGAAAAATGCAAAAAATGCAATCTTTGTGCCCTCATGTGCCCGGATCAGGCTATAACTGTTGAGGGAAATGAAGAATGATCAATGTTTGGAGATTTGGTTATGAACACCACACATTTTTTTATACAGGGAAATGAAGCATGTGCAAGGGGAGCTATTAAAGCCGGCTGCAGATTCTTTGCAGGTTATCCTATAACTCCTTCTACTGAAATTGCCGAAGATATGGCGGTATTTTTGCCACAAAAAGGCGGATCATTTATACAGATGGAAGATGAAATTTCAGCGCTCGGTGCAGTTATTGGAGCTGTTTGGGGTGGCGTGAAAGGGATGACTGCAACATCAGGGCCTGGATTTTCCCTGATGCAGGAGCATATAGGCTATGCTGCCATGACAGAAACACCTCTGGTTATTGTAGATATGCAAAGAGGTTCTCCTTCAACCGGACAGCCCACTATGGCCTCACAAAGTGATATGATGCAGGCAAAATGGGGGTCCCACGGGGATTATGAAATAATAGCAATCTCACCTTCATCAGTACAGGAATGTTTCGATTTTACAGCAGAAGCATTTAATCTGGCAGAAAAATACAGAGTTCCTGTAATGGTAATGGCTGATGAAATTGTAGGTCATATGCGGGAAAAAATATATGTTCCAGATAAAGTAGACATAATAGCAAGAAAAATGCCCGATGAAGGGCCTGAAACATTTTTACCCTACAAAGCAGAGCCAGATGGAGTTTCACCAATGCCGCCATTTGGAGCTGGTTATAAAATGCATATAACAGGACTTACACATGATGAAAGAGGTTACCCTGATGCTTCCAGTCCTGAAGCACATTCAAAACTTGTAAAAAGGCTTTGCAATAAAATAATTAAACATACGGACGAATTAACCCGGATAAAAGAACATTATACCAATGATGCAGATATCATCGTAGTTTCTTATGGTGCACCATCTCGATCTGCAATTACTGCAGTTAAAAAAGCACGTGAGGAAGGCATTAAAGCAGGACATATTAAGTTAGAAATTGTATGGCCATTTCCAGATGAAATAATTAGATCTGCAGCTTTACAGGCAAAACATATCATTGTTGCTGAGCTAAATCTGGGCCAAATTGTTCATGAAGTGGAAAGAGTGGCAAAATGTGATGCTGAAGTTAGTTTACTTTCAAAGATCGGTGGAGAAATGCACCAACCTGAGGAAATCTTAAAAATGATAGAAAAATGCCAGTAAAGATTATTTAATCACTAATTCTTAAAGGAGATGAAGAAATGAATGATAAAACGAAAGGAAATCGTTTTATGGATTATTTAAGAAGAGAAAGAATGCCCACCATTTTTTGTGCAGGATGCGGAAATGGAATTGTTATAAACACCTTCTTTAACGCCATGGAAATGGCAGAATTAAATCTTGATAACATTACAATGGTTTCAGGAATTGGATGTTCATCAAGAATACCGGGATACATAAAATGCGATTCCCTCCACACAACACATGGAAGGCCTATTGCATTTGCAACTGGAGTTAAATTAGCAAATCCTGAAATGGATGTAGTCGTATTCAGTGGAGATGGTGATGCTGCAGCTATAGGAGGAAATCACCTTATTCATGGGGCAAGAAGGAATATAAACCTCACTGTAATTTGTATAAATAACAGTATTTATGGAATGACTGGAGGACAGATAAGTCCAACATCTCCCAAAGGCAGTTTTGGAAGTACAGCTCCTTATGGAGCACTTGAAACACCTTTTGATTTAGCTGAACTTGTTAGTGCTGCTGGTGCAACTTACGTTGCAAGATGGACCACTGCACATCCTTTACAGCTCTCCAATGCCATTAAAAAAGGGCTTCAAAATAAAGGGTTCTCATTTATCGAAGTTGTATCCCAGTGCCCTACTTACTTTGGCAGGAAGAACAAAATGAGGTCCCCAGTTGACATGATGAAATGGATGAAAGAGCAGAGTATTGTTAAAAGAAAAGCAGATAAGATGACTGAAGAAGAACTTGAAGGAAAGCTAATTGTAGGTGATTTTGCAGATAGAAGCAGACCTGAGTTTTCAGAATCACTTTGTGAACTGGTTAATCAAAAATGCCAGGAAGGATCACCAGAAGCTATTAAATCTGCTTATAAAATTAAATTATAAACTTTAAGAGGGGTTAAATTGCGAAAAGATATAAGAATTGCCGGATTTGGAGGTCAAGGAATTATTCTTGCTGGAATTGTCATTGGAAAAGCTGCATCCCTTCATGATAACCTGTTTGCCGTTCAAACACAATCTTATGGTCCAGAAGCAAGAGGAGGGGCTTCAAGGACAGAAGTAGTTATAAGTGACAGTGAAATAGATTATCCAAAGGTTCAACACCCAGATATATTTGTTGCAATGTCTCATGAGGCATTAATGGCTTATTTAGGTGGCCTTAAAAATGGCGGAATATTAATCGTTGACCCTGATATGATCAAGGAAGAGGAAGTACTTCCATTTGTGGAAAAACATAGTATTAATTATTTTAAAGCTCCAGCAACAAAGACAGCTGCAGAAAAAATTGGACTCAGCATAGTGGCCAACATTGTAATGATTGGAGCTATAACAAAGGCAACTGAAGTTATATCTGAAGAGGCTGCAAGAAAGGCTATAGCAGAAAGCGTTCCTCCGGGAACTGAAAAAAAGAACATTGCTGCATTCGAAGCAGGCATGGAACTTATAGATGGAGGCCATTAAATTGAAATTCTTTGAATACATGGCAAAAGAGATATTCAAAAAGGAAGGTATTCCTGTACCTGAAAGTTACCTTGCAGTGAATGGGAAAGAGGCAAGTAAAGCCGTGAAAAAAATAGACAAACCAGTTGCCCTAAAATCTCAGGTTCTTGTGGGAGGTAGAGGCAAAGCTGGAGGAATTAAATTTGCAGATACTCCTAAAGATGCCAAAAAAGTTATAAAAGAGATTTTAGGCATGGAAATTAAAGGAGAAAAGGTTAATAAGGTACTTGTTGAAGAAAAAATCAACATTCAGTCAGAATTTTATATAAGCGTTGTAATGGATAGATCCGCTAAAAAACCCCTTATTATGGCAAGTACTGAAGGTGGAGTTGATATCGAAGAAGTAGCCCGAAATTCTCCCGATAAAATTATTAAATATCACGTAAACTCTCTCGATGAGTTTATGCCCTACGAAGCTCGTGAAATAGCCCTGAAAATGGGCATTCAAAATGAAATGATTTCTAAGATGGGCGGATTTATACTTAAATTATTTGATGTATTTAAGAAGTATGATGCAACAATAGCCGAAATCAATCCACTTGTTTTAACTCCTGAAGGACTAATAGCGGCTGATGCAAAACTTGAACTCGATGATGATGCTCTATGGAGGCATAAAGAGTTCGTAAATCTTGAAGATGCTAAAAAAGATGAATTTGCATATGTTACACTTGATGGAGACATTGCAGTAATAGGAAACGGGGCAGGTCTCACTTTAACAGGTATGGACATGATAAATCTCTTTGGAGGAAAACCTGCTACATTCCTGGATATTGGTGGGGGTGCATCACAGCAGAACATTGCAAGAGCCATAAATCTTGTAATAAGCGAGCCCAATGTTAAAGTAATCTTTTTAAATGTCCTTGGAGGCATTACAAGAGCTGATGACGTTGCGAATGGCGTTATAGATGTTTTAAATAGTGCTGAACGCAAAGTTCCCCTTGTTATAAGACTCACAGGAACAAATGAAGAAGCGGGACAGCGCATTTTAACTGATGCTGGTATTTCATTTGAAACTTCAATGGAAGCTGCTGCACAGAAGGCTGTTGAACTTTGTGAAGGTTTAGATTAATTTTAAATTTTTCAAATTTCCCAATTTTCTTCATAAAACCTTTTAGGGTCCTAGATCTTTTAGGATTCTGAAAGTCTTTGTAAGGCTGATTTAGAGTTATAACCTAGCATGGCTATGAGTCCTGCTAGAAATACAGTTAGTATGGTGGTTCTTTTCGCTGACTCGGGTGTATACTTGTGTATTTTTCTTAAACTTAATCCGGATTTACATAATTTGAAAAAATCTCTCAAAAATTCATAGAATTTTTGGAGCGCAAAAATTCCATTTTTGCTAGCTTCTATTTTTCCACGAATAGGTTTGTAGTATTTCCAGTTATTTATTTTTTCAAATAATACTCTTTTTAATATTTTATATATCTTTTTGGCCTTTGTTTCAGCTTTTTTTATCCTTAAATACTTGTAGAGGATAGGTTAATTTGTCATCTAGTTTTTTTATTTTGAAATTATCCTTTGGAAAAATTAAAGGAACAATCTGGTACTTGGAAATGCCTATTTGATAGTTTCGATAACTGTAATATCCCTTATCAAATATTATTATGTCTTTTTTTCGGATTATTCTTCTTTTACGTAGGTTTTCCATTACTTCTCTGAAAATTTTAGAATCGTGTGGGGCTCCAGAATGGATTAAAATAGCAACAGGCATTGCAGATCCATATTCAATCACTACTGTTGCTTTAAATCCAATGTAAAAACCATAAGAGGATGAATAACTCCATTTCAAGTCTAGTTTATTAAGGTGATCTTTAGAGCGATGTTTACGTTTTATATTGTAATCTAATTCTATTGGTGTGGCATCCACTATAAATGTGCGTTTACCACGTTTTTTTAATGGTTTAATTGTCATTAATATGCTGTTTACTATTTTAATATACGATTCAGCTTTAAATCTTGATGAAAATTCTGAAACTTGAAGCGCATCAGGAACATCAGATATTTCAAAAAATTTTCTCAACTTTTTATCTCTTTTTAACTCCCGAACAACAAAATCAAGACTTATATCAAAGAACATAGATGTAAAAATGATTTTAATAGATAAAATCATCATATTAACATTCTTAACACCTTTAGACACCATTATTGTCTTTGATTTCCTGGAACCAATAATATTAAATATTTCTTCTAACAAAATGTAATTCAGGTCTTCTTTACTGATATTTAAATGGTGCTTCATTTTTATCTCCAAATAAAATTATGTAAGCGCTAATATTTAAATATAATGGTTTAGAAGACCCATTACTATACTATTCTAATATAAAAAATGTATTTTAAAAAAGCAACATAGAATTACTCATAAAAACAAGAAAAAACAAAATCAAAATGATTTTTCAAGTGAAAAAAAATCTAAGGGGCTATATTATTATATTTCAGGAATGTAAAAAACCGCCATTAGTATAACTAGAATAGTAAAAATAATTTATCTGATATGATTATTCCAAGTATTTTTTAAAATTACTGAGCATAATGAGTAAATTATATCCTTTTTCAGTAATCATATAATCGCCACGTTCATGACGCTGTAAAATTAAATCACCTTCAAGTAATTTTTGTAAGTGAAACAATAAATTACCTCCTCGAAGCCCTGTAAGTCCTGATAGGGAAGTAAAAGTCATGGTTTCAGAAGCCATAGATTTAAGAATTTGAAGTCTCTGTTTATTAGAAATAGGGTCAAGAACACTTTTAACCATAATATCTTCAGGAATAGAAGATATATCAGTCTTATCTTCTTTATTATTGTCATATAGTTGTAGTGAACCAATTAGAGTTATTTGCTTATCAAAAATGGAGTCTACTTCCTTAAAACATATATCACATTTATCAAAAGGAGCACTTTTCCTTATCTCGTCTAATTCCACTCTTTTCTTATCTATAGTCTCTTTTGAAACATTTTCCTGTTTTATAAGCTTAGAATTCTCTTGTAAAAACCCATTAAATCTCTCTTTACAAGTTTCCCGCATCTTACATGGATTTACCATATTTTCTTCCAAGCTATTTTCAATATCATCAGAAATATAAACAGATACTGAATTCAAAATATCCTTTTTTAAGTTGCTTAGCATCAAATCAAGGTATTCTTGATTAGATTTTTCTATTAAACGCTTGATATCCTGATGTATAGCTTCTAATTTTATTCTGGTATCATAAAATTCAGAATTATCCATTTTATTTAGATTTTCCATACATTATTTTATTGATTTAGATAGTATTAAAGGTTTCTTTCTTGACTTTTTAAGTCATATTTGTGTATAAAACTGTACTTAGTACATTTTAATAACGGTTTAGTATATATTTCTAATAAACAATAGTTATATTTGAAATTAAAAACCAAATGGAGATGTAAATAATGGGAGTTAAAGAAGATATACGTGGACAAATTGTAGGAGCATTAGCAGGAGCCGATTTCCCAATAAATTCACCAGAAGAACTAATGTCAGCGCTTCCAAACGGTCCAGATACTACTTGTAAATCTGGAGATGTAGAATTAAAAGCATCTGATGCTGGACAAGTACTTACTGCTGATGATTTTCCATTTAAAAGTGCTGAAGAAGTTGCAGATACCATAGTGAACAAAGCAGGATTATAAGCCAGAATCGACTTCCTACGTTTTCTTTCTTTTCTTTTTTAAAGGATAATTAATTATTATCTTATAACAGGTTTTAATGGAGAAATTAAAATGGATAAGCCCAATAGTAAAGAAAATAAGCATAAGTCCCGTTGTACTGAATGTCCGTTATATAATGAATGTATGTGCATTTGGTTAGATTATTTTGCTGGAAAAATAGAATAATTAGCAATTCCAAGTGTTTATTATATCTTAAAAGAAGATGTAATCAATTAATTTTCCAGATTTTAGGAATGCCCCCCAGTTTCAACCTGTTCAACCGGAAGAGTGAAATAAAAAGTAGAACCAACACCAAAATCAGACACAACCCAAACACGACCACCATACCGCTCAATAATTCGTTTAACTACATACAACCCAATACCTGTTCCTTCATATACATCTCTGTATGTAAACGCTGAAGCAGTTATACCAGAAGAATTTCAATCAGATTAAAATTTAAAAAATTCCTCTATGCTTCTTTAAGGGATTCCATTAGGTCATAGAAATGCTTTGATTCATTAGTTTTATATAATTGATACCACCTTCCAGTGTTTCAGCTTTCATTACATTTATTCTTTTTAATACTTCATATGAAAATTCTAAGGGAGTAATACCGCTTGCTGTTATTAGATTGTCGTCTGTAACTGCTGGTTGATTTAAATAAAAATTCTCTCCAGTGTATTCAGGACAAAACATTTTTAAAAATTCTATGTCATTACTGGTATGATTTCTATCGTTTAATATTCCTCTATTTGCCAGAGCGACCGTGGCTCCGCAGATTGCTGCAATAATTACTTTTTTATTTATAATGCCAGAAACAATATCTATTATTTTTTAATTTTCTTTTTTCTGCTTTTTAACTAAAAATGAATTAACATCATCACATATGGGGTGAAAATCTTTACTGAATTCTTCAAGTATATGATTTGATTCATTCCATTTATTCCTTGATTTCTCTTCATTTTCCTTTCTTGCAGCAGTTAATGATTCTAAAGTAGCAATTACAGATTCATGTAATATAATAAGAACATGCAAAATCCTCCCTTTAAGTGGAGTACATCTTGAAGGAGGATCATTCTTTTCAAATTGAGAAAATATGGATTCTACTTCTATACGAATATTATTGATTTGTTTTGAAGCCTCTTCGTTGCTGATTTTTTCCTGATTTATTTTATTCATGGTATCTTTAAGTAAAAGAAGTAAAGTACCGGTTTCATTTAAACTTTTTTTGCTTCTCTTTAAAAATTGCCTTTTGGTCATTCCCAACATAAGTTTATTCCACCAGTAGGGTTGAAATCTAAAAATATAATTATATTTATGTTTTTTAAAGCAAAAAAGTTTTTCATTCACATCGATGATTTAACTTCCAGTTTCAAGGCGTTTTATAGCCTCATCAAATAAAATCATTGATTTTTCTAAAACCAGATGAATTGAATAGTCACATTTGTGGCGTAAATCAATAACGTAACTGGATTTATCTTTATCTCCCACTAAAACAAGGGGGTATGTCCTACAAACTTGAGGTCTGACATCATATATTTTACATCTTTTTTCTTCGAAATTATGGAATTTACAGGGTAAATCTTCTTTAAACATGAAATGTTGTGGATAATCTCTATTTTTCGCAATTTCATCCTTTAAATCTGATTTAAAGGTGAGTATTGGAGTTATTTCATCTTTATGAATAAATATTGGTGTTGATTCTCTGCAGCATGTACCACAATGGGTGCACCACTGTGGATGTTCGTTTATGATCTGATAATCAGACGGGCCGCCAAAAAGCTCCAAACTGGCGATATCTGCAAGTTCTATTATTTCTTTAAGGTCAGATTTCTTTATCCCCTTCCTTTTGAACCTCTTTAACGATCTTTTCTTCTTTAATTTCTTAAAAACAGATTTTTCAAGAGATTCTCTCTTTACTAATTCATTTCCATCCTTTGAAACTTTTTCCCGAATATTTTCAAATAATTTTTTATCTATTAAAAGATCCCGTAACATATATTCACCAATTCTCCAAATTCTGATATCTGAATTGTTGTTTCCTGACAGTTCCTTGGTTATTTTAATTTTATAACTGTTGTCTCTCCTAATAGTGGCTCAAATTCAATATGTTTTTAATTATATCATTATTTACTATTAACTTAAAACAGAAAAGTTTATACTTTTAATCAATATACTTAAAGACTTAATACAAAGTTAATCCATTAAATCATTTTCAACGTGTATATCTCCCAAAAATATGTTGAGGTACAACATGCTTAAAAAAATTGCTATTATAATTAGTATTATCCTGATTCCATGCATGATCTATAGCTTAATTGAACCATACCACATAGAAACTAAGGAAATTGTAATTGAATCAAGTCAAATTCCATCTGAATTCGATGGGGAAAAAATAGTTTTTTTATCTGATTTTCACCAGGGTTCATGGTCTTTTTTTGACAGTAAAAGGACAAAAGAAGTTGTAAATCAAATAAATGCAATGAATCCCGATATAGTTCTTTTAGGGGGGGACTATGTAAGTGACAATCCTCAATATATAAATTCCAGCTTTTCTGAATTATCCAAACTCCATGCCCCATTAGGAGTTTACGGTGTGCTTGGAAATAATGATCCTAAAGAAGCAACAATTAAAGCCATGCAAGATGCTGGAATCACTTATATCAAAAATGATGGGCTCTGGATTAAAAAGAACAATTCAAAAATTCGAATTGGAGCCGTTGGGGATCTTTATACCGATTCTCAAAATTCGAGATATGCAGTGGGCAATGCTACTGAAAATGACTTTGTAGTTTTATTATCTCATAATCCTGATTTTTTCCCGTATGCAACCACCAAGTCAAAAATAGATTTAATGCTTTCTGGACATACACATGGTGGACAAATTACCTTTTTTGGTCTTTGGGCCCCTATTGTTCATTCAGAGTATGGACAGAAATTTAGAACTGGTGTAAAACATATCGAAAACACCACATTAATTATAAGTAACGGTCTTGGAACTTCAATAATACCAGCAAGATTTTTTGCACCTCCTCAGATAATAGTGATAAAGTTAAAAAAGAAATATTAATGCAGATAGAGTTAGAGTGCTATTTTTTGAATATATGTTCTATTCCTTCTTTTGATTAAATGAATTATTTTTTTCAAAGGGCTTTGATGATGTTTCTATGAAAGATATAGCCAGCGAAGTTGAACTCAGTAAGGCAACCCTTTATCTATACTTCCAGAATAAGGAATCACTTTTTTTTGCAATTGTACTTCGCGGAACCAGAATTTTAAATGATATAATCAGAGAAGCTGTAAAAAAAGAAGAGAAAGGAATTGAAAAGGTTACAGCTTTTAGAAATGCATATAACAAGTTTACCATGCAGTATCCAGATTATATAAATATCTACAACTATTTTCAGTCAGGCAGGTTTAATTTGAGCACTTCAACTGATTTTAAAAAGGGAAGTAAACCATTAAAAACCAGAGTTGATGTCTCTATACCCTATGTAAGTCAATGTGCAATGGAAATACTCAAGCTGCGTAAAGAAAGATTCTCAATTCTCTGTAATTCTGTTCAAAAAGGGATAGATGATGGGACAATACGTCAGGATCTGAACCCTGTGGAAGTTGCAGTCTTACTCTCAGCAATATCCAAAAACTTATCCAATATACCTCCAGATCGTGAAAAAATACTCCATGATCATGGAATAGATCATGAAAAGTACTTTCTGGATGTTAGCGACTTAATAGAGCACATGATAATGAACAAAAACTTATAAATTTCAAAATCTCTATTTTTCAATACTTTTCATTGCAATCTAGTTTAAATTGTACCAAATCTTATTCGATCAATCCTGGCACTGTATTGAATTATACTTTGTTTCTTTTAAAATATTGATCTTATTCTTTTATTTTAGTTTTAAATAATGAAACATATTGGGGCTGAGACATGCAAAATAGCCTTATAAAAATAAATTTTAGTAATATATAAGATTGATATCCATAAAAAAAATTAAACTTTTCTTCTAATGCTAACTGTATGGGCCATTACAAGAGCAGAAAGAAATATATACGCCAACATTGCTGAACCGTTAAATGTTCTATTAAATACAAAAAGACCGATTAATGTCTGGGTTATAAAGGCAGTCAGAGCCCCAATTAGCAATGCTTCTTTTCCAAGGAACATTCTGCTTCCATTTTTTCTTTTACTTCTGTATTTTTTAAGTACATAGAATCCAGTACAAATTACAATCATTGTCCATATTAAAAAGGCTAAAAGGACTCCATATCCAAAATCAAACGATATACCATATATTCCTGGAAGCATATAGTCTATATAATCCTTTTTTGTGACTAAAATGCCGTAAAATAAGGGGAAAGGAAGAGTTAAACCATGAATTAGATTCATGGGCAGTGATATATACCCTTCTGAACTTCCAATACAGTTAGATGCCCAGTAACAGGCACCCTGAACATGTCCCCATAAAAGGGAATTCTTTAAAACCATGGAAAGACTTGGAAGGGAATATTCTTCAATTCTGGAGATTCTTAAAAGGGGACTTAAAATAGAAGAATTTAATACTCTTGAAAGTAGTTCTAAAATTCCAAATCCTGCTATCCCTGCGGCAATAACTGCTCCAACTGTTTTTGGGGTTAATTTAGAACTTCTCTTAAAGCTCTTGGACATGATGAATGTTCCAATGATCCATCCTAAAAACCATAGAATTAAAAATGATCTGTGCATCAGTCCACCAGCAATGGCTATTACTCCAAAAAGAATTAATGACATGGCTTTAATTGAATTTGATCTAATGTCAACTTCGCTTAAAAGGCTCGCTGAGGCAGCAAGAGTTGTCCAGCCAAAAAGAGCTATCGAACCAAATGGATGGGTAAATTCATGATGCGATACAAAGGGAAGGAAAAGAAATGTAGCGTCTAACCCAAATACAACTGCAAGGAGCACTGTTAATACCAGGGCAATGAAAAGAACCATACTTAAAGGAATTGAAATAATGTTAAAAAATAACATGATCCCAAGATGTATAATTACTGCAAATTCGAGTATTAGCTGAAGATGATTTTCTGCCAGTATCATTTTATCACTGAATATACTGTCTAATTGATAGTAAAATTATTCTAAATAAAATTGTTTTTAGTATAATATAACTTTAACTTTAAAATCTACATAAAAATTTAAAAATTAAGATATGGAGCAATTTCCATATCAATTATTTCTTACTGTCCACTTACAAGGCTACTAATGTAGTCAAAAATACCCTGTAAATAACTCATGATCTGATCTAAAATTCCTCCCTGGTCAAGCTGATTTGTAATATCGTTTAGCTGCTGTTTGAATGCTGTTAAATCACCTTGAACTTTCTGTGAATTGGCAATTGCATCTGCAATTTGCTGTGCCTGGGAGTCGGACAGGTTAATGTTCAAATTAGCTGCTATGTTAATAACAATTACTTTAATTTGTGCTGGATCCTGTAAATTCTGTTTTTGAACTTCATTCTTCACCTGTTCAAATAAATTGGCTATTTGATCAGGATTTTGTCCTGTTTGATTGGCTATCTTTGATCCTGTGTATAATTCTTCAGTTGCAGCTTTTTCGACGCTCTCAGGGATGTCAGCACCTACTGCAACTTCATAAGATTTCAAAACTCCTGTAAGAGCAGCTTCCCCTGAGGATTGAACTGGAGCAGTAACTACCACATGTCCCTTATCAATTCCTGAAGTCTTCAGGGCGTTTGAATACATCTTCGGAGTTACAATTTTCACTTTACTTTTATCAACTATAACTTTAATTCCATTTGTATAGCTCAAATCAACCATAGCACATGAATATATCTGATTTGAAGAATATATTCTTCCAGTTATATCTTTAGAAACTTGATTAACTTCAGATGCTGTTACAATTTTTTGTGTAGCATCTGCAACTTTCCTGTCGGTATGTGATTGGAAATAACCCATTACAGAGCTTTTCCACTGGCTATTCTCGTTAGTAGTTTCTCCAATGGTTATTGCAAACCCTGACGCACCGTAGATTGGGCTTACTGTCATTAACAAAAGAAGAATTCCAACTATTAGTTTTTTCATCAAACCACCTCAGTACATAATTAAAAAAACCTATTATAGATTATCCCTATTAAAATATACATTTAACTAAAATTCATCCTAAAAGAACAACCCTACTTTCATATGCCTTATCCTTTATTTCTAAACCACACTTTTCTGCTATGGTATTTGCAAAGTCATAAATTTCCTGATTTGAAGGCATATTTTCCCATTTTAACCTTCTTCTTGAATCTCCAACAAACATATAAGCTTTGATTTCAACAAAATCAGGATTGCTTCTTTTAATTATAGAGGCATATTCTTCAGCATTTTCCATATTATAGTCTTTAACACATGTCATTCTTATTACAGACCTGCAATTAAAACTTGGAAGCAAATCAAGACTTTTGTTTAGTTTATCCCATCCGTGATCTATTTGTGGAATACATAATTTTTCAAATATTTTTTTATTAGGAGCATCAAGAGACACGTAAAGCTGTGTTGGCTCTTCTTTAAGATTCTCCAGTTTCTGATGATTCATTCCATTTGTAACTAAAAAAGTGGTAAAGTCTCTTCTGTGAAACTCTTCAATCAGATCATTGATTTTTGGATAGATCATTGGTTCTCCGGCAAGAGAAATTGCAGCATGTTTTGGATCCTGGGATTCATCAAGCTTTTTCTTATTTGCTTTATCATTTCCAAAAAAGCCGCAAAGGAGATTTCTTTGTGCATTTATGCTGCCATCAATTATTTCACCAGGTTCATCCATTTCTCCTTTCCATTGAGTTTCAGTTACAGAAACATCCCTCCAACAAAATAAACACTTTTGATGGCAAAATGGGATACTTGGAGACATTTGCAAGCATCTGTGGCTTTCTATACCATAAAACTTCTGTTTATAACATACCCCCTCATCAAGTATGCTTTTTTTAGTCCAGTGACATATTTTAGCCGCGGCATGCCTGTTATTACCTACAAACCTGTATCCTATCTTTTGGAGTTTTTCCATATTTTCTATTGAAAGTGACATTTTTTGTGATCCTCTATGATATGTTTCTTATGAGTTCAATATCATATAAGATCAATATAATTTAAAACCATCCACTGGATCTTATATTCATCATATAAACAAGTTTTATGAGATGACTGTTACCATATAGCCTTTTTTAACATAAATAAGTATTAAAATGCATTTTTTAATGTATATAACTATATGTAACAATTTATACATAATTTAATAAAATTTATTAATTTTAAAATGGCTTTAAATCGGCTTATTCTCAGAAAATAAGAATTAATAAGAGTTAATTTATTAGAAGTTGGAATGAAGTTTCCTACTATCCACTACTCAATTTAAATTAACTATTATGGTGCTTTAAATCGAAAAAAAGACATAATGAACGCTTTTTTATGAAAATTAAATCAAAAGATTTATATATGATCTCTAATTGATTATATTATGTCCTAAACGTTCCTAGAGAGTACATTAAACACTATGGAACTTGGAGGCGGTACAATTAAGCGACGATCGGCATGTGCATTGTTATTAGTCGTAACAATGGCAATGTGCATTATTCCTTCCTTTGGAGGGACAGTAAACCAGATTGCATCGGGAAATAGTGCAAAAATTGGTTTAAACAAAGATGTAGAACCTTTAGAAGTTAACGCGGCTTCTAAATACAAAAAATCCAAAAAAAAGATAAAAACTTCTAAGAAAAAATCAAAGAAGAAAAAGAAGTACAAAAAAGCAAAAGCTTCTTACAAATACAAAAAAACAGTGCACAAGACTTATACATGCACCAACTCAGGCGCATTTAAAAAAGATCCAAAATTAAACAGTATAATGATATCCGGAAGTAAATTTAGATACAGTGGAGCTCACCACACTGGTGCCGCACTGGCAAAATATGGTTCTGGCGATTGCTGGGCCATGAGCGATTATTTAAACGCTCAATTTACAAAAGCAGGATACAAGTCAAGAATAATTCAATATCCAACAAGCTATTCAAGCAGGCATAAATCCGTACAGGTTTATGTTGGAGAAACCTGGCAAACAGTGCCATATAGAAGTTACGGGTATAATTACCTCTTTGTATAGGTAAAATCGGCCCTTAACTGTTTAAAACAAGTAACAATCATTGATTTCAACTTTATTTCACTCAAAAATCTTTGATTTTTGGTGCCACAGAAATTCTATGAATTTCTGTAGGCTTTTTTGTTTAAAATTTATTTCTAATTTTAAATCATTAAGCATTTTCAATTGAACTTAAAAATCAACTCCATTTTATTCTATTATCATCAATTATCTCATTACCCATACATTTTTATATTGATAAAAAAGAAATAATTAATATAATATTTGCTTTTTTGGAGGGTAATAATGAACAAAATCAAAGAAACTCCAATTGTAATTTTAAATTTCAAAACATATTTAGAATCTACCGGAGAAAATGCTCTAAAACTTGCTAAAAGTTCGCAAAATGTTGCAGAAGAAACTGGTGTAAATATAATGGTTGCACCCCAATATGGAGACATTTACAGAATTTCACAGGAAGTAGATATTCCCGTTCTGGCTCAACATATTGATCCCATTGATGCCGGTGGGCATACAGGAAGCATTTTGCCAGAATGTGTGAAAGAAGCAGGAGCTGTAGGCACACTTATAAATCATTCTGAACAGAGGATGCAGCTTTTTAATATTGATGCTGCTGTAAAAAAAGCCTTTTCGCTCGAAATGAGTAGTGTGGTTTGTACAAACAACATAGAAACAAGTACTGCAGCAGCAACATTGAATCCTGACTTTGTGGCAATAGAGCCACCAGAATTAATAGGATCTGGCATTCCTGTATCTCAAGCAGAGCCTGAAATCGTTGAAAAGACTGTGGAAATGATCCACAATATTAACCCTCAGGTAAGAGTTCTTTGTGGCGCAGGAATATCAACAGGAGACGATCTTAAAGCTGCAATAGAATTAGGAAGTGAAGGAGTACTTCTTGCATCAGGAATTATTCTTGCAGATGATCCTAAAAAAGCGCTTCTTGACCTTGTAAGCAAAATATAGGGTGAAAATAATGTCCCTTCAGTTTTTTACTATTGATGACTTTGATATGGAAAATAAAACCGTTCTTGTGAGGGTAGACATAAATTCTCCTGTGGATCCAAACAGTGGAACCATTTTAGATGACACAAGAATGAAGTTGCATGCCCAAACCATAGCTGAAATATCAAAGAAGGGTGCAAAAACAGTGCTACTTGCCCATCAAAGCCGCCCTGGAAAAAATGATTTTACAACGATGGAAGAACACTCTAAAGCTCTATCGAATATTTTGAAGCGTTCTGTAGATTATATCGATGATATATTTGGTAGTGCTGCCCGAAAAAAGATAAAAAGAATGGATAATGGAGATATTCTATTACTTGAAAATGTACGTTTTTATTCTGAAGAAATTCTTAACAGAGAACCTTCTGAACAGGTTAAAACCCATATGGTTCAAAAATTAAGTCCTGTTGCCGATTATTTTATTAATGATGCCTTTGCAGCAGCCCACAGATCCCAGCCCTCCCTTGTTGGTTTTGCATTAACATTACCTTCAGGTGCAGGTAGAGTGATGGAAAATGAACTTAACTCATTATACAGCGCCGTAGATAATGTTAAAAGGCCGTGTGTATATGTTTTAGGAGGAGTAAAAGTTGATGATTCTATTATGGTTATGGAAAATGTTCTGAAAAACGGTAGCGCAGATTATATTCTAACAACAGGCCTTGTTGCCAATATCTTCCTTTGGGCATCTGATGTTAATATAAGGAAATATAATCGAAAGTTTATAGAGGACCGGGGTTACTGTGACTTTGTTAAAAAAGGTAAACAGATGTTAAAGAAATTTAAAGGTAAAATTAAAATGCCTCTTGACGTGGCTGTTTGTGTAGATGATAAAAGAGAAGAACATAAAATCAAAGATATTCCAAATCA
Organism: Methanobacterium sp. UBA44; assembly: GCA_002494885.1. Classification (GTDB taxonomy): domain Archaea; phylum Methanobacteriota; class Methanobacteria; order Methanobacteriales; family Methanobacteriaceae; genus Methanobacterium_D. The sequence goes on from DACV01000003.1 coordinate 197,585, forward strand.
GCCCATATTTGATATAGGCACAGAAACTATTAAAGAATACGCTAAAATCATACGCGATGCAAAAACAATATTTGCAAACGGCCCTGCGGGGGTTTTTGAGAAAGAAGGATTCAGTATAGGTACCGAAGACATTTTAAATGCCATTGCCTCATCCCCAGGATATTCCATAATTGGAGGGGGTCATTTAGCGGCTGCAGCCAGTCACATGGGATTATCGGGTATAAATCATATTAGTAGCGGCGGCGGAGCATCAATTAATTTGCTTGCAGGTGAGAAACTTCCAGTAGTTGAGGTACTGAAGGAAGTTACATTAAAATGATTAAAAATTACCATTAACTTTTTATATATCGAATTTAAAAGTATATAAGTTCCAGTGCATTAATGGAATTAATACATTTGCAATCAAATTCAGTATTACCACAAACTATTTAAAGGAAAATATCTAATACCTAAAAATGCCTCGGTAGCTCAGTCTGGTGGAGCGCGAGACTTGTAATCTCGTGGTCGCGGGTTCAATTCCCGTCCGGGGCTTTAGGATGAATAAACAAACATATCATCCAGATTAATAAGGGACCATAGGGTAGCTTGGTCGATCCTTTGGGCTTTGGGAGCCTGAGACTCCGGTTCAAATCCGGGTGGTCCCATCCAATATTCAAATGAAAAATGGATTATAACAATTTTCATTTCCCGCCTTAGCTCAATTTGGCAGAGCATCGGACTGTAGATCCGAGGGTTGCTGGTTCAAGTCCGGCAGGCGGGATTCTGATTATTGAAATAATATTATCAACAATTAGCAAAGACTATATATTAGAAGAAGTAGAAAAGTATTTAAGTATGTATGCGTATACCCTATTATACTCTCATTCTTAAGAGCTGCCCTGGTGGTGTAGGGGCTATCATGTGGGCCTGTCGAGCCCACGACTCGGGTTCAAATCCCGGCCAGGGCGTTTTCATTTAGGGCCCGTAGCTCAGTCTGGCAGAGCGCTTGGCTTTTAACCAAGTGGCCGCGGGTTCAATTCCCGTCGGGCCCGTTCTTGATTCTAGCAACGAAAGTTGCAAGTTTGCAAATCCCTCAAAAACAAAGTTTTTTGGGCACAAACCTTCGGTTTGTGATCTTTGATTTGCAATTTTTTAACTGGAGGATAAAGTGTGAAAAAAGATATCTTAAAACACAGATTAGTTCCAGAACATACTATTTTGTCCAAATCTGAAATAAAAAAAGTAATGAAAGAATTAGATATCCATCCTGAGCAGCTTCCCAAAATAAAGCAGGATGACCCTATTTGTAAAGCAATTGAAGCCAAATCAGGAGATGTTTTGAAAATAACGCGAAAAAGCCATACTGCAGGTAAGTTCGTTACTTACCGACTGGTATTAAATTAATTAATTTATTTTTTGGAGGTTGAGAAAAATCTAAGATTTTTCAAACAGCAAAAACAATAGTTTTTGCATGTTGAAGAAAATTAAAGTTAACAAATCGAAGATTTGTTGCATTCTAAAAATCGTGAATTTTTATGGAATTTTCTGAACCTCAAAATCAATGATTCTGGAGGAATTTAATGGGAAAAAATGCATGGGGACTGGTTGATGCATTTTTTGATCAGTACAAATTGGTAGATCATCATATAAAATCCTATAACGACTTTGTAGACCACAGAATACAAGACATAATCGATATTACTGACGCTATTATGCTTGAACAGGGCGAATATAGAGTAAAAACAGGAAAACTTGAAATTAGAAAGCCATTTATAAAAGAAGCTGACGGATCAAAAAGTGAAATATACCCAACCGAAGCAAGACTTAGAAATTTAACTTATTCTGCACATATGTACCTTGAGATGGCACTTGTTAAAGAAGGAGAGCCTGAACCAGATTTAGAAAAAGTATATATTGGCGAATTACCTGTAATGCTTAAATCTAACATATGCCACTTGAACGGGTTAAATCAAAAAGAATTAGATGAAAAAGGAGAAGATCCACAGGATCCAGGAGGATATTTCATTGTTAATGGTTCAGAAAGAGCCATAGTTACAATGGAAGAGATTGCTCCAAACAAGATCATTCTTGAGCAGAGCGAAAAAGATAAAGCTGACCGAAAGGCGAAAGCCATTGTTACTTCTATTAAAAGTGGATTTAGAGCTCGGATAACTCTTGAATATAAAAAACCACGTAAAAAAGGAGTTTTCCTTAGAATATCATTCCCTTACGTTCCAGGTGAAATACCGCTGGTTGTTTTATTACGTGCTCTGGGACTTGAAACTGATGCTGAATTAATACAGAGTGTTTCAGAAGAAACTGATACCCAATTCCTTCTTATAGACGATATACAAACCTCAGAAGTAATGAACAGATACGATGCTGTTAAATACATCGGTAATAGAGTCGCAAAGGGTATGACTGAAGAGTACAGGATTAAAAGAGCCGAAGATGTAATTGATAGATATTTATTACCTCATATCGGAGTTGAACCAGAACATAGAGCTGAAAAAGCTACGTATCTGGCTGAAATGACCGAAATGTTACTTCAGGTTATCTTTGAAACACGAGACCCTCATGATAAGGACCATTACGCTAATAAAAGGCTCAGAGTATCTGGAGACTTGATGGAAGATTTATTTAGAGTAGCGTTTACAAGTTTAACCAGAGATATGACCTATCAACTTGAAAGAAGCCTTGCAAGAGGTAAAGAACCATCTGTTAAACAGGCAGTACGGTCTGATGTCCTTACAGAAAACATCAAACATGCAATAGCCACAGGAAACTGGGTTGGTGGAAGGGCTGGTGTAAGTCAGTTACTTGACAGAACAAGTTACATGGGGACTTTATCCCATCTTAAACGTGTTGTATCACCTTTAAGTAGGAGTCAACCCCACTTTGAGGCACGTGATTTGCATCCAACGCAATTTGGAAAGATATGTCCAAACGAAACTCCTGAAGGACCAAATTGTGGACTGGTTAAAAACCTTGCACTTCTTGCAAAGATATCTGAAGGTTCAGATACAGCTGAAATTGAAAATGTAATTAAGAAAATGGGAGTTTTAAGATAGAGGGATTGGCATGAAAAAGTGCAAAATTTATATTAACGGTAAACTAATTGGAGCTTGCGAGGATCCAGAAAGTTTCGTAGAAGAAATGAGAGAAAAAAGGAGAGGCGGAGAAATTTCTCACGAAATGAACATTACCCACTATCCAGAAACAGATGAAATATTTATTTTTAACGATCCTGGAAGAACAAGACGACCACTTATAGTGGTTAAAGACGGTCAGTCAATGCTTAAAGAGGAGCACATTACCGCACTTGAAGAATGGGAAATGAACTGGAATGACCTTATAAATGAAGGTATAGTGGAATACCTGGACGCTGAAGAAGAAGAAAACACCTATATTGCCATGTTTGATGATGCTTTAACAAAAGAACATACTCATCTTGAAATTGACCCTTCCACAATGCTTGGAATTTGTGCTGGTATCATTCCCTATGCTAATCATAACTCATCTCCAAGGAACACTATGGAAGCAGGGATGACAAAACAGGCATTAGGACTATACGTTTCAAACTACAGTTTAAGAACAGATACACGAGCTCACCTTTTACATCATCCACAGTTACCCCTTGTTAAAACAAGGTCAATAGATGCAACCAATTATGATGCAAGACCATCAGGTCAAAATTTCGTGGTTGCTGTTATGTCCTACGAAGGATACAATATGGAAGATGCATTAATTCTTAATAAAGCCTCCATTGAAAGAGGACTTTCAAGATCATCATTCTTTAGATCATATGAAGCTTCAGAGAGAAGATATCCTGGTGGACAGGAAGATAAATTTGAATTACCCGAAAAAAGCGTTAGAGGATACAGATCTGAGGAAGTATACAGACACCTCGACGAAGACGGTATAATAAATCCAGAAGTTGAAGTTAAATCTGGAGATGTTTTAATAGGGAAAACATCACCTCCAAGGTTCCTTGAAGAAATAGATGAATTTGGGACAGTGGCAGAGCGAAGACGTGAAACATCGGTTACTGTAAGGCACGGGGAAAAAGGTGTTGTTGATGCTGTAATGGTCACAGAAACGGTTGAAGGGAGTAAACTTGCTAAAATAAGAGTTCGTGACCAGAGACAGCCTGAATTTGGTGATAAATTTGCTTCAAGACACGGACAGAAAGGTGTTGTTGGACTTATCGTTTCACAGGAAAATGTACCATTTACATCTGAAGGAATAGTTCCTGATCTGATTGTAAATCCACATGCTATACCTTCAAGGATGTCAGTTGGTCAAGTTATAGAGATGCTTGCAGGAAAAGCAGGTGCTATGGAAGGTAGAAGGATGGACGGAACTCCATTTACAGGTGCTGATGGTGAAGAATTAATTAAAGATCTTCTTAAGGAAAATGGTTTTGAAACTGCAGGACGTGAATCTTTATACAACGGAATAACCGGTGAGAGGATAGAAGCTGAAATATTCATAGGAGTTGCTTTCTACCAGAAGTTACACCACATGACATCTGATAAAGTATATGCAAGAAGCAGAGGGCCAGTGCAGGTTCTAACAAGACAGCCAACAGAAGGTAGAGCTAGGGAAGGTGGCTTAAGATTTGGAGAAATGGAAAGAGACTGTCTCATTGCCCATGGTGCAGCACTTGCATTAAAAGAGAGACTTCTTGATGAATCAGATAAATATGAAGCCATCGTTTGCGCAGAATGTGGAATGATTGGGGTTTATGATAGGATAAGAGGAAGAAAATTCTGCCCTATCTGTGGTGACTCAGATTCATTCCCAGTGGAAATTTCCTATGCATTTAAGCTTCTCTTAGACGAACTTAAGAGCTTATGTATATTCCCAAAGCTCGTGCTTAAGGATAAAGCATAATAAAACTAATTGAATTATTTTAGGGGTTAAAAAATAAAGGAGTGAATATTTTGAAAGGAATTTTAAAGAAAATCGCCCAGATTAATTTTGGTCTTATGTCTCCAGAGGATATAAGAAAAATGTCAGTTACCAAGATAGTTACTCCCGATACATATGATGAAGACGGATATCCAATTGAAGCAGGGCTAATGGATCCAAGACTGGGAGTTATTGACCCAGGACTTAAGTGCAGATCATGTGGATCAAAAGGGGGAGACTGTCAGGGGCATTTCGGTCATATCAACATAGCAAGACCTGTTATTCATGTAGGTTTTGCCGATACAATTCATAAAATACTCAGATCAACCTGTAAAGAATGCGCAAGAGTCCTGTTAACCGATGCAGAGATAATCGATTACAAAGATCGGATCGGAAACATGGTCAAAAATGAGGAAAGCATAACAAACATCATAAAAGAAATTTACACTGTTGCAAGACGGGATAAATGTCCACATTGTGAGACAGAACAGGAAGATATCAAAATCGATAAACCTGTATCCATTGTTGAAGGAAATTATAAATTAACAGCAAGTGAAGTAAGGGAAAGACTTGAAAAAATCCCTGAAGAAGATCATATACTTTTAGGAGTAAATTCAAAGGTTGCTAAACCTGAATGGATGGTCCTAACTGTTTTACCAGTTCCTCCAGTTACTGTAAGGCCATCAATTACACTTGAAACCGGTGAACGTTCAGAAGACGATTTAACTCACAAGTTAGTTGATATTTTAAGGATAAATCAAAGATTAAAAGAAAATATGGAAGCTGGTGCTCCACAGCTTATTGTAGAGGATTTATGGGAACTTTTACAGTATCACGTAACAACCTACTTTGATAATGAAGCATCAGGAGTCCCTCCTGCAAGACATAGGTCAGGAAGACCTCTTAAAACACTTGCACAGAGACTCAAAGGTAAAGAAGGACGTTTCAGAAGTAACCTATCTGGAAAAAGGGTTAATTTCTCAGCAAGGACAGTTATATCCCCTGATCCAAATATAAGTATAAATGAAGTCGGTGTTCCTGAAATGATTGCAAAAGAGGTCACCGTACCTATTTATGTAACTCCATGGAACATTGAAGAGATGAAAAAATTCATCAACAACGGCCCTAAAGTACATCCTGGGGCAAATTATGTCGAAAGACCAGATGGAAGAAAGGTCAGAGTTTATCCTGAGACCAAAGATGCTATAATTGAAAAATTAGAGCCTGGTTTTAGAGTTGAAAGACATCTAATCGATGGAGATATTGTACTATTCAACAGACAACCTTCACTTCACAGAATGTCCATGATGGCCCATGAAGTGAGAGTTTTACCACACAAGACATTCAGACTTAACTTATGTGTTTGTCCTCCTTACAACGCTGATTTTGACGGAGATGAAATGAACATGCACATTTTCCAGACAGAAGAGTCACGTGCAGAAGCTAAATCATTAATGAGAGTCCAGGAACATATTCTTTCTCCAAGATTCGGTGGACCAATTATTGGAGGAATACATGACCACATATCCGGCGCTTATCTTTTAACCAGAGAAAGCAGTGTATTTGAAGAAGATGAAGTATTCCAGATATTAATGAGGGCAAAAATACCTTTACCTAAACCAAAAGGTGAATCATGGTCAGGTAAAGAAATATTTTCATTGTTACTTCCTGAAGACATGAACATGGTCTACAGAGCAGAAATCTGCAGAAGATGTGACGAATGTCTTAAACAGGAATGTAAAAATGACGCATATGTCGTTATTGAAGATGGAAACTTGAAAAGCGGTGTAATTGACGATAGAGCATTTGGATCATTTGCAGGAAAGATTCTTGACTCTGTGGTTAAAGAATATGGAACCGATAAAGCCAGGGAATTCCTGGATTCAGCAACTAAACTCGCTATTTCTGGAATAATGAAGAAGGGATTCACCACAAGTACAGATGATGAAGAAATTCCTCAGGAAGCAAAGGAAAGAATTGAAGAACTTTTATCTAAAGCAGAAGAAAGGGTAGAAATACTTATTGAAGCTTATACAAATGAAGAACTTGAAGCCCTTCCTGGAAGAAGCCTTGAAGAAACTCTCGAGATGAAGATAATGCAGGTTCTGGGAGAAGCAAGGGATAAATCAGGGGAACTAGCAGAAAAATACTTTGATATTAACAAAAATCATGCTGTAGTTATGGCACTTACCGGTGCAAGAGGTTCCATGCTTAACCTTACTCAAATAGCAGCTTGCGTAGGTCAACAGTCAGTTCGTGGGGGAAGGATAGAAAGAGGTTACAGTGAAAGAACACTTCCACACTTTAAAAAAGGCGAACTGGGTGCAAAAGCGCGGGGATTTGTACATTCAAGTTACAAAACAGGACTTGATCCCCTGGAATTTTTCTTCCACGCCATGGGTGGTAGAGAAGGACTTGTAGATACAGCTATTCGTACTGCACAAAGTGGTTATATGCAGCGTAGACTTGTAAACGCCCTCCAGGATTTAAGTGTCAGGCCTGATGGAACAGTAAGGGATAACAGAGGAGTTATTATCCAGACAATGTACGGTGAAGATAAAGTAGACCCTGCAAAGAGTGATTACGGGAAAGTAGTAGATATAGACAGGGTAATTGATGAAATAAGGATTAAATCCGGGAAATAATATTAAAAAGAGTAATCGGGTGGTTGTGTGCCAGATATAAAAAGTGTCATGAAAGTTTTAAAGAAGAAAAAAGCTGACTTTCCTGAAAGTTTAATAGAAGAAATTGCTGATGCCCATGAAAGGCATAATCTGGATGATAAGGAACTAAATGAGTTAATCGACAGGATTAAAAAGGCATATGAAAGGGCAACTGTTGAAGATGGAGAAGCTGTAGGTACAGTAGCGGCCCAATCTGTTGGAGAGCCAGGTACACAGATGACAATGAGAACATTTCACTATGCAGGGGTAGCTGAATTAAACGTTACCCTCGGTCTTCCCAGATTGATTGAAATTGTAGATGCCAGAAAGAAAATATCAACTCCAACAATGGCCATTTACTTCGATGATGAATACTTTGATGCCAGATTCGAAAAAGAAGAGATAGAATCTGAAGCAGAAAGAGAAAGATTTAAAGAAGAGTTTGTGCGGAAAACAGCCAATATGATAGGTAAAAGCAGCATGAACGATATTCTAAAGAACTTTAACCTTAACTATGCTGATATGAACATTGCCGTAGAAATAGATGAAGATAAGATCATAGATAAAAGACTTGATCGTGATGATATTATAAAGCGAATAGAAAAAGCTTTTAAAAGAGTTCAAATAGATAACAATATGCTAAGTTTTGAACCACCAGCACCAAGTAAAAAAGAAGATGATACTAAAATTCCAATAAGGGAATTAAGACTTCTTGCTGATAAAGTCCGTGACCTTCAAATAAGCGGTGTTAAAAATATTGGAAAGGTGGTTATAAGTAAAGAAGGTCTGGAATGGGTTATACACACCGAAGGTTCAAATCTTGGATCCGTTTTGAAGATGGAAGGTATAGATAAGGTTAGAACCACAACAAATGACATTCATGAAATAGAAAAAATTCTGGGAATAGAAGCAGCCAGAAATGCAATTATTCGAGAAGCACAGAATACAATGGAAGAACAGGGATTAACAGTTGATGTAAGACATATCATGCTTGTTGCAGACATGATGACTGCCGATGGTTCCGTAAAGTCCATAGGTAGACATGGTATTAGTGGTGAGAAAGCAAGTGTTCTGGCAAGAGCTTCTTTTGAAGAGACTGGGAAGCACCTCTTAAGAGCCAGTATAAGAGGCGAAATAGATCATCTCACTGGAATAATTGAAAATATTATAATAGGACAGCCAATACCCCTTGGAACAGGATCTGTTGGCGTTATTATGAAAAGAAGGTAAGTTAAACTTATCGTCTCATGAAAATTAGATAAAGGAGGCAACACATGGACGTAGATAGAGGAATTAGGGTTGCTGTAGATACAGGGACCGTGACATTAGGGTCTGATAAATCTATTCAGGCTTTAAAGCTAGCTAAAGGAAAACTGGTGATTATTGCAAAGAACTGCCCTTCAGAAACAAGGGAAGATGTAATGCATTATTCAAAACTATCAGAAATTCCAGTTTATACTTATGAAGGTACAAGTGTAGACCTTGGATCTGTATGTGGAAAGCCATTTACAGTAGCTACAATGATAATAAAGGATCCAGGGGATTCTACCATATTAGAAGTTATGGGGTAATTCTGTGACCATAAAATTTACAACAAATGAAATAAGATATATAGCTCTTTTTGAGAGTATGACTGGTGCAATGGTCAAAGATTGTATTGTTGATGGTGAAGCAGGAAGAATAACTTTCCTTGTAAAAAGAGGAGATATGGGACTTGCAATTGGAAAAAGAGGGAGTACTGTATCTAAAGTTCAAAAGACTGTTGACAAGGGCGTTGAAGTAATAGAACATTCTGACGATCCCGTTGAATTCATCACCAATTTAATGGCCCCAGCCAAAATCAGAAGTATCAGGATACTTCAAAGAGAAAATGGACAAAAAATAGCCACTGTGGAAACAGACCCTAAAAATAAAAGGTCAGCCATTGGAAAGGGTGGCAAAAATATTGAAAGAGCAAGACTGTTAGCAAAACGACAGCACAATATAAACAACATCGTTATAAAATAATCATAAAGATAATATTAGTGTTAATCAGTTTAAAATCTATTTTGCTAATAATAATTATATATTAGGAGGAATCACGTTTGCCGGGACTTTTTGCAGCTAAAAAACTTAAAAAGAACAGACAGAACTTCAGATGGAAGGATATAGAATATAAAAGAAAGGCCTTACGGTTAGATGTTAAAGCTGACCCTTTAGAAGGCGCACCTCAAGCAAGAGGAATTGTAATTGAAAAAGTGGGTATAGAGGCAAAACAGCCTAACTCTGCCATAAGGAAATGTGTAAGGGTTCAACTCATTAAAAATGGGAAGCAAATAACCGCATTTGCACCTGGAGATGGTGCCATCGGATTTATTGATGAGCACGATGAAGTAATGATTGAAGGAATCGGAGGGCCTTACGGAAGATCCATGGGAGATATTCCTGGAGTAAGATGGAAGGTTACCAAAGTTAACAACGTATCTTTAGAAGAAATGGTTAAAGGTAAAATTGAAAAACCAGTTAGATAAACTAACTGAATTTACAATAACAACATAAAACCAGTGAGGTAATTTTGATGAGTAAGGTTTTTGATAAATGGGATTTAGAAGAGGTGAAAGTAGAGGATCTGGGTCTTGTAAATTATATTTGCTTAGACGAAATATTAGTTCCACACACCTTAGGAAGACATGTCAAGAGACAGTTTGCCAAATCAAGAGTTTCAATAGTTGAAAGGTTAATGAATAAAATCATGAGAACAGAAAGAAACTCAGGAAAGAAAAATAAAGCATACAACATTGTAAAAGACTCTTTTGAAGTTATAAATAAAAGATCAAAAGAAAACCCTGTCCAGATACTGGTTAAGGCAGTTGAAAATGCTGCTCCAAGGGAAGAAATTACAAGGGTAAAATATGGTGGAATTGGATATCAGGTTGCAGTAGATATCGCTCCCCAAAGAAGAGTCGATTTAGCACTTGGTTTCATAACAAGAGGGGCTTTACAGTCCTCATTCAAAAGGAAACGATCTGCAGAAGAATGTTTAGCTGACGAATTATTGCTTGCAGCTGAATATGATACAAGAAGTTTTGCAATTGGAAAAAAAGATGAAAAAGAAAGAATTGCAAGATCTGCACACTAAATTAAAAATTTTTATAAAACAAGCTGATATTAAGGCATGAATAAACCTGAAACGACACAGGTTAAAATGTATTCTAAAAATATATAAACCACTATATATACATTAAAGGTAAGGCAAAATTAACCGCTAATTATATAGAGAATTTAATATAAAATGCCTTTAAATATCTGCTTTTTAACTATTTTACAATTACAGGGTGATTATAGTGAGTAGACGGGACAAAATGATTAATAAGATTAAGGAATTGATGTACCAGCCCAAAAACATCAGAAACATCGGTATTGTAGCCCACATCGATCATGGGAAAACTACACTTTCCGATAACTTACTTGCTGGTGCAGGAATGATATCTGCAGAACTTGCGGGGGATCAGAGATTCCTTGATTTTGATGAACAAGAACAAGCAAGAGGAATTACCATCGATGCAGCAAATGTATCCATGGTACATAAATATAAAAAAGGTGAATACCTGATTAACCTCATTGATACACCAGGTCACGTTGACTTTGGCGGAGACGTAACACGTGCAATGAGAGCAGTTGACGGTGCAGTTGTTGTAATATGTGCTGTTGAAGGAATCATGCCTCAAACAGAAACTGTACTTAGACAGGCTTTAATAGAAAACGTAAAGCCAGTACTGTTTATTAACAAAGTCGATCGTCTCATAAACGAGTTAAAATTAGACGATACTGAACTCCAGCAGAGATTTATAAAAATCATCGCCTCTGCAAATAAAATCATAAAATCAATGGCTCCAGAAGAGTATAAAGATGAATGGCTGGCCAGAGTAGAAGATGGAAGTGTTGCATTTGGTTCTGCATACCACAACTGGGCTATCAATGTCCCAATTATGCAGAAAACAGGCATAACCTTTAAAGATATTTATCAGTACTGTAAAGATGAAAATCAAAAAGAATTGGCTCAAAAAACACCAATAACTGACGTTTTACTTGATATGGTTATAGAACACTTACCGAGTCCTGATGTATCCCAGAGATACAGAGTACCAAGTATCTGGACAGGAGACATAGAGAGTGAGGAAGGACAGGGTATGATTAATACTAATCCAGACTCACCACTTGCAGTGATGGTTACAAACATCAGCATAGACAAGCACGCCGGAGAAATCGCAACTGGTCGTGTATACGGTGGAACAATTGAAAAAGGTACAGAAATCTACTTCGTAGGTTCCATGGGTAAGGCAAGAACCCAGCAAGTCGGAGTATACATGGGTCCTGAAAGGATCAATACAGATAAAGTTCCAGCAGGAAACATCGTAGCAATAACCGGTGCAAGAAATGCAGTTGCAGGGGAAACAATCTCCGAACCAGGAAGAAAAATCAAAGCTTTCGAAGGATTGGAACACATCTCAGAACCAGTGGTTACAGTTGCTGTTGAAGCTAAAAACACCAAAGACCTTCCAAAACTCATAGAAGTTTTAAGACAGATTGGAAAAGAAGATCCAACAGTAAGAATTGAAATTAACGAGGAAACTGGTGAGCACCTCATAGCAGGTATGGGAGAACTTCACCTGGAGATCATTACCTACAGAATCAATGAAAAAGGTGTGGAAATAGAAACATCCCCACCAATCGTTGTTTACAGAGAAACAATTGCTGGTAAAGCCGGGCCAGTTGAAGGTAAATCACCTAACAAGCACAACAGGTTCTACATAGAAATTGAACCATTAGAAGATGCCATGTTCAAGGCCTTACAGAATAAAAAAATCAAAGAAGGCAGGGTAAAAGGTAAAGAAGAAGCAGCAAAATTCATGGAATACGGCCTTAAAAAAGAAGAAGCAAGAAAAGTCTGGGATGTATATGAGAGAAGTCTGTTTATAAATATGACCCGTGGTATACAGCACCTGGACGAAATCAAAGAACTTCTGCTTGAAGGTTTCGAAAGCGCACTTGATGATGGCCCAATCGCAAGAGAAAAAGTCATGGGTATAAAAATAAAACTTATGGATGCAAAAATTCACGAAGATGCGGTACACAGAGGTCCTGCGCAGGTCTTACCTGCAATAAGAAAAGCAGTGTATGGATCCATAATGATGGCCCAGCCAACATTACTTGAGCCTCTACAAAAAGTATTTATAAATACACCGCAAGACTATATGGGTTCAGCAACAAGGGAAGTTCAAAACAGAAGAGGTCAAATTGTTGACATGGAACAGGAAGGAGACATGGCAACTGTTGAATCAAAAGTACCTGTTGCAGAAATGTTTGGGTTTGCAGGCGATATAAGATCTGCCACCGAAGGTAGATGTTTATGGTCAACAGAAAATGCAGGTTTCGAGCGATTACCTAATGAGCTTCAAAAACAAATTGTAAGACAGATAAGAGATAGGAAGGGATTAAGTCCTGAACCTTATGGTCCAGAACATTACCTGGGTTAACCTTCCTTTTTTTTATAATTTTAAGAAAAATTCGAGGAGTCAATCCTCACTATTAAACAAAACCCTTAAAAGTTAGGTTATCCAATAGGTAGAGTATACCGATAACTTAATTAGCACGATTTACAAATTGTAAACTGTTAGACTAATCTATCAACTAAGTTAGATGGAGGAATATTAATGGCAAAAGAAAAAGAACACATGAATTTGGCGTTTATTGGACACGTAGACCACGGTAAATCAACACTTGTGGGGCACCTTTTACTCCAATCAGGAGCTATCGCAGAACAACAGCTCTCAGATGGAGAAAACAAGTTCAGATTCGTCATGGATAAATTAACAGAAGAAAGAGAAAGAGGGGTAACAATCGACCTTGCACATGCAAGATTCGACACTCCAAAATACGAATTCACAATTGTGGACTGTCCAGGTCACAGAGATTTTGTTAAAAACATGATTACAGGAGCATCCCAGGCTGACGCTGCTGTATTAGTAGTTGCAATAGACGACGGTATAATGCCACAAACCAAGGAACACGCTTTTCTTGCAAGAACATTAGGTATAAACCAGTTAATCATTGCAGTAAACAAAATGGACCTTGTAAAATACGACGAAGCAAAATTCAACGAACTTAAAGAAGAAATAGGTAACCTCATTAAAACAGTGGCATACAAGCCAGATGACATACATTTCATACCACTCTCTGCATTTGAAGGAGACAATATAACAAAACCAAGTGAAAACACACCATGGTACAAAGGCCCATCCCTTGTAAAAGCTCTTGACGAATTTACAGCACCAGAAAAACCAACCGACCTACCACTAAGAGTACCTATCCAGGATGTATATTCCATTACTGGTGTGGGAACAGTACCGGTAGGAAGAGTAGAAACTGGTGTAATGAAAAAAGCAGATAACGTTATATTTGAACCAGCAGGAAAAGCTGGAGAAGTTAAATCCATCGAAATGCACCACGAAATGCTAGATTCAGCAGAACCTGGTGACAACGTAGGATTCAACGTAAGAGGTGTCGGTAAAAACGATATTAGAAGAGGAGACGTTGCAGGACACACCACAAACCCGCCAAGTGTTGCTAAAGAATTTACAGCACAGATTGTTGTTCTACAGCACCCAGGTGTTATCACAGTCGGTTACACACCTGTATTCCACTGTCACACAGCTCAGGTAGCATGTACATTCCTCGAATTACAGAAAAAACTCGACCCAGCAACTGGTCAGGTTAAAGAAGAAAACCCAGACTTCCTCAAAACAGGGGACGCTGCGTTTGTTGTAGTTAAACCTACAAAACCAATGGTAATCGAGAAGATCAAAGACATTCCACACATGGGAAGATTCGCTATAAGAGATATGGGTCAAACTGTAGCTGCTGGAATGTGTATTGACATGCAGAAAGCGAAATAGGAACATTCCTATTATTTTTTTTAAAATTTTGGAGGTTTGACAAAATTCGTTCTGAATTTCGAAAACCCCAAAAAAATAATTTTTTGGAGGCATTTAATGCACAAAGCACGAATTAAACTCACAGGAACAGATCCAGAAAAATTACAGTTCGTCTGCGACCAGTTACAAAAAATCGCAGAAAGAACAGGTGTAGATCTCTCAGGCCCAATTCCACTCCCAACTAAAAAACTTGTAGTACCAACCAGAAAATCTCCAGATGGAGAAGGAAAGGCCACATGGGAAAAATGGGAACTAAGAATCCACAAAAGACTTGTTGGAATCGAAGCCGATGAAAGGGCAATGAGACAGGTCATGAAAGTAAACGTTCCAGATAACGTAAGCATAGAAATCGAACTTAAAAGCTAATTCCTTTTTAATAGCTACATAACTTTTTACAGCTTAAATTAAATTTTAAGCTTTAAACTCTTATTTGCCGGGATAGCCTAGCCAGGGAAGGCGCGGGACTTGAGATCCCGTGGAGCTGTGCTCCTCCAGGGTTCAAATCCCTGTCCCGGCGTTAAAAAATTCTACGGATTTTTTACGCATGCGAAAAATGAAATTTTTCGCTGTTAAGAAACATAGTTTCTTAAACATCAAAATTAAAAATTTTGATTGCGCTCAACCGCTCAAAAATTCTGAAAGAATTTTTGGCGCCCTGAAAATCGTAGATTTTTAAGGGCTTTTTCCTTTAAAAAACTCGTTTCGGTAATTAGAAACAATAACAAATTCATTATTTTTGATAATTTTATTAATTCCAATAATTCAATCCAGTATTCAATCCATTAAGATTTCTACAGGTCTATTTCTAAAATAAATGGAAATTAAAGTATGCTAATAATCTAATTATATAGATTGGATTTATAATAGTAGCCAATAATTAAATATTGCCCCTTATTTAACTAAATAGCTATCATTATTTTACACAATATTAGTTTTTCAAACACTCTTGGGGTACTTTGTACAGGAAAAAGTTGCATCAGTGGCTGGGCCTGTTTCAGCACAGTAAGACTGCTTAATTTTAGCCAGATTTTATTCCTTATCCACTGGATAAACATCAATATCCAATTCTTTGGCCAAAATATTTTTAATAGCCACACTAAATGTTTTGAAGTGTTCTGTTTGCATATGTGAATCTAAAACATCCTGATCTTTCCATTGCTCAAGCATGATCAGCACATCGTCATCTTCAGTACTGGAATATAAATCATAACTGATACATCCTGATTCTAAACGAGTGGATTTAATTAAATCTTTAGCTTTTGAAATGATTTTATTCTTTTCACCGGGTTTGGCTGTTATTTTAGCGGTTACCATCATCATGGTTTTTCCTCCTTTAAGGTATATTCATATGAGTGTTATTTTGTGATATACTTCCATAAAAAATCTATGTTAGAGTGCATTCTATTTTCCAAGGGCATTTCTGGTATCCCGATCCACATGAGTACTGTTCCCACCATGGTGGTTTGTATGACTGTTGCAATTTCTGTAGAGTCTATATCTAGTCTTATGATGCCTTGAATTTTGACATCATCGAGTACATCTATTATGAAGTTTTGCAGATTATGATAGAATTCATTGTAGTGTTTACCTATTATTTCATATTTTTGAACGCCTTCAAATAAGAGGAGGTGTAATATCCTGTAATCTATCTTTTCAGAGCCTTTACATAATTGCATGCCCTCATTAATTGTTGTGTCGTCCCCTACTATGTTAAATTACTGTTTTGAGTTTTTCTTTATGTGCGCCTTCAAAGTGTCCTATTTGTTCCTTGATCAAAACACTTAAATATGTATTTTTCAATCACTGCAATAAATAAAATATCTTTGCTATCAAAATGATAATAAAGACCACCAGTAGTTATATCTGATGCTTTCATAATCTCATTTAATGAGATATCAAAAAATCCCTTTTTAAAAGAAGTTTGATGTATTTCCATGACCCGGTCTTTGGTATCCATTAATAATACCCTATATTTTCACTATTCCCACGTATATGAGGGCCAGTATATAAACATACCGAATGCTATGTATAATAATCGACGAATTTAAAAAAAAGGTTTTTGTTAAATTTTATCCGGGATCTGTGGAGATAAATTCCCATATGCGTTCGCTGGTTAAACTTATCCGGGTTTTCAGGGGTATTTCAGGCATGGCTATTCCCATTAAGACATTTCCAACCATTGCTGTTTCAATGGCATTTGCAAGTTCAGATGGATCAATATCGTTCCTTATGGTACCCTGGGCTATACCTTCTTCAACTATTTCTGTGATGAAATTCAGGAGTGAGTGAAAGAATTCTGAGTATTGCTGGCGTACTGGTTTGAATTTTTTAACCCCTTCCATTAAGAGCATGTGTAACGTTTGATAATCAATTATAACTGAATCTGATAGCTGTGCATCTCCTATTATGGATAGCATTATCGCCCTTAACTTTTCTTGGGGTGTGCCTCTGCATTCCCTTAATTTTCTGACGGTAAAGTTGAAGTAGTTGAAGAGGTATTTTTCTATAACGGCAATGAGTAGGTCGTCTTTGCTGTGGAAGTAGTGGTAAAATCCTCCAGTGGTGATATTTGATGCCTGTTTAATTTCGCTTAATGAGACATCAGAGAATCCCTTTTCCAGGAACAATTTTAATGATTCTTCCATGATTTTATCTTTAGTTCCCATGTTGAGTCCCCCAATTTTACGAGGTTTAATAAAATTAATTTATCTATAGATATATTCCATTTATAGTCAGGTGTAGATGTTTTTAAACGAAACACTAACTAAAAATCAGGTAGGGAACGTGTTTTCAGATAATTAAAGCTAACAGGTTTTTTTGAATCCTGATTTCTAATAATTAATGCCCATGACTATAATATTAATGGGATGGTTATTTATTATGCATTTTTATTTTCTCAAATTACATGATAAATATTTATTTAATAGAGAAAGACTCCTTATAAATTTTATTATTAATCATTATAAACAGACAATTCGGTATGTATATATAGGAGAAAATTAGAACTCTATCCAATAACCAAAAGAGGTGTATAAAAAATGAAAGGATATGCTATGTTAAAAATAGGCGAAGTAGGTTGGATAGAAAAAGACAGACCAAAATGCGGTCCAACTGACGCTATCATAAGGCCCACGGCCTTAGCACCATGTACTTCTGATGTACACACTGTTTGGGAAGGTGCTCTAGGAGACCGTCACAATATGATCTTAGGACACGAAGCAGTGGGTGTTGTAGATGAAGTAGGAAACCAGGTTAAAGATTTTAAACCCGGTGACAAGGTAATTGTACCTGCAATCACTCCAGATTGGGATACAGAAGCTTGCCAGCGAGGATATCCATCACAAACAGGAGGAGCATGCGGTGGATGGAAGTTCTCCAACTTCAAAGACGGTGTATTTGCTGATTTCTTCCATGTAAATCTGGCAGATAACAACCTGGCACTAATACCAGAAGGCATGTCCCAGGAAGCTGCAGTCATGATACCAGATATGTTAAGCACCGGCTTTATGGGTGCGGAAAATGCCAACATTGAAATAGGTTCCAGTGTAGCAGTTCTGGGTATTGGGGCCGTTGGACTCAGTGGTATAGCTGGTGCAGTACTAGAAGGTGCTGGAAGAATATTTGCAGTTGGTACCAGACCAATCTCAGTGGAAGTGGCTAAAAAATACGGAGCCACAGACATAATCAGCTATAAAGACGGAGACACCGCAGACCAAATTTTAGAAGCCACCGATGGAGAAGGTGTTGATGCTGTAATAGTATCTGGCGGTGGTCCGGACATATTATTAGACGCATTTAAAATGGCGAAAGCAGGATCCACAATCTCAAACAACAACTACTTCGGTAAAGGACAGGGAGATAAAGACACCATCCCAATACCACGGGTAGACTGGGCATTTGGTATGGGTGATAAAAACCTGATCACTGGACTATGTCCTGGTGGAAGAACCAGAATGGAAAGACTGGCAGATATTGTAACCTACGGACGAATGGATCCAGAACTCATGGCCACACATACATTCAAAGGATTCGATAAAATCGGAGAAGCCCTTGAACTCATGAGAGATAAACCTAGGGATCTAATCAAACCAGTGGTGCTCTTAGACTAAAAAAAAATATAATTTTTTTCTTTTTTTGAGTTAAAAGTTATGGGGTGAAAGGAGTTATTTAGTAAATCTAAATAATTAAGGGTTTACAAGTTTTAAGCCTTTCATTCTTTTTTAAAAAAAATATGAGGTATAAAAAAATGAAAATTGCAATTATCGGTGGTACTGGTGGTCAGGGTTTAGGGATTGCCATACGATTTGTACAATCTGGTGAAGATGTTATAATCGGATCCAGGACCATGGAAAAAGCCCAGGCAGCAGTGGATAAAGTAAAAGAACTACTAGAAAAAGACAAAATACCCAACCTTAAAGCAGCTGAAAACTCTGATGCAGCAAAAGAAGCAGATTTAATGGTTTTAACCGTACCATTAGCCGCTCAAAGATCAACATGCTTATCAATCAAGGAAGGTGCAGCTGGTAAAATAGTTATGGATGCAACAGGACCCCTTGAATCTGCTATCGGCGGATCACCAACCAGATGCCTGTACTTACCAGAAGGAGCAGCATCAGAAAGATCACAAAAAGTCCTACCAGATTCAAAAGTAATATGCGCCTTTAACAACATCAGCAGCGGAGCCCTGATGAACTTCAACGAACCCATAGACTGCGACTGCCTAATATCAGGAGACGACCAGGAAGCCAAAATAACAGTCGCCAAACTAATAGACAAACTACCCGGAGTACAGACTGTGGACTGCGGACCACTTGAAAGAGCCCAGATAATAGAAAAAATCACACCACTACTCATCGGACTAAACATCAAAAAAACATGCAAAGACGCCGGAATACGAATAACCGGCATAGACCCCGAATGCAAACTATACTAAAAACAAACAAATCCAAATAAGATAAATTTGGATTTAAAGACAGTGATTCAAAAATTAAATATTTTTCATGTAATGAGTAGGACAGGGCACCTAAATCATTTTTCGCTCAAATGTATTATAAGGTGCCCCAATATTATTTTTTTTAACTAAATAATTTTATAAATCTAAGAAAAATATGCAGGACTGTATTTATATGTTAAATAATCCACAGGGAACTGAACAGCTTATGGAAGAAGACCTACACATTTCCTGTTATGACTCTGATATACCGGTGATTGATGAGGACCAATATAAATCCAGGAGCACGGTAGAACTAGGAAAAAAACAACCATCCCCTATGATCCTGGGAATTATTGGATGCGGAGCCATAGCCAGTATAATAACCGATTTTGCCTTAGAGGGAAAGCTCAGTGCAGAGCTTAAATATTTCTATGACACCGACCTGGATAGAGCCAGGGAACTAGCTTCAAAAGTGGATGGAATGGTAGTTTTAAACTTTGAAGATATGTTAAATAATGTGGATCTGGTAATTGAAGCAGCATCACCACAGGCTGTTATAAAATATGTTCCAAAGATCCTTAGAGCCGGGAAAGATGTTATAATAATGAGTATCGGAGCCCTGATAGGGCAGAATTTCCGGGAAAAACTCGAAAAAATTGCATCAATGAACCATTGTAATATACACACACCGTCGGGAGCTATCGTTGGATTGGACGGTATAAAAGCCGCTTCAATGGGAAAAATTACAAATATAAGTTTATTAACAAGGAAACCACCTGAATCACTGGGGATTTCTACTGATGAGGAAATCGTGTTATATGAAGGTAAAGCTCATGATGCAGTGCGTAAATTCCCTATGAACATGAATGTAGCTGCTGCTTTAAGCATCGCCTGCAAAAAAGAAGTTAACGTAAAAATAATAGCAGATCCAAGCGTGGACTGTAACTGCCATGAAATACATGTAACCGGTGAATTCGGTGAATTAACCACAACCACCAGAAATGTTAACTGCACCAACAACCCAAAAACCAGCAAACTAGCCGCATATTCAGCCATCCAACTAATAAAAAATTTAAACAACCAAATAAACGTTGGAACCTAAACCATTATCCCTTTTAAATTTGTTCCCATTTTTTTAAATTAAAAAAAAACCAATAAAATAAATTTATCATAGTATTTAAAAAACAAAAAAATAGATAAATTTAAATGAAAATTAAATTTTAAAACTCATGCATTAAATGATTAAGATTTGATATCTTAATTATAAAACATTTAATCATCGTTTGAGCATTAAAAATTAACTAAAACTCAAATTAAACTATTCTACTATTTCTGCAAAAGCAAAGTTTCTTCTTACTGAATTAATTCTGATTTTAACTTCATCGCCTACTTTAGCTCCTGATACAAAAACTATGAAACCTTCTATTTTAGCGATTCCGTCTCCATCTCTTCCCATATCTTCAATTTTGACATCGTATTCTTCTCCTTCGTTTAAAGGAGCTGAATTTCCTTTATTATCTCTTCCATAATCGTTTCT
This sequence comes from Methanobacterium sp. UBA44, assembly GCA_002494885.1. Taxonomy (GTDB): domain Archaea; phylum Methanobacteriota; class Methanobacteria; order Methanobacteriales; family Methanobacteriaceae; genus Methanobacterium_D. Next base: position 218,585 of record DACV01000003.1, read on the forward strand.
AAACAATTTATTCACATCCTAAATATAGCCAAAAGGCTTGAATAACTTTCTATTTTTGATACTATATAAATTGATGTATTTTAAAAAGAAAACCATCTAAAACAAATTTTCTGGGTGGGGCAAATGATATATTTTTTAAGGAATAAATAAAACTAATATAACGCTTAAAAATCCAAAATAATCCTTTTTGTTACTAATTTTAAAATACGATTACTGGTCTTAAAATATATAATTAAATTTCATTTTGTTAGTAGAGTTATATCCTTATTATTATGCTTTTAAGAATCTTTTCATTATTCATGCAATTTTATAAAATTTTTCGATTTAAGGAAAAACTGCAAAATACCTGCTAAAGTAAAAAAATGTCAAATTTAACAAATTGAATTTCAAATCTGAAAAATAGATCAAATAATATGACCGTCAGCTAAAAATACTTCTAATAACGCAGTAATTCATGTTTAATTACTATAATGACTAAAGAGATTCATGTTCCACACCAGATTATACAAATCAGCTATTGTTTCTACAAATTCAGTGTACTGATTCCATACACCTATTGCTGTCTGCGAAATTACGCTTTCATTTTCAAATTTCGAAAATATCAGCAACATTTCTTTCTTATCCCGTATTATGGCTTTTATGAATGGTATCTGGAACGCTTTGACTTCACAATCCAATTCATTTAAATCATTAGATATATCTATTTTTTCTCCATCAGTGATGCTGTAAGGAGTCGCTATTATCCTGATTTGAACTCCTCTTTTTATAGATTTATTCAATGCATATTTCATTTCTTCAACTTCTTCGTGGAATATAAATCCTGATGCAATGTGAAGTGTACTTTTAGCTCGGTTAATTATTTCAATTTCCTTCTTAATGATTTTGTCTGTACCATAAATCAGCCAGATAGGGGCTGGGGATTTAGATATTTGGCTTTCATAGATGTTTTTAACTTCTGATTCAGCTTCATCGAGTTCTTCTTTAATCTTCACTCTTGATTTTTCAAAAACATCCTGTGGAGGTATGACAGTGTATTTTAAAGGTTTACCTCTTGTAATATCGATAAATCCCTTTTTATGCAGACTCTTTAACACTTCGTATATTTTAGAAAGAGGCACACCTGAATCTTCGTTTATTTGTAAAGCAGTAGCTGAGATAAACGAAGCCAGTGATAAATATGCTTTAGATTCGTATTCTGTAAGCCCCATTGTTTTTAATGCGTTTATTGTGGCATTTTTTATTGGAATAATAGATCCCTCCTTATTTTTTCACTTTATACTGTTTTAGTGAAAAAACATTTAAATATTACGGATTTTGATCTTAATACAAAGACTAAAAATAACCAATTAAATCTATGACACAGTTATTTTGAAATTCTATAGCAGTTTAGAATCTGTTTAGCGAACGCTATGGAAACTTGGTGTTAAAGAAAATTTCAGATTTTCCGAACCTTTCGAAATCTGTCAAAATCTTTGATTTTGACGTTGAAGGAATCTTCGATTCCTGAACCGCAAATCTAAGATTTGCAGGCTATGATTTCGAATGCTCGAACACAAAGTGTTCGGTGGCACCAAAATAGAAAATTTTGGAGGTATTAAAATGAAAAATACTAAAATAAGGTTAAGAAACTATATTATAGTGGCACTGGTGGTACTGTTGCCTATATTGTTTATATTTTATTCGCCAGTTGTAATGGCCTGGGGTATAATAAATGGGATTATAACAGCAAGCGTATTTGTTTTTGGAGCATGGTTTATTCTATCGTTATTTATGGGTAGATCAGTATCTTGCGGCTACACATGCCCTTATGGAGCATTGCAAGAGATATTAAACCGATATATCATGAAAAAGAAACCTAAATCTGAAAGAGCCGATAAAATAAGATATTTTATTTTTGTGCTGTTCCTTCTGATGGTTACATATTTTGTCTTAAAGAGCGGGGGTCTAAGAGGAATAAATTTATTTGCTTCTAGCAGTCAACTGGTTATTTTAATATCTGCATTCATTATAACAATTGGTCTTTTCTCCATAGTCTTTGGAAGCAGAGCATTCTGCCGATATCTATGTCCTCAAGGAGTATTCTTAACAATAGGGACTAAAATAGGCAGGAAAATTAAAATACCATCATTACATCTTAAATCAGTCCAGGATAATTGTTCTGACTGTAAATTATGTGATAAATCATGTCCTATGGGATTAAATGTTAGCTATATGGTAAGTAATGGTACAATGGAAAACCTAAATTGTATATTGTGTGGCGAATGTATAGATAAGTGTCCTAAAGAAGCTATTAATTATTCATTCATTAAAGATTAAAAATTACAGGTGAATTAAAGAAAATGGTTAAAATTGAAAGAGTTAAACCTTCTCCAAATCCCCATGGAGTTGATGCACATAAAATATATGAAACTTAAAACCCAAGTACATATGACAATAAAAACCATGTGAATATTTAAAAGTTTATGATTGAAGTTTATTGTATAAAAAATATAATATTGAGGTGATATGATATGGCTCCACACTGTGATACAATGGATGGACCTGTAATTTCTGCATGCAAAAAGGCTCTAAAAACAGGACATGTGTATTATGTCCTACCGTTTGTACCTAAAAAGGCAGAAGATGAACTAACCCAGGCATTTAATAAAACTATTAAAGCCAGAAAATTAGGACACGATGCTGCAGAAGTCGCTGATATCTGGTTCTTTGAAACTGCAGTACGTTTACACCGTGAAGGTGAAGGAGCATCTTATACTGGACTTAAACCAGCAGGTTTGGATTGGGGACCAGTAGTTCCTAGAGCAGAAAAGGACATAGAGAAAGGAGATCCTACAGAAACAATAGAGTTCTTGAAAAGTATAGTTGAAGAAGAAGTGAGAAAAAAGTTCGATAAAGCTATGTCTACAAAGAATTATGACTTAAGTGATACAGACGCTGCCAGAGAATATACCGAAGCAATGCTTCATTTTGTACTGTCTTCTCACCATCTCTATAAATATATAATTTCCAGTGGAGAACATTGATATTGTTGATATTTTTTTGTTCATCCCCTTTTCCACGGCATATTAAAATCATTAAATGAAATAATGCTTGTTGATTTATTCTTATAATGGAGGTTAAAAAATGAGTAAAGATGCAGAAATCGATCCAGAGTTTGAAGCGCAGTTAAAAGGTAAAATGGGCTGGAAATGCCCATGTTCACTTGAGATTATAGATAAAGAATCCGAACTCAAGACAGTTACCTGCAAAAAATGTGGAAAGACATTCAAAACAAACAGAAATACTGAATATTGCTTTGATTGTGAAAAAACAATTAAACCTTAAGGGTTTACCTGTAATTATTGAGTTTCTACATTTATTTTTAAAAAAATTAAAATTAAGTAGATGTTTTTTCTGCCTCATTAAGGAAGTATATCTCTTCTTCTGTCACTCCTCCTTTTTGGGGTATTTTCTTATTAACCTGTGGCTCATAGAATTTCCGTGCATTACTTAGATCATCCCATTTTAATAGAAGTATGACTAAATTAGGATCCTCTACGTCACGAAAGATAGTTGCTCCTTTAAAACCTGAAGCTTTTCGTTCCTCATCGAAATTATCAAACATTGATTTCCATTTCTCATAATCCTCAACTTTAAGTTTAACAAGTACATTTACCATATTTAATCACCTCAACCTTTCCTAAATCTTTGATTTTCAACTGTAAAAAATCAGAGAGTTTTTACATGCCCCCAATGCTTTGTGTTTGAGGATTTTATAGTTCGGAAATTGAAAACCTCTCGAAATTCAAAGATTTCGGAACATGCTTGTAAGCTTCGATTTTCAAACTTACGGCGAATAGCCGCAAGAATTGAAAATTTCCTCAACCGATTTACTGTAATATACTATTGTTATGTTTCATTTAGCTAATATAGTTATATATGCTGGAATAAAATAAACAGTACCCCTTATTAAAACAATTAACCCGCCTATTAACTATTTTTCCCATTTTGTAAATTCTGGGAGTTCATTTTCCCCGGCTAATTATGATTTATTAATTTTAAAAATATAGCCATAGGTAATTAAGCAAAATAATAGTCCTAAAAATAATAAAACAATTAGTAATGGGGCATTTTGTGAAAACTGCCCACTAATATCATATAAATTGGCAATTACAAATATAAATCCTAAAATCAAAAAATTCTTTATTGAAAAGGGATATTTCAATGCATCCTTTACTGTTTCCCCTACATTCATAATATGCACTCTTTTAATTTGATATCTAATCATGTTTACATTATTTTTATATAAATTATGGCCTCTAAGCCATACGATCTTGGCCAAAATATTCAAATTTGTCTTTAACCACTACAAATTGAACTGTTCCATCCATTTTCCATCATATCTTTTTAAATCTTTTTGATTCCCTTGTAGTTAAGACAAGCTCCTTCTGAGTATAGCTTGTTATTTTGCCATTTTCTTTCAGCATCTACTGATTCACCGGCATTTTTAACAGCTTTCAAAGCATACCATGCTGCACCCAATGAATGGTCCGCCATATGAGCAGTTGCAACAGTATGACCAACAGCACGCGCCACCGCAATTGTTACCGGGTTTATTGATTCCCTTGCTACCGCATGCGCACCTACTGAGGCGTTTCTTGCATCACCAACTGAAGCATTACCTTGTGCCCACGCTCTACCTACATTAAGTGCATGAATTAGTCGTTCATCTATTTTTTCGTCGAAGAGGCAATACATGTTCCGCACAGTCGCAAGCCCAATCCATTAACTGATAGTGCTGTTCCTTTTTTAGAAGTCCGCCTCGATGCTCTGCAATAAATTGTTTGTCTCGCATTTTTTGTTTTTCTCCCAATACTTCATTAATTTATGTCAATTTAAAAGACCATGAATTTTATACACTCCTTTGTTTATTTTTCCTATTTCTTTAATCATTTGGCTGCTTTTTATTCTTGCATCATTTTCTTATCCATAATATTTTCTATATAAAATTTTAGTAAATTACGTGTCCTTAGCTGATAATTGATTTTGACTGTTAAAAATTTTAACTGGTTAAAATATTTAATTAAATCATGAATATAAAGCAACAAATACCTTGTTTCGATGTTTTCTAAAAAGATAATAAAAAGATTAAAATCTAATAATATTTAAAATCATAGAAGAGAAAAAAATATAATCCCATGGTGACTTTATGAAAATTCAAAAGGGAAGCATATTCAGACCAGGAAAAGATTTCTATAAGATTGCAGGGATTTTATTGATTTCAGGTAGTATACAGTTTCTTCTGGCAGTTAACCTGGCTGAAGTGCTTTTTCCGGGATACAATGTTGGAAGGGACACTTTAAGCCATCTTGGAGGTTCATTGCCAGTAGTAGAACCATCAGCCACCATCTTCAACATTAGTGTTATTCTCATGGGGATTTTAAGCGTTGGAGCCGTATATCTAATCCTTAAAAGTGGAGGATGTCGGCTTTTCTCATCATGCCTTGCTATTTCTGCCATAGGTGCTATGGGGATCGGAATATTTCCTGCATTTACTGAAGGGACCCATATCTTCTTTTCTTTGATAACATTTCTCTTTGGAAGTTTAGCGGTTATTTTCAGTTATCGGTTAGGTTTAAATATTCCTATGGTGATTGTATCAATGATACTGGGCTTTATATCCTTTTTAGCCCTTCTATCCATGATTATTTTAGGTCTTGGAACTTCAAATCCTTTAATAACATATCTGGGCGTTGGGGGCACTGAAAGGTTCATTGCTTATCCATCTCTTTTCTATATCATTGCATTAGGAGGTTATTTAACAAGCAGAGGGAAAGATTGGGTTAGAATCAGATTTACCGATGGATACTGGTAAAAATTTACAATTTGTTACCACATAGCAGTTTTTATCATTCTTTAAAATAAATTATTATCCTATTTTACTGAAATGTGAATGTAAACTCTTAACAAACTCTAATTCAACCAAAAGTCATAGTAATTTTGTTTTTTTATAAACATTAGCCATCAATCGTATTATTTACTTATGATTTAATGGATTAATTTCCTCTCTTCACCATTCAATTCAAATTTATAAATAGCTATCAATACTTTATTAAGACATGAATAGCGGTCTAAAATCCATTTAACCATGCATATTGCTCTAGTAGCAAATGGATACTTTGAAGGTCCTTTGATGGCTCAGGTAGTTGATAGCCGCAAAAATTTATTTCTTGGATATAATTTCCAATTTAGTTATTTTAACATTATTTCCAGCTTATTCTTTAGATAAATCCTCAGTATCAGCCTCATGATATTGTGAAAGCAATTTTTTCTCTTCTTCCTTCTTTGGGAATTTGAATATTATAGCTGCTCCAATAAGGATTGCTAAAATTCCAACAAAATAAGCCCAGTGATCTCCTGCTAAAAATGAAGATTTTGCTGCAGCTATTATCTGGTTAGAATACTGAGGATACTGCTGTGCAAGTGCAGCAGCACTTCCAAAAGATTTCTGAAGTGCTGCCTCTATGTTAACAGAAATTTGCTGCTGAACAGACGCAGGCGCTCCACTGATTTGAGCTGCAATTGATCTGGAATAACCAGCTGCAAGCAATGAACCAAATATTGAGGTCATTACTGCGCCTCCAAAATCGCGCTGTAAATCCGCAGTTCCTGAAGCCATACCTACACGTTTAACTGGAACAGAGCCGGTAAGAGAATGGGAAGCAGGAGTTCCAGCCAATCCAACCCCAATTCCAACTAGTGCATAGGCAAGTCCAACCTTCCAGTAAGGAATATTCTCCTGCCATAATATCAACATTGTCAGGAATCCTAGAAGACAAAATGCGTAGCCTGCAAGTAGTGTAAATCTTGAGCCACGAGACTCAACAAGCCTGGCGGATTGAGGTGCAACAATAATCATGAGAATGGATGCAGGTAAAATGGCCATTCCTGCATCCAGAGTTGTATAACTAAGGATATTTTGTAAAAACTGCTGACCAATGTACATAGCACCCATAAGCGCTCCAAAGACAATTGTCCCTGCACATGCTGCTATCCAGAATATACTGCGACTGGCAACTTTAAGATCATAAAGTGGATTTTGTACTTTGCGCTGGCGCCTGATAAATAATAAACCTGCAGTAACTGCAATGATTAATAAACCAATTACCAGAGTTCCAGAGTTAGATACTGGGGCAAAGTTAATGGCTAAAATTAATGTTCCTAATAAAATAAGAGACATAAATCCCCCAATATTGTCAACTGGTTCCTTTGTCTCATTTATATGGGATGGAATGAATTTTATTGCCATAAATAGGGCTATTACAGCTAAGGGTAATGTAATTAGAAATACTGAACCCCACTGGTTAGACATAAGGAGGTATCCAGAGAGTAAAGGTCCAAGAGATGCAATAGCAGCACCTATGGCTGACCATATAGCAATAGCCTTTGTCCGTGCCGGATCTGACCATAAAGCAGCTATGAGTGCCAGGGTTGTTGGAAATGCCATTCCTGCTGATAAACCACCTATGATACGGGCTCCAATTAAGACTTCAACAGTTGGTGCAAAACCAGCAATGATAGATGCAGGTATGGAAATTAGCGTTCCTAAAATGAGCATCATCTTTCGGCCGTGATGGTCACCTAAAGCACCGAACCATAGTACTGAAGAAGCCAGGCCCAAAGAAAAGCCTACAGCCACTAAATTAATCTGAACCTGTGAAGCATTAAAAGCCAAACCTATAGAAGGAAGAGCTACATTGGCAACTGATAAATTCAAATTAGCAACTGCAGCCACTAAAATGAGGGTGGCAAGAACTGTCATTCCAGGTTCAGAATCTTTTATGGTCCCCTGTTTAGCATTCATTTTGATAACTCTTTAAATTGTCCAATATATGATTCTGTAACTATTCATATATTGTTTTATGGTTTTTAACTCTATTAAATACCCTAAATATCTCTAAGGCTAATTTTATAGTTCTTGCCAATTAAAAAGATTAGAATAGTCTCATGACTTTAATTCTCTTTTATGTTTATTTAAATATTATTTAAACTATATTATCTCTCCATTTATAGAAATAGTGTAGTCTTTAATGATTATATTCTTTTGAGCCTTCTCTAATGCCCTTTTAACTATAATCTCGATACCGCCGCAGCATGGAACTTCCATATGCACAATGGAGATTGATTTTATATCCTGCTTCTCGAATATCTGGGCTAATTTATCCACGTATTGATCTATGGTTTTATCAAGCTTAGGACAGAGTATTATTAAAATTTTGTCTTTTAAAAACCTCTGATGAAAATTAGCATATGCAAATGGTGCACAATCAGCAGCTATCAGCAGATCTGCATTTTTAAAGTAAGGCGCATTAGGATTTAGAAGTTGTAACTGCACTGGCCAGTTTTTAAGCTCTGCAGTAAATATTTGAGGTTCGCTTTTAGATTCCATTCTATTTTGACTTAAATCTTGGACCATTGAACCTGGACAACCGCAGGCCAGCGGTTTTTCTTCATAATCAGGGACTTCAATATTATTTGCCTCTAAATAGTCAATGGCCTGATTTACAAGTTCATCCTGGCCATGTTCCTGTAAATGCTGTAGATGGGCTTTTATAACATTCGGTCCGGCTTTTACGATATTTCCCATAACTTCGTGCTCGTCATATGGCTCAGCTTCTCTCCTTTCAACTTCTATAGCGCCCTCCGGGCAGTCTCCAATACATGCTCCTAAACCATCACAAAAAAGGTCACTTACAAGTCTAGCCTTACCATCAATTATCTGTAAAGCCCCTTCCGGACATCCTGTAATGCAGTTCCCGCAACCAGTACATTTTTCTTCATTTATTTTAATAATATCTCTTTCCATAATAATTGCCTCCCCTAAACTAAATTATCAGTTTAATATCATTAACATTCCCATTTTAAAAGAATTTTTATTTAGAAAAATTCAGTTAGGAATGAATTTAATTATGTTAAAATAAGTTGATAAAAATTGTGAAAATAATTTTAAAAATTTTTAAATAATAAGAAATTTCCAGTTAAAATCCTTTTTAAGACTTAAATCTCCTTAAAATTAATTGATTTTTAAACTGGCAATATATTCATATCCTTTAATAACATTCTGGATTTTATCAAATACCATTTCAGCTTTTTTGCCCAGATGTTCTGCTGCAACCTTTAAATGATAAATTGCTATCCCTAAATCTATATATGGATATTTCCTTGCTACAAGAGATCTTATAAAATCCTGATTTAGCTGCATATCCATGGATCAAACTTTTATTTCCTGTAAAAAAAACCATGGTTATCTGTTTGTAGCTGATAATGCAGGACGAAATGCCCCTATTATTTGATCTGCACCACAATATCAGTTATTTCACTTGGCGCTTTTCTTTTAAACTGAGATATATCTGTTCTGTGTAATGGTTCATTAGGCTTTTCAAAGGGCATTAAAATAACAAAATTCAGGTCTGTATTTTCAAGAATCTCTTTATTTAACTGTGGAATTCCCTGCCAGCAGCTTCCAATACCATTTGCTGAAAGAAAGAGATCTATCTGCCGCAGCATAAAGCCAATATTGGTTAGATAACCATCTTTCTGAAAATACATTTATATAATGGGGGGCGCTTTTCATCATCCTTTTTTTAACGTTTTCAGACCCCACAATCTTAAATTCTGTTTTGATTTCAGGACACATTGGCTCCAAATTCTCTATTCTATCCTAAACTTCATCTAATGTATTAAGAGGAGCTAAATCATAATCTCTAATTTACGCTTAAACATCGTAGAATAAAAGTCATGTGAAAATGGAGTATTTAACTGATTAATCGCTTTTTTATCTGGTTTCATGCTTATAATATGTGCTTTTTAATATTTAGACCTGATATTTTTAAGCAAATTTTATTTCTCCAGGAATATAAACGTGAAAAACAGATTCATTTATTCTAAAAGACTAAATATAAGAAATTATAGAAATTCTTGACAAATAAATAATAAATGGGATAATATCATTCCAAGCCAGGAAAATAAACGTGTGTTGGGTACAGAAGTTTCAGTGGAACTATACAACGAATTTAAACAAATAGTAACAATAAAATACCATTTTAAAAGAGGATACATATAGATTTAATTGAGGCTATTGAAGATTATATTAAGAAATGCAAAAATTATAAATAAAAACTGTTCTCTCATCTTTTGAGAGTAACAAAACATTTATATACTCTCCAAACTTAACTAATTTTTAATTTATCATCTCCATTTATACCAATTATTATATTCTTCACTTTCAATCATATTATTTATTTAATATAATCGTTTTTTTAGATAGATTTAAACTTAAAAACAATTATTATTCTTTATTTTTATAATTAAACATTAAATTAAAAGGAATATGTGATTAGATGAAAGTAACATTGATAAACCCTCCACAAACTAATTCAAAGTATAAATTTATGGGCATAGTAGCTCCTCCTTTAGGATTAGCTTATATAGCCGCAGTTTTAGAAGAAAATGACTTTGATGTAAACATAATTGATGCCTCTGCCTTAGATATGAACTGGGAAACTCTGGAAGAAGAACTAAGGAACATTTCTCCTAATTTAGTGGCCATTACTGCTTTGACCCCTACTATTGAACAGGCCATTAAAACAGCTCAAATAGCAAAAAAAGTCTGTCCAGAAGCAGTAATTGTAATGGGCGGATATCATCCCACATTTAACCATCAGGAACTTTTAAAAACCGATTTTGTGGATATTGTAATTAAAGGGGAAGGAGAGTTTACAATGCTGGATTTAGTGAAAACTATAAAAGAAGGTGGTAATCTTGCTGAAGTTAAAGGAATAGCCTTTGATAATATTGTAACTTCCCCTAGATCCCTAATAACCGACCTGGACATCCTACCATATCCTGCTCTACATCTTCTTCCAATGGATCATTATAAACTTCTGAATATGAAAACCAATATGGCCACCATGATTACCAGCCGGGGCTGTCCTATGCAATGTTCATTCTGCGCCTCAGCAGCACTACACGGCCCCCAATTACGTCAACGATCTCCACAAAATATAGTGGATGAAATGGAGCACCTGATTAAAAAGTATAATATAAATACAATAGCTTTCATGGATGATACATTCACTCTGGGCAATAAAAGAGTGTATGAAATCTGTAATGAGATTAAAAAGAGGAATCTGGATATTTTTTGGGGATGTACCACCAGAGTGGATAATTTATCTGAAAATCTAATAAAGGAGATGAAGGAAGCTGGATGCATAGCTATATTTATTGGTGTTGAATCAGCAGATCAGCAAATTCTTGATCAGGTGAATAAAAAGACAACTATTTCCAAAATAAAGCATGCATTTGAAATTTCTCGAAAAGAGGGAATGCGTACAATCGCTTCAGTTGTATTAGGTATGCCTGGAGACACCAAAGAAAGCATGGAAAGAACCATAAAATTTGTGCAGGATCTGAAACCATCTTATGCCATATTCAGTCTGGCCACTCCCTATCCCGGAACAAGGTTTTATCAGCAGATGATGGAAAAAAATCTAATCAAAGTTAAGGACTGGTCCAAATACACCCTTATTTCTCCTATTTTAGATACAATGGAATGCTCTTTAGATGAACTTAAAAATATTCAAAACAAGGCATTTCGTAAATTCTACCTTCGCCCAAGATATCTCTTGAATCAGGTATGGATGGACGGACCAATGCTCCTTAAAACTATAGCTGGTGTTATCAGAAAAGTAGCATAAAGAACATCCTGTACCCCCTCAAAAACATTTCAGCCAACTAATATTTCATCTACAGACCATCTTATTGTAAAACTTCCCTCATATTCAAATATTAAAGTTAAAACCAGCCATAACACACTAACTAATACTAAATCTTTAGTATTATGGTTATCAGCACGTGGTAAAAAGTAAATGGGCAAAAAAAGTTAATAATTATCTCTGTGGTCATTCCAATTTGATGAGCAATGAGTTCACCCAACAATGGTTGATAAATGAGGTTCATCATAAAAATTAAACCCAGCAACTAATATTTGCATCAACCATGCACAAATATCTAATTTTAAAAGTTCAGTACAAATATCACAAAAATTAAAAGAGTTGTTGGAAATGATTTAATCCTGGAATAACGTCAGTATTCCAGTAATTAAAAGCCATATGCCAATGAGTATTCCTAAATACACTGGATTTTTTATATAAATTGCTACAATAATGTATATTATACCCATAATTAGGCTAATAAGACCTCCATAAAGACCTCCTTCAATTCTTGAAGCTAATGCCGCTATTCCTGCTATTATCAGTAATATACCTGCTATGAACACAAATATAGCAGCTGCAAAACTGAACCAGCTTGGAATAAAAATGAATCCTAAACCAAGAATAATGGCCAGTATTCCTAAAATCAATGAAGCTATACCCAATCCTTTATTTCCTCCAATTGAAGTTATACCTACTGCTAAAAGGCCTACACCCAGAAATAGTATTGCCAAACCGGTTAGTACGCTGAAAGGAATAACTCCTAAAAGTGGGAAGGCTATAATTATTAATCCAAGAACTATAAGAACTAATGCACTCCCTATCCTCTGCATATTTATACACCTCTCTTTTTTTCTATTCAACAACTCCCTCAAATTTAAATCTTTGATTATTAATATAAATTTCTTATTTATTATAATTTATTGTAAGTGAATGGTCCTAATAACTGGTGAATCAATATATTAAAATCAAAAAAATATTAATAACTGAAGTTTAGATTGAATATTGAATTTTTTAAAAATGGTGATGTTTAAATGATTTCAAATCTTAAAAAATTGTCCATTTCAACTGTGGTTCCCCTTATAGTGATTTTGACTCTTCTTTCTATTGGAATTTTAATTCCAATTCTATCTATGGTAATTTTTGGCGCTATTTTAGGTTATTATGTCCGTTACATAGCCAAAAAAATCAGACCATATGCAAAAAACGATACACTTGCTGTTTTTCTTGGAATAATCATTCTGGCCATTCCTGTTATTCTGTTGTTATATTTTACTTTCAGCGAGTTTGTAAGCATTGCAGGCTCTTTTTTCGGTTCTTTGCAGCAAGCTGCTACCGGCAATTCAACGATGAACATGACACAGATAAATGAAGCTGTGCAGACCCTCAATCTTCCAGCAAACTTCTCAGATAGTCTTGCAAATACAATAAAATCAGGAATTATACAGTTCATATCCTATATCTCCAGTTCAACAATTGCTCTGGTAAGTTCTATTCCGGGTTTTGCAGCTCAAATGCTCATATTAATTTTTTCAATCTTTTATTTTGCCAGAGATGGCGATAAAGTAATCCGATATATAAAAGACATCATTCCAGACAAAGATAATGCTTTCTACAGGCAGATATTCAACAGTGCAGATGATGTTCTAAAAAGCATTATTGTGGGCAACGTTATTCCTGCTGCAATACTGGGAGTACTTTCTGGAATAGTATATTACATCCTTGGCTATCCTTATGTGATTTTACTGGCAATTATTAGTGGTATAGCTATGTTTATACCAATAATTGGCCCCTGGATAGTTTATGGAACCATTGGTATCTTCAGTATCCTTCTTGGGAACACTTTACAGGGTGTGCTGGTTATTATTTTAGGTTGGATAATTCAAACCGCTGCAGACTTCTATATCAGGCCCCGAATTGCTGTTCAATATTCTGAAATTCATCCCCTTGTCTTTTTACTTGGATTTATCTATGGTGCGGTGACAATGGGTATTCCTGGCTTATTTATAGGGCCTTTAATAATGGGAATTACTTATGCTGCATACAGAGTTTATAGAGACCAGAAGTTAAAGTCTAAAAGGTCAAAAAATTTATAGGCATGGTTTTAATGAATGAAGAAAAATTTAAAGAGTTAAAAAAGGCCCTTAAGGACAGGAAATGTTCCTTGGATTTGCATTCCAACGTTGTAGAAATTACATTTGAAAAAGAAGAGGATGCAGACTGGTTTGAAAATAATTTTGAAAAGTTCCAAAAAGAATCTGCAGCATGCTGTTTAATGCCTATACGGCCAAAAAATGCCCTGCCCAAATTTATATTTAATTTAAAAGATTTGAATAAGCTTATTAGATTAATAAATGAAAATTAATGGGTATTTTTATGATAGAAAATTATATACTAACTTATTCTTTTCTGGCAATTTTTTTAGCTTACAGTTATATAGCTTTATATGTTTCACGCAGACAGGGAGCTAAAATCGTTGGCTGGATAACTGCAATAAAAAACAAAGATTACACTCTTTTTCTTTTGAGCATACCTCAAATAGGGCTTATTTTTAATGCGATATTCGTCTTCAATAGCGGAATTTATGAGATTATATCCGTAATAGCAGGTTTTATCATTATGGTTCTGGGTATGGGGTTTAACCTGATTGTAAGGATGAATCTAGGTAAAAATTGGGTTCCTCTTTACAAAACCACTGAAAATCAGGAACTTGTAACTGAAGGAATCTACTCCATAATCAGGCACCCCTTCTATTTATCTGTATTAATTCTATTTTCAGGAATTTCAGTTATTTCCTGGAATTTATATGGTTTATTATTGCTACTATTTGCTTTAATGGCCTTAATAGTTAGAATAAAAAAAGAAGAAGATGAATTAATTACAAAATTTGGTGAGGAGTATGAAAAATATAAAAAGGAAACTCCAATGCTTATACCCTGGCTAAAATAATTAATTTCCAGAGGTATAAAGGTTTGATTATCTTGATTTGTATCTTTGATCGAATCTACGTACTGATTTAGCTATATAAGGCTCGCATTTATCTAATTCAGTTAAAAGACACATCCTGATATTTTCACTTTCCACTTTTTCTTTTTTACCAATTTCTTTATTGATATTATTCAAAACTTCGTTTAGTATATCTTTTTTTTCTTCAACAGTGTATCCAGCATCAATTGTTGCCTTTTGTAGAGATCCTTTAATTTTATCTGGATTAAATGACTCTAATGTACCTTTTCTTTTAATTACCTTTGTCAAAATAGCACCTCATTATCTTATTGGATTTGAATAATTTAAATATCTTTTTACACCTATTAGAAGTGATTATCTTGATAGATGATTTAATTGCTGATGACTTCATCAAATTAGAATCAGCAGATTTTTTTCTAAAAAAGTTGGGAAACATTTGGGCATAAGTATTTAATAATCTTTATACCATAATATTAGTTATATAACAAAATTTTTTGGCAATAAATTATTGCATTTATATTGTTAAACAATTATTGAAATCTTTGAATACCTTTAGGAGTGAAAAAGTGCATAATATAGAAAAACTAAGTTCATTTAAGGAGTATATTCCCCTCACACGTAAATCAGGTGAAAAAAACGTGGGTCTCCTTATAGATGGACCAAATATGCTCAGGAACGAGTTCCACCTCGATCTGGACATAATAAAAAAAATAGTATCTAAAAGTGGAAAAATAAAAGTTGGAAAGGTTCTTTTAAACCAGTATGCTTCAACCAAGCTTATTGAAGCTGTAACAAACCAGGGATTTTCTCCAATAATAGTTGCCGGTGATGTCGATGTCCAACTGGCTGTAGAAGCCTTCGAATTGATTCATAATCCTAATATCGATGTAATTGCAATTATGACACGTAATGCGGATTTTTTACCTCTAATAAACATTGCTAAGGAAAATGGAAAGGAAACTATAGTTCTTGGAGCCGAGCCAGGATTTAGTATAGCTTTAAAGAACTCGGCAGATAATGCTATAACTCTAAATACAGATCCACGAGCAAAACCCACTTAACTCTATTTTAAATTCTTTTTATCAGTTAAAATGATCTATTTAAAAGAAGCTACATTGCAGGATAAAAAGAAAGTATATGAATGGTTTTATCATTCTGATTTTTCACCAGTACTAAATAAAATGCAGGGTTATCCTCCAGAAAGCCCCCTGACTTTGCTGAATTTGAGAAAGATTATGGAGACTTCTTTTTTATGATTCAAGCCCGGAAAAAGGACGTGGCTATTTAATATTGCTAAAAGAAGATATAATTGAAGAAAATATTGGATTTATCTCTTATACATCTGTTCATCTTAAAAGAGGCATAGCAGAGTTAGATATCTGACTTAAAAGCCTGAAATATACAGGGAAAGGGCATGGAACTGCTGCAGTTAAAATTTTATCCAATAAATTGCATAATGAATGATTTCATACCATTATAATCAGACCCTGCCTAAAAAACACCCCTGCAATTCGTTCTTATAAAAAATCGGGATTTAAAGAAGAGATTTTAATCCCAGAAGATTACTATAAAAAGGGATACATGAACCTTGTTGAAGGAGATTGTGGCCCTGGAGGGGATCTATTTTTAGTTAAAAAGCTAAAAGATGATTAATTTCTGGCATTAAAAATAGATTCAATTCTATGAACCGTATCAATGTCTTCAATACCCTTATCATCCCTTATTCTTTTAACAACAGGGAATCTCAGGGAGTATCCACTTTCGTACTCCGGACTTTTAACGATTTCACTGTAGGCTATTTCAAGTATAATCTCAGGTCTTGCCTTTACTTTTCTTCCCTTTTTTTCTATCATGAGACTTTCTACTTTATTCGAAAGTTCCAGGAGAGTCGCATCGTCAAGCCCTGTAGCAGTATGGGCTATTGTTTTCAGATTTCCCTCTTCATCCTGTGCAGCCATAAGATATGATCCAATAAGATTTGCTCTTCTACCTCTGCCGTATGTTCCTCCAACAACAACCAGATCAAGAGTTTCAGGTTCTGCTTTAAGTTTTAGCATTTTTTTACCCCTTATACCCGGCATATATGGAGCTAATGGGTCTTTTATCATTATTCCCTCATGACCATCCTTAATTGAACTTTCAAAAAGTTTTTGGGCATCTTCAATATTTTCTGGAGTTACTATAACCTGATTACTGAGTTCAAATTTGGAAGGTTCAACCTTAGCAATTGATTCCAGTACCTGTCGCCTTTCTCCAAAAGGAGTATCAATAAGGGGTTTTTTATAGTAAAGTACATCAAAAAGATACATTATAAGTGGAACCTCAAGACGTAACCTTTCAATTTCATATTTTCTACGTACTCTCTGAAGAATATACTGGAATGAGATTGGATTTCCATCCTTTGTAGCAATTATTTCTCCTTCCACAATTAAATCTTCATGGGGAAGGCATTTTTGTACGTATTCAACAATTTCTGGAACTGCTTTAACTATGTTATCCAATCTCCTTGTAAAAACCTTTATTTCATCCCCTCTCCGGTGAATTTGAACTCTAAAACCATCATATTTAGTTTCACAAATAGCCGCGCCCATTTCTTCAACTGAAGATTCAATACCCGGTGAAAGCTGTGAGAGCATTGGCTTTACAGGTTTTCCAGGGATAAGATTCAGTTTTTTGAGTCCTCCTTCCCCTTCTGCCTTTGCAACTTCTGCCACAAGGCCTGGATCATTTGTAAGCATTAATGCTCTTTCTACCACTTCTTTTTCTATATTAAAGGCTTCTGAAACGGCATCTTTAATTGTTCCCTCACCAATTCCTACTCTAAGCTCTTCAACCACTGTTCTTGAGATATATTTCGCTTCAGACGGGCTGGCTGAAGTCAAAAGCTCGATAAGTATCCTGATTTTTCTTGTCTGTGCATTTTTACCCGATATTTCTGCAAGTTTTGTCATATTTTTATAAACCTTTACTATGGTTAGCGGTCTTGTAAAGAGAGTTGATTGATACCTATTTGCAAAAAGGGCTTCAGCTGCAAACCCAATATCTCCATTATCCCTGACGCTGTCCTCTACTGTGTCCATACTCACACCTACCACTAAAGAAATAGCTTTCATAAGGAGTTTTAAACCTATTCCAATCTCTTTTTCACTCCAAACTGGAAATACTTTGCCTAAAGACAATAAAGTGACAATAGGGAGGATTTCAGTTTCTGTATTTTTTAAAAACTCTGCAAGAATTGCAGTTTTTTCCAGTCTTTTAGTTGTAGAAGTAAGGGCTTCATAAACGTCCACGAGCTCTTTATATCTCATTTTACTTTGAAATTCGGGCATTTTATCACTGATTAATTAAAATATTAAATTCAACTGTCATATCTCTTTTTATACTGTAATTTAAATAAATTTATCTTATAAGTTTATTTAAAATTTAAAAATTTTAAAATACATATTTATTATGAATTTGAACATATAAAAAAATATTAACAATACTCTGTACTCAATTTAAAGGTTTAATAATGTCATTAACGAGTTAGTTATATTTAGTATAAATATTATAAATCTCAAGAGGATTTAAATGCCTGAATTACCAGAAGTAGAATCATTTAAAAGATATATGGATAAAACATCCCTAAATAAAACTATTAAAAGTGTTGAGGTTAAAAATCCTGAAATTTTACAAAAAGTAGATAAACATGACTTAAAGAATAAATTAGAAGAACATCAATTTCAATACACCCGAAGGCATGGAAAATATCTTTTTGCATATTTAGATAATGATTACTGGCTGGTTTTACATTTTGGAATGACTGGAAAATTGATTTACTTCAAAGATTCTGACCAAAGCCCACTTTATGATCGAATTTTAATTGGGTTTAAAGATAAGACATTTCTTGCCTTTGATGATCCCAGAAAATTTGGAAAAATCAGTCTGGTTAATAAAATGGATGTTTTTATTAAAGAAAAGAAATTAGGCCCAGATGCATGGGAAATTGGGCTTAAATCATTTAAAAATTTGTTTAAATCAAGAAAAGGTGCTATTAAAACCGTGCTAATGAATCAGCATATTCTGGCTGGTGTTGGCAATATTTATTCTGATGAAATACTGTTTCAAGCCTGTATTCACCCTAAAACACCTGTAAATAAATTAAAGAACAAAAAAATTGAAGAT
Organism: Methanobacterium sp. UBA44; assembly: GCA_002494885.1. Lineage (GTDB taxonomy): Archaea > Methanobacteriota > Methanobacteria > Methanobacteriales > Methanobacteriaceae > Methanobacterium_D. The sequence goes on from DACV01000003.1 coordinate 237,466, forward strand.
GTTTATACGATAATGAAGGAAGTGCTTAAAACAGCTTTAGATAGGAATATGGCCAATCAGAAGCTTCCTGAATCATTTTTGATTCCAAACAGAGTTGAAAATGGCAAATGTCCTAATTCCGATACAAAACTTGAGACTATAAAAATTTCTGGCAGAACTGCTTATTATTGTCCAGAATGCCAAAAAGAACCAATATAAATATATATCTTATTAAATCTTTTAAATGGTAATACTTTTTAAATGAATAATGAAATACAATATAAGATAATAAGCATAAATATATCATTATAATCTATCAATGGATTAAATATTTATTATGAACATTTATAATAGAAAATCGTTTCGAAAACATGCCCTAATATGATTTATAATATAGATGCATAACTGTTTATACGGAGTTAAGACATAAGTTGTAATAATTTAATAAAAATTTAAATAATATTAATAACAAAAATGTATCCATGGCAGCTTTAGACATAATAGGGTTATATGTGTCATCTGCATTTATACTGGTATTAATAGCAGCATTTGGATTTATCACATTAAAAATAGGCATTTTTTCCTATAAAATAGTGGATGAATCTCTAACTGCAGTAAAAAGAATGGAAAACTACCAGACTATTAATCAAGAGCCATCAGAAGCTACAGAAAAATTAGAAAACAAAATTAAATCTGTGCAAAAACACCTTAACTCAGTAGAAAGCTATTTTAAAAATTTCAGAAAACGAAATATTAAGAATCCAAAATACGCTTATATTCAATTGTTTAAAAAATAAATTATGAATCTTGAAAAACTTTGCAAAATTGCAAACACTTGCGTCCAATGCCCTTTACATGAAAGTCGAACGAATGTAGTATTTGGAGAAGGTCCTGAAAATGCCCAAATAATGCTTGTGGGTGAAGCGCCCGGTAAAAATGAGGATGAAACTGGAAAACCCTTTATTGGAATGGCAGGCAGATTATTGAGCGAAATATTGCATGAAGCAGACCTGAATCGGTCACAAATTTATATCACATCAATTGTTAAATGCAGACCTGAAGATAATCGAAAACCTAAAAAACCAGAGTACAGTACATGCATAGATCTTTATTTAAAAAAGCAGATAGAGTTAATTGACCCTGATATAATTGGACTTCTTGGAAACAGCGCAGCTTATGCGCTAATTGGTAAAAAAAACATAAAACAGATTCATGGAGAAACGTACGAGTTAAATGGCAGGAAATATATGGCTTTATTCCATCCTGCAGCAGCATTATACTCAAGAGTCCTGCTCCCACAGCTAAAAGAAGATATGGTAACATTAAAAAAAGAAATCGAATCATAATTTTAAATGTTGCCTAAAATATCCTTGAGCATCATAGCGTTTTTGGGGGCATTAGCATTAAAATCATTGTTAAAATAACAGAATACATCACGAGCTTTCGATTTTTTGATTTTTTCTGCCCATCCCTTTAACTCCCTTTTTGAATATAAATAACGATATCTTTCACTATCTCCATTTTTACCATGAAATCTTACATATAATATTTTCGATGTAATTACAAGGTTTTCTGGTAAATCTGGTGATGAAACAGAGCAAAACTCAATATTAAATTCATTTAAAATATCATAAACCTGGGAGTCAAACCAGCTCTGATCCCTAAATTCAATGATGTTCTTTTTTGAAGAATCCATCTGTTCAACTGCATTTTCTAAAAATTCAATATCTTTTGGTTTATTTGGTGGAATTTGAAATAATATACATCCTAATTTATCTTCAAGGATTTCTGCAAGCTTATAAAAACGAGCGACTGTACTTTTAGTATTTTTGAACCTTCTTCTGTGTGTTATAAGTTGATTGGCTTTTAAAGTAAATTTAAAATCATCTGGTGTCCGTTCATACCATCCCTTAACGGTTTTTTCATTTGGAAAGCGGTAAAATGTGTTATTTACTTCAACAGTCTGGAATTCTTCAGAGTAATATTCCAGCCATTTTGATTTATATCCTTTCTCTGGATAGAATTTTCCGGCCCAATCATTATAATACCAGCCAGAACATCCTATAAAATAATTCTGTTTCATTTATTATCCATTATCACATATCTTAATATAAAAATGATGAGTAATTTATGGTGTTCTTTAAAAAAGATGATATTTATATTAAGATATTCTTTGTAAATTATTCCATGTTTTAACTCATAGTTTCGCCATGCTGCAGCAACAGGGATTCTGATCTCCTACCCATTCTTTCTCAAAATCTCTTATTAATACATCACGTATTTCTTCAGCCCCTGCTTCTTTCCTGTTTTGTACTAGTTTATTAATATCGTTCATTGTGTTATCTATAAGTTCTTTATGATCTTCTAAATTTAAACTGGCATATTTAATAGCGCTTTCAATGGAATTCCTTACTTTTTGGGAACTAAACCCCTCTTCTTATCATTTCTTAATATAACATCAGCCATATAATCACATTTTAATAAACTAGTTAATTGATCAAAATAAAAAAATATTGGACTCAAATCATCTTATTCCATGAGTCCTTTCGTAGTTTCTCCAGGATTGGGCTGCTTTTGGAGCATTACTTTCTAAATCATTTACTACTTCATTTCTAATTTCTTTGGAACTAATTTCGTTTCTATTCATTGTCATATTTTCTACATCTTGTGTAGCCTGTTCAATTGTACTCATTTGCTCTGTTACAGTATAACCTGCATCAGTAATAGCGTTTTCAACGGCTTTTCTCAGTTTTTGTGGTTTAAATTGTTCCTTTTTACCATTTCTCTTAACTACATCTGTCATAGAATCACCTCTCTATATCCTACTTTCATTCAATTCTTTATTACTATGAAAAAAGTAATATAAATAAATTTCATATGCATTAAAAAACTCAAAAATAAACTTGAGTTAATGGTTAAAATCAAATGGGAAAAAAATATTTTAAAAGGAATTTTAATACTTCATTCCATGTGTTCTTTCGTAATTTCTCCAGGCCTGAGCTATTTGCTGGTCATCCTGTTCTAAATCTCTTAATACTGTGTCACGGATTTGTTTAACTACTATCTGATCCATACCTCTCGCCATCTGTGTAGCATCCTGTGAAGCGTGATCTATTACTTCTCTTTTTTGACTTATATCAAATCCTGCATCTTTAACAGCACCCTCTATGGACATTCTTAATTTTTCTTCTCTAAATTGTTCTCTTTGACCATTTCTTTTTATTACATCTGTCATTTTATTTTACCTCCTATACATGATTGGATTCTCACAATTTTTCATGATTTTATAAGAACCCATTCATTTTATGCATTTTATGTAATTTTGTAATACTTTTTTATGATCGTTACAATATAAAAAACTTTACGTGCCTTCAAGAAAAATGTTAAAAATAAGTCAATATAACAATTAAAATATGATTTTAACTCATAATAAACAGATAATTATATAAAAAAAATGATTAATGGATTATAACTAAAAAAACAGTCAAGCACCTTTATACATCTGTAATATCTCATCAGAAGTGGTGGCCTGCTCAGGAGACTTTTCTTCACGCCATCTAATGAATCGAGGGAATCTTAAAGCCATCCCCTGTTTTTCATCCTCTCGCCACTTACATGTGTGAACAGGGCTTTTAGTTATCTCAGATCCAAGGACTTCAACCACATATTCTGGATCAAACCAGAAATCAGGTTCCATTTCTTTATTTACAACAACTCTTGCAGGATTTTTATCCACTCTGGCATCAGCGAGCTTTTCAGGCATTGCTGCAAGTTGTTTATCAGAAAATCCAGTTCCTAACTTAGAAACAGTTTCAAATGTGTCATCATGGTGATTATAAGAAGCACATAAAAGAGCACCATAAGTACCACTTCGCCTTCCCCTGCCTGCATATGCTCCTATAATAACCAGATCAAGGGTATCTGATAGTTTACTAATATATTCCTTCTTCCATTTAATCCATGTCCAGTCTCTTCCACCTGCTCGATAATATGAATCTTCTGCACATGATTTACATACAATACCCTCTAAATTTTTATTTATACATTCCTGGAAAAAATCATCTATATTATCAAGGTCAGAACTGACTCTTCTACTGGCTAAAGCAATATATTTTGATTCTTCTAATACTCTTTCCAGTTTCTCGCGTCTTTGAGGGTAACTGGTATGCATGAAAGAGTTTCCATCAACATAGAGCACATCAAAAAGCATGTATTTAACTGGAATTTTTTTTCTATACTCCTTAACGTCATATTTTCTCCTTCGCTGCATCAATATCTGAAATGAACCAAAGAGGTCATTTTCAAAGTCATATGCCATAGCTTCCCCATCCAGGATTACTTTTTCAACTTTAACATATTTTTTAATGTTTTCAACCAGATCCGGAAACTGGGAAGTCACATCAGTTAAACGGCGCGAATATAATTTAATATTTTTACCATCTTTGTGGGTCTGAATGCGTTCCCCATCAAATTTTTCTTCGGCTGCAATATCCCTGGATCTGATTTTTTTTCTTATATCTTCAAAATTAGATACTCGCTGTGCTAACATGGCTTTAATTGGTCTATTAATTGTAATCTCTATCTGATTTACTCCTTTTATCCCTTCAGCTTTTAGAACTTTGGCTATAAGTCCTATATCTGAACTGATATTATAAGCATGTTCAAGTACTGGCTTTTTTCGTTTTGAACCTAAAAAAGCAAGAGATAAAGCGTTGAGTATGGTCATATCTCCAACACCAAGTCTCATAGTACCTTCAGCAAGCCTTGCAATGTATCTTCTGCCTGTCTCATCAGCTTCTATCAGCATTGAAGCCAGTATTTTCTTTTTTATATCCTGAGATCCTTTTCCACCTGTAGAAGCTATTTTCCTTAAACCCTGAAATATATCTTTTATAGATAGCTCGCCAGTATAACCAAAACATTCTTTAAAAGGATTTTGTGTCTTTTTAATTATTTTTCCTGCTACTTCGCCAATATCTCCAAGATTTCGTGTTTCTTCTTCAACCTGACTTTTTGAAACACCACTTGCAATAGATATTGCAGATTGAACAGTTTTCTCACTTAATCCCAGATTAATATCCTCATATCCTGGTGCTATTCGTCCAAGAACCAGATAACAGACCATATCTATTTCTTCTGCTTCACTATCTTTAAGAAGTCTGGATATAATTGATACCATCTCATTTTGAGATGTGGTATTTTCAATTTTTTCAAGGGTCCTTGTAAAAACTTCAAAATTAATTTTAATCACCTGAAATCTTCAGGTAAACATTTTACAAGCTGATCAAGTTTTTCTATAATGTCTTTCGGCCTGTAATTAACCAGTTTGTCTGTTAAACTCCTATCATAAAGCATTTTCTTAGCTATAGGAATTGAAACCCCATCTACAGTTTCTGGATTATCCATGTGGAGCGAACCTAACGGCACCCGGCTCAATTTCCCCGAAGGAGTCTGTGAAGGGTCTATACTTATTGAATCTTCCTGTCTTTCGTGTCCCCCTACAACTTTAAAATCGACCTGTTGATCCACTTTTTTAGCCCATTTTCCCGTAAAATTACGCTCTGGATCATTTTTTGAATACTGAAAATATTTTTCATAAAATGAATTAGGTTCAGGGTGCTCTAAAAAGAAGAAAACATGAAATGAATTTCCAGTCCAGTAAGTAAATGGATTAACCTTCCCTATGAGATCATTAAGCTCATTATCTTCCCTAATAGTTTCTAAAAAGAGCCTTGTGCTTTTCTGTGCTTGTTCTGCAGTCATTCCCCTAAATCTATCGATATCAAAAAATATTCTATCAATTTCTCCACCCGGATTCTCATGATTTGTAGCATAAAAGAAATCAGCAAGCTTTCTTGGAAGAAAATACTGCCAGACTTTATTCTGTAAATCTGTAATGTCATTTTTAGCATCTTTTAAATGCTCTTCCTTTGATCTGAACTCCAGGAAATTAATATCCACTGCTTCAACAAGTTCTTCAACATACAGGGGTTCTAATTTTGATCCCCTTTTAAGTAAATAGCGTACATGTCCTTTTGGAAGCCATATCTTGCTTGCAAGTTCACGATCCTTTAAATACTTTTTTAACTTCTCTGCAATAATAGCATATAGAAGTAAAACATCAGTTTGACCGAAAGGAGTAATTATATTATCTATATTTTTTTTAGCAAAATTAAGCAGAGTTACCATACGAATCAGCCCGAAAATGATTTTATATACTTATTAATATTATTTAATAAGTATTTATTATTTGCTATTTAATTAAAACATTTGATTTAGAGCCTTTAAACCTCAAAAAATAAATTTATGGACTTATTTTAAATAGTGTTCCAATTAAAAGAAAAAAATAGAAGTTGCTTAAATAAATCTTTTAAAGCGTTCTTTACCCACCTTACAGATTGGACAGATTTCTGGAGGTTCCTCCCTTGCACATAAATAACCGCAAACGCCGCATCTAAACACAGGGACGTCTAAAGAAGAAATCACACTTCCTAGCTCACTTTTTGATTGTTCCCTTTCTTTGGGAGCCGGTCTTCTTTCTGGTATGGACTGTAGTTCTTTTTTTCCATCAAGTATATCTCTAGAGACATAGAGACCGCAGTAGCATGCATCATACTCATTTAAATCAGGATCTCTATAATCGCATGGACATATGATATCCAGATCTTCTTCCTTATTATCTGCTGCAAGGCGGCATGGGCATGACCCATAACCATAACGCTTTTCATTCAGTAATATATTTTTTAAAAGGTATTTTGTGAATTCTTCATCTGAATTAAGATGATATCCATGAGCTTCTACATCTTTTTTTACTTTCTGGTAAAATTCTTCCAGTTCCTGGTTGCTAACATCGTCATTCATTGAAGCTTCTCCTTAATTTCATCTTCTCTGAACCCTACAATAACATCATTATCATTAATTACAACTGTTGGAAAAGAAAGTTGAGGATTCCAATTTTCTACTTCCTTTATAATCTCGGATCTTTCATCACCCTTAAGTAGATCAACATAAATATAGTTAAAATCAATTTTAAGGCTTTCAAGAAGCATTCGGGTCTTTTTACACCACCCACAAGTACTTAAAGCATAAAGAACTACCTTACCTTTATTTTCTCCTTCAACATGTTCCATGGTCATAATATCATCTCCTTCAATGTCATTTATTATGTAAAAATAACTATTAATAATATTATTTAATAAATAGAAATAGATAATTAGTTTTTGATCCAGATCAACCTACTTAATCTAATTTGGAATCCATAATTTACATTATGAGTGCCTTTAATGAAAATTAAACTCCTAATTAATATCAGTTGATTAATCTATTATTTTTTCCACTATAGATCCACATCCCTGACATTCATATACTTCCAACCATCCAGCTGGATAGTTATGCTCTTCTATTTTTATTAACATATCTGATCCACATGTTGGACATGAATCAAATGCATATGAACCTGTATTTCGAAGCATGTTAATTCTGGATCTCATTATACCACCAGGTAATACTTTTATTTCTTTAAGTATTTTATTTTTTCGAAGAAAATTGGAATATATAAAAAGAATAAAAATCCGAATTCTTTTTATAAGCCACATTACTGAAATTATTAGACGTTAAAATCATTTTGAGATACAAATCAGAATTAATTTCGCTTAAAAATAGACTGAATAGTATGGAAATTATGATGATGAATTTGTTAGAATAATCCAATAAAAAGATGGGAACATGTTGCCCTCCCATTTTATATGAATAAGATTATTAGTTTTACCCCCCAAACATTAATTTTTAGAAGATCTATAATTTAATAATTGTAAGAGTTATATCGGAGTTATTAATAATGGTGAGGAAAAACGCGATTAAACTTTTTGAAAGTAAACAGATCCGTACACTTTGGGGAGAAAACGAAGAAGAATGGTATTTTTCAGTTATAGATGTCATAAATGTTCTTACAAGTAGTAAGGATCCTGCTCGATATTGGAGTGTTCTTAAAAGTCGTTTAAAAAAGGAAGGAGTTGAACCTACTACAATTTGTAGTAAGTTGAAAATGCCTGCTGCTGATGGAAAAATGCGATTAACTGACGTAGCATCTACTAAACAATTATTGAGATTAATTCAGTCAGTTCCATCTCCAAATGCTGAACCTTTCAAAAGATGGTTAGCCGAAGTGGGTAAAGAAAGGCTTGATGAAATAGCTGACCCTGAACTAGCAATGGAAAGAGCTATTAAGACCTATAAAAGTAAAGGTTATTCAGATGCATGGATTAATCAACGATTAAAATCAATTGAGATGCGAAAAGAATTAACTGATGAATGGCATCGATCCGGTGTTAATGAAGGTGTTGAATATGCAATTTTAACTAATGAAATCACCAAAGCATGGTCTGATATGGACACCAAACAATATAAGAAACTTAAAGGATTAAAAAAAGAAAATCTTAGAGATAACATGAGTAACCTTGAATTAGTTTTAAATATGTTAGCTGAAGCATCAACCACAGAAATATCTAAAAATGTTAATCCAAAAGGTTTCGAAGAAAGTAAAGATATAGCTAAACGTGGAGGAAATGTTGCAGGAGAGGCCAGAAAGAACATAGAAAAAGAATCTGGCCGATCAGTTATAACCCGACGTAATGCTAAATCCCCAGAGCTTTTAGATGAATAAATAATATGGAAATATCATACCTTTGTTCCGCATTCACCACAGAAAACAGCACCCTCTTCAAGCTTAAAACCACATTCCCTGCAAAAAACAGGTTTAACCGAAACCAGTTCAGAAGGGGTAGATTCAATTTGATTATGGGTTTGAGAATCATTTAAAGAAATAGGAGCATCACCCCAACCCACATCTCTATTTCCTTTTGCACGTTCATTAACTAGTTCCACATATTGCAGAATCAAATCATTTAGATAAGAAACATTTTTACCATCAACATTTAATTGAGATATGTGATTTTTGGCATAATTTTTTAAAAATAACTGTTTAAATTGATTATATTTGGGTTTTAATGTTAATTCATGGCCGGAAGTTAAAATTAAGTTTCCAGATTTAACACATTGGGATATTTCTTCCCAGGGAATTTTCATTAACCCAACATTTTTGGCAGATTCTAAAAGAATCCCATTTTCTTTGAATTTTAAATTAATGGGAATTTTTTCGAGTTCAGAGGTGGTTTCTTGATTTATGCCACTAGTAGCTGCTAATCCCACTAATCCGAATGCTGCTGTGGCAGCACCCTTAGTAAATGCACCATGAGCATTTTTTGTGTGAGTTTGTGTAATTGTTTCTCCAGTATAGTAATCAAATTCTAATCCTGATGTGATTAATTCTTGTAAAATGTCATCTTTAGTCTTATTAATTAAATTTGAATATTCGCCCCCAGCCATGTTAGTAATTTCAACTTTCTTTGAACCAAACAACCCCATTCTATTCATCCCCTTCATCTATTTGTTTAAGTTTTATCATGCGTATTAGGTCGTATTCATGAGCAATATAATATTCTATCGCCGTGACGATTGTTTTAGAGACCGATTTACCTTTATAACTGGCTAATAATTCAATATCGCCCTTAACATCCACAGGCAGTCTCACTTGTTGGATAATTCTTATCATATCCCAATCTGATCCTTATATTACTATTATACATAGCCATTGCTTTAAAATAGACTGAATAATATGGAAATAATGAATCTAACCTAAATTATCCCTTACAATCCTTAAAGCACAGAATTCACCGCACATAGTGCACATATCACCCCTGGTAGGTGTACTTTCCCTGTATTTACGCGGTGTTTCGTGATCAAATGCTAATTCAAATTGTTTTTTCCAGTCAAAGCATCTTCTTGCCTTTGCCATCTGAAGCTCGCTATCCCATGCACTTCTTATTCCTTTAGCAACATCAGCAGCCTGTGCAGCGATTTTAGATGCAATTACACCTTCTTTTACTGCTTTAACATCAGGGATTGCGAGATGTTCTCTGGGAGTAACGTAACAAAGGAAATCTGCACCTGAAGAGGCAGCTATTGCCCCACCAATTGCAGATGTAATGTGATCATACCCCGGAGCAAGATCAGTTACTATAGGGCCTAAAACATAGAATGGGGCTCCCTTACAGATTGTTTTTTGAATTTTCATATTTGCTTCAATTTGATCAAGTGGAACATGCCCAGGACCCTCCACCATAACCTGAACACCAGCTTCCCTTGCCCTTTCAACAAGCTGCCCCAAAATAATAAGTTCCTGAATTTGAGGAATATCTGAGGCATCTGCAAGGCACCCTGGCCTTAATCCATCACCTAAACTGAGGGTTACGTCATATTCATGAGCTATTTCCAGTAAATAATCATAATTTTTATAAAGAGGGTTTTCCTCCTCATTTTGAAGTATCCATGCCGCTAAAAACGCTCCACCACGGCTTACTATGCCCATGATCCTCTCTGAATTTTTTATTTTTTCCACAGTGTCCATGGTTATCCCTGAATGGATGGTCATAAAGTCCACACCTTCTTTGGCCTGATTGATTATGGCATTGAACATATGGTCTTCATCCATATGGATTACTGCACCTTTTTCTTCAGAAGCCTCTACAGCAGCTTCATATATGGGGACCGTTCCAATTGGAACGTTAATTGCCTGCATTATTTCCTTTCTAATTTCTTTTAAATGGGAACCAGTGCTTAAATCCATTACTGCATCAGCGCCGTATTTAACTGCTACTATGGCTTTTTCTACTTCAGTTTCTATATTTTCTATCTCTGAAGAAGAACCAACGTTGGCATTAATTTTGGTGGTGAGTCCCTTACCAATACCTTTAGGAACACTTTTACCGTTTATATTCCTTGGAATAGTGATATATCCTTTTGATAATTGTTTGATGAGTTTTTGAATGTCAATATTCTCTTCTTTTGCAACTTTTTCCATTTCATCGGTGATTTGGCCCTTTCTGGCTGAGTCTAATTGTGTCACGTTTAATCCCTCGTAGTTAAAAAATTATAAAAATAAATTGTTATAATTTCATTCTTTATCTTAATATATATGTTAAAATAAAATAAACTTATGATTAATAAGCTACAGGCAAAGAACATAATGATTGAAGATGTTCATGTAACTTCACCAAATGACCTTGTTGCGGCTGCTAAATTGAAAATGATGAGATGTAATGTTGGAGGGCTCCCTGTTGTTGATAAAAAGAAGCTTGTAGGAATAATAACCCATAGAGATGTTCTTTTGGCAGGGGGAGAAGCTTTAGGCCTTAAAGTGGGTGATTTAATGAGTAAAGAGCTGTATGTTGCGCATAAAGATACTCCGATCATGGAAATTACAAAAGTGATGGCTGATAAAGGTTATCAGAGAATTCCAGTTGCTGAAAACGGAATTCTCGTGGGTCTTATAACTCAAAGTTCTCTAATCCGTGCACTTGCAGGGATAGATTAACTTTAACTTTAGATTTTTCATTAAATTAAAGGATCCGGTATTTTAGCTTCTGATTTATCCTTTAAACCTCCAATTTTTTCAATTCTTCTTTTTAAAAAGTTTTCACCCGCTTCTGTGACTCCATAAATCGGTATTGAAGCTCCAACTGTGAATACTTCTCGATTTTGCCCTATTTCTCTTATGTATTTTGATGCACAACCAGTTACAACATCGGCGGTATCAAATAGGGCTTCTGCATCATCTCTGGACATTCCAGTTACATGTGCAGCAAATATGTACATTTTAACTTTTTCATGTTCTTTTTCCATATCTCTAAGCATCTTTGCATCATCTGGGGAAATTATGGTAACTGCTATGTTCTTATAACCCATATCAATGGCTTTTAAAGCCCCTTTAATTTGATTTATTTCAGCTTTTTCAGGATCAAGGACATTTTGAGGTCCAACAGCATCTATAATCTCATTAATTGGAGAAGTACTTAAAAACGCGGATATTCGACCAGCCATGCCCTGAACAAACTCTGGATCAGTTACAATTACTGTTCCGCATCCTTCACTTACGATAACCGCGCAATCAATTATGTTTTCTTCAAGGAGAGTTCCCAGTGTTTCAGAAACTCCAAAGGATAAAAAATCTTTCATACGCAGAATTCTATCTCCTGTGCACATTCCAAAATCTTTAATTCTGAATTCTATATTTTCTTTAATTGCTTCAGGGGTAAACTCTTTAATTCCCCTGTATTTATCGAAAAGAGGGCAGTAATTGATTTCTGGTTCTCCCACTTCCACAACTTTTCCATCTCTGACCACTACTCTTGCTTTTCCAAGTGCTTCTATCACATGTTCATCCATATAATCACACCATTAAATTGATCTAATTTATAATATTGGAAGTTAAAGATATTATTTGTGTTTATAAATTAATTAAAATATAATTTTTAAAGTTTTATTAATCTAAATAAGAGTGATTTTATGGGTTACAGAGGAGATTCCAAAGTATTTTTAGATTCAGCCGATATTTCTATTGGTGACATCGTTAAAATAATTAAAAAAGATGTTTCTTATGAAGGAATGATTTTAGATAGGGCAGAAGATACCGATGATAAACATGTGGTTTTAAAACTTAATAATGGTTACAACATTGGTTTAAAAATACATGATGCAGATATTACGCTTTTAAAAAAGGGAGAGAAACCAAAAATTGAGTTAAAATCTTTAAATATTGAAAAAGATACTCAAAAATACGACATTTCCATCATATCCACCGGTGGAACTGTAGCATCTATTATTGATTATAAAACAGGGGCTGTTCATCCTGCATTTACTGCAGATGACCTCCTTAGAGCAAATCCAGAACTTCTTGAGCATGCAAATATCAAAGGAAAAGCAGTTTTAAATATTTTAAGCGAAAATATGAAGCCAGAATACTGGATTAAGTCTGCAAGTTCAATAGCAGATGAAATAAATGACGGAGCATATGGAGTAGTTGTTGCTCATGGAACTGACACCATGCACTACACATCAGCAGCATTAAGCTTTATTATAGACACTCCCCTGCCAATTGTACTTACAGGAGCCCAGAGAAGTTCAGACAGACCTTCATCAGATGCATACTTAAATCTTTTAAATTCTGTTACTGCAGCTAAATCTAACATAGCTGAAGTAATGGTTTGCATGCATGGGACAGAAAATGACTCTTATTCCAATTTACACAGGGGAACCAAAGTAAGAAAAATGCATACATCAAGAAGAGACACATTTAGAAGTATAAATACATCTCCAATTGCAAAAGTCCATAATGGGAATATTGAAATTTTAGATAAAGAAATAGAATATAAAAAACGAACTGATGATGAAGTTAAACTTCGAGATGCTCTTGAACCAAATGTAGCTTTTATTAAAAGTTATCCTGGAATTTCTGGGGAATTAATTGATTATCATATAGACAAAGGATATAAAGGAATTGTTTTAGAAGGAACAGGGCTTGGACATTGCCCAGAAGATATTATCCCTTCAATACAACGTGCAACAGATGAGAAAATCCCTGTTATTATGGCTTCCCAATGTCTTTATGGAAAAGTAAATATGCATGTTTACAGTACTGGAAGAAAGCTCATATCTGCCGGAGTTATTTCTGCAGGAGATATGTTACCTGAAACAGCTTTTGTAAAGCTTATATGGACTTTAGGGCAAACTGCCAAATTAGATGAAGTTCAAAATATAATGCAGACTAATATTGCAGGGGAAATTCAAAATAAACTGTCATTAAAATATTTTTTAGTCTAATATGATTTACGGTGATTTAATGTTTGATTATGAAAAACTCGGACTCAAAATGGGGCTTGAAATACATCAACAGCTTAATACAGATGAAAAGCTGTTTTGTGCATGCGATTGCAACCTCACTGATAAAAAACCTGAATTTAAGATCCTTCGAAATCTAAGACCAACCCAGAGTGAACTTGGAAAAATTGATAGAGCTGCCTTTGAAGAGGCACGAAGGAAATTAAACTTTATTTATGAAGCATATACCCATGAAACATGCCTTGTTGAAGCAGATGAAGAACCTCCACATCCATTAAACCTTGAAGCACTTAAAATATCTCTGATAATGGCAACGCTTCTTAACATGCATGTTGTTGATGAATTCCATGTGATGAGAAAGCAGGTAATAGATGGAAGTAATACAGGCGGATTCCAGAGGACAGGACTTGTTGCAACAGAAGGATATCTTGAAACAGATTATGGAAAAGTTATAATTGAGAATTTATGTCTTGAAGAAGATGCTGCAAGAAGAATAGGGCATGAAAAAGGGAAAGTAACCTTCAGGTTAGACCGGCTTGGAATTCCCCTCGTTGAAATAACAACTGATCCCTCTATAAACCATCCAGAGCAGGTAAGGGAAGTAGCGTATCAAATTGGACAGATATTAAGAAGTACCAAAGTAAAGAGAGGATTGGGAACCATACGCCAGGATTTAAACATATCCATCAGCGAAGGAGCAAGAGTCGAAATAAAAGGGGTTCAGGATCTTGATTTAATGCCAAAAATGGTTGAAAATGAGGTTAAAAGGCAGATAAATCTTCTAAAAATAAGAGATGAGCTGATTAACCGGGATGCATCAGTTGATGATAAGTTATATGATGTGGCGGAAGTTCTAAGTGAAACAGGGTCTAAAATAATAACCAGAGCCGAAAGTGTATTTGCAATTAAACTCAACGGCTTTAAAGGATTAATTGGAATGGAAATCCAACCAGGCCGAAGATTTGGAACAGAACTTGCTGGATACGCCAAAAAAATGGGAGTATCCGGCCTTTTCCATACCGATGAGCTCCCAGCCTATGGAATAGTTGAACATGAAGTAGCAGCTTTAAATGAATTTTTAGGGGCTGGAGAAAAAGATGCTTTCATTCTGGTTGCAGATAATAAAGAGAAGGTAATCAATGCTTTACAAGAAGTACAGAGACGGGCTAAAATGGCAATTGATAGTGTTCCAGAGGAAACAAGGAAAGTAACACCTGATGGAAACACAGAGTACTTGAGACCTCTTCCCACAGCAAGTAGAATGTATGTTGAAACAGATATTCCTGTAATAAGCATCTTAAAAGAACAGCTTGAAGAAGTAAGCTCTAATTTACCAGAGCTTCCTGAAGAAAAGAAGGAAAGAATAATAAAACAGTACAATTTGAGTGATGATCTTGCAAAGCAACTTGTAAGGACAGATAAAGTAGAATCTTTTGAATACATTAAATCAAAATCTGCAGTTGATTCTACAGCAGTTGCCTCTGCACTTGCATACACATTAAAGGAATTAAAAAGGGATGGCTGTGCTGTAAATAAATTGAACAATGATGTTCTGCTTGATACATTCTATCTTTTAGAAGAGGGTAAAATTTCCAAAGAGGCAGTTCCCCAGATTCTAGAAAATGTATGTAAAGAATCTAATTCACCGCAAAAAGCTGCAGCAAGCCTTAATTTAATGATGATTTCTGAAGACGATGTTGAAAGAATAATAGATGAACTAACATCTTCAAATAATGAAATGATCACAGAGAGAGGAATGGGCTCAATAGGTCCACTTATGGGTATGGCCATGAAAAAACTCAAAGGGAAAGCAGATGGTAAGCTTGTAAATAAACTTTTGAAAGATAAAATACAGAATATAATTAGATAAATAAAAAAAATTTAAAAAGATTAAAAAAAATCATTGAGTATTTGAAGGCCATATAAGTGAATAAGAAAGCATTATGGTGGTTAAATGGATGAATATGATGTTATTATCGTAGGATCAGGGCCTGCAGGATTAACAGCTGGAATTTATGCTGGACGGCAGGGATTAAAGACCTTAATTCTTGAAAAAGGAGTTGCTGGCGGTGCCGGGTTAATGGTTCCCAATATGGAAAATTATCCAGGATTCGAAGTAGTTTCAGGTAAACAGCTTATTGAATACACTAAAAAGCAAACATTAAAATATGCTGAAATAAAAGAGTTTGAAGAAGTAACAGATATAGAAATCCTTGATAAAGCCAAAATAAAGGTTTCAACTCAAAAGAATGAGTATAACTCTAAATCAGTGATTTTATGTACTGGTACCACCCATAGAAAGCTCGGAGTCCCTGGGGAGGATGAACTCCTTGGAAAAGGTGTTTTTTTCTGTGCAGTTTGTGATGGGCCTCTCTTTGTAGGTAAAAGAATATTGGTGATTGGAGGAGGGAATACAGCCGTCCAAGGAGCTTTATTCCTGGATCATATTGGCTCTTACGTGGCTGTTGTTCATAGAAGAGATGAATTAAGGGCTGAGAAATATTTAAAGGAAAAATTAGATGAAAGAGAAATTCCAATAATATGGGATACAGTATTAGACGAAATAAAAGGAGAAATGCTTGTAAATAAAGTTGTACTCCATCATCTAAAAAAGGATATCAAAAAAGAATATGATATAGATGGAATTTATATAGCAATCGGAGAAAGCCCTGTTAATGAGATAGCAGAAAGTATTGGAGTTGAAATTGATAAAAGAGGCTATATTAATGCTGATAAAAGCCAGGAAACCAATATTCCATTTGTATATGCTGCAGGAGATATTACTGATGGTGTAAATCAGTGGGTAGTGGCCTGTAGTGAAGGAGCAATAGCAGCACTATCTGCCTATGATGATTTAATAAAATTGGAATAATTAAACACTTATTTAATATATTACTACTTATTCAGGTGATTATATGGAATGCAAGGAATATGGACTTACAAGAAGCGCAGAAAGAGATAATTTAAACTTAAACCCTCTTCAACGTGGAGGAGTATTACCTCTAGAGGCTAAAAAAGCTTTGCTTGAATACGCTGATGGTTACAGCGTTTGTGACTACTGTGCTGGAAGACTTGATGAAATACCTACGCCCTCCATAACTGGATTTTTAGATGATTTAGCGAAATTTATCAATGTTGATGAAGTTAGAACCACACATGGGGCAAGAGAAAGTAAATTTGCCATAATGCATTCTTTATGCGAACCAGGAGATACTGTAATTGTTGATGGAAATGCTCATTATACCACTCATCTTGCTGCAGAACGTAACAGGCTAAAAATGATTGAAGTTCCAAATAACGGGCATCCTGAATACAAGATTACACCCGAAGGTTATAAAGAAACTTTAGAAAATGCTATTGATAAAGGGATAGACGTTAAACTTGCATTACTTACCCATGTAGATGGTAATTACGGTAATTTAACCGATGCAAAGAAAATTGGAGGAGTAGCGCATAAAGAAGGAGTTCCAATAATTTTAAACTGTGCCTATTCAATGGGAAGATTACCAATTGATGCTAAAGATTTAAATATGGATTTCGTAGTTGGAAGTGGTCATAAAAGTATGGCTGCCTCAGGACCAATTGGTGTACTTGGAATTAAGGAAGATTATACTGATAAAATTCTTCAGGTTTCAAAAAGACATCAAGTTAAAGAAATTGAAATGCTTGGATGTACCAGTAGAGGGGCACCAATAGTCACTTTAATGGCATCACTGCCTCATGTTGCAGAGAGAGTCAAGCATTGGGATGAAAAAGTGAAAAAGACAAGGAATTTTGTAAGCCAAATGGAAGAAATTGAAGGTATAACTCAAGTTGGAATAAGACCTAAAGAGCATGATCTCACCAGATTTGAAACTCCAGTATTTGATAAAATCGCCGAAAAGCATCCACGAAGAGGATTTTTCCTATATGAAGAACTTAAAAAAAGAAATGTAGTGGGAATAAAACGTGGGCAAACCAAATGGTTTAAATGCAGTGTTTATGGGTTCAGTGAAGAACAGATTAACTACATTGCAGACTCATTTAAAGAGATTGTGGAAAAATATAAAGAATATCTTTAAATCTAAAATTCAGTTTTAAACATAATTATTTTCCTTAAACCATTCCACAGAATCCTTAATTGATTCTTTTATAGGGTGAGGTGAAAATCCAAGTTCATTTTGGGCTTTTTTAAAGCTTATATCGCTGTTGCTATTTAAAACTTCTATTGAATAACCTGTAAAGAGAGGTTTGTTTTTTGCAAATCTATAGTAAAGCGGAGTAAACTTGCAGAATGCCTTTAAAAGCCAAAGGGGTGCTTTAAATGATGGAGCTTTAACTCCAGTTATTTTTTCAAGATATAACATTAGATCATGAACTTCAATCCTTTCTCCAGATAAAATATATATTTCACCACTTTTTCCATGGTTATTGGCAAGTATTAGCCCTTCTGCAACATCTCTAACATCTACAAAATCATATGCTCCGTCTAAATATGCTTTCATGCCCCCATTCACATAATTTAGAAATAAAGTTCCCATCTGTGAAATGTTATAGTCGTGCGGACCTATAATACCACTAGGACACACTATAACTGCTTCAAGGCCTTTTTGTACGCCTTTAAGTACTTCTAAAGATGCTAAAGCTTTTGTTTCATCGTAACCCCCTCTTGAATACTGGGGCTCAAATCCACAATTTTCATCAATAATAACGCCTTTAGGAGGTTCTTTTAAAGCATGGACTGAACTTGTATAAATTAAACGCCCCACACCAGTTTTAAGACATGCATTAACCACATTGCGAGTTCCTTCAACGTTAACCTGGTATAAAAGCCCATCCTTATCAGGCATGATTGATATAATTCCTGCAAGATGATACACCGTTTCAGCCCCATTAAAAGCACTAACCAGTGAATTGAAATCTCTAACATCACCCTGGACTATTTCCACATCTAATCCTTTAATAGGTTTTAAATCCTCGGAATGAAGGGTAAATGCCCTTACTTCATCCTCATTTTCCAACAATTTGCGTATAAGGACATTTCCGACATGTCCTGTTGCTCCAGTGACTACAATCATATTTTTCTCCTTTGGATTAAAAATTATTCTTTAATGATATCTGGAATGAAGTATAAATAAATAGTAATGATAATAAGAGAAATAGAATCAAAATCCATTCTCTCAAAAACCGGAATTCCAATTGCAGATTATGTAATAAACCCCTACACTGGATGTATTCATTCCTGTATCTTCTGTTATGCCAGATTTATGAAAAGATTTACAGGACACCAGGAAGATTGGGGAAAGTTCATTGATGTAAAAGTAAATGCTCCAGATTTAATTCCAGAAAATACCTTAAAGTATGAAGGCAAATATATATTCCTATCCTCTGTTACAGACCCCTATTTACCCTTAGAAAGAGAATATAGACTAACTCGTAGAATAATTGAAAAATTAATCCCTTTAAAACCAGTTTTAGGAATTTTAACCAAATCTGATCTAATTTTAAGAGATTTAGATATTATAAAACAGTTTGAAAATTCAGAAATTGGATTCTCATTTTCTACCCTCGATGAAAACACAAGAAAAGAAGTTGAACCAGCGGCCTCACCAATTGAAAAAAGGATCAATGCCTTAAAAGAAGTTCATGAGTCTGGAATTCAGACTTACGTTTTTATAAGTCCTATTTTACCGTATTTAACAGACTGGAAAGATATAATAGAAAAAACAGGCGAATATGCAGATTTTTTTAGTTTTGAGAATTTAAACATTGCTGGAACTGTTTGGAGTTCTGTAAAACGGTTTTTAGAAGAAAAGCACCCTGATTTAGTTCAAGAATATAAGGAAATTTATTCTGATAATGTTTACTGGGAAATAGTTGAAGGAAAACGAAGTTTTCCTGAACCACCAAAATTTTCAATTTTGGAGGTTGAAGAAGAAATTAAAGAGTTTTGTAGAGCTGAAAGCCTTGATTGTAGATTGTATTTCCATCATTAAGTAAATTACTTGGGTTATGGTTTAATAATACTATCTAATTTTGTATGGAACGAAAAAAGGTACTTTTCGCTTGTATGTCCGATATTTTCTACCATATTTTTGAGATAATTGTTTCTCTTCCGATTTTGCAGTGATTAGAAATAGAATAGTAAATAGAAAGGCAGAAATTAAAATGAAAGTGAATGGCAGAACCAGAAACCATCCAAAAACCATAATTGTGGCTCCAAAATATATAGGGTTTCTTGTACGTGCGTAAATCCCTGTAGTTACTAAAGAATCTCCTTTTTCATAACCTGTCTGAGAATATTTTAACCTGAGATCCTTAATACCTCTGTAAACAATAACAATACCTGAAATTATCAAAATTACCCCAATAATAGTGCCATATGGATAAATAAATGATAAATACCATGGTAAATTAAGTAGCATTGTTACGCCTATGGGGATTAATAGGAATAACAGTGCAAAAATTACCAAAATCCAAATAAAGGGCTTAAAAGATCTACTTTTTTTATCTTCTCCAGAATCTTTATTATCTCTTCTTATAACAATCATTTATGAACCTCAATATTAAAATAAATATAATGGGTTATCAAGATATAATTATATTTCTAACTATATAAATCTCAATCTAGCAGCATCCCATCCCGGAGATCTGTACGTTATCTTTATCCATCAAAATATCGTGTTCTCCTACTACTTCGCCATTTCTCGTAACAATAACCATGAATACGGGAATCTCTAATTTTTTTAATAAATCACCAACAGATATGCTATCTATTTCTATTTCTTCTACTCCATCATCTTTAAATGGAACATTAATGATTTTTACTCTCAAAGAATCACCTAATAAGATAAAAAAATTAAAATTTAAATATTTTTAATCTTTTACATATTTTTCTGGATTTTCATCAAATTCTTCCTTGCAGATTAAAGACCAGAAGTAATAATCTTTATTTTTATATTTACTAACCCATTTAATTAGTTCTACATCTACTTCCATCCCACATACAGGATATTTTGATTTAACTAACTTATCAAACTCTTCTTTCATTTTAAAGTGCAAAAATAGTATTTTTTGCCTTTATATTCATTTACATATTATTACAGTTTATTCATCTACATTTGACTTGATCTATTGCCCTGCTTTTATCACCTCAATTCTTAAATAGTCCATCATCATATATTGCATCCATATGATGATATCCTCCCATATAAGGAGTATATATCCACATCCAAGCAACAAGGACAATAATTAAACTATCAATACAGTCATTGTGTTTTGATCCATTCATAGCACTAAATCATTACATATTATCCTTCAGAAGCTTCTTTAATTCATCAACGGACAATACATCTCCGCTGGATTTTATCTCATCATCTATGATTAGTGTGGGGCTACTTCTTATATTCATCTTTATTGCTGTATCCAGGTCAATTTTTTCGATTTTTTCATCCATATTTAGTTCTTTAATGGCCTCTTCTAAATTCCTTACAAATGATAGACATCTTGCACAATACGTAGAATAAACTCGAATCCTCATTTTATTTCCTCCATCATTTTTCTATCTTCAAAAACCTTGAATTAAAAGCAACAATAATTGTACTAGCTGACATTAGCACAGCTCCTGCAGCAGGGGTTAGGAGAATTCCATATGCAAAAAGAACTCCAGCAGCAATTGGGATTGCAAAAACGTTATATCCAGTTCCCCATAATAAATTTTGCACCATTTTACGATATGTTGATTTAGCAAGCTTAACTATATAAACAGCGTCAAGTGGATTGCTTCGAACAAGAACAACATCTCCAGCTTCTATAGCGACATCTGTACCTGCACCAATTGCAATACCTACATCGGCCTGTGCAAGAGCAGGAGCATCATTGATGCCGTCTCCTATCATTGCAACGATTTTTCCTTCAGATTGTATTTCTTTAACTTTCTGAGCCTTTTCTTGAGGTAATACTTCAGCATAATATTTATCAAGACCAATTTCTTTTGCTACCCATTCAGCGACTTCCTTCCGGTCTCCTGTAATCATTATACACTGAATATTCATATCTTTGAGCTTTTTAATTGCTTCTCTGGATTCTTCCCGTATAATATCTGCAAGTGCAATTGCACCTTTAAGTTCACCTTCAATAATCACAAAAACTATTGTTTTTCCCTGTGCTGAAAGTTCATCCACCTTTTCACTGGAAAAAGATATATTTTTTTCTTTTAAATATCCTGGACTTATTACTTCAACGTTTTTTCCTTCAATCTTACCTTGAACTCCTTTTCCTGGAATTGCTTTAAAATCTTCAACATTAAAAGTCTCTTTTGCTGATGATACTACTCCTTTTGCAATGGGATGCTCAGAATAGGATTCAAGTGAAGCAGCATATTTTAAAACCTCATTTTCATCATATTCCTTGCTTAACGATACAATATCAGTTACACCAAACTTTCCCTGAGTTAGTGTACCTGTTTTATCAAATATTATAGCGTTAATATCTCTTGATCTTTCAAAAGATGCACGATTTCTTATTAAGAGTCCATTTTTAGCCGATAAAGTTGTTGAGACTGCAACAACGAGTGGAACTGCAAGTCCAAGTGCATGTGGACATGCAATAACCATAACAGTAACTGCTCTTTCCAATGCAAACTCAGAACCAAAAGTAGTAAAGAATAACCAAACTATAAATGTTAAAAATCCTCCAGCAAGGGCTACTACAGTTAGTCCTGTCGCAAACCGGTCTGCAAGATTCTGAGTTCTTGATTTACTTTCCTGTGCCTCTTCAACAAGACTAATAACTTGAGAAAGGAACGAATCTTTTCCTGTTTTCTTTATTTCCACAGTAATGGATCCATCTCCATTGATGGATCCGCCGATAACTTCTGCATCTACATCCTTAAATACTGGCTGTGATTCCCCTGTAAGCATAGATTCGTCGATGGAAGTGCTACCTTTAATAATTTCTCCGTCTACAGGAACTTTTTCTCCAGGTTTGATGAGTACATGATTTCCAACTGATAGCTCATCTAATGGAACATCCATAGTGCTTCCATCAGGCATTATTTTGTGGGCACTTGAGGGCATGAGCTTAACCAATTCTTCAAGTGCTTTAGATGCCCCCATTACTGATCTCATCTCTAACCAGTGTCCTATAAGCATGATATCAATTAATGTTGCCAGTTCCCAGAAAAATATTTCGCCCATAAGTCCAAAAACTACTGCACTGCTATATAAATATGCGCTGGTAATTGCAACTGAAATTAATGTATCCATTCCAGGAACCCTGGATTTAATTTGATTATAAAATCCTTTAAAAAATGGATAACCTCCATAAAAATAAACAATTGTAGACAGGATAAAAAGGATATATAAATCTCCTGGAAATCTGATTGATTCGCCTAATCCTACTAATTCCTGAACTGTAGGCGATAAAATAAGTATAGGTATAGTTAAAATCACTGAAACTATAAAACGTCTTTTTAAATCATTAAGCATGCCCGAATGAACGTGCTGCCCCTCCATTCTATGTTCTTTACTTAATTCATCCCCACAAACGATGCATTTCCCTTTATCTTTGTGTTCTTCATGACTTATATGCTTCATTTCATGATTAGAATCATTATGATTAATTGTAATCCCCCCAATTATGTTAATTTATGAATTTACTGATATAATAATTTTAATAAAATCGACGATATACGCAGGAATATTATCTTAAATTTTACTTTCTCCATTTAAAAAAGAGAATATCACTAAAAAAAAGAATTGTAAATGTAATTGATTTATTATTGTAATTGAAGAACAGAAAAAATTAAAAAAATAAAACTTTTTTGGGGCGGTATTTTAAGCTGTTTTTAGGTTAAATTATTATATTTTATAAAACTAATAATAACTTATGAAAATAAATTTTGTAGAATTGGAATAATTTTACTGGTAGTTGGAGTGATTCTATTTTCTGGTTGCACTCAAAACCCGGCATCTAATAACATGATTACAATTCAAAACTCTAAATTTAATCCAGATACAATAAATATTATGGCAGGATCAACGGTTACATGGACTAATAACGATTCTATTCCCCATACAGTAGTGAGCGATACTGGAGCCTTTAAAAATATAACCATAAATAAAGGAGATAACTCCCAGTACATATTTTATAAGGAAGGCACATACAATTACCATGATTCAAAGAACCCATCAATGACCGGTAAAATAATCGTTACTAGATCTAAAGGTTATTAAATATAAAAAAAATATAAATTATGTCATTTAATGTGGAGATAACAAATTATATGAGATACCATATGATAGATTAATCAATGAATAAAAGAAAAAATAGTTTTAAAATTATTTTTTTATACCACATTGAATTTTATTTAACTATTTTAATTACAGGGAACTGAACTTCTGTAAGCAATTCTTCAGGCTTCACTTCATTTGGATTATTCAGATAAACTTCTGTAACAGGTCCAATTATGTCATAATTGTTTTCTATCGCATATTTTGCCAATCCATCAATTACAGGGCCCACCTGATCATAAGAACCTTTATGCATAGTTGAAACTACAGTATGCTCTGGAATAATCTTTACCTGCACGTTTCCTTCATCAGTTGCAGTTCCCTCAAATGAAGCACCTATCTCATAAAAAAGTTCTTCTGGAGGGACATCATCGGGACGGTTGAAATAAGCTCCATAAATCATTCCGGTCATATTAAGGCCTTTCTTCATCACCCAGTTTACTACTTCTTCCATAAGTTCTGGAATCATATCATAAGGGCCTCTGTATCGTATAAATGCAACCTGCGTATCGCTCATCCTTTTTTCTTCTACTTTCATATTTAATCCTCCATTACTATATTGATCGTGGAGAGATAATTATTTTTTCATAACGGGAACTGTACTTCTGTGAGTAATTCGCTTTCATCTACTTCCATCGGATTGGTAAGATAGATTTCTTTAACTGCACCTTCAATTTCATAACCATTATTCATGGCAAATTCAATCAGAGCTTGGTAAACCTGTGCTGTCTGCCCATAAGGACCTTTATATACTGCAGATACTGCTTGATGGGCCGGAATTTTTTTAATCCTTACTCTGCCTTCTCCAGTAGCTTCTCCATTAAATGCAATCCCTACTTCATATTTTAGCTCTTCCTGCGGCACTTCCATTGGGCTGTTGAAATATATGCCATATGGCGGTTCTGTGATCTGTAAATTTTCTTTCATAACATAACCAACTACTTCGCCGAAAAGTTCAGGGAGCTGTTCATAAGATCCTGTAACAGAAATGTAAGCTACCTGGGTTTCTTCTATATTTTTAACTTCTATTTTCATAATAACACTTCCAGAAGCAAATTTATATCATTTAAGCTTCTCAACTTGCACTGTTTATGATTTCCTTTCTGACTCTATATACCTTTATGTAAGAGCATGTGAAAACTACTAATAAAATTATAAAACAAAATAAATATATGTTTTAAGGCATTAGAAAAGTAAATAGTGTTGAGATATTATTCTAATTTATATATGGATCTTCTTGTGCTCCTTTGGGCTCAATATTCCTACCTTTTGAAGCTCCATATAGCGGTTCAAGGGCTCTAGATCCCCCTAACTTTTTAAGAGCTTCTGCAGCGTTTTCACATATGTCTGAACGTTTTATCAATTAATTAGCATTTTACTTAATATAAACTGCTGGAATATAAACAAAAAACTTTGAAAACATGGGGATTAGAAATTGTGCAAAATATTTTTAATCTCAAAGAATAAAACAAATTAAATCAAGTTAGTAAAAAAATTATGGTTACAAAAATTAATTAATAAAGACTGGTGGAATTGAATATGGAAAAAATAGTGATTGGTCTCCCTAAAGGGAGCTTAAATAATGTAAATAGAGGAAATACTCATCAATTATTCGTTGATGCAGGGTATGATGTTAAGGGATACGAACCTGGAAAGGAAGACAATGAAATTAACATAGCCAACGACCCTGAAATTAAAGCCTTCTTAACAAGACCTCAAAGCGCCCCAGTAGAGCTTAACAGGCAAATACTGGATATTGCGATTGTTGGAGAAGATTGGGTCAAAGAAGAGTCTGTAAATACAGATGAAGACCTGATAAAAAAAATTGGAGACCTTGATTACGGCCAAACAAGACTTATAGTTGCATTACCCGCTGAAGCACCTTATAGATCACTTACTGACTTCTTCAAAGCCACTTCTGATCGAAAAACCCCTATATTATGCTTTACAGAATATCCTAACTTAACCAGAAAGCATTTCATGAATAATAAAGGATATAGGGAAATTTATGGAGAAAGCAAGCCTCTGGTACAGGTAAGGGGGCTCTGGGATGGAGATAATAAGCAGGTTCAAATCATTAATTCTGATGGAGCAACAGAAGTCTATATAGCAAAAGGAGCTGACCTCGTTGTTGACAATACACAGACTGGAAGTAGTTTGAAAAAAGCAGGTTTGAAAATTCTGGAAACCATTATGGAATCAAGTGCAGGACTTTACGCAGGTCCTGGGTGCACCGGCCAAAAAGCTAAAAAAGCAGAAATGATATTTGAACAATTATTTGGAGCTATTAAAGCCAGAAAATATTTCGATGTCAAATTCAATGTATCTAATGAGAGAGTAGAAGAAGTAAATGGCTTTTTAATGTCAAAGGGGTTCTGTTCTGATGAACCTACAGTTGTAAGAGGTACCATCTTTTCACAGGTGAATGTTTTAATCCCCAAAACCAGATTTCCAGCAATGCTAAGGGCTATAAAAAGTTACGGAGCATCTGCCATTGTAAGAGAAAATGTGAAACAGTATGTAAAATAACCTAAAAAGTAATTTATACTAATATGGAGAGGGTTATTTGAAACAATTTCTAATTACTCCTGCTGCTGGAAAACGTTTGATTGCAAAAGCTCTGGCTGAAAATAAAGCCATAAATAAGGTCCTTGAATCTGGAACTCTGGTAATCATTGCCGGCACTACCAACGGTTATGTTGCGGAAGAAATTCTATCCAAAATAAACCAAATAAATGGTTTTTCAGTAAGGAGATTTTTTAGAGGCATTGTACTTCCTCCTGGAGGTCCTGTATCCGATTCAGGCCGTTTAAAATATGAAAGCGCCTTTCCTGGTGATGTGGTAATTAATGATGGTACCTGGAAAAAGGGACTTACAATTTTTGATGTTGTTGATGACTTAAAAGAGGGAGATGTAATCTTAAAAGGTGCCAATGCTCTTAATTACCGTGATAAACAGGCAGCCGTTTATATCGGTGATCCCCATGGGGGTACTATCAGTGCATCTATTCAGGCAGTTGTAGGGCGACGAGTTCGCTTAATTCTTCCTGTAGGAATGGAAAAACGTATATTAGGAGATTTAAATGATTTAGCCCGACGGTTAAATGTGCCCGGAGCAAATGGACCTCGTTTATTACCTGTTCCTGGCGAAGTTTTTACTGAAATAGAAGCAATTCACGAGCTTACTGGAGCTAAAGCTGAACTGGTTGCTGGTGGTGGAGTTGGTGGAGCAGAAGGTTCAATCTGGCTTGCAGTTAGTGGAGAAGGAGACGAATTAAAAGCAGCGGAAAAATTAATCCTTTCTATTGCATCAGAAAAGCCATTTGAATTTTAAAACAAAAAAAAAAGAAAATTAAAATTTATTTTCCAGTTCTAACATCTTCTACAATTCTTACATCCTGTACTGGAGGTTCGGTAGGTATTGCTCTTGCAATCAGTAAAGTTGCAATAACAGCAATAATTGTAATTAAAACTGCATAAATTAACAATCCAGTTACATCACTTCCTGCAGTGAAAAATTGTGCCAATATGGCTTTTATAGCTTCATTCCATGCTAAAGCAGCAATTAATCCAAAGGCAGTTGTTATTAACGTTGCTATAGTTGTCATAACTTGACTTTTAACATCGCTCATTTTTATCTCCTCCTATAAATTCTAATACTTATTTTATCGTAAATAATATATAAATTTATTTATTTATGAAGGATTTTTAGCCCCTTTAATGTCTTTTCAAGCTATACATCCATTTTAAATTAATTTAACAGATTCATATTTTGAAAAATCATAATTTAAAAGTAATTTTTGAGTCATGTACTACTTTGAAGTCTCAAAAAGCATTATTAGATATAAATATAAAATAAAAAGAATTATTTTTTATCTTTAGAAAGATACTCTTCCATTGCCTCTATTTCTTCATCTAAGAGGAAGTTTTTACCGTCTTTTTCATGTTTTAAAAGTAACCATATCCCCAATGTTGCTCCTATAAGGGCTCCGATAACATCCAGAATTAAATCTGTCATTGTATCATGATAAGGATCTAATGATGGAGAACCTTGGGTTAAAGTCCCATGAGATATCCCAAAATTTGTTGCTGGGCCTATTACCATGTCATAAGCGTATTCACTCACTTCGAGTATACCTCCAAGTCCTATTGTGATTAAAACAATTACAGCCCATGACATTAAATAACTTGCCCTGAATTTTCCAAGAAGATATCCTATATAGAACAGCAGTATTCCCATAAATGAAATTATACTGGGAATCATGGTGTGTTGAAATTTATCATAATAATCATACTTTGCATAGAACCCTAAAGAATTGGCAATAACATATTCAAATGTAACCATAATTAAAAAAAGAATCTCAATTTCCAGGGGAACAAAAATATGCTGGCGGGTTAAGATTGCTGGAAGAAGTATAAGAAATACTGCAACAATAATAACAATGCCAAAAACTGAATATCCAAATATAATTTGATAAATACCGAAGGATATAAGGAAAATTCGCAGAATCCATGCTACTATAACACTTGTTTTGTGACTTTCAAATAGTTTCTGGTTGGGTCCAAACATTTTTTACACCGTACATTTATTTAACCTATATCTTAATTATTAAAATTTTTTCTTCTATCATACTGGAATATATTTAAATAATGTAATAAAAAAATACCTTATTAAATTAAATGAGGATGTTAATATGGATGATAGTAATATATTCAAAATTGCATTAATTACAACGATTTTAGGGCTTTCAGGAATGCTACTTCTTGCAGATAACGTAATGCCCCATGAAGTAAAGATAAAAAACATCGATAAGAGCATGTTGGATGCCGATATAATGATCGAAGGAGTTGTTACTAAAATAGATAAATCATCAGGAAGTAATACTTATTTTATGCAAATAATGGATGATACTGGCAAAATCACCGCCGTAATTTTCCCTAATACCATAATGGATATTGAAAAAACCAGTTTAAATGTAAATTCATTTAAAACCCATAGAATTAAGATGACTGGAAAAGTTACCAGCTACAATGGGAATTTAGAGATTATTTTAAAGGATGCATCCTCAATAAAAGTAATTGCATAATGTTGATAACTCATTCCCCAGTCAAAATAAAGTATGGATTAAAAATCTGGTTGTTTCTTATCCTCCGGATAAAAAGATTGACAATAAAGAGCAGATATCTTAAAACGTGAATTTTGGAAACATATGATTTCTCCAGCCCATATATGCTTGGAATGGGGATCTCTACAATTTCTATGTTATTTTTAGACGCTATATAAAGCATTTCAGATTCATAAACGTAATCATCATATTTTATATCTAAAAAAAGACCTGATGCATTTGCAGATAAAGCCCTAAACCCGCTCTGACTATCTGTGAGTTCATATCCTGTTACATATCTAATGAGTTTTGTTGTAATCTTATTGGAAAGTCTCCTCTGGACAGGCATATTTTCAGGATTTCCATCTTTAAATCTCGAACCAAGAACCATCCCAAAATCATTAATATAGGATGCTAATAATGGAATATGTTCCGGATTATGCTGTCCATCTCCATCAATTAAGATAATGACATTATAATCATATTTTGATGCATTTTTAAGCCCTGATTTAATTGCAGCCCCTTTGCCTAAATTTTTATCGTGTTTAATAACTCTGGCGCCAGCATCAATAGCTCTTTTTGACGTATGATCCTGAGAACCATCATTAACCACCATAACATCTGAATATTTTAATGCTCCTTTTACAACATTCTCGATGGCATTTTCCTCATTATAGGCAGGGATAATAGTAATAATCTTCATTTTAACTCCTTTTAATCCATAATAGTTTAACATTACATATATGTTTTTATAAATTATGAATTTTCTAACACATTTTTACCCATTCTAAAGAACATTTTATACTTGAAACAAAAATTTTATGATAATTAAGAATTTGAAAAATCTCATTAATTAGAAATCTTACAACTGACACTAATCTGGTAAATAAATGTAATTCATAATCATAATGAATATCCTTTAATTGTTGGGCTAATCTTGCTTTTTCAAACCAATTTATCAAAATAATCACTAAAAAGTATTTGTGCTTGAAAACTCAATATCAGTAATTAAATATAATTATTAAATCGGTGAAAATTATGAAAAAATTATTTGGAACATTTGGAGTTAGAAGAGTTGCTAATACAGAATTAACGCCGGAATTTGCGTCAAAACTTGCTGCATCCTATGGAAGCCTGATTAAAGGTAAAGTTGCAGTAGGCGGAGACACCAGAACCACCACAGAAATGATAAAACATGCTGTTATTTCTGGATTATTATCTTCAGGCTGCGATGTTGTAGATCTTGGATTTTTACCCACCCCTACAGTACAATATGCTGTTAGAAATTATTATGATGGCGGAGTGATAATAACCGCTTCCCACAATCCTCCAAAATACAACGGAATCAAACTTGTCGATTCTGATGGAATAGGAACTCCAGATGAAATGGAGATAGAAATAGAAAAGCTGTTTTTTAACGATAATCCAGATAGAATATCCTGGAACGAGATTGGAGATGTAGAGACCAACTCAGGATTACTTGAAGAGTACATTGACAATGTTATAGCCCGAGTGGATGCAGAGGCAATAAAAAATGTCAATTTAAAGGTGATTGTAGACTGCGGAAGTGGAGCAGCATGTTTTACAACCCCTTTTTTGCTCAGAAAATTGGGATGTGAAGTTATTACTATGAACTGCCAGCCTGATGGCTTTTTCCCAGGAAGAAACCCCGAGCCAACTGAACCAAATCTCAAAGAGCTTATTGAAGTTGTTAAAGCCACCGGTGCAGATCTTGGTGTTGCCCATGATGGTGATGCAGACCGTACAATCTGTATTGATGAGGAAGGAAACTTTGTTTTCGGCGATAAATCATTTGCGCTTGTTGAAAAATATATGTTAAAAGAAAACAATGGGGGATTAATTGTTACAACCGTTGCCACATCCTCTGCAATTTACGATATAGCCAATGAATATAATGGAGAAGTTATAGCAACAAAAGTTGGTGATTTAATTGTTGCAAGGGAATTAAAAGATAAAAACGGCCTATTTGGTGGTGAAGAAAACGGAGGATTAATATTCCCTGATTTTGTTTATGGAAGAGACGCTGCACTTTCTACCGCCAAAATTATTGAAATAATTGCAAAAACTGGAAAGCCCCTCTCCAGACTTATAGAAGAATTACCTGTATATTATTCTGAAAAAATGAAAATAGAATGTCCTGACGAGCTTAAACAGGAAGTAATGCAGAAAATAGCTGAAGAAACCAGAGAATTTGAAGTGGATACCACAGATGGAGTCAAAATAATTAAAGACGAAGGATGGGTTATAATAAGGCCTTCTGGAACAGAACCAATCTTTAGATGTTTTGCTGAGGCAAAAACCCTAAAAGAAGCTAAAAAAATGGCTGAATGGGGAATTTCCCTTGTAAAAAAATATTTAAATCAATGAAATCCTTGTTATTTTTAAAATAAGCATGGGTGGAAGAATACCCTACAAAATCTTTTTAATCTTTCCTTTTTTTGATTTTTCTGGTTTAATCCAGATTTATCTTAGGTCTGATTTTTAGATATTTGTATCAGGATACTCTTCCAGATAGTATTATGATCATCATCCTATAAATATTTTATTATTTAATATTAAAAAAATAATATTTTTATATTCATTTATAAAAACCATAAAATTCAGCGCAGTAAGCACATAAAGGATATTTACCCTGCCTGTAATAACTATCATCATCTGCATTGATATTGAATTTCTTATGGCAGATGAAACATACCTCTATTTTTTCCCCTTTACCATTATCTTTAGAATCTATTTTTCTCACCTTTAAATTTGTATTAAGCTCATTTAAATGTTTATATAAAAATTTTCTTTATGATAGTATTTTTGTCTTTATATCTTTTAAGTTTTAAAAATAAATGGGGAAAAACGAAAAATACAATATTAACTTATTACCACAATTCAACCATGAAAAAAAGAAAAATTGCATGGGGAATAACTGGTAGTGGTGACAAATTAGAAAATACAGTGGATATTCTAAAACAGATAAAAGAAGAATACGAAGATGAATTTGATATCAGAGTATACGTATCAAAAGCTGGAGACCAGGTATTAAAGTACTATGGACTTTTTAAACCAATGACTGTGGATTATGAAAAGTTATGGGTTGAAGTAAACGCTAATGCACCATTTTTAGCAGGACAGATACAACTTGGATCCTTTGAATTCATGTTAATTGCACCAGCTACCTCAAATACTGTTGCAAAAATATCACTGCGGATAGGTGATTCATTACTTACCAATGCTGCAATTATGGCCCAAAAAGCAGATGTTCCTGTTTATATAATGCCATCTGATGTTGAAGAAGGAACCACACTTACCCAGCTTCCTGATGGGAGTGACCTTAAACTAACTATAAGAAAAGAAGACGTGGAACATGTACAAAAAATAGAAGGAATGGAAAATACTTATATTCTAAAGAATCCAGAGGATATTTTAGATGTTTTTAAGAAACACTCCCAATTAAAAAAATAAATGTATTATAATGGTGCAGCATCTCTTACCTGTAATGTAACTTTGAAAGTGTACCCAGAACTCTCTTTATCCTCGGCAAGAGGAGATATTCCCCTAAAATAATGATTCCATCGGGCGCCAGAGTCTGCAATATCAATTCCAATGCCTTCCATATCATTAGCATCTGAGAAAAAGGCGTAAGCATCGGTCAATTCTTCTCTTGGAGCCCTGAAGTTAATTTCCACCACTCCACCAGTTCTATTTACAAATTTAACATAATCCTCTTTTATTCTGGTAATATCTTTTTCTTCATTTTGCATTCCAGTATCCCTTATAAACACAATATTTGATTCATCCATAAAACAACCTCACTTTACTATGTTAATAAATTTGAGGATGAAAGTATAAACTTTTTTCTATGAATTTTCTATTCTCAATTTAAATAGGGTTATAGAATATCAGACCATTTATTCCAATTCCCTATGATTAAATTAAAATTTGTATCCAAATTGTCGAAGTAAAGCCCTTCTTTCTTCCTCCTCTTCGCTGCTTTCAATTCCTTTAGGGCTTGAACCATCAATTACACCCATTATTCCCCTTCCAAGTTCTGTACTGGCAATTATTACATGAACGGGATTTGCAGTAGCACAATAGATGTTTACAACTTCAGGAACACTTATTATTCGCTGTAAAACATTAATTGGGAAGGCATTTTTAAGAAATATTAAAAATGAATGGCCGCACCCAATTTCAAACATTTTATCTGCAGCTAATTTAATTAATTCTTCATTATTACCTGTTTTGCGAACAAGACATGCTCCTGAAGCTTCACAAAACGCAAGACCAAATTCTGCCCCGGGTACTGTATTAACAACTGCTTCATAAAGATCTTCCACTGTTTTAATGAAATGACTCTGCCCTAAAATCAAGTTACAATCTTCTGGAGCTTCTAATTTAACAATATAATTCTTTATCTCCATAATAACCATCCCCTTAGTTAATAATTAATACTTTAAATTTTAAATATTTTAATGGTGTTAAATATGAAAAAGTCAATAGGTGCAAAAACAATTTTATATCCAACCCCTGTCTTCATAATTGGGTCATATGACAAATATGGAAAGCCAAATGCCATGAATGCTGCCTGGGGAGGGATTTCAAGTTCTGTTCCTCCGTGCGTTTCTATCTCATTAAGAGAAGCCACATATACTCACGGAAATATAATTGAAAATAAAGCTTTTACCATAAATATCCCTTCTGAAGAATATATTAAAGAAGCTGATTACTTTGGGATTGTTTCAGGGAGAAATGAAGATAAATTTGCTGTTTCAGGCTTAACTCCCCTTAAAAGCACTCTTGTAAATGCGCCATATATCGAAGAATTCCCTCTGACTTTAGAATGCAAACTGGTGAACATACTTGAGCTTGGATTACACACCCACTTTACTGGCGAAATACTGGATGTTAAAGTGAATGAGGATCTAATGGACAGTAATAAAAATCCCAGTATCGAGAAAATAAAGCCTTTCTTATATGATCCATCATTTAGATCATATTATGGGATTGGAAAGCCCCTTGGAAAGGCCTTCTCTATTGGAAAAGAATTAAAAAGTTAATTTACATATGTTCAGTACTCCATTACAAAAACAAAAAGGAAGCGACTTTAGTATCCAGCTAAAATAAACCCTTAAAAAGGCATTATTTCATTAAATCCGTTTTATATTTCTTTTTTTTTGATTTAGAGTTTAAATAACAGGAAATTGTATTTACAGATTTATTAACAAATTTACAAGCCATTGAAAAATGTTTATTTTCCTAAAATAGGCCTATTATGAACTTATTTCTTTAAAATGGCAACTGATAAATATTAGCCTCTGCATGGAATTTTGAAACCTTCTGAATGAGTTTTAAATATAAAAATAAGTTTAAAAAAGAGGATTTTCACAATTTTAAACCAAAAAATTTATATATCCTGTGAAAACGAACATTATTTTGTTCAGAAATTATAGAGAGTTCCTGATTATTGGTAGTTAATATTAATAATATAGGAAATCTTAACTGGTGGTTTCTGGACACGGAGGCGGTACAATTTCAAAGAGAATGCTTCTAGCAATGATAATCGTTATTAATGTGTCGTTGCTAAGTTTAGGCGATATATCTGCCACTACAAACAATTTAGACGAAATAGAATCCAATATAACCCATGAAACATCCAGTTATAATAATAATAATAATTCACAAAATGACACTGATACTCAACTAAACAATTCAAGTAATAATTCAGGAAATACTAGTTCTAATACTGTAATCATCCATAATATAACTGAAGCTGCAGGTGAAGAAGATGCTTACTCCAATGTACACGGTATCTGGCTAACCACTTCCAATGTAAATACTGTAGACATAGATGCACTGATAAAAGCCAACATAACCGATATATTTGTTAAAACTAACCGAATTTCTGACCCTACATATAATAGCATTTTAAATACAATTTTAGCAAAGGTTAACGGTACATCTTTAAGAATTCATGCATGGATAACCTGCTTTAAAGATGCTAATGACAAATGGATAGATCCACAGGGAAAATACAGCTATCAGGTCTCAGTGCCCTATACAGCAACTGTTTCAACAGCTTATAAAGTATGGTACAAAGGTTATACCTACAAAACGTATAAAGTAAAGGTCAAAAAATGGTACAAGACAAAATACAAATATAGAGGTAAATGGAGAACCAAATGGAAATACACATGGACCTACAAAACCAAATACAAGAAAGTATACGACTGGAAATATAAATGGGCGTATAAAACCAGTTATGTGACAAAATACAGATCTGAAACAAAGTATGGATACAGCAGCGCATATAAAGACACTCTACTCAGTTTTATATCCAATATAACCACTAATTACAACATAGATGGAGTCCATCTTGACTACATTCGATATTCTGGATCAGGCACCAATGCAGCCTACTTAAATCCAGGAGGAACAGAAACAATAACCTCATTTGTAGCTAATGTAACCAGTACAGTAAATGCAATTAAGCCAAAAATAGCAGTTTCAGCTGCTTTGATGCCAGAAGGATCAATGAACGCAAAGTATTACGGACAGAACTACACTCAACTTTCACAATATCTCGATTTCTTAGTTCCAATGGTTTACAAGGGAAATTATAACCAGAGCGCATACTGGATCGGTCAAACAGTTAAATACATTGTTGATAATTCAAATGGAAAGCCGGTTGTAGCAGGACTTCAAACATACGAATCAGACGAGAATACCACACCAATTCAAGCTGCAGAATTACAGAATGACATTGATACAGCAATTGCAAATGGATCTTCGGGATATGCATTGTTTAGATACGGTTTAATTAATAGTACATACATGCCTATTAAGGAAAGCCTTGTAGAAAGTAGCGGTGATTCTGAAATTACATTAGCACAGATTCAAGCAGCAGCAACAAGTGTAAAATCATACATAGAAATAAACCACAAGTTACCAAGCTCAGTGACAGTAGGAACAGCTCAAATAAAAGTACCACAGTTTTTACAGTTACTTGTAAAAGGTCTGCTACAAATTCAAAGTGGAACAGTTACATCAATGACTCCAGAAGATATAAACGCCCCTTCAAACCCAAATGGAAGCTATATATATGGAAACATAGCTCTTTCAGAATATTTAAGCATGGCTGAAAAGATCAAAAGTTACATGGACTTGAATGAAATTGCTCCTAACTACAGTACAAGCTCTTTAGGAAACATTCAGTATTCAGATCTTGTCTATGTATATTCTAAAATAATGAACTTCTACGGTGCAGAAAGCAGATTACCTGATTACGTTACAGTAGATACATCAATCGCAAATACAGACATACCATCAGATTTAAATCCATACCTTGCAACAACTACAAACTGTCAGGTCACTGATTCAAACATTAAAACACTGGCAGCATCAATTACTAAAGGACTGACTTCAAGCTATGATAAGGCAGCGGCCATATTCAACTGGGTAAGGGACAACATCGGTTATTCCTTTTACTACAACACAAAATATGGTGCAGTGGAAACTTTAAATGCAAAAACTGGAAACTGCGTTGATACAACCCATCTTTTAATTGCCCTGGAAAGAGCAGTTGGAATTGTTGCAAAGTACGTGCACGTTACAGCTACATTTACCAGCGGTAATGTATATGGTCACGTCTATGCAAATGTTTGGGTAAACGGCCAATGGTATTCTGCAGATGCAACAAGCTCCAGTAACACGTTTGGGGTTATAAAGAATTGGAACATAGCAACTTGCACATTAAAAGGAATATATGCTTCACTGCCGTTTTAGGCGAAAGCATATTTTTATTTATTTTTAGATTAATATCCAGTAAACAGGTTTTTATTTTTTGATCATCACCCGTAAATACCAGTAAAATATAAATCATCATTAATAATCATGACAAATTAATGTGTAAAGATATACCATTTTCGACATACTACAACACAACATTCTTATTATTCCACAGATAACTGCAAACCACATCCAAAAACCGATGCAATAGTTTGCAGAAACTAAGAAGGTGTCGAAATGACCAAAAGACCAATAATTAAACTCAAAGAAAAACATCCAGAGCTAGTAAAACAAATATTAGAAGATCCAGAGCTCAAAAAATATCTTACAAACCGTAGTGAAATATTAAAACCCCAAACCAAAACCAGGTATGTAAATACTATAGAAAAATATACATTAAAAATATGGATAAACTGTCTATAGAAGATATTGAGACTAAAGTAATGGTAGATGAAAATTATCAGAGATTAGATGAAGCAGAAAAAGAAATCAAAAAATTAAAAGCCTTATTAAATCAAAGAGAAGAGAAACTTATAGAAGCAGGAGTAAACTTGAAAACACTTGATATAGGAAATATAAGCGACCAAATATATGAACAAGTCTTAAAAAAGCTTACTAACGCTTCTGAATAATTTATTTTTTAATTGTTACTGTAAAAATAAGTGGGGATTTGATTTTTGAAATTTTTCCTGAAATTTTAAGCACACATTAATTATAACAGATGGAACTATAATAACAAAAGCTATGCAATAAAATAGCAGATAATTGAAGCTTCCTACAATATACTTAGAGCAAATATGAAAAATTAATTCTTCCTGGAAGTTGATAGAAATACTAGCATGCATAATTACGTAATTTTCGTTTAATTTGATTTAACTGCATTAAAGTATTAAAGATGTTTTATGCAACATTTGCATCATAATATCGCAGCTAATCAAATTAAATTAAGGAGGATAAAACCCATCCTGTTCTTTCTTGTATTTAAGCCATGCGGATAGCATGTGGTCATCAATCATATATTTTTTGTCCGAATGGGAGAGTATGCCCTTATTTCTTATTATATTTACATATTTTGCCAGCGTTTTATTGGAAAAGTCTACTTTAGCTAGTAAATCACTCCAGCTTAATGGTCCGTTTTCAATAACTGTTGTAATAATATCTTTTTCTTTATCTGAAAGTGTAGCCCATATTGATGTCCACATAATAGCAATTTGCTCAATTTTTTCATAAAATGTCTCAATAACCATTTTATCATCATATTCTACATCTCCAGACATAGTATTACAAAAACTGTTAATATATGCAGGATATCCTCCTGTACATTTATAAAAACGATTTAAACCACTTTCAGTAAATTTTAATTCTGATACCTTTTCTTTTAAATAACCTTCAGTTTCTTCACTTGTAAATGGATCAACAGCATATTGGGTCATTCTACCGCCAAATGCCCCTTTTATACCATTTATTTTACCTACAATATCGCTGGTTGATGATGTTGATCCTGTAAAAATATAACTTACATTATCTTGTTCTTGCGTATAACTTCTAAACATCCAGAAAAATGCTTCAGGAGATTCTAATTCACCTATAAGTTGAAATTCATCTATTACTATTACAAAACCATTTATTTCTCCATCTGAAAGTTCAACTACTCTTTGGGGGAATTCCATTACAAATTTACTGAGTTTTTCATAGTTATCCTTAATATCAGGAATTGCTATTCCCATAGCTGCCCCTGCTTCTTTAAAATCAAATTTTTTCTGTCTAATTTTTCTTATAAGATCTTTAACTATGTCATATGCTTTTGTCAGATCATCCATCTCTTCTCTTAATGGCTCATTCATCGCTTCTAAAAGGCTATTCATTATTAATTCTTCTGTTATCTTA
Source organism: Methanobacterium sp. UBA44 (assembly GCA_002494885.1). Taxonomy (GTDB): domain Archaea; phylum Methanobacteriota; class Methanobacteria; order Methanobacteriales; family Methanobacteriaceae; genus Methanobacterium_D. Next base: position 276,239 of record DACV01000003.1, read on the forward strand.
CCTTTCTGAATCCCAAATATTTTGGAGATGTCTATATACGCTGTGAGAATGTTATCTGGTAATTCTGTTAATAATTTTTTCAGTAAAAATGATTTACCTACGCCCCTGTGTCCTGTAACTAATATTTGGTTGGCTACATCATAATTGAGTGTATTTAAAAAAGAGTTGAGTGTTATTAGCTCTTTTTCACGATTGTAAAAATATTTATCTAAATCAGTTGGAATTCCTAATGGTAAAATTGGCATTTGATCCACCTTTTTGTTTACTTGTGTATTTTATTTCACTTTAGTTTTATAGTTTACTTAATTACACTAATGAATTTATGTACACCATACTTTAAAGTTTACTTAATTACACTAGTGTATTATGTTTCACTTAGTTTTATAGTTTACTTAATTACACTAATGAATTTAAATACACTAAAATAAAAAGTTAATTTATTTACACAAGTTTACCATTTAATTAACTAAATAAGATTACGTTGAATGAATTATGCTTTTTTAAGGTATTTTGAAGTTATTTTATATTATAAAATGAAAAATTTAATTTGCATTCTTCGTAATATCGCGGTAAACGAACTTTTCATGAAAATGAATTATAATCTACAAATGTTGAGACACCAAACCATTCATTCTAAAATGAAATAACTTTCTGTAAGTTCTTCAGGGAATTTTTTAATCCAATCAACGCAATCAGGATAATATTGACGCTTTGGACCACCACGATAAATATAAGAAAAACTATTGTTACATTTAAGACATGAAAGCCGTTACTTTCTTGAAAATATGGCCTAAATGGTTATAGTTTTCTTTAACCTCTCTTACTATGCTTTTATTTGTAAATGCATCATGTATTGCGAATCTTTCCCCAAATTCAAAAAACAATATTTCTACATAATTATTATAATTATAGTGTAGTACTTATTT
>DACV01000008.1:0-52667 GCA_002494885.1 Methanobacterium sp. UBA44
TACTTTGGTATTTAACTATAATAGGATAATTTATTGAGAGAAATTGAATTAAATCTTTGAAAGGACTTGGATAAATAATAGAATTTTTTAATTCCTTTAATATAACATAATAATAATAAATTCTGTTATTTAATATATCTAATTCCTTCTTTATGTTCTTTTTATTTTGTTTTATTTTTAATTTTTCTTCTTTTTCTTTGCATCTATTACATAGATGGTTTTTTAAAGGTTTATCAGAAAAAATAATTGCATTACATTTCTTACAATAAGATTTGATCCTAATGTCTTTTTCAGGGTAAGCTACATTTGTATACTGGATTATATGAAATAATTTTTTAGGATTCTCTTTAATACATTCAACACAATAATTTATGTCAGAATAAGTTTTTAAATTATGATAATGATGATTAGTATTAATAATCATGACACCCCTATTTTAACATAAAAACACGCCAAAAAGTAACATTTTATTCTTTTTCTTATTTAAAGTGGCTTCAAAATCAAGGTGCTTTTTAAATATCCAATAATCCATGATAATGCCAGAAACTTAATTTTAATAGAAATTCTTGATATAGCAGGCCTATAAAAAATTATTTAACATTTAAGAGTAATAGTTTATAGTGTAGTAGCTATTATGATATCAGTATTAATGAGTTTATCAATCAAGATTGAAGAGATTTTCAATCTATCCCAAAGAAAATGAAAAGGCGGTTGACCAGACATATCTGATGAAAATATTCATTAATTATTAGAATCAGTTCGGATTTTATGGATAAATTATGCACATAAACTAATTCAAGGAGAGTGAACGAAATGAAAAAGCAAATAAAAAATAATGTATTCTGGGTAGGTAAGGTAGATTGGGAGCTTAAAAAGTTTCATGGAAACGAATATTCAACTCATAAAGGCTCAACCTACAACTCATACCTGATACAGGAAGAAAAAACTGTCCTGATTGATACGGTGTGGTCTCCCTTTGATGAGGAATTTGTGGAGAATTTAGCCGAAGTGATCGATCTGGATAAAATTGATTATATCGTGGCCAATCATGGAGAGATAGACCACAGCGGGGCGCTTCCCGCTTTAATGAAACATATTCCTGACACCCCAATTTACTGCACAGCAAATGCTGTTAAATCCTTAAAAGGACAGTTTCATCAGGATTGGGATTTTCGCGTGGTCAAGACAGGGGATACCTTAGATGTTGGAAATGGAAAGGAACTGGTCTTTGTTGAAATGATGATGCTGCACTGGCCAGACAGCATGGCCGCCTACCTTACCGAGGACAATATACTGTTTAGTAACGATGCCTTTGGACAGCACCTTGCCACTGAAAAATTGTATAATGACCTGGTGGATCAGTGCGACCTCTTTAATGAAGCCATAAAATACTATGCTAATATTCTAGCACCTTTCAGCCCAATATTACGGAAAAAACTGGACGAAATCCTTTCTTTAAACCTTCAGATTGACCTGATTGCCACCAGTCACGGGGTTATATGGAGAGACAATCCCCTGCAGATTGTTGAAAAATACTCTGAGTGGGCCAACGACTACCAGGAGGATCAAATCACTATTGTCTATGACACCATGTGGAACGGTACTAAGATGCTGGCGGAAAATATAGCCGAAGGAATAGGCCTTGCAGATCCTGATGTGGTTGTAAAAGTCTTCAACGTGGCTAAAAGTGACGAAAACGATGTTATAACTGAAGTTTTTAGATCAAAAACCGTTTTGGTGGGTTCACCAACTATGTCCAACAGCATTCTGCATAGTATGGCCGGTTTCATCCATTTGATGAAGGAGTTAAAATTTAAGAATAAAAAGGCAGCAGCATTTGGGTGCTACGGATGGAGTGGGGAATCTGTAAAAGTCATGAACGATTTAATGGAAGATGCAGGTTTTGAACTCATTGATGAGGGTTTTAAAAATCAATGGAATCCTGATGTTGATGAACAACAGGCAGCAATAGACTTCGGTAAAAAAATAGCAGGGATATAAGCTCAGGTTTATATCCTATCACCTCTTTTTTTGGGCAGATGATATAACTCAGTTTTTAGTATCTTTTGGATCTTAATAGGTCCTGATACTTTTTAAGAAAAGAGAATACATGGCTAGTTATGTTTTATGCCCATATTCAGCTATTTTTCAAGAGTTGCATAATGTATTTTGTAATAATTTAAAATTTAATATATGGATTTAAATTTCATTATGAGTCCAATGCAACCTTTATAAGCTTTTCTATTATTTGGTATTTTTACAATATAAAAAAAAGATGTGTATTTTAGGTTTAATTTAAGTTTATCCCACAAATAGAGCATTTGTTGTATTTGACCTAAACTTTTTATATTAGTTGTGGATAAATAAGAATTATCATTAATAATCATGAATATTCTGTAGATTTGCTTGTTAAATTTGTTAAAAAAATGGGTGTCATTACACTTTTTTGTGGGGTATATCATTATTATTAAATCTGGATATTTCATTTTATAGATCTTAACTGAAAATTATAATAATTGTAAATCATAATAAAAGATTTGAAGTTCAATTTTAAAGAGTGGTAGAATGAAAGAGAAAATGAAAGAAATCGGGTCACGTATCTTCGAATTAAGGGATTTATCAGAAATAAGCGTTGAAGAAATGGCGGAATATCTGAATATTGATGCTGAAACCTACAAAGAATATGAAGATGGAGTTTCTGATATTCCTGCAAGCATTCTATATGAAATTGCCCATAAATTTGATGTAGATATGGGTCTGCTACTAACCGGTGAAGAGACAAGAATGCACATCTTCACTATTACAAGGAAGGGAAAAGGAGCAGTAGTAGAAAGACGTAAACAGTATCAATACGAGAACCTTGCTGAAAAATTCATCCACAAAAAAGCAGAACCTTTTATCGTTACAGTTGAACCAAAGAAAGAAAAACCTTCCAGAAATTCACATCCAGGACAGGAATTTGATTATGTCCTTGAAGGAACTTTAAAGATTTATATTCATAATAATAAGATCATTCTAAATGAAGGGGATTCAATATTCTATGATTCTTCATATGAACATGCAATGGAAGCGTTAAATGATAAACCAGCCAAATTCCTGGCAATAGTAATGTAATAAGGAGTAATAAAATGTCTTCACTATTAAATAAATTCGTTTCAAAGGTTGAATTTGAATCATACGAAGATTTTAAAGAAAATTTCAGTATAAATGTTCCTGATAATTTCAATTTTGCCTATGACATTGTTGATGAGTACGCAGAAAAGATTCCAGATAAAGTTGCCCTGGTCTGGTGCGATGACCATAATAATGAGGCTGTATTCACATTTGCAGATATGAAATATTACAGCGACAAGGCAGCGAACTTCTTCATTAAATACGGAATAAAAAAAGGCGACACTGTAATGCTTACGCTTAAAGGGCGCTATGAATTCTGGTTCTGCATTTTGGGACTCCACAAAATAGGAGCAATAGCAATTCCTGCCACCCATATGCTTAGATCTGAAGATATAGTATACAGGGTAGAGCAGGCGAAAATTAAAATGGTAGTCTGCATCGCCGAAGACGGCGTTCCAGAGCATTTTAACGAAGCAAATAAAGAATTAAAAGATTATGAACTTATAAAAACCATTGTTGGTGATGAAGATAAAGAGGGGTGGCTTAACTTCAGGGATGAAATTGAAAAAGCTCCTCTTGAATTTAAACGTCTCTCTGGAGATGCAAATACTGTAAATAATGATATTTCATTAGTATATTTCTCATCAGGAACTACTGGACTCCCTAAAATGGTTCAACAGGATTACACTTATCCCTTAGCCCACATAATCACTGCAAAATACTGGCAGAATGTAGTTGAAGATGGGCTTCACTATACAGTTGCTGATACCGGCTGGGCAAAGTCAGTCTGGGGTCAAATATACGGACAGTGGATATCAGGAAGCGCTGTATTTGTATATGATTATGAAAGGTTTGATGCAGGAAATATGCTTGAAAAAGCCTCAAAATATGGAGTCACAACCTACTGTGCACCCCCAACAATTTACAGATTCTTAATAAAAGAAGATTTGTCAAAATACGACTTTTCAACCCTCGAATATGCAGTTACTGCAGGAGAACCTTTAAATCCTGAAGTTTACAATAAATTCAAAGAATTTACAGGCCTAGAATTAAGAGAAGGATTTGGTCAAACAGAGACTGTAGTATCTGTCGCTAATTTTCCATGGATAGAACCAAGACCCGGTTCAATGGGAAAACCTGCCCCAATCTACGACATTATTATCGTGGATAAAGAGAATAAGCCTTCAGATATTGGGGAAGAAGGCGAAATCGTTATTAAAACCGTTGAAGATAAACCCATAGGACTATTTGGAGGTTACTACCTTAATCCTGAGAAAACTAAGGAAGTCTGGTACAATAAATGTTACCACACAGGAGATACTGCCTGGATGGACGAAGACGGCTATATCTGGTTTGTTGGAAGAACCGACGACATGATTAAAAGTTCAGGTTACAGAATAGGCCCATTTGAAGTAGAAAGTGCAGTTATATCCCATCCATCTGTCTTAGAATGTGCTATAACCGGATTCCCTGACCCTGTAAGAGGCCAGGTGGTTAAAGCAACAATAATGCTCACCAATGATTATGAACCTTCAGAAGAACTGAAAAAAGAAATTCAAAATCATGTTAAAAAAGTAACAGCACCATATAAATACCCTCGTGTTATTGAATTTGTGGATGAACTCCCCAAAACAATCAGCGGGAAAATAAGGAGAGTAGAAATACGAACTCAGGATCAGGAATAAAATTACCGAGTTATAGGGAAAATTAACCCTATCTTTGTTTTTAAATTTTTTAATAAAGAATAAATTAATTTAGAAGGATATATTATGTCTGAATCAGCTAAAAAAGAACCATACCCCGTAATAAATGCTCTGGAATGCAAAGCATGTGAAAGATGTATTATAGGGTGTAAAAAAAATGTTCTGAAGATGAGTGATGATACCAATGAGAGAGGCTATCATTACGTAATTTATGAAGGAGAAGGGTGTACAGGATGTGGAGATTGTTATTACACCTGTCCAGAACCCTTAGCAATTGAAGTTCACATTCCAAAAAAAGCTAAAAAAGAGGAGGATTAAGCATGGCAACTCAACTTATAAGAGGAAATACAGCAGTAATAATAGGGGCCATGTATGCAGGCTGTGACTGTTATTTTGGATATCCAATTACTCCTGCAAGTGAAATCCTTCATGAAGCCTCAAAATACTTTCCGATGGTTGGAAGGAAATTTGTGCAGGCAGAATCGGAAGAAGCAGCTATAAACATGGTTTATGGAGGAGCTGCAGCAGGACACAGAGTAATGACCGCCTCTTCAGGTCCTGGAATAAGCCTGAAACAGGAAGGAATATCATTTTTAGCAGGTACAGAACTCCCCTGCGTTATAGTGGATGTTATGAGAGCAGGACCTGGTCTTGGAAATATTGGCCCCGAACAGGGAGACTACAACCAGCTTGTTAAAGGTGGAGGTCACGGTAATTATAGAAATATCGTTTTAACCCCTAATTCTGTTCAAGAAATGTGCGATTTTACCATGAAAGCATTTGAACTTGCAGAAAAATGGAGAAATCCAGTAATAATCATGGCAGATGCAGTATTGGGGCAAATGATAGAACCATTACACTTTCCAGAAGAAGCGGTCGAACCTGAAATTGATACTTCCTGGGCAGTCTGCGGAAATAAAGAAACAATGGGAAACCTTGTTACTTCCATATTCCTTGATTTTGATCTGCTGGAAGAGTTTAACTTCAAAGTTCAGGAAAAATATGAGAAAATTAAGGAATCTGAAGTAGATTATGAGGAATATCAAATAGAAGATGCTGAAATAGTTCTTGTATCCTACGGAATAAGCAGCAGAATAGCAAGATCTGCAGTGGATCTTGCAAGAAGTGAAGGAATTAAAGCTGGGCTTTTCAGACCTAAAACACTGTTTCCATTTCCAGAAAAAGAATTAAAAAGAATTGCTGATGGTATAAGTCCTAAATTCATATCTGTGGAGATGAGCAACGGACAGATGCGTGAAGATATAAAGATGGCCATTGAATGCAAGAATGTAGAGATTATAAATCGTATGGGTGGAAATATTATTGAACTTGAAGATATAATGCTTAAAATCAGAGAAGTTGCTGGAGTTGAAGGAAATTCAAGGAATTTCCTGAACCCCAAAAATAAATTTTTGGAGGGTAAATAAAATGGATGAAAAAATCATTGGAAAACCAAAATCACTATATGATGAATTCCCCAGAAAGGGAGGAAGCTCACCAACAGCAACTCATTACTGTCCAGGCTGCGGCCATGGAATATTACACAAGCTCATTGGAGAAGCAATTGACGAGCTTGGAATACAGGAAAGATCCATCATGACAAGCCCTGTAGGATGCGCAGTATTTGCATACTACTATTTTGACTGCGGAAACGTTCAGGTAGCCCATGGAAGAGCACCAGCTGTTGGAACAGGACTTTCAAGAGCAGAAGACAATGCGATTGTCATGTTATACCAGGGAGATGGAGATTTAGCTTCAATCGGACTGAATGAAACCATACAGGCTGCAAATCGGGGCGAAAAACTGGCGGTATTCTTCATAAACAACACAGTTTATGGGATGACTGGAGGGCAGATGGCTCCTACAACATTAATCGGAGAGGTTACAGTAACCTGTCCTGAAGGAAGAGACCCCAGATTTGCAGGATATCCTCTGCACATGTGCGAACTCATTGATAACCTTGATGCGCCTGTATTTATCGAAAGAGTATCACTTTCAGATGTTAAACATACACGAAAAGCAAAAAAAGCAGTGAAAAAAGCTCTTGAAGTACAGAAAGATGGTAAAGGATATGCCTTTGTTGAAGTGCTATCACCATGCCCCACAAATTTGAGACAGGATGCAGTGGGGGCTGAAAAATTTATCAACGAAGAAATGGAGAAGGAGTTTCCTGTTAAAAACTTCAGAGATAAAATTAAAGAAGTAGAACCCCTTTGCAGAGGTGCAAGCGACTTTTCCAGGGAATCTCTCGATAGAATCTTTAATGTAAGCAGTGAAAGCACCAAAGATGCCGTTATTGATCCTGATTATAAAGAAAAAAGTATAAAGATCACAGGATTCGGTGGTCAGGGTGTTTTAAGTATGGGGCTTACTCTGGCGGAAGCAGGAATGAAAGCAAGGCGTCATGTGTCCTATTATCCATCATACGGTCCTGAACAAAGAGGAGGGGCATCTAACTGTGTTGTAGTTCTTTCTGGAAGCGTTATAGGTTCTCCTGCAGTCCATGAGGTTGACACACTTGTATCTCTTAACAGACCTTCACTGGAAGAATTCAAGGGAGAGGTTAAAAAAGGTGGTTTAATCCTCTATGATTCTGCAATAGGGGACTTTGAGGCACCAGAAGGTGTTGAAGCAGTTTCAGTTCCTGCTTTCAAGATTGCAAAGGAACAGGGAGTAAAAAGGGCAGGTAACACTGTTTTACTCGGTGTTTTAATGGCCCTTGGACGTGCAGGACTATCTGAGGATATGTTTAAAAAAGCAATCCAGCATACATTTTCTAAAAAGCCAAAATTAATCCCTGTAAACCTTGAAATTCTGGAATCCGGTAAAAAATGGGCCCTGGAAAATATACGCTAATTTTTAATTTTTTCTTTTAATAATTTCTTTTTTAATATTTATTTTTCTATTTTTCATAAAAAAAAGTCTGATACCAAAATTTAAGTAAAATTGAAGCCATAAATTAGTATAAATTGGTAAAATTTTACTAACGGTGGTTAAACCATGTCTGAGTTTTTATCTGGAGAAGATGTTTCAATAGTCCTGTGCGGTGAGGCAGGGCAGGGAATTCAAACAGTGGAAGAAATACTGGTCCAGGCAGTTAAACTTGGAGGATACAATGTATTTTCTTCAAAAGAATACATGTCAAGGATAAGGGGAGGGGAAAACTCCACTGAAATACGAGTATCCTCAAAAAGAGTAGCTGCTTATGTTGACAGAATCGATATATTGATTGCAATCAGTAAAGGAGCCATAGATCACCTTGAAGAGAGAATATCTGATAATACCATAATAATTGGAGATGAAAAAACACTTGAAGATGTTGAAAGAAATGATGTAATAAAGATTCCATTTTTAAAGATGGCTGCAGAAATTGGAGGCCCCATATTTGCCAATATCATTGCTGCAGGCGCTCTTTGCAGAGTCCTGAATGTGGATAAAGAAATATTCGATGAATGCATAACTGCCATGTTTAAAAGAAAGGGTGAAGAAATCCTTCAAAAAGATCTGCAGGCAGGAGAAGAAGGCTATAAAATTGGAGAAGACTTTATCAGCTCTGGAAAATTCAATGTAAAGATAAAAAAAGATCCAAAAATTAGAGATGAGATTCTTTTAAACGGAACTGATGCGGTAGGGCTTGGATGTATTGCAGGAGGCCTCAAATTCATGTCTTCATACCCCATGACGCCATCAACGCCGCTTCAAACATTTATTGCTGGACATTCCACAGAATTCGGCATGATTTTTGAACAGGCAGAAGATGAGATAGCTGCCATAAATATGGGACTTGGAGCTTCCTATGCAGGTGCAAGATCACTTGTAGCAACTTCAGGAAGCGGATTTGCACTTATGAGTGAAGCTGTAGGGTTATCAGGAATGATTGAAACTCCTATTGTTATATACCTCGCTCAGCGTCCCGGACCAGCAGTTGGATTACCTACGCGAACTGCTCAAGAAGATCTGAATCTTGCACTATATTCTTCCCCTGGTGAAACTCCAAAAGCAATATTTGCCCCTGGAAAATTTGAGGATGCACTCTTTTTAACCCATCAGGCCTTTAACCTGGCAGATAAATACCAGATACCTGTTTTTATACTTTCTGATCAGTATTTTGCAGATATTTACTACAATTTGCCTGATATTGACCTGTCCAGTATAGAAAATAAAAAATACATCGTTGAAACCCACGAAGACTACAGGAGATATGAAATAACAGCCAATGGGATATCTCCAAGAGGAATTCCCGGATATGGAAATGGATTTGTAGTTGTGGATTCAGACGAACATGACATTGAAGGTCATATTACCGAAGACCTTCATTTAAGGAATAAAATGGTTGAAAAACGCCTAAAAAAATTTGAAGGTATAACAAAAGATATTATTGAGCCTGAACTTGTGGGAAGTGAGGATTACAAAATTCTGGTTGTTGGATGGGGATCCACCTACGGAACCATAAAAGAAGGATTGAATCATCTTGGAAGGGATGAAATTGCCTTTTTACACTTTAAACAGGTCTATCCACTTCATGAAAGTACTTTAAATTATCTTGAAAAAGCTGAAATGACAATTATTTTCGAAAATAATGCTACTTCTCAATTTGGAAACCTTATAAAACAAGTAACAGGATTTGAAATTCATGAAAAAGCATTAAAATACAATGGAATGCCTTTTTCGGTTGAAGAAGTCACGGAACACTTAAAAAGCTTTCTGGAGATGGTATAATGGATCCAAAAATCTCTCAAAATTCGAAGAATTTTGGAGCACGGAAAACGAAATTTTCCGTAAGCTTTGATGTTGAGGGCGCAGATGTGGCATGGTGCCCTGGCTGCGGCGATTTTCCCATTTTAAAAACATTGAAAACTGCACTTGCAGAACTTGAGATTGACCAGAACCAGCTTGTTTTAGCTTCAGGAATAGGTCAGGCTGGAAAGCTTCCACACTATCTTAAATCAAACACTTATAACAGTCTTCATGGCAGGGCGCTCCCCCCTGCAACTGCAATTAAATCTGTAAACAGAAAACTAACTGTAATCGTTACAAGCGGTGACGGGGATATGTACGGTGAAGGAGGAAACCATTTCATGCACACAATCCGCCGAAATCCAGATATAACCGCAATAGTACATAACAACATGGTATATGGTTTAACAAAAGGTCAGGCATCCCCTACAACTCAGCAGGAATTCAAAACACCTTTACAGATCGAAGGTGTATCTTTAGAACCTTTTAATCCGTTGGCCATTGCTATCGGTCTTGATGCATCCTTTGTGGCCAGAACTTTTGCTGGAGATATGAATCACATGAAGGAAGTCTTTAAAAAAGCAATTACCCATAAAGGATTTTCTCTTGTTGATGTATTCCAGCCATGCGTTACCTATAATAAAATAAATACTTACAAATGGTTTAGAGACAATGTCTACAATCTTGACGATTCATATGATCCTCATGATAGAGTTGAGGCTTTTAAAAAGGCTATAGAGTTCCATAAATTCCCCTTAGGCGTTTTATACATCAATCCAAATAAAAACCCATATGAAGATATTTTAACAGTTTACAGGGAAGATGACAGTCCATTATTTAAAAGGGAAGTGGATATGCAGAGACTTGAGAAGCTTGTTGATTCAAAAAGGAAAATATAATTAATTAAATCTTGATTGAAGGGAAAAAATTAATCTTTCCCGACATACTATTTTTTTTGAAGTGTTAAAAAACTCACTTTTACATCCAATCATCCGAACAAACCAAAACCTTGTGTCAAAAGCATGTAAAGAGCCCATATAAAAAGTATTGTCATAATTACTAATTGTTTCCATGCCTTTTCTGGATTAGCTTCTATAGCATATGACATCATTTTTATAGGCGAAATAGGTGCCTCTGGAGATTCCTCTGGGGTTAAAGGTTTAGAAAAGCTGTGGAAATACGTTTGAATCAATATCATTCCAACCAGGAGGCCAGTAATAAAGTTGATGTATTCCGTTGCTCCAGATACAAACAGTAAACCTGTTAAAATTAATATCATAACCAGCAAAAAAATATCCTGTACCTTTGTTGCGCTGGTTTTTCCATTATAGGATGAATCCAATAACTTTCTTCTGGTGTCATACTTTGCAAAAAAGAAAAACATGAATTTTATCAGGGAATATACAATAAAGAATACCAACAAGACCTTTAAAGCCAATAAAACTATATCTGCCATTTTTTCCCTCCACTTTTCAACAAACTGACTATTGGTTATTTATAAAACTTATAAGAAAAGTTCTTTCGGAAGAATTAAAGGGCTATGAAATTATAAAAAGAAGGTGAAATACAGACTCATTCCCCATCTCTGGTGATTAAAAAAATTATTTTATTCGTTCAGGTATGGTAAAATAAAAGTTAGAACCTTTACCATATTCTGATTCAACCCATACTGACCCGCCGTGACGTTCCATAATTCTTTTTACAATTGCCAATCCAATTCCAGATCCTTCATATCGCCCAATAGCGTGTAATCGTTTGAAAACTTCAAATATAATATCTGAGTACTGCTCTTCTATGCCTATTCCATTATCATGTACATTAAAAACATATTCATTACCTTCTTTTTTTGCAGAAATATGAATTTTAGGTGGAACTCCTTCCCTGCAGAATTTCAAGGAATTACTAATGAGATTCTGGAATACCCTGTTAATCTGATCTTCATCAGCAAAAACTACTGGAAGTGAATCAAAAGTTACTTCAGCATTACATTCTTCAATAGAGGTTTTTAAATCATATATAACGCTATTAAGACAATCATCAGATTTAAATTCTTTAAATTCATTGCCATGCGTTCCGGCACGTGAATACTCGCGCAGACCCTTAATCATATCCTGCATCCTTAAAGCTCCGCTGACTATGTACTCAATAAATTCATCGGCATCTTCATCTAACTGTCCTTCATAACGATGCTTTAAAAGACCTGCATAACTTCCCATAGTTCTAAGTGGCTCCTGAAGATCGTGACTGGTGATAAAAGCGAAACCCTGCAGCTCCTTATTAGAACGTTTTAACTCATCTATTGTCACTTTTAGCTTATTTTCTGCTTTTTTCAGCTCAGTTATATCACGGGCGGCTGCAAAAACCCCAATAATTTCACCAGATTCATCTTTATAAACAGAGGCATTATATAAAACAGGAGTTATATATCCATCCTTGTGCTGGATTTCAAGTTCATAATCCCGCACCACTCCCTCATGGAAAACCTGCTGATAACCTTTTCTGGCTTTATCAGGATGGGTAAAGTAATCTGAAAAATCAGTTCCTATGAGTTCATCTCTGGAATAGCCAGTAATCACCTCTGTAGACTCATTTACATCTGTAATTTTACCATCAGGACCGAAAGTGACTAATGGATCAACACTAGCCTCGATCAGACTACGATTATATTTACTTGCAATTTCAAGTCTTTTTTCAACTTTTTTAAGCTTAGTTATATCGCGTGCAGCTGCAAAAACACCGATAACTTTTCCATATTCATCTCTGTAAACTGAAGCATTGTACAGTACTGGAGTTTTACGACCGCTTTTATGCAAGATTTCCAATGGATAATCCTGTACAAAACCATTACGAAAAACTTTTTGATATCCTTCCATGGCCTTTTTCGGCTGGGTAAAATAATTGGAGAAATCTGTACCAATAAGAACATTCCGTTTCCATCCTGTAATCGCCTCTGTAGACTCATTTACATCTGTAATTTTACCATCAGGACCGAAAGTGACTAAAGGGTCAACACTAGCCTCAATTAAACTTCTGTTATAATCATTGGCCACCCTTAATGATTCATAAGCTTCTTCAAGCGCTATAGTTCGCTCTTCTACCTGTGATTCTAAATTATCATTGGCCTCTTTAAGGGCTTGATTGAAAAGGAGCCTGTTCATGGCAATAGCAATTTGATCGGTTACTGCCTTCATTACTTCCAGTTCTCTCTCTATAAATTGGGTTCGCCATTTAGTCCCAAATGAGAGAGTGCCTATTGTTCGTCCTTCAATTATCATTGGATGACATGCATATGCCTGTATACCATACGACTTCACCAGTTTGGTTCTTGGATCTGACCTTCCAAAGATATTCTCTGCAATAATCCTGTGTTTTTCAAGGGCAGCCAATCCACATACAGCAGCACCGTAATCAAGCCATTCAATTTTTTCTGCTTCTTCTTCTGTAATACCAGAATAAGCATTTAGATGGAGACGTACTTTTTGATCATCACCAAAAAAATTAAAGAACAGGTCACACTGGAGAAATTCCATTGTTTTCTGACATATATCATTAATTACATCTTGAGGATTTTCACTGGTAAGCAGTCGGCTTGTAACATCTACAAGAAGTTCATTACGCTGCTGATTCCATAAAATTGCTTCTTCTGCCTTTTTGTACTCTGTAATGTCATGTACCATTCCAATTGAGCGAATAATTTGACCTGATTCATTGTGGATATGTTCACATTTTTCATGAACAACGCGAACTTCACCAGATTCTCTTAAAATCCGATGCTCGATCTCATAACTGTCCTTTCCCTTACCCAGTGAGTTATAATATGCTTCATTCACTGCCTGGCGGTCATCAGGATGTACTGCATCAAGAAAAGCTTCATATGTGGCCGTAAAATTTTGCGGCTTGATACCAAATATTCTGTAAACTTCATCTGACCAGAATAGATGATTGTTTATAACATCAAGCTCCCAGCTACCGATATGGGCAATCTCCTGAGATCTGTTCATTCTATTCTTGCTTTCCGCTAAGGCGATGTTGATGATGGTTAAATCTTCTCCTCGTAGTTTAAGCTCTTCGTTAGCAATTTGAAGTTCTTTAGCGGTATTCTGCAGTTCTTCATTGGAAACTTCCAGCTCATTAGCAAATTCTTGAGTTCTTTCTAAAAGGTTTCTAATTCTTTCCTCTGCTTTTTTACGCTCGGTGATATCACGCGCTACATGAACGCTTCCCATTAATTTCCCTGCTGAATCATAAAGTGGTGATGCGCTGACGATGCAATCACCGCCCAGAGCTTTCTCATGAATTTCTGCAGTATGTTCACGTCCATCAGCAAGCAGTTGACTGTGAGGACAGAAAGAAGGGGGCTCGCTTGTGCCATGAACAGCATAATAACAGGGCAGACCAACGCATTTTTCTGATGATACACCAAATTTGGCTGCCATGGCTTTATTTGCGCGAATAACCCGATGTTTGTGGTCAAGTATGGCTATCAAATCAGGTACAGTATTAAAGGTTTGTTCCCAATTTCTCTCAGCTTGAATGGCATTTTCTTTTGTTTGTTTATGCTCAGAGTTTTCAATTAAATCCCATTTACCCTCTCGCTTGGTGAGGGCAAACCCATGATTGTTAACAACATCGATAATTTCTGCTGCTGTACATTTATCCAGACAATATGTGCAGAGAGCCATCATCTGATATCGGCCAATAATATTATTTATAGCTTCTTCATAATCAACAAAATCGTTCCAGCCTTCTTTTTCAAGCCAGAAAGTATTTCCGCTTAATCTTAAACCATTATATCCCTTTTTCAATGCTCTGTTGAGTTTGGAAACCCATCCTTCAAGTATCCTATCTGAATCGAAATCCCCTTCTATCACGTACCATTCAGTGTATGGAAGAATTTCGATCTGTCCTTTCTTCAGGTAGCTATCAATATCAGGAATAACCATTTCCAGCGCATCTTTTGCCTCTTCTGATGAAAGAGGTTCAGATGTAATCCACATGCAAAATTCGTTGTTTTCAAGCCCAGCTTTAAAATAGGGAACAAGAACATTAATTAGATCTTCCTTTGTCTTGTAAAACTGACAGAAATGAGTTCCCCATGGAGCATCTCCAACAATATCAATTCCTGAATTCCTCAATTTTCTTTCCATTCTATTCTTCCCTTTATGCAGTCTGATGGAATGATGAAAATAAATTCGCCATTAGGTTATTAACTTTAAAAATACTAAAATTACGCCTTATATTAGTTTATCCTCTACTATTTAAATATTAAGAGATTAATTTTAAAGAGGGCACATCATATCTAAAAAGTGAGTATTTGGTAACAGTAATATGTAAAACCTTAGTTTAGAGAAAAAAGACCTGTACTCATTTTTATGTAAATAAACTTTAATTAGATAGAATTTTATTTTAACACTTAAAAATTAATCTGTTTTTCTATTACCAGATAAGGTCTGGAGGGTTAAAAAAAATATTTTGAGTGCCCTCAAAAATATCATGGCATGTAAATTAAAGATTTGCATTACAAAATGTAATGTAAACATGCTAAAATTAAAAGTTGAGTGCCGGGGGCGGGATTCGAACCCGCGGCCTCACGGTATCCCAGGAAAAAGTCAGAGCACTGCTTAAATACCCTATGAGCCGTGCGCTCTAACCAGCTGAGCCACCCCGGCGTGGCTTTTTTTACATTTCTTTTTATCATTTAAAAAGGTTTCTATAGAGAAAAATAAAATTAAGTAATTCAAATTATTTAATCTTATTTATTTTATATTTAATAAATGCCTTAAATTATTTTATGAATTTGAATTTTTTATCTGCCAGGCACAAAGTATTATCTCTTAAAATAACTCGCTGGACTTATATGCCTTCCAGATTTAACAATTATCTTAATTTCAGATATTCCCCGGGCTTCTCCAATAATTCGATCCCCTTTTATAATATCTCCCTTATCAGTATGAACTTCAGACATCTAAATCCCTTTAAATGACTTTCCTTTTATAACTCTTCAGTTATATAATTCATTATGGAAGAAATTTAAGGCCTGAATCAGATCATTAAAATTATTAACCTTTATTTACATATCAATGTATCATGTCTACTTCACCAGAAATTGAGAAATTGTTTTCAAAATATATGGAAACTATTGGCGAAAATCCTGGAGGTTTCATCGGTTTTTTTAAACCCGAACATTTAGAGAAGGGCGATCCAAAGACTCTTGGAAGAACTATACAAATTGGAGCAGAAGATTTAGAAACCAGCATTAATTACATGGATTTCGAGCCCTGGGAACTTGAACCTGGTAAAAATGGGGCACGATTAAAGGAAGCAGTAAAGATATATCGAGAAATGGGAAAAGAAATTGAGAAAATGACAGAAAAAGAGCCTAAAGAGTACCATCTGTACTTAATAGCAATACTTTTAGATATGCTCTCCAGTCTGCTCCACCACATTGAAAATGAAGATGTTGGCGGAGAATAGATGTATGAATAATGAAGGTGAATTTAATGTATAATAAAATATTACTGCCGACTGACGGCTCAAAACCCGCCCTTAAAGCGACTGAACATGCCATGTGGACTGCAGGACAGAGCGATGCCGAGATCATCGCCTTGCACGTGATTGATATAACTCCATTCACCGGACTGCCTACAGAAGAATCGGTAAAAAGTGTTAAGGAGATGCTTGTGAACGAAGGGAAAAAAGCATTCAACGAAATCTTTGATATGTCCTTAAAATACCGACAGGAAACCGGCAAAGAACTAAAAATATCATTTGTAACCAGAGAAGGCCATCCCGCAGATACCATCCTGAAAGTGATTGAAGACCAGGACTTTGACCTTGTGGTCATGGGAACAAGCGGAAAACACGGAATGGACAGATTTCTGCTTGGAAGCGTGGCCGAGAACGTGGTGAGGTCTTCGAAGAGTCCTGTTTTAGTGGTGCGGTGAGATTTATTAATCATTCGCGCCAGATAACTTATGTCTGGTTTGAGAGATAAGCTCACTCATAGATATTATTGGTATTGATTACAATATAGTTTGGGAAACAATTCAAAAAAGACTCCCTGAACTTAAAGAACCGCTTAAAAGAATTTAATAGAAATTATAACTTATTTAATCCCTTAATTTACTTTTATACTTCTTTTGTAATTTTTTAATTAAAATTTAAATAAGACTATTAATAAACTATGCTTATTACTCGATTTAGAACTTAATAATAGTTTTAGTGTTTACAAACGATTTCACGGTGTAGAGGGGAATAAAATGACAAAGAACAGCCCCAATGGGGCAAATATTGGTTTTGAACAGACACTATGGCAGGCAGCAGACAAGCTAAGGAGCAATATGGACGCTGCAGAGTATAAACATGTTGTTTTGGGTTTAATTTTCCTTAAATACATTTCAGATGCATTCAGTGAACTGCACGAGGCACTAAAGAAGAAGTAATTAAAAGTTTACAATCTTTTCTTGAAAATGAAGGAATAATAAACATTGAACCCTTTGATGAAAGAATAAACCGTGACATTGGTTATGATTCTTTAGACGAAAATGAAGTAGTTGATTTTCTTCAAAAGAGGGCCAATAATCTGGATGTTGAAGTCCCAGATGCTTCTATTAAAGACATTCTTTTAAATTTATTAAAAGTTTTAAAAGTGTTTAAAGGCAAGTTTCATCCTACAAACACAGGAATATTATTTTTTAGCGGCGAAGTATCAAATTATATCCCTCAAAATGTAATA
Source organism: Methanobacterium sp. UBA44 (assembly GCA_002494885.1). GTDB lineage: Archaea > Methanobacteriota > Methanobacteria > Methanobacteriales > Methanobacteriaceae > Methanobacterium_D. The sequence goes on from DACV01000008.1 coordinate 17,290, forward strand.
AAAATGGCTCGTTTTAAAGGAGCGACCAGAGCCAACATAATTGATAGCAAAGAAATAAAAGGTCCTATTTACAGGATGATTGATGAGGTAGAAATCTTTTTTAAAAGGAATACGCGTATTGCCAATAAGATAGTGGATTTTAAGAGAGTAGACATTCCAGAATATCCATATCCTGCTATCAGAGAAGCTTTAATTAACGCTATCGCCCATAGAGATTATAATCGTAGTGGTGCGCAAATAATGGTTTCAATTTATGATGATCGTGTGGAAATAAGCAGTCCAGGGTCTCTTGTTTCAGGTTTGTCTATTAACGACCTGGAAAACAAACATGAAACCCGGAATGATGCGATTTGTGAGATTTTTAAATTAACAAAGGATATGGAAACTTTTGGTACTGGAATTGGTAAAATGAAAGATTTTATGAGGGATCATGGGCTAAAAGAACCTGAATTCAGGCTTGAAGGAAATTTTTTCGTAGTTACATTTTACGGGCCTGGTGAGAATATTCTTGATTTGGTAAGTGATATTCCTGATGATCGTATGACTGATTTAAAAGAGTTGGGGTTAAATGATAGGCAGATAAAAGCTCTAGAAATGATGGTTAATGAAAATATAACTTTTACCAATAGTTTATATCAAAAAATGTTAAATTTAGAGAGAAGAACTGCTTCAAGAGACCTCAAGAAATTATTAGACCTTAAACAAATCCGTAAAATTGGATCTGGAAGAGGAACAAAATATAAGGCAAGTTAAATTTTGTGTCCTATTAATTAGAAAAATGTCCTATTTAATGACCCATTTTTAAGATGGCTCATTAAATGTTAAAATGTCCTATTAAATGTCCCAATAATATTTAGTAAAAAAAGGTTTATGTGAGACGAAAACTTGCATTATGAGACGAAAATGAGACGAATAATGGCGCGAAAATGAAATTTTTGGCGTGTATTTTAGCGCGCAAATTTAAGTCCACCTAAATGGCACGCAAATCAAAATTATGGCACGTAAATTATAATTAATAAATGAATTGGCACAATTAAAAGTGGCACACTAAACAAATATTTGGCACATTTAGTGGCACATTCCCCATTATGAAAAATAATCATAAAAATCGATTTAAAGAAAAATGCATAAAAAATGTTGATGAGCGATCAATGACACAATTACAGTTTAAAATAATGTAAAGAGATGTTAAAGTGGTTAAAGGGTTTAAAGCTTTTCAAAATTCAAAGAATTTTGGAAGCCCAAACACAAAGTGTTTGAAGGAAACTGAAATAGGATTGATTCCTGAAGATTGGGATATTAAAGTATTTTCAGACGAAGAATTTCGGCTTAAGGGAAATTGCAGATGCTGGAGGAATACCCATCCCAAGGCAGAAGACGATTACAAAAACCTTTCGCAATTTGTTTTAGAGCTGCCTCAAATAATTTATAAAGAGCATAAGACTGAAATAAAAGGATTTATTCTAATTATCGATGAATTTCAGGTTCTTAAAGATTTAGGCGATAAATTAGACACTTTTTTATGGTTCCTTAGAAGTGTAATCCAGAATCAAAAACATACAGCCTATGTTTTCTCTGGATCAATAAATTCAAGAGATTCTATAATTGAAAAAATAGCCGGTAAAGACGGCGCTTTCGGCGGCAGGATGTTAAATGTAGAAATATATCCTTTTAGCGAAGAAACTGTCAAAAATTATTTAAATGATAAATTACCATCACTAAATTTAGATGAAAGTGGATTTGAAAGATTTTATAAGTGCACAAATGGAATACCTTTTTATGTGAATACATTTGCTAAATTACTTCAAAAAAACATTCCTCTCGACGATTCTAAGGTAAAAAAAGAGTTTAAAAGAACATTGCCACTCATTGTGCTGCATTTGATAAATCAATGGAGCAGATTAACCTTACATGAACAGAATATTATAACAACACTTATTGATAAGCCCCTTAAGAGAAAAAAAATAGCAGAAAGCTTAAATATAACTCCAGGGTCTTTAAGTAAACCATTAAATAAATTGCAGAATTTAAGCCTTATAGAATCTAACGAAAGCGCCTATTGTATTTCAGAACCTATTCTAAAGGCCTGGCTTAAAAAAGAATACCATGAAAAAGGAGTTTTTCCATTTAGCAGTATTTAAAATATGAATTCAAAACGTCTTAATATTCAAAATACAATAATCTCATTCATAATCCAAAATGTTCGAGTGCAAAACAAAACTAAAATACAACTTTTAACATAAAAAGGAAATGTGACAAATATAGAACCCATACCCGTAGAATCCCCATTAAAGGGGGAATGGATGGTCTTAAATAGTCCAGGCACCAGAGTTCCAAGCCACGGCACAGATTATCTTGCTCAAACCTATACCTCCGACCTTTTACAGGTTAATTGGGATCAAAAACCCCTTAAATTCTACAAAAAAGTGTTTTAGATTATTTTTTAGGTAAAGTGCATTTAAGTGACTGTTACTGCTATGGAAAACCTATTTATGCACCAATATCCGGCACCGTTGTTGAAGCCCTTGATGGATACCCTGAACGCGACCCTGTACAGCCCATACGTTATGTTTCACTCGCTTTTAAGAATGCATGGTTTTTTGATGCAAAAAAACAGAGTATTCAGGATGTTGCAGGTAATTTTATAATTATTCAAGGAGAAGAAGCATGCGCAGTCCTTGTACATATGAAAAAGGATTCTATAAGGGTAAAAAAGGGCGATGAAATTAAATCTGGAGATTTAGTTGGTAATATCGGACATTCTGGTAATTCAACAGCACCCCATCTTCATTTTCACCTCATGGACGGCCCTGATCCTTTTACTGCTAAGGGAGTTCCCTGTTGCTTTAAAGAATATGAATTATTTGAAAATGGCATCTGGGTTAATATTAATAATAGAATACCAAAAAATAAGGATAGAATTAGGTTTAAAATGCAGAGTAAATTGTGAAGACGTGTTGAAAAATTTATTAACCCTAATTTATTTTCAGTAAAAAACAAGCTATAATTATAATAATATAGTAAAGGTTACTATTTCAGAGGGTTTATATGGATCATTCAGATAAGATAGCCGAAAAGATATTCGACAACACTCATTTCATGATAGCATACATGGATAGAGATTTTAATTTTATAAGGGTGAACAAAGCATATGCGAATGCTAATAACCAGAATTCCGAGTTTTTTACCGGTAAAAATCATTTCAAGTTGTATCCAAACCCTGAAAACGAAAGAATATTTAAGAGTGTGGTGGAAACCGGTGAACCTTATAATGCTTATGCAAAGCCATTTGAACATCCCCTTTTAGGCTTAACTTACTGGGACTGGAATTTACAATCAATAAAAGATGAAAGTGGAAAAGTAGAAGGTTTAATTTTGAGCTTAATTAATGTTACACCTTATAAGTTTGATGAAGATCGTTTTAAATCGGATCAACGCCGGGAACTTGAAAAACTTGTTCAAGAGCGTACCAGAGACTTAGAAAAAGAAATTCTTGAACATGAAAAACTTCTTGAAAGATTGGAAGAGAGCAAAGAGTGGTATCATAGCTTATTTGAAAATAATCATGCTGTACTGCTCCTCATTGACCCGGATACAGCTAATATTATAGATGCTAACCCTGCAGCGGCTTCTTTTTATGGTTATAGCATAAAAAAACTGAAAAAACTGAAAATTACAGATATAAACACATTTACAGAGGAAAAGATCTTTGAAGAGATGCAGAAGGCAGGATTAGAAAAAAAGAAGTATTTCTCCTTTAAACACCGTTTAGCCAGCGGCGAAATTCGGGATGTGGACACATACAGCGGCCCAATTACTGTCAGGGGTAAAAATATTCTTTACTCCATTATTCATGATGTTACAGAACGTGAAGAAGCACAGAAAGCACTTCAAAGCGAACGTGCGCTTTTACAGGCCATAATTGATACAATACCTGTAATGATTACCCTCTACGATTCCTCAGTTGAGAATATCGATGTAAATAAAGCTTTTGAGGAAATTACCAGTTGGAGCAACGAAGAAATCCGAAAAATGGACGTTATGGAAGTAGTTTACCCAGATCCAGAATATCGCCAGGAAGTCGCTGAATTTATGCAATCTCTTTCTGGATGGAAAGACATCTCCATGACCATTAAAGATGGTTCAAAAATTGAGTCTTCCTGGGCCAATGTATCTCTTCCAGATGGCCGTCAGGTAGGTATTGGCATCGATATCAGTCAGAGAAAGCAGATGGAAGAACAGTTGAAAGAAGCCTGTGATAACCTGGAAGAACAGGTTGAAGAGAGGACTATCGAAGTTGAAGAAGCTTATGAATCTTTAAAAACAAATGAAATACGTCTTAAAGATTTGGTATCTGATTTAGAACGTTCAAATGAAGAATTACGTAGTTTTGCTTACATTACAAGTCATGACCTGCAGGAGCCCCTTAGAACCATTGCCAGCTTTTCACAACTTCTGGAAAGGCGTTATAAAGGTAAACTGGATAGTGATGCTGATGAGTTCCTGGAATTCATCGTAAACGCTGCAGTTAGAATGAAAGAGATGATTCAAGGACTGCTGGAGTATTCACGCATAGAAAGAGAAAAGAAAGAATTCAGAAAGATTGATATGAATTTGAAGCTTGAAAAGGCTGTTTCTAATCTTAAATCTGCTATTGATGAATCTAATGCCCTAATTACATCTGATCCTCTGCCTGAAGTTAATGCAGAACCTGATCAGATGATCAGAGTTTTCCAGAATCTCATTGGAAATGCTATTAAATTTAAAAAACCCCAATTTCCGCCCAGAATCCATATTTCAGCTAAAAAAGATGGTGGTGAATGGATATTTTCAGTATCCGATAATGGAATAGGGTTGGAAGAAGAATACAGCAATAGAATATTCGAAGTTTTCAGGCGTTTACATACAATTGATAAATATGAGGGCACATGAATTGGTTTAGCCATTGTTAAAAGAATAATTGATGCTCACGGTGGGCGCGTCTGGGTTGAATCTGAATTTGGTAAAGGATCCACTTTTTATTTTGCTCTGCCATTTGTAGAAGAATGATCGATCCAATTCTTCTATCCCTCTGTCATAAAATGGCCATAACACCTTTTGAATCTTTTTAACATGTATTTTCATATTTTTAAAGAGAATGAAATTCTGGATAAATATTACATATGATAAAAACCCTTATTAAAACTGGATAGGTAACTTTATTTATTTAAAAATATAATGAGCAATTAAGTTTAAAATTATGTTCAAAAGGTGAAAAAAATGAATTGTCCAGGTTGTGGAGAAGAGGTTGGAGATGCTAAATTTTGCCCTGGTTGTGGGCAGGGAATAGAAATGGTTGAAGAGATTGGAGAAGTTTCTGCTCAAAAATACTGCCCAGACTGTAATGTAGAAGTTGGAGAAGCTAATTTCTGTCCTGATTGTGGCGGGAAAACAGATCCACTACCCAAAGAAGAGGAAATCTATGAAGAGACTTATGAAGAACCTGTTTACACCTCAAGTAAATATTCTATACAGCAATTTTTAGATAAAACCTCTGAAAAAATGGTTGGGAACGAAATATTTGAGCTTGAAAATCCTTATCTACTTGATGTTAACTTAAATGGAAAAGTATGGGCTAAACTGGGATCCATGGTAGCTTATACTGGTGATATAAAATTTAAAAAACAAAGTTCCCTTGAGGGGGGTATCAGCAAGTTTGTAATGAAAAAGGTAAGCGGTGAAAACAGCAAGCTCATGTCAGCAAAAGGACAGGGACATGTTTATCTTGCTGATAGTGGTAAGAGAATCACTATTTTAAACATGGAAGGAAATAGGTTATTCGTTAATGGAAACGACGTCCTTGCATTTGAAGAAAGCATTGATTGGGAGATAAAGATGATGTCTGGTGCAGGTGCAATGTCTGGAGGTCTCTTTAACATAAGACTGGAAGGAGAGGGAATGATTGCAATAACAACCCACTACACACCAATAACACTTGCAGTGACTCCCGATAGACCTGTATATACCGATCCTAACGCAACTGTGGCCTGGTCTGACGGTTTATCCCTTGACTACAAAACTGATGTGAATTTAGGCACATTATTTGGCAGGGGAAGTGGTGAAACATTCCAGATGTCCTTTAGAGGTAACGGTTTTGTAATTGTTCAGCCTTACGAAGAGATAGCTGGTGGCTACGGTCAGATGTAATATCCATGGGATTTTATATCCCATGAAAATAATTTTAATCCCTTTTTATACTTTTTTTATACTTATTTTACCACCAGAAATGAATTTAAATAATCAAAACACATTATACAAAAAGTTTGAAAATTTAAAAGATCTAATTTTAGATTCATAAAAAGAGGATTCTAATGACAGACATATACGAACGCTCCCTTGCTGGAAAAATAACCAGAGAAGACGCTCTGGAACTGTTGAACTCCAATCCATTTCAGCTCTTTGATGTAGCAGACAAATTACGTAAAGAGATTGTAGGGGATGAAGTTACCTTTGTTGCAAACAGGAACATAGATATCACCGATAGCTGCATGATTGAATGTGCATTCTGCTCCTTTAGAGACAGCATAGGATATGAAATGACCACCGAGGAGATATTGCAAAGTATAAAGGAAGCAAAAGAAGTGGGTGCAACTGAAATCTGCCTATTCGGCGGTATTATGCCATACATGACAGTAGAATATTACTGTGACCTTATAAAAACTATCAAATCCAGTTTTGATATTGAACTTCATGTATTATCTCCTGTAGAAGTTTATCATGCAGCAGAAGCATCGCAAATGTCTATAAAAGAAGCTTTAAAAGCTTTTAAAGAAGCAGGTCTGGATACAATGACCGGTGCATCTGCAGAAATTCTCGTGGATGAAGTTAGAGAGGTAATATGCCCTAAAAAAGTCTCAACTGCCCAATGGATTGATATAATTAAAGAAGCCCATAAAACAGGTATTCCCACCACATCTACCATAATGTACGGTACTGTAGAAACATGGGAGGATCGTGTGGAACATCTATTTATACTGCGGGATATACAGCGTGAAACAGGAGGTTTCACAGAGCTGGTTCCCATGACTTTTCTGGGTGATAACAACGAAGCTGGCAACGCATCTGCCGGTGCAAGCGGCCTTGATGACCTTAAAATGCATGCAATTGCAAGGGTAATTCTGGGCAGAGATATACCCAACATTCAGGCATCATGGATAAAAATAGGAACCAGAATGGCTCAAATGACATTATGCTGTGGGGCCAATGACCTCGGAGGTACCATGATGGAAGATAAGATATCAATAGCTGCAGGAGCATCACATGGTGAGTTTTTATCACGTGAAGAAATGGCATCGATCATAAAGGCCATAGGACGTATCCCCCGGGAACGTACAACAACCTATAAAAGTGTTTGAATCATATATATTTAAAATAAGTTTTGAAGCAGGAGATCCTGAAAATGCCAAAAAGATACGAAGGAATGGCTTACTGGGAAATTGTAAGCAGGCAGATGGGTGTTGTTACCAGATCAGAGCAGAAAAGGATTAAAGACGCTGCAATCACCGTTATCGGTTGCGGTGGGATCGGTGGAGCTGCTGCAGAGATGCTTGTAAGAATGGGTGTTGGAAACCTCAAAATAATCGATAAAGACAGCTTCGATGTCTCTAATATTAATCGCCAGCTCATGAGTAGCTTCTACAGTGTTGGAAAGTCCAAGGTGGACGTGACCTATGAAACTTTGAAGTCAATAAACCCCTTTACAGATATCACAGCTGTTGAAGAAGAAGTAAATGAAAAAAATGTTAAAAAAATCATTGAAGGCAGCGATATAGTGATAGATGCCCTTGACAATCTTATAACGAGAATTTCAGTAAGTAGATGTGCTCTTGACCTTGAAATTCCATTTATTCATGGTGCCATTCATGGAACAATGGGGCAAATAAGCGTTTTTACAGATAAAACCCCTTCTTATGAAGAGTTATTTAAATTACCTTCATTCCAAAAAGATTTAACTGGAGAAGTTATAGAAAAAATAAAAGATATTGGAGCAGAAGTTCCGCCTGTAATTGCCCCTGTTCCAAATATTGTGGGCTGTTTACAGGCATTCGAAGCATTTAAGCTCATTACACTAAAGGGAAAATCAATTATGGCTCCAGATGTTTTAATGTTCGATCTTCTTGGTAAAGAACCATTTTCCACAGTTAAATTCTGATTACCTGAACATTAATTCTGCTAAAAAACAAATTTTAGCCAATTCTACCAATTAAATAAAGTTATCAATATTATTTTTTGAACATGAGCACATGATTTGATGATAATGCTGTACTTCTTTCAATGAATTTTTTAATTATATGGAAATATTTTAATATTTAAATGGTTATACTATAAACAGATATAATTATTTGAATAAAATTCAAGTAAATCTGTCCCTTAGAAATTAGCCTAAAAAATCGTTTGGGCAATCAGGAGATGAAAAAATGCCATCTAAAGAGGAAATATTAGAATACGTTACAAAAAATAACATAGAATTTATCAGATTATGGTTTACAGATTTAAACGGTATTTTAAAAGGGTTTGCCATTACTGAGGATGAACTGGAAAATGCTTTGAATAGGGGGATGGGATTTGATGGTTCAAGCATTACCGGTTTTCAGGATATTGAAGAATCAGACATGATCGCAAAACCGGACCTGGATACTTTTGCAGTTCTTCCCTGGAGACCTGAAGAACACCCTGTAGCTCGTATGATATGCGATATCTATCAGCCTAAAGGTAATCCCTACGAAGGAGATCCACGTTATATTTTAAAAAGAGCCCTTAAAAAAATGGAAGAAATGGGATACGACCATTTCTACGTCGGCCCTGAACTTGAGTACTTCTATTTTAAATCAGCAGAAAAACCTGAACCCCTGGATAAAGGAGGATATTTCGATCAAAATCCTCTGGATGTTGCTTCTAATTTAAGGAGAGATACAGTCTTATCTTTAAAAAAGTTAGGAATGAAAGTTGAATATTCCCATCATGAAGCTGCCTCGTCTCAGCATGAAATAGACATCAGATATGATGATGCGTTGAAAATGGCTGATAATATGGTTACTTACAGGGTAACGGTTAAAGAGATTGCCACCCAGCATGGTGTTTATGCCACGTTCATGCCCAAACCATTATTTGGAGAATATGGATCCGGTATGCATACCCATCAATCCCTGTTTAAGGGAGAAAAAAATGCCTTCTTCGATCCTGAAGACCAGTACCACTTATCCAGTGATGCTAAGGCCTACATTGGAGGTATTTTACAGCATTCATCAGAGATGGCCCCAATATTAGCTCCCTGGATAAATTCCTATAAGAGATTAACTCCTGGATACGAGGCTCCGGTCTATATCGCCTGGTCAAACAGCAACCGTTCTGCCCTTATTCGTGTGCCCACTTATCAGCCAGGGAGAGAAACTTCAACCAGGGTTGAGATACGATGCCCTGATCCTTCTGGTAACCCTTACATTCAACTTGCAATCATGTTAATGGCAGGATTAAAAGGAATAAAAGAGGAATGCGAGTTACCTGATCCTATGGAACTTAACCTTTATGATTTAACCGAAAAAGAGAGGTTAGAAAAAGGAATTAAAGCTTTACCTGGTAGTTTAGAGGAGGCCATTAAATATGCTGAAAATTCACAGTTAGTAAAGGAAACCCTTGGTTCTCACAGCTTTGAAAGATTTATGTCTTTAAAGAAAATGGAATGCGATGAATACCGGCGCCAGGTAACTGATTGGGAAATCAAAAAGTATTATCCAATTTTATAGATTAAACAATTAGATAATACTTTTTAAATGATTTTAAGCTTTTATTTTAAATTATTTTATTCATTCAATTCTGATTTCAATTGTTTCCGAAACATTTATATACAACTAAGAGGAAACATACTTCCGGTACAAATTTACTCTAATTATCATCGGAGGTAAATAATGTCGGATAAAATAGGAAATGTTATTGAAAATATAGAAAGATGTGGCACAAAGTTTGTAAGGCTGCAGTTTGTAGATATCCACGGAACCCCCAAAAACATGGCGATTCCACTGGTTAAACCAGATGATATTGAAGATGTAATAAAAGATGGTCTTCTCTTTGATGGTTCGTCTGTTGATGGTTTCGTTAACATTTATGAGAGCGATCTTATTCTTAAACCGGACCCAGATACTTTCTCCAGTCTACCGTGGAGACCCGAAGAAAGAGGAGTCTGCAGATTTATTTGTGACATTTACTGGCCAGAAGGAAAACCTTTCGAAGGAGATCCAAGATACATACTAAGAAGAACCTTGGAAAAAGCAAAAAAAGAAGGATATGAATACTATGTCGGGCCAGAACCTGAATTTTTCATAATTGGCGAGGATGAAAACGGATACATAGTACCCCACGATCAGGGCGTATATTTCGATGTTGAACCTGTAGATCAGGGAACAGACGTTAGGAGAGAATTAGTTTTAGGATTAGAATCATTAAACTTCGATATTGAAGTAAGCCACCACGAAGTAGGCCCTGGACAGCACGAAATTGATTTTAAATTTGATAAAGCATTAAAAACAGCAGATGCTGTGATAACATTTAAACAGGCCATTAAAGCTATTGTTGATAACCTCGGATACATGGTTACTTTCATGCCCAAGCCTTTCTTTGGGGTAAACGGTAGTGGAATGCACATCAACCAGAGTCTATTTAAAAATGGTAAGAACATGTTCTTCGATCCTGATGCTAATAACCAGCTTTCTGAAGATGCGCTCTACTTTGCTGGAGGCCTACTAAAGCACTCCAAAGCACTTTCAGCTGTTGTAGCACCTACTGTAAACTCCTACAAAAGACTTGTTCCAGGATATGAAGCACCTGTTTACATAGCATACGGCCTCAGGAACAGATCCACACTGGTAAGAATACCCTCATCACGTGGTAAAGGTACAAGGTTAGAATTAAGATGCCCTGACCCATCATGTAACCCATATCTCGCATTTGCAGCAACACTTGAAGCTGGACTTGATGGTATTAAAAATAAGATCCATCCAGGAGAACCAGAAGAAATAGACATGTTCGAACTGAATGAGGACGAGTTAAGTGCTCGTGGAGTAGATACATTACCATCCAGCCTATGGGAAGCCTACCATGCACTTGAAAAAGATGAAGTGGTAAAATCTGCACTTGGAGACCATGTTTACAACCAGTTCATGGACATAAAACGAAAAGAATGGGATGACTATAGAATACAGGTATTCCAGTACGAATTAGACAAATACTTATATATCTAATTTTTCCTCCTTATATCTTTTTAATTATTATTTTTTAGTTTAGATTAAGAATAACAAAGCAGACACTACTGTTGTGATTTTATAAATATAATTAATTAGGACTATGAAAAGAAAATTATGCTGAATACAATTCAAAAATGCTTTATAACTTGAAATAAATACAATTACCAAGATTTACAGATTCAAGTTAATTTATTGAATAACTTTAATATGGTGGATAAATGCCTGATGAAACTGATCGTAAAATGATAGAAATCTTGAGGATACTTGCAGACCATGATAAAGTCCTTGGAGCAAAGACCATTGCCGAAGAGCTTAAAAGAAAAGGATATGATCTTGGAGAAAGGGCTGTAAGGTATCACATGCGCATTCTGGATGAAAAAGGGTTTACAGAACGTATTGGTTACGCTGGAAGGGAAATAACTGAAAAAGGACTAAAAGAGCTTGATAAAGGCCTTATTTATGATCAGGTGGATTTTTCATTTTCTAAATTTGAGGGGATGATCTATCAAACCTCATTGAATCCTGATAATCTCAAGGGAACCGTTATTGTGAACACATCAAGCTTTATCTATGATGACAAAGTGGTTGACATAATTAAAGAAGTTTTTAGTGCGGGTATTTCAGTAAGCCCTTATATCAAACTCTCTGATATGGACTCTAGCAATAACGAAAGTTCTAATAAAAAAGAGGTGAGACTGGACACTATTTGTGGAACTACAATTGATGGAATGCTCCTTAATGAAGGAATTCCTGTGATTCCACAGTATGGAGGTCTTGTCAAGGTTGAAGAATATGTACCAATACGATTTACTGAACTTATAGCCTATAAGAAGACATCGATGACTCCTCTTGATGCTTTTACTGCAAAAGAAATGACATCTGTCTTATCTGTGGCAAGAGAAGGAAATGGTATGATTCCTGCAAACTTCAGGATAATTCCTGCATCTGCAAGAGAGAACGCAGTTGAACTATTCAGTAAACTTAAAAAAATAGGAATATCTGGTGTTTTAAAAATTGGAGAAAGTGGAAAACCTGTTTTAGGAGTCCCTGTAGAGGATGATATGGTGGGTATTGCCATAACCGGAGGAATAGCACCACTTTGTGCCGCTAAAGAAGCTGGTTGTTCTGTAAACATTAAATTAGCAGAAAATATAATGGAATTTAAAAACCTGGAGAATATGACTCCTGTAAAAGCAGTTATAAAAAATGCAGGCCCTGAAACATCACAAAAGGTCAAATTTTTACTTTCAAAAGCATGGAACCTTATATATGGTGTTGACTATGATATTGAATCTGATAAGGGGAAAGTCATTGTAAATGTATCCTATGTAAATAATCAGGATCTTGACACTGCGGTGGAAATAATAAACGACGTTTTTGCATCTAAGCCAGAATACTGCACTACAAAGTATTTTAAATTGATTCCACATGCTCATGAAGATAAAACAGGCATTGCAACTGTCTGCAGCTTGACCGTTGATGGGATATTGATCAAAAATAATATATTGACCACCCCTAAATATGGCGGAATCCTGGAAATAGAGGGAAAAACCCCACGATTCACTGATTTAACTGCATACAGTGGTTCGAGCCTTGATCCCCATGAAGTTTATCTTTCAAAAGGCATGACATCTGTTTTAGATGTATTAAATGGTAGCGGCAGGATACTGGCCAGTTTAAGGGAAATTCCATATCTTGCACGCCCAGATGCAGTGGATATAATCGAAAAATTGAAAGAAACAGGATTTTCAATACTGGATATTGGAAAGCCCAGTGAATTACTGTATAATGCAAAAGTAGAACGATACCACGCAGGTATTGTCGCGCCAGGCGGTTTAAATCCTATTGCAGCTTTAAATGAATCAGGAATCTCTGTCCACGCTAAAGCCGTAGAAACAATGATGGATATCTCTAAAATGGAAGAATTTTAAGATTTTATAAATCCTATTCTATTTTTTAATTTTATTAATTTTCATACTTAAGAAATCCAGCAGCACATTTTTCGATATGTTTATATATTCACATCGCATATTTGATAACATTAAGGTTTGGAGTTGAAGAAAAATGTTATCAAAATCATTTTGATACACGCAAAAATTAGAAATTTTTGCAGAGCATTTTTCTCAAATTAAAAAAAACAAAGTATTTTTGGAGCCATCAAATTCAATTTGGGGCCCAAAATATAAATATTTTAGGAGAGATCAATATGCCAGTTATTATAGACACTGAAAAATGTGGAAAAATCAAAAATTGCCCTGGAGAAGGATTATGCATTAAGATATGTGAACAGGGAGCACTTATTGAAGAAGATGATGACGTGGTACTTGTACCTGAAAACTGCGATGACTGTGATTTATGCATTCAAAATTGCCCCAATCAGGCAATATCCAAGGAATGATCTGAATGGCCTCGATTGAAAGAAACGGGGATCAAAAACGTTCCCTGGAACACAAAAACGAAAAATGCGTGGGCTGCGGCATATGCGCAGATATATGCCCTACCGAGTCAATAAGGTTAGGCCCAGTTCTACCCATAGCCCGGGGACTTGTAAAAATGGATTACATAAATCTAAACAATGATAAATGTGCCCTATGCGGTCTTTGTGCTGCTGCATGTCCTTTTGATGCTTTAGAGTTTAAGATCGATGATAAAAATATCAAAGAACTTGAAGCATACCCAAAATGGGAACATGAGGCAAAAATTGATGAAGGATCCTGTATATACTGCGGGCACTGCGTAAAGGTGTGTCCTAAAGATGCCATATTCATGCAAAAAACAATGCCTGAAAGATCTGAATTTGTAATTGGTGAAACTGAGATAAATGAAGATAAATGCATCTATTGTGGTATGTGCGAAGATATATGTCCTGCAGAAGCCATCACTATTGAACCAAACGATGTAAGCTCAAGTAATCAGGAAATTGCAAAAGGAATCAATATTGATGAATCTAAATGTGTTTACTGTGGTTTATGTAGGAGAATATGTCCAGAAGATGCCATTAAAATCATTTGTACAACATGTATGTATCGTGATGAGATAAAAGAGCCTGAAATTAAAGGAGACATCATATTAGACGAAGAAGAATGCATAAACTGTGGATGGTGTCAGGAAATATGTCCAAAAGACGCACCAGTGGTTACAAAACCATTTGAAGGTCAGATATACATGGACGAAGAAGCTGATTGTAAAGGAGACTCATGTCATGCATGCAAGGATGTATGTCCCTGTAACGCAGTCAGTATCGTTGATAACCTTTCAGAGATAAACCCAGACTTATGTGTATTATGTGGAGCATGTGCTAAAGCCTGTCCTCAAGATCGCGTTGTGGTTAAACGCGACAAAATAAATCTGAACAATATACGTTCTAAATCATGGCAAAAACGTATTTCGACTTTAATGGGAGATTCTGCCTAATAATCTCCTTTTTATTTTTTAAAAAAGAATTAAAAAAAGAAATTAGAAATAATTAAATGTCAATGGTTATTTTTTAGCAACAAGAACTTCACTGGCCTTAATTACCGCATAAACTTCCTCACCCTCTTTAAGACCTAATTCTTCCGCGGCTTCTGTAGTTATGCTTGCAGTTACTGTTCCCGGAGATTCTATTTTTATTTTAACAGTGGCTGTTACCGGTCCTTTGTCAATCCCTTCAATTTTGCCTTTTAAAATATTTCTTGCACTTATTTTCATTTACATCACCACTTATATTATTGTAGAAACTCATTAATAAAAATAGTTGTGAATTTAATCTTTCCTCTATTATAACATGGATTTAAGAGAAAAGTATATATACTCAATATGTAATATAATGCATTACGTTCCACAAATTAAAAAGACTACTATTGTTTAATTCCTCGAACGAATGTTTTTGAACCGGAGCCTAAAACCCTCCGTGCTTCGGTTCCATATTAATTTTATTTTCTATAATAAATAATAGATATATTAGTTTTTATTAATGTAAATCAAAATAAGCCGCATTATAAAATGGGGAGGATGCCAAAGAGGCATCCCATCGTATATGTCTTAAAATAGGTGTCCATAACATCTCTCAAGTAAACAATATTTTAATAAAGATGTCGTAATGTACTATAATACAGTTCGTGCTTATAAATTTTTCTATTTTAAACTTTACGATATGCTTAAATATGTCCTTCAATAAATTTTTTATAAAAAATATCAATTAAGGAGGTAAATTCATGAATAATAAGAATATAGCAATAATTGCCATAATAATAATAATAATTGCAGCTATAGGCATTTATGCATTCTCAGCAAGCAGCAGTCCAGATAAATCTAAGTTACGTATTTCGACTACCACCAGTTTGGAAGATACTGGACTTTTAAAAGAAGTAGAAGCAGCATTTGAGAAAAAATATCCAGGTGTAGACGTGCAGGTCGTATCTGGAGGTACAGGTATAGCATTACAATATGGTCAACGTGGAGATGTAGATCTCATGCTTGTACACGATAAAAAACGTGAAGAAGAATTTATTAAAAATGGAACCGGTACCAATCGTACAGAATTCGCATACAATTACTTCTGGATTGTAGGCCCATCAAACGATCCAGCAGGCATTAAAGGATTAAATGCCACAGAAGCATTTAAGAAAATAGCTCAAGAAGGCCAGGCAAACCCTGACCAGGTCAAATTTGTATCACGTGGAGACGAATCCGGTACACACTCCAGAGAAAAGAAAATCTGGAATGATTCAAAAGTTGGCTATAAAAATGTTACCAACAGCTCATGGTATCTAGAAAGCGGTAAAGGTATGGGGGACACTTTATTAGTCGCAAATGAGAAGAACGCTTACACATTAAGTGATTCAGGAACATTCCTTTCCTATACTAAAGATGGTAAAATCAGTCTTGTACCTTTAATAACCTCAGGAAAAGCTTTACTTAATGTATACGCAGCAATACCAATAAATCCAGATAAACATCCAAAAACTAACATTGAAGCAGCTCAAAACTTCGTTGACTTCCTTGTTTCTCCAGAAGGTCAGGCAATAATTGGTAAATACGGCCAGGAAAAATATGGACAACCATTATTTACTCCAGTCCCAACCAATCCGTTACCATCACTAATTACCCCATTAGTTAGTGTTTCAAGCCCTGCATAACCAGGGATCCTCCTTTTTTATTTTTTAAATCAGTCACTCTTATATTTCGACATGCGAAACTACTTCAATTAAAAAATTTATAATGTGAATTATATCTATTTTTGGTGATTAAATGGCAAATGAAATTATAGGGGCAGTTGAACAGGCAATATACTTAATAGTTACGCTTAACCCTGAATTAATCGAAATAACAATAAGGAGTCTTTATATTTCACTTTCTGCAACTTTAATAGCCTCATTAATATCCATTCCCATTGGGGGAGTCATTTATTATTATGAATTTCATGGCAAACGTACCCTGATCAATCTTATTCAAACCCTTTACAGCGTGCCTACAGTTATAGTTGGACTTTTTCTATTCTTATTAATATCTCAAAGAGGTCCTCTTGCCAATTTAAACCTTCTTTTTACTCCAGAAGGTATGATAATAGGTCAAGTGTTATTAATACTACCTATCCTTATAGGATTTACAGTTACGGCCCTCATAGGTGTTAGTAATCAAATAAAAGAGTTAGCAATAGCTCTTGGAGCCAATGCATATCAAACTATTATTACAATTATAAAAGAGGCACGATATGCAATAATGGGTGCAGTTATACTTGCTTTTGGAAGAGCTATTTCTGAAGTAGGAGTCGCTATTCTTATCGGTGGTAATATAAGAGGTTTTACTAGAGTTTTTACCACGACAATATCCCTTGAAACATCTAAAGGTAATATAGAGCTCTCAATAGCCCTCGGATTTATACTACTTGCCATTGCTCTTATTATTAATTTAATGTTGAACTATCTGCAGGGTAGAGAATAAAATAATGTTAATCAATTAAGGTGAAAATGATGCATATAGTAGAACTGGAAAAGATTTACAAAAATTACGAAAAACTCCAGGTACTTAAAAACATAAATATGAAAATAAAAAGGAGTACAAGTACAGCGCTTGTAGGGCCCACTGGCTCCGGAAAAACTGTTCTACTTAGATTAATCAATCTGCTGGAAAAGCCATCATCTGGAACTGTATATTTTGAAGGAATTAATGCCAATGCATCATCCAATGCAAGTTTAAAAATAAGAAGGCAAATGGGGATGGTTTTCCAGAAGCCACTTGCTTTTAAAGGCAATGTCTATGATAATGTGGCCTTTGGTTTAAAAATCAGAGGAGACAAAAAAGATATTAAAGCCAGAGTAAAAGAAACTCTCGAGACCATTGGACTTAAAGGTTACGAAAATAGAAATGCTCTCAAATTATCCGGTGGCGAAACCCAAAGACTTGCACTTGCAAGGGCAATGATTACAAACCCAAAATTGCTCTTACTTGATGAACCTACAGCAAATCTTGACCCTATATCCACAAAGAAAATGGAAGACTTAATTCTTGAAATAAACAGCGAACGCGAAACCACCCTGATAATGACTACCCACGATCTTTCTCAGGGCCAGAAACTTGCAAATAGAATGATTATACTGAATGATGGCCATATTCTACAGTCTGGAAAACCCGATGAAATATTTAGAAAGCCGAAAAACAAATTTGTGGCAGATTTTGTTGGAATTGAAAATATAATGAATGGTGAAGCTGAAGAAATTGGAGATGGCCTTGTCAGCATAAAAACAGATTCAATTAATATAATTACAGTAACTGAAAAAAGGGGCAGTGTAAACCTCAGCATAAGGCCTGATGAGATTACAATATCCAAAGAAAAAGTTAAAACAAGTGCTAGAAATGTTATTCAAGGCATAGTTGAAGAAATAGTCGATACAGGATCACTCATAAGACTTATTATAAATGCCGGTGAATTATTCACAGTTTTTATAACTCGCGAATCCCTTACAGAACTTGAAATTAGTATAGGGACTCCTGTATGGATGAATTTTAAGGTTTCTGCGGTTCATGTATTTTAATCACTTTTTTATTGGAAAAATGTCCATAATACTCTAATTTTTAGTTGCTGATAAAAAAAATAGAGGTAGGGATTTGAATCCCTATTAATAACTTTTTGAATAGGTGTTTACATGTTTAACATATCTCTTTGGAATTGATGTCTGACATTTATTCTTCCAGTTATTATGTCTCCATTTTTTATTCCATTTGGGGTGCTTATTCCACTTTACCTTTTTATTATCATCGCATTTGAATTTTAAATCATCATTTTCACATTTTTGCACTGGATATGATGATACTGCTCCTGAAAAGCCTATTGCGATTGCAAGAGCAAACAGTAATATTGCTATTTTTTTAATATTTTCACTCCATATAATACTTCCTAAATTTTAAGTATTAAATCCTATGAAAAATTTTTGTTAAAAATGATAATTTATGCAATAAGGTTATTTTTTAAATAGTAAACAATAAGGAAAAACAATTTGTTATGAGGGTAAAAAAATATTAACTTCGAGTCATATATCATTACGTGTGGTTATTATGTATATTCATTCAAATGTTATTGAAGTATTATTTATTGGAAATAATTCCAATGTCAATGAAATAATTGAAGTGTTTAATGAATTTCAAAACAAATGTAATTTAACCATCGCAGCTGATATTGCAGAAATTATTGATGATATAAATAGGAATTATAGAGATAGAATTTATCCTTCCATCATTATACTGGATTTACCTAAAGAAGGCATAAAAACTATTAAAAAGATTAAAAAAGATAAAAACTTAAAATATATACCTGTAATTATTTTAACAACATCCAGTACTGAAGAAGATGTTAAGAACTATTATTGCAATTATGCAAGCGCTTATCTTACCAAACCAGATAATATTAATGAATATAAGAAATTAATAAGATCATTTGCAAATTTCTGGTTTAAATGGCCCGAATTGCCTAAATTTAGATTAAATTTTTAAATATTTGTTTTCAAATAATTTTCATGGACTTTGAGGGCATTAAACAGCAGAAAAATTCCTTCATCAGCGTGTTTTTAAGTTTATCTGACTTCTTCTGTTTTCATAAGGATATAAAATAAAAGAATTAATAAGTTATTTTTTAGCAACAAGAACTTCACTGGCCTTAATTACCGCATAAACTTCGTTTCCTTTATTAAGGCCTAATTCTTCCGCGGCTTCTGTAGTTATACTTGCAGTTACTGTTCCCGGAGAGTCCATTTTTATTTTTACTCTTGTGCTTACAGGTCCTTTATCAATCCCTTCAATTTTGCCTTTTAACATATTTCTTGCACTCATTTGCATGAATATCACCTCATAGAGTATTTATCTCAAAAATAGTTAATAAAATTATCTAATTTAATATTACTATTCTATCAAAAATAGTAAAACATTAATAATTAATGATATGTAAATATTAACATATCCATTAATTAATCAAAGTAGGAGGTCAATTCATGAATACTAAACTAATAGCTATAATAGCAATTGTAATTATTATTATAGCAGCAATAGGAATCTATGCTTATTCCACCAGCAATAATCCTGACACTTCCAGGCTTAGAATTTCAACAACCACAAGTTTAGAAGATACAGGGCTTTTAAAAGAATTAGAAGCAGCATTTGAGGAAAAATATCCTGGTGTAGACGTGCAGGTTGTATCTGGAGGTACAGGCATAGCTCTACAGTATGGTGAAAGGGGAGATGTGGATCTCATGCTTGTCCACGATAAAGCACGGGAAGAAAAATTCGTCAGTGATGGTTTCGGTACAAACCGTACAGAATTTGCATACAATTACTTCTGGATTGTAGGTCCTGCAGATGACCCTGCAGGTATTAGAGGCATGAATGCTACTGCAGCTTTCCAAAAAATAATGGCAGAAGGCCAACAAAACCCTAATCAGGTCAAATTTGTATCACGTGGAGATGATTCCGGTACACATGCCCGAGAAAAGAAAATCTGGAATTCCAGTGGAATAAATTACAACTCAGTTAGAAATTCCTCATGGTATGTAGAAAGTGGTAAAGGTATGGGAGAAACTCTGGTAATTGCAAATGAACAGAATGCCTACACATTAAGTGATTCAGGAACATTCCTTTCATTTAGTAGAGACGGTAAAATCAGTCTTGTACCAATTATAACAACAGGTACAGATCTATTGAATATTTACACTGCAATGCCCATAAACCCTGATAGGCACCCGCAGACCAATATAGAAGGTGCGAACAACTTTGTTAACTTCCTGGTATCCCCAGAAGGTCAGCAGATAATCGGTAATTACGGTACCCAACAGTATGGTCAACCATTATTTACTCCAATAATAACAAATCCTGTGCCGGCGCTGTTTGCTCCATTATTAAATAATCCAGTCCCTGCATAATCAGGGACAAATTCTTTATTTTTTTAAACAGCTACTTAAAACATTTTATATCATTTTAATCTGCCTCAGGGAACATTTTTTTCAAAATATAATGGCTGATTATCCCTGCAACAAAACCCACTGCCATATTAACCAGAATTGAACCGGCTACAGTTACAATAAGAGGAATAATAGATCTTTCAATTTTAAGGTCTTTAGTGAATTTTAACAATCCAATACTGACCATAATCATCATGGCCGCAATTATTGCACCTGGAAACCCTTTAAAGAGAACAACAATAGACCCTGCAAAGAAAAGCCCTAAAATAATGTAAATAAGTCCTTCCATAATATTTGCCCCTCCAGTTCTTGCTCCAAAATAATACTGGCCTGCAAGTCCTCCTGCACCGTGACATAAAGGCATGCCTCCAAAGAAAGGCAGTGTTATATTCATAAAACCAATGCTTAAGGCAATTTTCTTTTCTGGAACTGCCCTTTCAGGGAAATATTCTTTTATAAGAATGGCAGTTGCTATTACAGCATTAGTAGCAGTTAGAGGTATCTGAGCAAGTCCAACTGCAACAAGAGATTCCCAAATTTGATTTAGAGAAAAAGTAACTGGATGAGGGAGAGTTAGTTGGGGTCCTCCAATTGCAGAAAGCGTGCCCTGGAAGAACATTATGGTAATGCCCATTATCAATAGTATAATCGCTGCCGGGGCATACCGGTTGTTTCTAAAGGCCAAAATTATAATGATACTTATAATGACAAGTATCCATCCTCCCTGAATGAATTTAAGGGCTTCAATTGCCAGTAGTATTGCCAGAGACGCTTGAATACCCTGAACTACAGATTTTGGAGTTATTCTTGCAAACCAGGTCATTAAACCCGTAGCCCCAATAAAAAGCCATACTATTCCCATTGCGATTCCTGAAGCATATATCAACGAAGGATCCCAGCTTGATGCAATGGCAAAAACAGCCAGTGCCTTCATAGGTTCAATGGGCATGGGAAGTTTAAAGTACAGACCTGTTATAATGGTGGCGATTCCCATCATGATCAGAAATCCTGTGGGATCCAGGCCACAAACCACAATATAACCTATAGCTAAGGGAAGAAGAGTTCCATAATCTCCTGTAGCTCCTGCAAGCTCCTGTAAATTGAACCTGTAATCTCCTAATTTCATAAAAACAAACCTTGAATTCCATAAATATTGGTCATTATATATTAATCCTATTTTATCTTTAAAGGAATACAGGCCCTTCTGTAATCAATATCTGCAATTTTTACCCTAATGCCATAGGCTTTTTCCATATTCTCTTCTGTTATTACTTCTTCTGGGGTGCCAATATCAATGAAATTTTTTCCCTTCATTATTGCTACCTTATTTGATGAAATAAAGGCATGATCAGGAAAATGAGAAGACATAACCACACAAAGGCCGTTTTTAGCCAGTTTTTCAATGATGTTCAGCGTCCTTATCTGATTACCAAAATCAAGATGAGAAGTGGGTTCATCCAGAAGTAAGATGTCTGGCTCCTGCGTTAAGATCCTTGCAATAAAAACAAGCTGCTGCTCCCCTCCACTGATTTCAGTGTAGGGTTTATCCCTCATATAGTAAATATTAAGTGCTTTTAATGAATTCTCAGCTATTTTAACATCTTTTTTTGAAGGGGATGAAAATATATCAAGGTGAGGAGCTCTTCCCATTAATACTACATCCAGTACCGTAAATGAAAAAGTAGAATTATGTATTTGAGGTATATAACCTATATTTCTGGCTATTTGAGAATGGTTGAGGCCATAAATATTCTTACCATTTAAAAGGACTTTTCCAGAACTCAGCTTCATCAATCCATTTAAACATTTAATCAGTGTGGTTTTACCCGCACCATTCGCCCCTAAAATACAGAAAACATCTCCCTTTTCAACTTCAAAGTTTATATCTTCAAAGATATTATCAAGTGAATTGTAAGAAAATGTTCCATTTACCATTTCCATTAAATGACTCATGACCACACCTCCTTACTTTTCATGAGGAGATATAAGAAGAATGGAGCTCCTATTATGGCCGTTAAGATGCCGAGAGGGATTTCAGTGGTTGTAATTGTTCTGGCTACGTTATCTATTAAAAGAAGGAAAAATGCTCCAAGAATGATGCTTGCAGGTAAAAGAATTTTATGGTCCGGCCCAACAATCATTCTGGCTACATGAGGTATAACTAGTCCAATCCATCCTATAATACCGCATATACTAACAGCTGAGGCAGTTACAATAGTACAGCAGACAATTATAATTGCCTGTAACCTTTTTGTGTTCACTCCAAGCGTCTGGGCTTCCTCCTCACCCATGGAAAGGACATTTATCCTCCATCTTATCATTAAAAGAATTATTGTGCCTATGGTAATTGGAATTCCCATTATAATTATATCCAGATTATTTACTGAAGCCAGACTACCCATTAGCCAGAAAACGATGGTCTGTAGTTGACCATAAGGATCTGCAACATATTTAATTAGAGATAGTAGCGCTCCAAATAATGATGCAATGGCAATTCCACATAAAACCAGAGTTAACATTGAAGTGCCTTTAAAAGCCCTTCCTAAAAAGTAGGTTAACCCAACCGCAATTAATCCCCAGACAAATGCAGAAAATTGTATCATGAATACACTTGCTGAAAAAAGAATTGCAAGAGCTGCACCAAATCCTGCACCAGCCGAAACACCAAGTTTATCAGGAGAAACCAGCGGATTCTGGAACAATCCCTGAAAAGATGCCCCTGCAACTGATAGAGAGGCACCAACCATCATTGCTGCAAGTATTCGGGGTAATCTTATATCAAAAATAATGGTATTAACTGCAGGAGATAAAGTGGAATTTATTAAAAATAATTTAGATGCTATGGCCATTATAACTTCATTTGGAGATACTGGATATCTCCCAATAAGAAATGAGAAGAAAAACAGGAGAATCAGCGGAATGATCATCAATACTGTTATTGACATTTCATGCGAAGCGATTTTATCCCTGATTTTCGATTTAAACAAATTATTCACCTTAGAATTCTTTTAGTCCTGATGAGCTTAATATGCCAGTAACCTGTTCATCAGTGAGGTTATAATGGTAAAATTTGGAATAGAATTCTTTTGTAAGACCTTTTAAGTCTATGTCTTTGAACTGATCAGGATATAATACTTTAGCTGTCCAGGGAATGCCTATTATAGTATTTGCTCCTGGTGGACCTTCAAACCAGCTATAAGGCGATTGGGGTACAAGATAAACCTCTTTATTTTTAACTGCATTAATTGTCTGCCACTGTGGGTTTGAATAGACGCTATTGTAGAACTGCTTATCGCTGGTAATTATAACATCTGGATTCCATTGCAAAACCAGTTCCATGGAAACTCCCATTCCTCCTTTTGTCACTGGAGCTTCAACAACGTTATTCCCGCCGCAAATATTAATTAGCTGTGTATGGGCAGAACCTGGAGCAAAAGTCTTTAAACCATCTGGATCTTTGGCATAATAGACTTTCTTTTTTTCAGATTCTGGAATATTTGCCACTTTAGCGTTGACCTGATTTAAAGCTTTGTTATAGAAATCTTTTAATTCCTGTGCCTTTTCAGGCTCTTTTAAAACAGTACCCATGAAATCAATTGCCGGCAGAATATCGGTTAAATTATTATCTCCTTCCACATCTAAGGCTGGAATCTGGCCGAATTTTTTCTGTATTTTGTTAACATCTTCAATGGTACCTCCATGACCTATCAAAATAATATCAGGATTTGAAGATATAATTGATTCATAATTTGCATTTCTTTTACCTCCACCATAAACTTGAAGGTCCTGATATTTATCAGGCATGTAAATATTTTCTTCTTCAGACCTTTGAGCGTCCCAGCCTACCATTTTATCAGGAGCAAGCATGTAAAGCAGCACTGTAGTTGAAGAACTCAGAGAGTAAACTTTATTAACTTCAGCAGGCATTTCAACATTTCTTCCTATCATATCTGTAATTTGATTTCCTGAACTGGAAGTAGGCCCTTGATATGCCATATATGCTCCAATTAAAGCAATAATAGCTATGATTACAATTGCAATGATTATTATAGATTTTTGATTTTTCATTAACTCTTCCCCTTTGAATTGAGATATTTCATTTTATGCGATATGGATTAATAAACGTATTGAAACTTGGATCGATTTATGATAATTCTCAATCTTTTTCATATCTGTCCCAATATAATTTATGAGTTTAATTAAGCGTGTTAAATACATCTTTATAAAAATTTTAAAATATTAGATGTTATGCAGTTTTTATATTAATGTGATACTAAATATTAATCATTAAAGTAGTTATATTCCAATATAAATCATTTTAAATCATTTTTATGTTCTATAATTTATGTAATCATGCGATTATAATCACATATGCCGTAATAGGTCTATTTTTACATATATTTATTTTTAAATTGCTTTAATTAACGAAAATGTTAAAAAATTACCGTCAAATTTATATATAAGGAAGATAAAGTATTCCTACTGAGTGTAATTAAATTGCATATCGACATGTAAAGGAGGAACAAAAATATGGGAAAATTTAAAAAACCGAGCTTCTCTCTGGTTCTTGCTGTGGTTATCTGTTTATCTCTGACAGCAGGAATTGTGAGCGCAGCTTCTCAAATAGAGACACATAGGAATGTGAATTTGACTGTAGCAAACGATGAGGGTGTTCGATATCAAGAGCCCAATATCCCCAATGGCACTTATAACTTTTTCAACCCCACCCAGACTGGTGGTTTGAATGAGCTACATATATCTTCAGATTCGAGTGATGCTATGGGAGATGTGACAAATGATACTGCAACAAGTGGTTCATCCATTGGTACATTCTATCTGACTAATACTGGTGGTCGTGGATGGCATGATAACGGCATACTGATGATTGCAGTCAACGGAACTGCAGAAGATTTATCTGATTTCTCAGTCCAAATAAATTCTGCTGGATACCAATGGACCCCAGTGCAAACAGGAACTTTCCCTAACTACAGTAGCACTAATTATGTACAGGGAATTAGTGAAACATTCACAATATCTGATTTCACTGGTAACAATGGTTATAATTCAACCTGGAAGCCCTGTTACATCGCTAACTATCCTCTCTACGAAGGCCAGAATGTGACCCAGGATATTTCAAATAATAACACTTTCCACATCATTTTTGTCGATCTCTACGCTGGAATCATCGGGTCAAATACATTATCCTCTCAAACTTGGCTTGGACAAACTGTAGTCAATAATGGAGCACTTCAAGTTAACTACACAATCAGTAATCTCCCAGAGGATTCGTTGGTTGCTTTTAATACCTATGGATACTGTCAAAGTTCAAGTCAGGGGAATGGTATTCGATGGACTAATTCAGTGAATAACATAGGAAACAATTCATTATCAACATCTGGATGGAATGTTGCAAGTTGGTTCCAATAGACAAAAAATATAAAGTGGGATAAACTAAAAAGTCTAAAAACACGGAAAAAAAGGAGGAGATATACAATCATTCTCCTTACTTTTAATTTTTTAGCAATTAGTATAAATAGATTAATTATACTTCTTTTTCACTGATTTCTTAAATTTTTTAGAATAAGTAATAAATTGACATTAAACCGTTCTTTTAAACGATACGTATATATATATCTGTCGGAAATTCATGATCATGGATCCTTAATTAATTTTATGATCCATTACTTTAAACCCTCGAAAATCGAAGCTTTCAAAATCAAAAGTTTTGATGCCCCACATTCGAAGAATTTGAGGGATTTTCGGGACATGGAAAAATCAAAGATTTTTCCGGCTACGAAACTTGTTTCGTAAACACTAAAAATTCTTTGAATTTTTGGTAGAATTAAAAAGGAGGTTTAAATGACGAAATATAATAAAATATCGATTATGCTCCTTATTTTCGCTGTACTTTTTTGTATTTCTGCAGCAATGGGAGCAGTAAGCGCAGAACCTACTGTTTCTACCAATTTAACTGGCGGAACATATAACACTGCACAAAGCGTGGCATTAACCAGTAACGATACCACTGCAACCGTTTACTATGCCAACGACACCACAGACCCCAGGAATAGCACAACAAGGATTACCTACACTGGAGCAATTACCATAGACAAAACAACAACACTACGATACGCAGCAGTAGACACATTAGGAAACTGGAGTCCACTTTACTTGCAGAACTATGTAATTGGAGATGGTGGACTTGCAGACACACCATGGCCAACGTTTCAAGAAAATAACAATCACACAGGACAATCAAATTACACTGGGCCGCAAACCAATAACATCAAATGGACCTATACCACTGGAAAATCGATAGTTGGTTCTCCTGTTATTGGAGTAGATGGAACCATATATGTAGGAAGCAGTGACAATAAACTCTATGCATTAAAACCTGATGGGACACTAAAATGGAGTTACGCCACTACAAGCGGTATATACACTCCTGCTATTGGAGCTGATGGAACCATATATATTGGAAGTGATAAATTCTATGCATTAAACCCTGACGGAACACTAAAATGGACTTACGCAATTAGTAAAGCGGTAAGCGCTTCTCCTACTATTGGAACTGATGGAACAATATATTTTGCAAGCATAGATAAGAATATCTATGCATTAAATCCAGATGGAACACTAAAATGGACTTACCCTACCAGTGACTATCCACGCGATTCACCAGCCATAGGATCAGATGGAACCGTATATATTGGATGTGAAGACAAGAATCTCTATGCATTAAATTCTGATGGGACATTAAAATGGAAATATTCCACTGGCGGCATAATAGGTGGCTCTCCATCTATTGGTGCAGACGGAACCATATACATCGGAAGCTGGGACAATAAATTCTACGCAATAAGCCCTGATAGAACACTGAAATGGAGTTATACTACTGGCTCTCAAATATTAGGTTCTCCTGCTATTGGAGCTGATGGAACCATATATATTGGAAGTGATAAATTCTATGCATTAAACCCTGACGGAACACTAAAATGGAATTATACAACCAGCGGAGGTACAAAGTATTCTGCTATCGGGGCAGATGGAACCATATATCTCAGTGGAGGTAGTGTAATTGCATTGAATACTGATGGAACACTGAAATGGAGTTATAAGACTAGTTCATCAACCCATGGTCCTCTTGCCATTGGATCTAACGGAACCCTCTACTTCGGAGCCGGTGATAAAAGAATCTATGCAATAGAAGATGATTTTCCAGAGGCGAATTTCACTACAACAGATACTTATCCTCCATCTGGGTGGGCACCATTTACAGTACACTTTAAAGATACATCCTACTGTCCAGCATCTTGGTATTGGGATTTTGGTGATGGAACCAACAGCACAGAACAAAACCCAACACACACCTACACAACACCAGGAAACTACACCGTAAGCCTTACAGTATCCAATTCACTTGGAAATAGCACTAAAACACAAAATGACCTTGTTAAAATTGCCAATACAACACCATTAACCGTAGATATAAATCTACCTGGTGGAATCTACAGCACTGCACAAGCTGCTACACTAAATGCAGATGATTCAACCGCAACAATTTACTACACTCTTGATAATACAGATCCGCGGTCAAGCAGTACAAGAGTCCAATACACAGGGCCTGTAGACATTAACACAAACACAATACTTATGTATGCTGCAGTTAACCCTGATGGGTGCTGGAGTTCATTATATACCCAAAACTATATTATAGGAACCGCAAATTTCACTACAACAGATACTTATCCTCCATCTGGTTGGGCACCATTAACTGTACACTTTAAGGATACCACAGCAATATTCACTCCAATATCTTGGTATTGGGATTTTGGTGATGGAACCAACAGCACAGAACAAAACCCAACACACACCTACACAACACCAGGAAACTACACCGTAACCTTAACCGCATCTAATGGAGTTTTCAATAGTACTATAACGCAGAACAACTATGTTAGAATTGCCGATATAGCTCCGTTAACTGTTATTTCAAGCCTCCCTAGTGGAACCTATAACAGTACACAAGCAACAGCACTAATAGCAAGTGACCCGGCAGCGACAATTTATTATACTCTTGATACTACAGATCCGCGGTCAAGCAGTACAAGAGTTCAATACACAGGAGCTTTAACCCTTATTGAACCCTTAACACTTATGTTTGCTGCGGTTAACCCTGAAGGATACTGGAGCTCATTATTTGTCCAGGGCTATGCTATAGGAAATAAAGGACTTGAAAATTCAGATTGGCCTAAATTAGGTGGTAATACTAACAATACAGGGCAGTCAGATTATGTGGGCCCACAAGTAAATGCTACTAAATGGATCTTTTCAACTGGTAATAGCATATATTACGCATGCCCTACTATTGCAGCTGACGGTACTATCTATATTGGAAGCTATGACGGTAAACTCTATGCTATAAATCCTGATGGAACATTAAAATGGAGTTACAGTACAGGAACCAGAATATATGGTTCAGCATTAATTGGAAAAGACGGTACCATCTATTTCGGAAGCTTTAACAGAAAATTTTATGCTTTATATCCTAATGGAACAGAAAAATGGATTTACACTGCAGGAGGTAGAATATATGATTCACCAGCAATTGGAATGGATGGAACCATCTATTTTGGTGCTGATAATAATCGAGTCTATGCATTAAACCCTAATGGAACACTGAAATGGACATTTACCTCCGGAACCCTATTTTATTCTTCTCCTGTTGTTGGTGCCGATGGAACCATCTATATAGGAGATAACAGTAAACTCTATGCTTTATACCCTTACGGAACTCTTAAATGGAGTTATGCTACAGGAGGCAGTATACAGGGTTCACCAGCAATTGGGACAGATGGGACCATCTATGTAGGAAACACCAACGGTAATTTCTATGCCTTAAATCCTGATGGAACATTGAAATGGAATTACACTGCTGGAGGCGGTATATATTATGCATATCCAGCAATTGGGACAGATGGGACCATCTATGTAGGAAACACCAACGGTAATTTCTATGCCTTAAATCCTGATGGAACTCTTAAATGGAGTTATGCTACAGAAAGTACTATATATGGTTCAGCAGTAATTGGAGCAGATGGAACCATCTACTTTGGATGCTATAATAAAAAGGTTTATGCATTAAATCCTGATGGAACTTTAAAATGGACATATACCACTGGTAACTACATTTATGGCTCACCATCAATTGGTGCGGATGGTACACTCTACATAGGAAGTATGGATAAAAACTTGTACGCTTTCAAGGATCAAGTTCCTGTTGCAAACTTCACAGTTACACCTACAGATAATGGAACTCTAACCGTCCAATTCAACGATACATCATCTTACGCTGCAACATGGGCGTGGGATTTCGACAATGATGGAACAATAGACAGTACAGAACAAAATCCAACGTTCACTTACAGTAGCAATGGCACTTACACTGTTAAATTAACAGTAACCAATGCAGCTGGTAGTGATGATGAAGTAAAATATGTTACTGTGGACAATGTTGCACCAGTACCTTCAGCAGACGTGGCAAGTGGTTTTTACAATACTGACTTAACAGTTAACTTAACTGCAACTGACAATCTGGATTCTAATCCAACAATATACTACACACTAGACGGTAGTACTCCAACAACAAGCAGCACACTTTACACAGGACCAATAAGCATTAATAATGAAGGAAATACTACTTTAAAATTCATTGCTGTTGACTTTACTGGAAATATTTCAAATGTAATTGAAAGAATTTACACAATTGACAAAACAATGCCAACAGCGACTGTTAATCCAGTCGGAGGTACTTATAGCGATATTCAGGCTGTAACTTTAACTACAACGGATATAAACCCAACAACAACTTATTATACTACAGATGGCAGCAATCCACAAACAAGCAGCACCCGAAAGAAATATACGGGCCCAATTTCAATAAGCACTACAACCACACTTAAATTCTACGCAGTCGACGCTGCAGGTAATCCTTCACCAGTGTACACTAAAACATACACAATAAACCTTGCTCCTGCGGATTTAAGGACTGAAACAGTCACTACAAACGGCAATACTGCAACTGGAATAACAAACTATCCTGTAAGCAGTACAGTTAAAAATTACGGTGGAACCATTACAAAAACATTCTACGTATCCTACTACCTGTCAACCGACCAGTATAAGAGCAGTAACGATCGATACATTGGACATGCTACAGTAAACGGTTTAGCCAGTGGTTCATCAATCAATGCTGCAATATTAGGTTCAATACCTAAGGATATTACCCAGGGATACTATTACATCATAGCAGTAGCTGATTCCACAGGAATTATACAAGAACCAAATGAAGCAAACAACATTAAAACCAGTACAAGTAGAATCTTTATATGGAGACCTGAATTAAACGTTCAAACAGTTACTCCGAGCGGTAACACTGCAACTGGTATAACAAACTATACAGTAAGCAGCACAATCAAAAACGGTGGGTCAATCACTTCAGATACATTCTACGTGTCTTATTACTTATCTACTGATGCAATTAAGAGTAGTAATGACCGTTATATTGGTCATGCTACTGTTAATGGTTTGAATGGTTGGTCAACAACCACTGCAACAGCCAAATGCACAATACCCAAAGACATTGCCCAGGGAAACTACTACATCATAGCAGTCGCCGATTCAACAGGAATTATACAAGAATCCAACGAAGCAAACAACATTAAAACCAGTAGCAGCAAAATTTTCGTATGGAGACCTGATTTAAAGGTTAAAACTGTTAGTACAAGTGGAAACACAGTAAAGGGAAAAACAGGATACACAGTCAGCAGCGTAGTGGAAAATAATGGATCCATTACATCAAATACATTCTATGTCTCTTACTACCTGTCTACAGATGTTACTAAGAGCAGTAATGATGTGTATATTGGACATGCTACTGTGAATGGTTTAAATGGCTGGTCAACAATCACAACCGAGGCTAAATGTAATATTCCAGCAAATATAGCGCGAGGATACTATTACATCATCGCTGTAGCTGATTCTACAGGAATAATACCAGAATCCTCTGAGTCAAATAATAATAGGGCTAGCGCAACCAGAATTTACATAACCTAAAAAAAATCCCCAATTTTTTTCTTTTTTTTATTTTTAAAATGATCATAAATTACATTCATATATAACTCGATGTTTTTCTTGCATGAATTAAATAATGAAACGGTCTTATATTTTTTATTATCATGAATAAATGACATTTTATTTTAAAATAATGCATAAAACAACATTTAGTAATAATATACCTCCTGCTATTTCTACAATATCTATGAAAGTTTAAATATATAGAAATGTAAATCTTGACTTGTCGACTTAAAATATTATATAACAAGTTAAAAGGAGGTGAAAAAGTGAAAAAAAGTATAATATTTATGACACTTGTTGGTATCATGGTAATAGGTTTATGTGGAAGTGTAGCAGCTACTGTCGATAGCAGTATGAACACAACCAATCTAACAAATAACAGGCACGTCTTTATCAATGTTTCCAATGATAATGGTGTTAAATATGACAAAGATGGTTCAGTCTACAGTGGTCCAAATAACACCTATTACATTAAGGCAGACGGTGGAGGAATGAATGAGCTTCATATTACAAATGACTCAAATATAATTAGTGCATATGGTCAGGTAAGTGTGATTAACGCCACAAGTACTTCTTCATCTGGTGTATTTTATATAACCAATACTGGAGGACGTGGATACACTGATGATATGATTCTTTTGATATCAGTAGCAGGGCCAATTTCTGATAATTTCTCCATAAAGATCACATCAAGTGGATACACATGGACAGTAACAGGAACAACTCCTACCAATTACACATACACCACTGGTGTAAATGAAACTTTTACAAAATCTGACTTCCAGTACGGTGCAACCGTGTATAAACCAGGTCCAGGAGCCCTTGGAACATGGTCATTACCACTTTACTACGGCCAAAATACCAGCGATTCTTCAACCTCATCATACTTGATGTTTGTAGATCTATACCTTGGAACACTGAAAGGAACTAATTTCCCAAATCTGATAGATAATGGTGCAGTGAAAGTTGAATACGCTATCACAGGCCTAACCACAACTGCAGCATTCAATATATATGGATGGGCAGGTGCAGCAAATCAGGGTCAAGGAATAAGCTGGACAAACAGGGTTCAGGATTCAGGATCAAGTGGATATTCCGTTAATTATACTCCAATAACTCCCGTTGCAGACTTTGCCGCTGCTAATACAAGTGGTTCAGATTCATTGACTGTTCAATTCACAGATACATCTGCAAATTACCCAACATC
Organism: Methanobacterium sp. UBA44; assembly: GCA_002494885.1. GTDB lineage: Archaea > Methanobacteriota > Methanobacteria > Methanobacteriales > Methanobacteriaceae > Methanobacterium_D. The sequence continues at coordinate 50,337 of DACV01000008.1, forward strand.
ATGGTTATGGGACTTTGGAGACGGCACAACATCAACAGAACAAAACCCAACACACACCTACACTACACCTGGTGTTTACACAGTAAAATTAACAGCAAGCAACCTTGCAGGCAGCGATACCATGACAAAAACAGGTTATATCACTGTTTTAGACACCATAGCTCCAACAGTAACTGTTAATCCTGTAGGCGGTAATTTTGACGACGTTCAAAATGTAACCCTAACAACTGACGAACCAGCCACCATATACTACACTACAGATGGCAGCACACCAACAACAAGCAGTACTCAATATACTGGTCCTATCAGTATAACTGACACTACAACATTAAAATTCTTTGCAGTAGATACAGCCGGTAATGCATCTCCAGTACAGTCTGAAACATACAACATCAAATCTGAAGTGTATGTAAACATTACATCATCCAACCCTAACCCACAAATAGGTGACAAGGTAACATACACATTCAAACTAGGTAACAAAGGACCAGGAATAGCAAAAGATGTCGTATTTACTTACGTGATCCCAGATGGTGTTGAGTTCGCTGGTGCAAACGTTGACCAAGGTACTTGGAGTTACAATGAAACCACCAGAACTTTAACCTGGACACTAGGAGATGTTGTAGTAGGAGATCCATACTTATGGCTCGATCTAAACATTTTAAGTTCTGGAAGCTTTAACATACAACCTACAGTCTCTGTAGATGGTTACAATCCAAATTTAGAGGGTAATATCGGTTCTTTACTGGTTAATATCCTTGCATCAACAAACACAACTGATAATGAAAATACAGTTAATGCAGCAACTGAAGCTAGTACAGTACCAATGCAAAATACTGGTATACCAATTGCAGGCTTAGCTATGGCTTTGTTAATGGTTAGTGGCGGACTAGTCTTAGGTAGGAAAAAATAAACAATTTTTCACTTGAAAATCTGTCAAAATCAAGATTTTGACGCCGCGAACACGAAGTGTTTGTTGGCTTTGATTTTCAATGTTTGTGAAACTCCGTTTCACAACCGGAAAAATTAAAAATTTTTCCATGCCCCAAACACAATGTGTTTGAGGGTTTCTCTTTTTTTTATTTTTCTTATTTGAACATTAAACTGTATTTTTATCTAACTCGACACTTTTTTAATATGAACTGGATAATTTAATAGTCATGATTAATGTTATTTGAATTAAATTACATTAAAATTGTAAATAAAGCTCAAAATATCTTTTTATTGCAACATAAATTCAGGTAATTTTTTAATATCTTCTGAAGGTTTAAATATATTGATATGCAAATCTTGACTTGTCAACCTAAAATATTATAAAAAAATAATCGGAGGTGATAATATGAAAAAAAGTATAATATTCATGACGCTAATTGGTGCTATAATACTGAGTTTATGTGGAAGCGTAGCAGCTGCGGATAACGATACGCTGAATACAACTATTATTCCACAATACAACCATGTCTATATTAATGTATCCAATGATAATGGAGTCAAGTATAATGTGGATTATGATTATTATTTAAATGACCCGATTCAGCAAGGATACAATCCAAACGGTACAAACGGTACATATTACATCAAGGCTGAAGGTGGAGGGCTTAACCAGCTCCATATATGTAACAGTAGCGATACAAGCGCAATGTATGGTCAAATAATCGTGAACAACACTACCAGTGGTTCTCAATCTGGTGTATTCTATATCACTACCACTGGAGGTCGTGGGCTCAATGATAACATCATACTTCTACTATCAGTGAAGGGACCTATAGAAGATAATTTTAATTTGACTATAGTTTCAAGTGGGTACACCTGGGTAATTTCGACCTTTGGTGCAGTTCAACCACCACTACCAACAAACCCTCAGCACGTTGTAGGAGCTGTGAACGAAACTTTCACAAAGTCTGACTTCCTTTACGGCCCACAGACAACAAGACCCGCTCCTAGTGGATGGCAGCCACTTTACTACGGCCAAAATACCAATGACAACTCAACTGCCGAATACTTGATGTTCATAGACCTGTACCTTGGTAACTTAGACCCTCGTAGAGTTGCTAACTTGATAGACAATGGTGCTGTTAAGGTTGAATACACTTTAAACAACATGTACACAACAGCTTCATTCAACGCTTACGCATGGACTGGTGCATCATTCCAAGGTACAGGAATTAACTGGTGTAACCCAATCATAAATAATATGAATCCTTGTGTAGTTACAGTTAATTATACTCCAGTAACTCCTGTTGCTGATTTCACTGCGGATAACACATCTGGTTCAGACTCATTAACAGTAAAATTCACAGATACATCCGAAAATTACCCAACATCATGGTT
>DACV01000008.1:53057-147395 GCA_002494885.1 Methanobacterium sp. UBA44
ATATACTGGTCCTATCAGTATAAATGGTACCACTACTTTGAAGTTCTTTGCTGTTGATACAGCCGGTAATGCATCTCCTGTGCAATCTGAGACTTACACCATCAAATCTGGAGTATATGTACAAATAACACCTTCTAAAGCTAACCCTCAAGTTGGTGATAAAGTAACATACACCTTCAAACTGGGAAATAAAGGGCCGGGAATAGCTAAAGATGTTGTCTTTACCTATGTAATTCCTGAAGGATTAGAATTTGCTGGTGCAAACGTAGATCAGGGAACATGGACTTACAATGAAACCACCAGAACATTAACCTGGACTCTAGGAGATGTTGCAGTAGGAGACCCATACTTATGGCTCGATCTAAACGTATTAAGTGCTGGAAGTTTTAACATAAACCCTACAGTCACTGTCTCTGGTAACGACATTGGATCAGAAGGAAACATTGATTCCCTACTGGTTAACGCAGTTTCAGTACCAGCTACTGTAAATGCAGCAACTGAAACTAGTACAGTACCAATGCAAAAGACAGGTATGCCTTTAGCAGGTTTAGCAATGTCTTTACTGCTTTTAGGTAGTGGATTAGTCTTAGGTAGAGGGAAATAAACAATTTTTTTTCTTTTCTTTTTTTATTTAAATTTTTGAAATTAACCAGCTATATCCTAATTAATAAGATTATTAAAGTTTATTTCATTGTTAAAAGGTAAATTACAAAAATAATCAGTTATTTATTGCTTTAAGTGTCATGATTATTTTAAATAATAATTGCTTTTTTTTCATATATGATTCCAATAAAAAGGAAAAGATCAGAAATATGGACATAATAATGTTTATCGTTGTTTTTGCATTTGTAATAGATGTAAATACACTAATGAACTAATTTATATCAGATTGTACTATTTCAGTATATATCAATATCATCAAGACATCTATCATCTTTTATTCTTTTGATAACAGGAAATCTGAGGGAATAACCGCTTTCATATTCTGGACTTTTAACAATTTCACAGAATGCAACTTCAATTTTTATTTCTGGTTTTGCTTTTACTTTTCTGTCATAAGACTTTCTACTTTGTTTGAAAGCTCAATTTAATTTTATATCAAAATTACTGTTTCTAATTTCGATTCCTATTCTTTAAATATCTTTTTGGAAGCATTTACATTAATACTTCTCACTTTTATCAAGATTCAAATTATCTCTTTTTAATCTACATAATGCAGTTAATTCGATAATACAAAATCAACTATTCCGTATGTTGAAATTCAAGTCAAAAAAATAAACTTTATGTATACTGAAATGTAGATTTAGACATGTCGGAAAAAATTAAATAATCGGAGGTTGATACAATTTGAAAAAATATATACTATTCATAGCACTTATCTGTGCTATTATACTTATTTCGAGTGGAAGCGTGGCAGCTGATCAGACGGTTATACCGTCACATGCCGATTCAAATTTAACAGTGGCAAATGATGAAGGTGCCAGATTCAATTCCACAACTACTTCAGGCGTTAATGATTATAATTTCTTTAATTCTTCAAGTCAAAGTGCAACACAGGGACAGAACGCCATGCACATAACCACAAATACTAGTAACTCCATTGGGAACGTGACATTTACCAATGCACAGTCAGGTACATTGTATTTTAGTGATACTGGTGGTCGTGGTTGGAATGATAATGGAATATTGATGATTGCAATTAATGGTACTATTCCAGATAATTTCTGGGTTCGTTTAACTGCAAGTGGATATCAATGGATTCCTGTCACCTATGACCTCAAACCAGATCAGGCTAATCTCATTTATGTTATAGGGTCTATAAATGAGACTTTTTACAAGTCTGATTTTATCTATGGTCCACAGATCTGGAAGCCATGCCCTGCCTCAAATTATCCTATATTTGCAGGTCAAAACATGGATGATACAACAAACACATTCAGTATTATGTTTGTTGATCTGTATGCAGGCCTAATTGGAACCAGTACAAGTTATTACAATACCTTAATTGATAATGGAATGATTAGAATTGATTATGAATTCTACAACCTTCCAGAAGGTTCTATGGCTGCATTTAATGCATATGCATATTGCCAGGACTCAAAACAGGGTGAAGGCGTTCGATGGACCAACCGTGTGACAGATTCCGGATACTACGTTACTGGTAAGGCTGCAGCACCTACTGCAGATTTCTCTGCTAACCCTGTTAAGGGCGTAGCTCCTCTAACTGTTCAGTTTACTGATAATTCAGCTGGAAATCGACCTTTCACATACGCATGGGACTTCGATAATGACGGTAATGTAGATAGTACAGAAGAAAATCCAACTTACACTTATAGCAATCCAGGTAATTACACAGTTAAACTAACTATAACCAATGCATATGGTACTGATGAAAAAATCATGAATATAGTCGTCAATACTGTAGATGTTTCAGCAGATCTTCCAGGTGGTTCATATGGTACTGACCAAACTGTTAATTTAACTGCGGTTGATAATCTGTACCCTGATCCCACAATATACTACACTACAGACGGCAGTAACCCAACTACAAGTAGTACAAAATATACTGGATCAATAAGTCTGACTGGTGAAGGAACCACTACTTTGAAGTTCTTTGCAGTCGATAGCGCTGGAAATGAATCAGAAATAGTTACAAGGACATATACAATCGACAAAACAAAACCAGCTGCTGCTGCTGACCCCGTTGGAGGTACATACAACACCAGAAAATCTGTAACTTTAAATGCAACTGACAACCTCGATGCAGATCCAGTGATTTATTATACTACAGACGGCAGTGATCCAAAAACAAGCAGTACCCGAATACAATACACCGGTGCATTCACAATAAACACAACTACAACAATTAAATTCGCGGCAAAAGATGCTGCAGGTAACTGGAGCCCTGTTTACAATCAAACATACGCTATGGTTGATATAACTGCACCAGTAGCTTCAGCAGACTTGCCAAGCGGCTCATACAATAGCGATCAGGTAGTTAAACTAACTGCAACCGACGAAATAGACAATAACCCAAAAATTTACTACACATTAAACGGCACTATCCCTACAATAAACAGTATGCTCTATTCCTGGCCCATAAGTATACACACTGTAGGAACCACACTTTTAAAATTCATTGCAGTCGATGCTGCTGGACACATCTCAGATGTGTTTACAAACGTTTATGTACTGAATAAACCAGGAGCAAGTGGAACCTGGAACAGCACACAAATAGATACTAATATAGAGTATAATTCTGTTGCCATAGACTCATCAGGCAATCCGCACATAGCATATTATCAAAAAGAAAACTCTGCAACTGACTATCCTGACCTTAAATATGCCTACAAAGACAGTACAGGATGGCACATAGAAACCCTCTTATCGCACATTTCAGGTTCTGGTCGTTGGGTTTCACTGGCATTAGACTCATCAGGCAAACCCCACATCGCATACTACCAAAGCACCCCCGATAGATTATGGTATGCTTACAAAGACAGCACAGGATGGCATCATTTTGCCATAGCTAATAATACAGACGTTTCACATATTAATCTATTATTGTATAATGATTTGCCTAGAATCAGCTATTATGAAAACACAGATGAAAGGATCAAATACATGTATTATAACGGCACAAACTGGTTTTCAGAATATGCTACAGGTGTAGTCAACGGACACTACAACTCCCTTGCACTGAATTCTAATGGACAGCCCAGAATCAGCTACTACGAATTCAACACCTCCACATATACAGGTATCTTAAAATATGTTAAAAGATCACCTGCAGGAACATGGCAGATTTCAACAGTGGATGAATCAGGTGATGTAGGATTGTGGAACTCCATTGCAACAGATTCTTCAGGTGACCCCCATATCAGTTATAATGAATATAATGGCTCCTTAAAATATGCATACTGGAAAGATACTCAATGGGTTATAGAAACTGTTGATAGTTTAAAATCTGTAGCAAGTAAAATACTATTAGACTCATCAGGCAATCCTAGAATAGTCTATCAAGATTTTATCAGTGGAAACCTAAAATACGCTTACAAAGAAGGTTCAAAGTGGATTATTACCTACATTGACACAGTCTATGGAGCGGCACAGCGGATATCCTTTACCATGAGTCAATCAGGAATACCAAGCATAAGCTATGCAACTGCAAACTCAGGACTAAGATATGCAAATCTCGTACCATTCACCATTAACGCCACCCCACGTGGAGGCAGCTACGAACTGGTACAAACTGTAAATATCACATCAACCAGTGGAACAACCATATACTACACTACAGACGGCAGCGATCCACGGACAAGCAGCACCAAAATCAAATACAGTGGACCAATTGCTGTAAACAAATCAACTACGATCAATTTTGCTGCAGTAGACTCTGCAACTAACTGGAGTTCTGTTAAAACTGAAACATATTCCATAACAGATACAACAGCACCCACAGTAGCTGTTAATCCGTTCGGAGGTGTTTATAGCGATATTCAGACTGTTACTTTAACTGCAACAGATATAAACCCAACAACAACTTATTACACCACAGATGGCAGCAACCCACAAACAAGCAGCACAAGAAAGAAATATACGGGCCCAATTTCAATAAGCACCACAACCACACTTAAATTCTACGCTGTGGATGCTGTGGGTAATCCTTCTAAAATTTACAGTGAAATTTATATGATTATTCCAGTTGATTTAAGGACTGAAACAGTCACTACAAGCGGTAACACTGCTACTGGCATTACAAACTATCTGGTTAGCAGTAAAATTAAAAATAATGGCGGAACCATTACAAAAACATTCTACGTATCCTACTACCTCTCAACTGACCCATATAAGAGCAGTAATGACCGTTATATTGGGCATGCAACAGTAAATGGTTTAAATGGAGGATCATCAGTTAATGCACAGATAAATTCCAACATACCTAAGGATATTGCACAGGGAAACTACTACATCATCGCAGTCGCCGATTCCACAGGAATTATACAAGAATCCAACGAAGCAAACAATGTTAAAGCTAGTAGCAGCAGGATTTTCGTGTGGAGACCTGAATTAAACGTTCAAACAGTAACAACACCTGGAAACACTGCAACTGGAATAACAAACTATACAGTAAGCAGTACTGTTAAAAATGATGGTTCAATCACTTCAGATACATTCTACGTATCCTACTACCTGTCAACTGACCAGTACAAGAGCAATAACGACCGATATATAGGACATGCTACTGTTAATGGTTTAAATGGCTGGTCAACAATCACCGCCACAGCAAAATGCACAATACCTAAGGATATTGCACAGGGAAACTACTACATTATAGCAGTTGCCGATTCCACAGGAATTATACAAGAATCCAACGAAGCTAACAATGTTAAAGCTAGTAGCAGCAGGATTTTCGTGTGGAGACCTGATTTAAGCGTTCAAACAGTAACAACACCTGGAAACACTGCAACTGGAATAACAAACTATACAGTAAGCAGCACAATCAAAAACGGTGGGTCAATCACCACAGATACATTCTACGTATCCTACTACCTCTCAACAGATACCACTAAGAGTAGTAATGACCGATATATTGGACATGCTACAGTAAATGGTTTAAACGGCTGGTCAACAATCACCGCCACAGCAAAATGCACAATACCTAAGGATATTGCACAGGGAAACTACTACATCATCGCAGTCGCCGATTCCACAGGAATCATACAAGAATCCAACGAAGCAAACAATGCTAAAACCAGCCCAAGTAGTATCTTTATATGGAGACCTGAATTAAACGTTCAAACAGTAACAACACCTGGAAACACTGCAAGAGGTGCAACAGGATACTCAGTAAGCAGCACAGTAAAAAATAGTGGTTCAATCACAACAGATACATTCTACGTGTCCTACTATTTATCTACTGATGCAATTAAGAGTAGTAATGATGTGTATATTGGTCATGCTACTGTGAATGGTTTGAATGGCTGGTCAACAACCACTGCAACAGCAAACTGTAATATTCCATCCAATATTGCAAGCGGTAATTATTATATTATTGCTGTAGCTGATTCAACAGGAATTATACGAGAATCCAACGAACACAATAACGCTAAAGCAAGCGCGACAAAAATTAAAATATCTTAAAACATTTTTTTTCTTCTTTTTTCCTTTTTTTGACTTAAAAATACAAATTTAATAAATTAAAAACACATTCGATATGCTTATATATGTAAGTTGAGAATAGTAAAAATAGTACTAGCTTTGAGTTTTTAGAGCATCGATTAAAAAATTAATATGTGAATAAAAAATGAAAATTTTAAAATCTATTATCCCGTTAGCAATTATATTTGTTTTAATATTCTCAACAATGAACATTGCCTTTGCTGATATAACTATTGAAGTTAGCCCGCCAAAAGCAAATGTAGGAGATAAAGTTATTATAACAGTAACCGCAAAAAATGATGATTTAGTCGATTGGAGTTCAGTAATAGTCTATGCTCCAATACCCGGTGGATTGAAATATAGATCTCACATAGTACCCGATAGAACAAGGCAAGATTATAATCCTGATACAGGCATATGGGACGTAAACAACATGCGGCATGATGAAAGAGGCCTTATGAAAGTTTTAATTATAACTACTGAAGTGTCTCCTGAAGCTGCAGGTAAAAACTTAACAGCAACAGCAAAATTCACATCAGTGATAAGAGGAAGAAGTGGTATAAACATAGCAGGCACAATAGCCCCTGCAAGAGCCCATATTGCGGCTATTAGCAGCACTAATCATGATACAAATAATGGAAATGGGGGCGGTACTGGAAATGGAACCGGGAATGGTACAGGAAATGGGACAGGTAGCGGCAATGGAACTGGTGTTGGTAACGGAACAGGTAATGGAAACAATCTTTTTAATTTATTAAAAGGCAAATTAAATAGTACAAAACTAAACACTGGAGATAGCGGATCCAACACCTTACAGAATTTAAAAACAGGTGGAGGAGGAGGAAATGGAAAATCCTATGAAATCCTCAATTCAACCAGCAACCAAAATAATTCGACTTCCCCAAATACCATATACAGCCTTTTAGCTGCATTAGCGATCGTGACTCTTATTTTGCTTGGTTATCTAAAAGGAGTTAGGGAATAAACTCTTTTTATTTTTTTAGATTATTTAAACTCCATGTGCTTATTCTTTTGTTTTTAATTTTCTTTTTAGTTAATCGATATGTATTTATATGCATTAATTATAATTAAAAATCAGTTTATACAGCTAATCATTTTATAATACTAATTAAAAGTCAAGTGTTATGTGCTAACTAAATTAAATTGAAGATATTATGCAAATAAATTTAATCCATTTGTGGATTATATTGGATAGTTTTAATATCTTAATGGTGATACAATGGCAACTCAACTAATTAATGAAATGTTAGGTAACATATTACATGCTATTTCCCAGAATCTATTAATTCCAGTGATAATAGGTCTTTTACTCTTTATGGTATATGCTGTAATAACTTTAGGCAGCCTCATATACGAATACTACCACAGAAATAGAATTAATGTTAAGCAAATTGAAGGTATGGTCTTATCCATATCAAATCCAGGAACCCCCGAGCGAATAGCTCAGGTGGTAGAAGCCAGTGATATATCAAGAAGTCATAAAAATAGCATCATAGATCTAACAAACAGCTCCAAAATAGGAATAGAATCCAGAGAAGCACTGGCAAAAAAATTAATTGAAAACGAAGAAATTAAAGTGGCAAAAAAATTAGAAAAAACCGATATAGTGACAAGGTTAGGTCCTACATTAGGTCTTATGGGTACTTTAATTCCCATGGGGCCTGGGTTAGCTGCTTTAGGTGGCGGTGACATACAGGGGCTTGCTAATGCAATAATAATTGCATTTGACACAACAGTTGTTGGATTAGCTGCTGGAGGAATTGCATATGTTATTTCAAAGATTAGAAGAAGATGGTATGAAGAAGATCTCTCCAATTTGGAAACATTAATGGAATCTGTGCTTGAGGTGATGAAAAATGCTCCGAAAATCTAAACGCAGGTTATTTAACAGTGAAGAAGAAGATCCTATGGCTGGTTCTGCAAACCTGGTCGATGCAATGCTTGTACTCTCCGTGGGCTTTCTTATTTTCCTTGTTTTATCATGGAACATGCAAAGCGTGGTATTCGCTGATATGACAACTGAAGAAAAAAAGGAAACAATGCAGGCCATGAAACAGGTTGCAGAAATTCAAATGGGTAAAGAAATTAACGAAACTCCCACCACCTCTTCTGGTTCAGGAGAAGGTTATTCAGAGATGGGAACAGTCTATAAAGATCCAAAAACTGGTAAACTTATAATGGTTCAAAATACATAGGTGAGAAAATGATTTATGCATGCGTTGATGACACTGATAACTTAAAATCACGAGGAACCGGGCGGCTTGCCCGTGCAATTGCAGCAAAACTATCTAAAAAGTATCCTGTGCTAGGAGTTACAAGGCACCAGCTTTATGTGCATCCAGATATTCCCTACACATCACATAATAGCTGTGGAGTTATTCATATAGAAAGTGATGATAAAGAGCAGACAGATACAATTTTTGAGATTGCTAAAAAAGAAATTTACGATGATTTTATTGAAGGAAGTGATCCAGGACTTTCAGTAGCACACGAAAGCCAGATTTTACCTTCCCTCATTGCATATGCTAAAGATGCTAAAGATACAGTTTTAACCCAGGAAAAAGCAAGAACCCTTGCTAAAAATCTAAATATCCGCCTTGAAGGCCTTGGAGGAACAGAAGATGGAGTTATAGGATCTATGGCTGGACTTGGACTTGCTTTCGCTGGAAATGATGGTAGATTTCTACAAATCGGACATATCAGAGATTTATTAGGCCCTCAACCTGTGGAAAAATTGATAGAAGCAGGCATTGATGCAGTATATACTCTTGATGGCCAATTGGTAACTGAAGGTATAGTATTTAATGATGAAAATAAGTCGGTTAAGCCATGTCCTGTAAATGGGAAATGTATTCTTTTTGTTGATGAAAAAATGAATGCTATTAAACGTAACTAAATTGTCTCTAACAAAGAAAAATAAATAGCATCTAAGTCCATTTAAAATTAGTTTTATTAAAAAAATAAAAGTTTTAAGCCCTTAAACACTGTCAAAATCTTAAAAAATCTCCGATTTTTTATGCCAACAAAATCAAAGATTTTGGAGACCTATGGTTTCATACGGCCCTAAGGGCTTAAATTCATCTAAAACCTATTTAGATGCCTGTAATTCTTTGACTCTATCTCTAATTCTTTCAAGAATCTGTTTATCGGTTAAAAGGTCTGAATCTACTACTTTTCTCATTCGTATAGGCACACCTTCCATCCTATATGCAGTTCCCTCAGCTTCCATACCTACAATGGCTGGTGGAATTATAACATCGGCCATTTCAGTGGTTGGAGTTCTGTGAGGTTCAATTGCAATAACAGGAATCTCAGCCATTCTCATAATCGCATTTTGAGGGAAATGAGCACCAGGGTCTGATGCAATTACCATCATTGCGTCGGCTTCCTTGTTTTGGAGCAGGTCATTTGCCCCTGTTTCACCAGGGTTGTATCTTGGTTCTCCTGTTGAGAAATCAACACAGTATGGGTATCCACTTTCCCATGTACATACCTGATTGAATCCAGTTACGTTGTAGTGACCTCTCATTGGAATTAGAGTCCATTTTGAGTAGTCATTTAATTCCTGAACTAAACATATAGCTGTATCAATGTTCCTGTGTTTTCCACGGCTGTGGGTTATACCCATTCCGAAGAAAAGGATACCGAACTGAGCGTTTTTAAGAACTTCTGCTACCTCATATATCTGTTCTCTTGGAATGCCTGCTACTTCATCGTAGAGGATATCTTTACCCCTTACAACAGTCCTTATAGCATCCAAAAGCTCGTAATCTTTGTCGAAATCTAACTGTAGATGCACATCAGCTAATTTTGATGAATCTGACTTTCTTGGATCTACTACTACTAATGTTCTATCTGCTCTTCCCCTTTCCCTGAAGAAACCTCTTGAAAAGACGTTTCTTGAAAGGTGTCTTGGGTGTGCGTGCATTGGGTTACATCCCCAGTATACAACTACATCTGCACGGTTTTTAACTTCCCCAAAAGTACATATTGGGTATCCAACGTCTTGGAGAGCAAGTACTGATGGTCCGTGGCATACAGATGCTGTGTTATCAATTACAGCACCGGTTTCTTCAGCAAGTTCTACACCTACTGCCTGTGCATCACAGTCTGTACAGCTCCATCCGTACATTAATGGTCTTTTTGCATCTGCAAGTACATGAGCAGCTTTTTCTATTGCATCATCATATGTTGTTTCAACAAATTCGTCGCCCTGCCTTATCATTGGCTTTTTCCATCTCATTGCACCTTCAGTGTGCACAAATTTAGAGTGTCCGATTCTACATGCATTTATGGTACCGACTATTTCGTTATTTTCGACTTTACAGACGATATCATCGCATAATGTTCCGCAAAATGGACACACAACATTTTTAACTAGTTCCACAACTATTCCTCCTTTATCAGGTAATCTTAGGGAGCTATATGTGCATTTCCTTTAGTTGCAGCATATATAATTCCACCTGCTCCCTTAGTTGCATTATCTCCTTTAAATTTGAAGTAATTACCTTCTAATAATTCTCCATCGATTTCTATGTCCTTTTCAACTCCGAGAAATTCAAATCCTGGTAAGAACTCATCAATTATTCCTTTGACTACAATAGTTCCCCCTTTCATCTCTCCACCGGTTCTGGCTATGACGTCGCCTCCTATAATTAGAGTTCCTCCGTTCATATGTACTCCAGGCATGATTCTGACATTTCCTTTGACTACGAGCTTTCCTCCAAGCATGTATTCTGCTATTTCGTTTCCGGCATTACCGTAAACTGTAAGTACTCCTCCGCTCATTCCTCTCCAGTCACCACGGTAAGAAGAACCTATATAATCTCCAGCATCACCCATTATGGTGAGTTCTCCGCCTTTCATATCTCTTCCAGCCCATGGACCTGCGTCTCCTTCAACGGTAATTTTACCGCCTTCCATCTCGGAACCAACATACATACTGGTGTTTCCTTTAATAACTATTTCACCAGCAGTCATGCCCTGTCCTATTCTTTTGGTGTTGTCTACATCTCCATCGATTATTATTTTGATTTCTGATGCATTGTCTGCAGATTCACCTTCAACATCAAAAAATTCAGATAGAGATACCTGTTCATTACCAAACCAGATTTCTATATTTTTGATTTCATCGATGCTTTTACCTGCAAACATGTCAGGTGTTACATTTTGTGCCTCCAGAGGTACTTGAGGCTGTACTTTTGGGTTTAATATTATTTCGCTCATTTAGATGCACCTTCAATTGCTGGTTCTTTTCCTGAAGCTTCTCCAGGTACTGAATCTCCTAGTAACGGTACAGATCTTGGAATGTAATCTTCCTGTACTGGGTAATTTTCGAAGTTAACTGAATAGTATTGTCTGAACCATTTTTCCACATCGACTAATACTTCCTGTTCTACTTCCGGTTTGTATTTTGTATTTATCCAGTAGGTTCTTCCATAAAGGTCTGGTTTTACCATGGTACCGTCTAAGACAACAATTTCTCCATCTTTAAGTACATATGCAGCATTTGAAAATGCTTTTTCAACTGCCATGTATTCTGCAGATAGATCCTGTGTTTCTGGGTTAATGTCATATACTGCAATATCAGCATCGGCACCAACTCCAAGGTGTCCTTTTGTATCGCTTAAACCAAGCACTTTAGCTGATGTTGCTCTTGTAACCTGAGCAATTTCGTATAAAGAATATTCACGGTCTAATGTAGCTACAGTTGTCTTGGTCTGTGCCCATTTATGGAGTTCATTTTCAATTAAGTTCATTCTGTATTTATTACTCATTAACCAGGCCATAACTCTTGGATACCTTGTGAATGGTCCTGCATTTGGACTGTCTGTGGTTAGACAAATCTTGCGTGGATCTTTTATTTCAAGGAACAGTTCCATACCTACTCCCCATTGAGATGCTGGAACTGGGGCTCGAGCTGCGTATATGAATGGAACTACACCTGAACCTGTTTCCATTTCAACATCGCAGTTAGCCCATTTAAGGCCATTTAGAGAGTGTAAATCATACTCCATTGGGCCATCAGCGGTCATTGTGGTTGTTTCATCAAGGGTTACCTGACCAATATCGATTACGATATGATCACTTTTGTTTACATAGTCTGCAACTTTAGGAGCTGCTGATACAAAGTCTCTCCAGTTAGTTCCGCCGTAGCAGTGGAACTGAACGTGTGTTGCATATAGGATTTTGTCCCTGTGTCCGTATTTTGGTTTTGGTACTATGTTTTTAGGTATATCAAATGATGCAATTGTTGTTTCATAGTTTCCTGGGTGTCCCAGATCGTTACAGTGTAAGTGTATTGCGTGTGGTAATCCGAGCATTTCGTTTACTTCTGCAAGTCCTTTTATGATGTCTGCACCGGTTACATCGAAGTATGGTACTGGATCGTTGATTCCGTGAACATTTCCTCCCCATGCCCATGCTTCTGTACCTGCAGGGTTTACAATTTTAATTGCATATCCTTTTGTGGCTCTTAGTAACCATGCTGAGTATGCAGCAGTTTTATCCAGATCGCCTTCTTTTAAATATTTCATTATAAACCAGTTGTTTCCAAATAATGGGAAAGCAGCGTGGTCAATAATTGGCATATCATGGAATTCTTCGTGAGTGTGTCTTGCAAGTAGTGGAGGCATAGCTGCTTCCATTGCTGTTGTATAACCCATTTGAGCATATCTGTAACCTGTCATGAATGTTGATGGAACTGAGAAACCACTTCCAGCTCTCATACCTCCCCCTCTTGCCATGACATCTCTTTTACTGTCTTCTGGTCGGTACATTCTTCCAACGTTAACTTTTGCACCTGCTATATGTGTGTGAGGGTCAACTCCACCTGCCATCACTATTTTTCCAGAAGCATCTATAACTTCTGCGTCATTTGCGACGCTGTCCACTATTTTTCCATTATCTATACAGATGTCCATCTTTTCTCCATCTATATTATTAAGTGGATCATAAATCATTCCGTTTTTTATTATCTTTTGCATGAAAATCCTCCTTTTGAGGTTTTAAATCATCTGTGCCTTTTTATATACTTTCATTAAAGTAGGCATGTCTAAAACTGGTTCTTCAGTTGGTTCGATTTCCACAGGAATATTTTTAAAACTTGGTGTTGCAGTACAGTCAGTTGTAGGCCTTATGACCCTGTTTGCCCATGGACCCATAGGTACATAGATCATTCCTTCAGGAAGTGTTTCTACTGTATCTACTACCTTAACAACAACGTCTCCAAATTCAGAAACAACTTTTATGTTATTTCCTGCTTTTATACCTAAATCTTCCATCATTGATTTATCCATGTAACATATGGCAGCTGCGTCAACGTACATTTGAAGATCTTTACCTGATTCTATGGCCTGACCCTGCCATACAGTTCTTCCTGTATTTAGTATGACTTTCATTATACTTCCTCCAGTCCAATGGCACCTACAGGGCAGGCTTTAATACATGTTGCACAGTTTTTACATTCTTTAAGCTGATTAATTCGAACAACACCATCTTCTACAATTATTGATAGACCAACATCTTCTTGCGGGCCTTTTCCACCTGCAACTTCTGTACTTTTGGATGCATTTACAGGGCACGCTACAACACAGTTACCACATCCATGACAAAGTTCTGGGTGCACTACTAATCTGTATGCCATCCTATTTACCCTCCGATTTAGCTTTAGCTGCTCCACTACTGCTTGATCCTGCTTTTTCATCTGAAAATTTAAGTGAGTCCACTGCTTTTTTCCATGCTTTAGATTTGGTTGGTGTTATGTTTACACCAGTTCTTTTGACTGTAATGGCATTAGTTGCACATACATTCTGGCATGCTCCACAGTATATACAATATTTTTCGTCTTTTTGGATTTTTGATGCTATTTGACCAGATTCAGAAGATTCTGGGAAGGACAATACATTGCAAGGGCATACATCGATACATGTCTCGCATCCCTGGCAAGCATCCTCATTTATGATTAATTCGCCTTCAAATGGTTTTTCAACTTCAAATACGTCTTTAGGACATATTTCCTGGCACCATCCACAGTTAATACATAGATCTTCATCTACTACTAAGTCACCTTTAACTTCTGCTTCTTCAATTTCGTATTCCCCGTAAGGACATGCTTTACATATAACTTTTATAGCGTCCTCTGGACATATTCGCTTACAGATACCACAGTAAACACATTTGTCTTTATCTATGACTATGTCTGTTGCTATTTCTGGATTTGACGAAGTTGGAATGTTTTCTTCAAGATATATTGCATCTGCTGGACACATATCTTCACACATTCCACAGGAGATACATGCATCTTTATCAACTTCTATTTCACCAGTTACGAGTTTTGCCCTTTCAGGTAATTCTCTCATTACTCTTATTGCACCTTGTGGGCATGCTATATCACAAGCTCCACAGTAAACACAATTTTCAGCTTCAGGAGAAATTGATCTGATCAGTCTTGGATATTCTTCAATTTCACTTATTGGTTTACCATCTATTGTGAAATCTATTGCTTCAACTGGACATCCTACACTGCACATACCGCAGAGTACACATTTACTTTCATCTATATTGATTTTTGAAGCGTCAAGTTCTCCCCTTACTATTGCACCCATTGGACCAAGTTCTATTGCATCTACAGGGCAAATTTGTTCACATATACCACATCCAATACAAGCCTCATCTTCGAAGCAAAGCTCTCTTTTTTCTGCTGCTTCCCTTTTAATAGATATATTCTTGTTTTCGGTGGCTTTTTCATTCGCTACCATTTTTTTCCTCCAAAATCTAATGATTTTTGTGGTTTAGAAATCTCGATCTATTGAACCTCAATAATTTACTTATTTTTGTGTTTCGGAAACCCTCGAAACTTTCGTTTCAGGGCCGAAAAACTCTTGTTTTTCAGGCTTTGGTTTCTTCAACATGCAAAAATCAAAAATTTTTGCTGTTCAGAGACCTTCAGTCTCTTCAACCTCCAAAATTTCTATTGAGTTGGTTGGACACCTTGATTCACACATACGACATCCACAACACCAATTAGAGTCTATCTGTGCTTTAAGGTTATTTAATTCTACAGCTCCCATTAAGCATGTATCTACACATAGTCCACAACCTATACAGCTATCTTTTACTTTTGGCCTGAAGTTAAAGTCTTTCAATGTTTTAATGATTATCCTTGTTTTGGTGGTATCTTTGGTTAATGTGTATGTTATTTTCAGAAAATCTTCTGGACAGAGTTTACTTAAAACTTCGGCGATTTCAATGGAATCCCAAGATATATTGCGGCCATTAATATAGTGTGAAACTGTTGATCTATCCATTCCCAGCGCTTCAGCTATTTCTTTTTGAAGATACCCTTCTTTTCGGAGATTTATAGCTGCTAAATAATTTAACCCTGAGACGATATGTTTAGGCATGAACTCACCATGTGTATTAATTACACATTACTTTATCAAGATATATATAGATTCTCACTAAAATCAAATAGGAATGTTTATATAGTGATGTGTATTAAGTACACTTCTATATTGTAGTTTAATATTATATGTATTAACAACATCTGCAAAAATAACGTAATTTATTACAAAATTAGAAAGGAAAATGAGAAATAAATTAAAAAGTATTTAAGATGGTTAATCTTCTTTAGCTTCGAGGGTGCATTTTTTATCTTCACATTCATGCTCTATTTCAATGATAAAGTCTTTAGATTTTCCTATGTCGATAGTTGTTAGCCCTTTAATTGTTTCTCCCTGTACTTCAAGCTGAATAATGCCTTCGTTATTAGTGATGACTTTTCCAGGAATATAAACTCTTCCAAGGGATAATCTTATAATATCTCCAGGTTTGACTTCTTTTTCTACATATTCGCATATCTCATCACAGCTTATGCATTTGCATTCTTCTTTTTTCAAGATATCACCTTCACTACATTATTGTACTTCATCGTATTTAAAAAATAATATTTCAAAGCTAATATGTATAAATTAGAACATTAAAAAAATTTAAAACACCCAATTTTAACTTTTAAGCCATAATTATTCAATTATAGTGAAGAACCTGAGTAATTAAACTTTTCTTAAAAAAATAGTCTGTTTAAAAGAGTATAAGACTTCAACCCTAATCCATTAATGAATAAAACAAAATCAAAGTATAAAAAATCGCTCATGTCTGTTTGAGTGTGTCATTTTTTTTAGTGCTTTAATTAAAGGGAATAGATTTATTATTCATATGCGTAGTTTAACATATTAAGACATTAAAATTTACTATAAAAATTCTATTAAACCATAAGCCCTATTTTTGCACAGGGCCATGAGCATGAGCGTAAAAAATTAAGTATCTAACTATAAATGCATTACCATTAAATTAGAATTTTTACAATATGCATTTAAATATCATGAGTTAATATCCAACCTGTTTATTGTATTTCCAGCGCAAAAAGCATTATTTCCAAGGTAATCGTTGATTTATTAAGTTTTATCATACAATTTAATAAGTATAGAACGACTTAATATTAAGATATAGATATAATAAAATGTAAAGATTATTTTTCTGCAGGTGTTAATTATGAAAATTATTAGTGTTGTAGGGACAAAAGATACTGGAAAAACTACTTTAGTTGTAAAAATTGTTAAAGAACTTGTGAATCGAGGTTTTAAGGTTGGAACAATGAAGCATATGCACCAGAGCTTCGATATTGAAGGAAGAGATACCTGGAAACACAAAGAAGCAGGTGCAGAGCTTGTAATCGGCTCAGCGGATGAGACTTTTTTCCTAATAAACCAGAAGCTTGACATTGAAAATCTCTTGACCAGAACTGAATGCCTTTTAAACCTGGATTATATGGTAATAGAAGGTTTAAAATATTCAAACTATGCTAAAATATCAGTTTCTTCATTTGAAGATGAATTTACAATAGCCAAAGTTAATGCTAAAGAAATCACTGATGAGGGATTAAAAGAACTGGTAGATTTGATAGAAAAACGTGCCTATGGTATGCTGCCATACATGGATTGTAAAGACTGTGGTTTTGAAAACTGCAAAGACATGGCAAAAGCAGCAGCAATGGGAAAAGTAAGTGAACAGGTATGTGTAATGAAGAAAATGAAAGATATAGAGCTTAAAGTAGATGGCAAACCTGTTCCTCTAAATCCATTTGTTCAGGCGTTTGTTCAAAATACCACAATCGGTATGCTATCCTCTTTACGTGGAGAAACATTGAAAGATTTCCAGACAAAAAAAATTGAACTAATGATAAAGGGTGGCACTATTGAAAAAACATATTAAATAGTGAAATATAAACTCTTTAAAACTGAAAGCTAGTTACTTAAAAATTAACCGTTGATTAAAAATGACTGCAAAGGACAAATATGAAAGGCCGGTATTTTCTCTGAGGATCTCAATAACCAATCGCTGTAATGTGAGATGCTTTTACTGCCATCACGATGGTATAATACCCCAAAGCTATGAAATGACAGCTGATGAAATATACAGAGTAGCTAAAGTTGCTGCAGATATTGGGGTTCAAAAGATAAGGCTCTCTGGAGGGGAACCGTTAATAAGAAATGATATTGTAGAGATGGTTGAGAAAATTTCATCAATCGGCTTTAAAGATATAGCTTTAACTACCAATGGAACTCTTTTAGGAAAATATGCCAAAGATCTAAAAAAAGCCGGGCTTAATCGGGTGAATGTAAGTTTTGATACTCTAAATCCCGAAACTTATCGCTTTATAACAAAGAGAAATTATATGGAAAAAGCCAAAGAAGGAATTAAAATAGCTTCTGAAGTAGGACTATACCCAGTTAAGGTAAATATGGTTGTAATGAAGGGGATAAACCACCATGAGATATGGGACATGTTCCACTTCTGTAAAGAAAATAATGCAATTTTACAGCTTATTGAACTCTTAAAAACAGACACATGTCCTGATAACGACTTTTTTGATGAATATCATTATGAAATGAGCGGATTAGAAAACGAACTCAATGAAATTGCCGATGATGTTAAAACAAGGCAATTTATGCAGGATAGGAAGAAATACTTCCTGGAAGGCGGAGAAATTGAGATAGTAAAACCCATGGATAACACTGAATTCTGTAAAAACTGTACAAGGCTCAGAATAACTCCTGATGGAAAGATAAAGCCATGTTTGCTTAGAAATAATAATCTGGTTGACCTTATAGAGCCAATACGCCTTGGATATTCTGATGCAGAACTAAAAAAGATATTTTTAGACGCTATTGCAAATAGAGAGCCTTATTATAAAGAATGTGTGGAAACTGTACATTAATTACTAAATTTTTTTTTGAAATGCCTTGTTACATACCATAAATTTTATATTCAAAAGGTTTAATAGGTATCTAAATCTTTTTATATCTATTTTTAAGCCTATTTCACAAAAAAAGTGAATATAAATTATTTATTTCAGAGATTTAAAATGAATATTTAAATCATTTATTCCTCTTTGATATCTTCAATCATTATATTTTTTTTAAGAATTAAAAATTTTTATTCATCAAAAAGACCTTCGATAATAAATAAAAATTAAGAAATTAAATTTTTCTTGGTGTAAGAACTTTCTTTCGCTCTTCAGGGGTCATTTCAGCCCATTTTTCTTTAGTAATAAGATCCTCATCCCTCACAGGAGAGCAAAAATAATCATATCTTTTTTTAAGTTCTTCTTTAGTCATTTTTCTCATGAAAATCACTTAATTTTTATTATATTTTGTTTAATTAATATAACTTACTATTTATATTAATTCGCATTCAATCCATCCTTTTGCATGATCACTACTTTTAATTAATAATACACAATTACAAGGGAATAATATTTCTCCTTCGTTTTCTTTAGATCTATATTTAAGCACTGATTCAACCTGAATACTATTTGATCCTTTAGTAACTCTTATACGCATAAAATATAACCATTCTTACCTCCTTTATGCCAAAGATAAGAAGCATAATCTAGAGAACATGTAGTAGGCATATAACCTTTTTCAGGAAATATGGTTCCTTTTTTTAGATTTTTAAGCTTTTCAAATGGATCCATATATCTATAAACCACTATGTTTTTGTCAATGTTTTTGTCTTTAAATGCTTTATCAAGTAACCTTATTCCATCAATAAAATCTTTGGGGATATCTTGAATACTTTTAGCATTTCTTAATATATTATTGGCTTTATAAGCCCATTCATTATTCCTTTCCTTATAATTTAATAATTGGTTACCTGAACCATTTAAATTACCTTTACTATCATAAAGGCCTTTATCATGTTTTAAATTCTTTTCAGCATAATCATATAATTCTTTTTCACGGTCAAACTCTGTATGCCTTGTTATTCTTTCAGGTCTACCTACTAATTCATTCTCTTTAAATTGGGTTTTTCCAGGTGGAGCCATCTTATCACGAGGCATTAAAAAGGGAACAGTATCACATCTACACTGAATCCATTATTCAATCTTCCTGCCCTTATCTCCAGGATGTAATAATCCATTGCTGAACTCATCTCCAACTCTAACGATTTCACCATGCATTTTAATATAATCTGCTTTATCTTTAGGGTTTCTTCCACGAACACGGCTATCTTTGGCACTCCACCACTGCTGAAAACCAATATCCAGATCCTGCATAGTTATATTTAATCAAAAATATATTATTAATTATCTAAAAAGTATGAAGGAGATGAATAACATGGGTGAGATGGAAGAACTGTATGAATTACCAGATAATTATAAAAGCATTACCAAACGATTTAAAGAATATGGAGATGCTTTAGATGAATTGGGGCGTATAGCGAAAGAAATTGGCCCATTAGATGAAAAAACCTGCCATCTTATACAGCTTGCAGCTTCTGCCGCAATACGTTCTGAAGGAGGAGTTCATAGCCATGCAAGGAGGGCGATGATTCACGGAGCTTCATCAGAAGAGCTATATCATACGCTGCTTATTATAACAAATACCATAGGATATCCAAACATTGCAGCAGCCATGTCATGGGTTGATGACATAGTAGAAGGTTCAGAAACATCCAGTACACCTATGTCTGATAAATAATACAAAACTCCACATTAAAATTTCTTTTTAGATTAATAACCTGAATGATCTCTTTTATCTTATTTATTGAAAACCCTAAATTTTAATAGGTTTTTTATCAATTGATCCTCAATACATTTACATAACATTATTAAAAAAATAATAAGTTAATTTATTTAGAGAATTTGAGGTCATATCATGCCTGAAATGGTCAAAAATATAAAAGCAGTTCGAGTAGGCAAGGAAACCGCTGAAATAGATGAAAGAATAAGTAACGATGAAGAAATAAAAATCATTGTAAATAAAACAGTTATTGGGAATTTTTCAATGAGCCCAACCTATCTAAAAGAATTCGTTATAGGATATTTACTTGGGGAAGGATTAATCACTTCGGCAGATGATATTATTGATATAAACATAGAAGGTAGAACTGTCAATGTAAGTACTGATCTTGCTGATTTTGATTTAAGGAGAGAACTGGTAATGAGTTCTGACTGCTTTGGAGGTATGAGAGGAAAAGTAGAACTTACAAAAAAAGTTGAATCAGATCTTAAAGTTACTAAAGAAGAAATATTTAAAGCATCGAAAAAATTAAAGGAAGATTCAAAGATATGGAGTGAAACAGGCGGTACTCATATTGCTGCTTTAATAAAAAACGGCGATATAATTACAATAGAAGATGTAAGCAGGCATGTTGCCATTGATAAAGTTATTGGAGTTGCTGCGTTAAAAAAAATAGATTTTAGCAATAGTTTCATATTTTCAAGTGGTAGAATGCCTGGAGACATGATAATTAAAGTTGCACGCGTTGGCATACCACTCATTGCGTCTAAATCTGCCCCTACCTCCTCAGGATATATGGTTGGCCAAGAAGCAAACGTTACAATAATTGGATTTGTAAGGGGCGGTAGATTTAATATTTATACCCACCCAGAAAGAATTTCCAATTAAAATATAGAATTTCAAAGCGCTGCATGGCCTACAGGATATATGTAGAGCGTTTTTTCATTTTCAGGTAAATTTAACACTTGATGCACCAGATCATCATTAAATGAACCCAAAGCTACTGTTGCCAGATTTCTGGCCTCTACTTCAAGATATATGTTCTGCCCAGCATGTCCTGCTTCCATATCTACAAAACGAGTGCTTAATTCTTCATCCTTATATTTATTTATCATTTTCTGATAATTTCCAGTGATTATAATATTTACAGGAGCTTCTTTAACCCATTGCTGCCCATTTGCAGCCTGAGATAATTCAGAACGTACATCAGTTGCCAGAATCTGCTCCAATGTATTATTAAAAGGATTATAATGATATACTCCTTCATTTAATCCCGTTACACCACCTTTACCTGCTAAGATGTAAACTTCAAGTGGATACGTATGTCCACCTGAAGGTACAGTTCTGAATTTAGTTTGCGGGTCTGTAATTCCCTGTGCCGCCCACATAAGCTGTGAAACATCCTGTAAAGCTAAAGGATCTCCTGTATAATGTCTTATAGAACGCCGGTTTTGTATTGCCACTTCAACAGATACACTTGTGTTCATTTCTGCCTTTGGAAGACTTACAATACTGATAATTTCTCTTGGTTTAGTTTCTTCAGTTTCTGGCCAGATCAAATATATGAAAGTTACTCCCAGCAATACTATTAAAATGATTATGGCTATTCTCCCATTCCTGGACATGAAAATATATTTAATCCTAAATTGGTTATATGTTTAATGTTATGATTCTCTTCTCAAAATCTTCATTTTTAAGATAAAAAATGTAAAAATAAGGATTAATAATACTGAAATTAACTTAAAAAATGATAACAGTTAGAATTTTATCAAAAAGGAAATATATGCCTAAAATCACTCTAAAACCGTGTGCCTGGCCTTTAAATCATCCTCTGTTTTTCCCATCTTATGCATCATCTCTGCAATAACTCCTTCAAGGAATACAAGGGTTGTAATCTCAAATAACGTACCGAGAGGGGCTAAAGGCTGATGTCTGCCATTTATCTGCCTTTTAATGTAATCTTTTTCTGAATCTATCTTGGTTCTGCCTTTAACATGTATAATTAAATCAGAAAGTCTTCCCAAGGTAGAATCTTCGTAAGATGTAACTGCAATTATATTTGCATTTCTATTTTTGCTGGTTGTAGCAGTGCTTATAATGAAACTGGTCTCCCCCGATCCTGAAATGGCAAGTAAACAATCATCTTCATAAATAGCTGGTGTAATAGTCTCCCCAACCACATATACGCTTATTCCAAGATGCATTAACCTCATGGCAAATGCCCTTGCAACAAGCCCTGATCTTCCAAGTCCAATTATAAAAACGTTTTTTGCATCTATCAGCATGTCCAGCATTTTCATAATGCTCTCACTGTCAACTTCAGAAGAAACTTCCTCTATATTGTCTATCATTTCATCTATAGCTTCATTTAAAATCATTTTCTCACCTATTGCTGGCTGACGCTCTCAACGATATTCTATGTTTGTATTTATCTATAACAATTAATTTAATATATATCGTTTGTGTCAAAATAAGATATATAGTATCTAACCCTTAATTTGAAATTTGTGATTTAAATGGATTACTATCCAAGAGTAAGTCTTGAAATAGAAGGTCATATATTCAGTTATAAACTTTTTGAAGCTCTAAAATTAGTTTCAAATACATTTTCCCAACGTAAAGCGGCTGATGCTTTAGGAATATCACATGCAGTACTAAATCGACGTATAAATGATGCCGAACTAAAACTGGGATATAAACTCGTTATTGCCACTGGCGCAGGATCCATGTTGACTGATGAAGGTCAAAAAATTCTTTTGAAGTATCAAAAATATATGAAAAGGCTTAAAAAACGTGACAAAATCATTATTTGTGGAGGATATATCTCTTCAAGCCTTTTAGAACTAATGGCTATTGAGTATGGGCTGGATTTTGTAGTATATAAAACTGGAGATAAAAATGCCCTTTATCTTGCAGAACTGGACATGGTGGACATTTTAACACTGGATGACCCCGTAAATGCATTTATTAATGATTTAGATTTTATACCCATTGCTTATGATCATCTGGTGCTCTATTGCGAACATCCTACCTGTATAAACCAATTAGAGGAATTAAATGGGAAAAATTTTCTTGAAGTGATAGATTCACCCCAAAGACTTGCCTGGAACACCCTTGATGATCATAAAATCCAGTATAAATTACCAGAAGAAGTTAGATCACCATATGATGCCTTAAAATTCATTAGAAACAATTCACAGTTCTATACTTTTCTTAGTAGCAGTTTAGTAGAAGGTTCTCATATTTTAAAAAATGATACGCGGCATGTTATAAGTAGTGTTATATGTAATAAAGAAGATAAAAGGATCAAAGAATTTTTAGACTTTATATTAACCTACAAAGGCCAAAAAATTATAGAAAAAAATGGATTTGAAAAAGTGAGATAAATTTATCCTCATTAATTAAGGGATTCAAAGATTAATAAAGCAAATAGCTACAATGGGGACTAAACATGGGTTTTTTAAAAAGTAAACTCAAAAAATACAATAAATATGTTATAGAAATTGAAAGCGATGAAATAGACGAAAATAATTTTGATAATATAAAAGATGTAGTAATAGCCAGTAAAGAAGATTTTGAAAATGAATTAAACAAATTAAAAGAGTTAGAAGCAAAAGTTCATTCTAATGAATTAGAAATAAAGCTAAAAGAGCTTAAAATAGAGGAAAAGGAACTTGAAGTTCAAAAAATGGAATCTTTACTGGAAGAAATTGAATTAAAACATGCATCCAAATTAAATGAACTGGAAAATGCCAGTTCTGTTAAATTAAATGAATTTACAGATGAAAAAGAACTCGAAATCCAGAAAATGCAGATAAGAATAAATGAACTTGAAGAATCGAATGAATACAAAATAGATGATATTGAACAAAAATACGATATTCAGATAGATGAGTTAAGTAATTTATTTAATAAATCAGAAGAGAAAGCAAATAGATACGAAAAGGAATATCTGAAAATTAAAGAATCTTTAGAAAATGAAAATAAATCGCTCCAAGAAAGGCTTAAAGAGCAAGAAGCACTACAAAATCAGATAGAAGTTTATAAAATTGGTAATAATAACCTAAAGAGCGATATTAAAAATAAAAAAGAAGAATTAAGTACTTTAAAAGATTCCTATAATGAAATATTGGATATTGAATCTAAACATAAAAAAGAAATATCAACCCTTCAATCCCAAATTAATAAGCTAAATGAAGTTCAAATCGAATATGATAAACTTCAAAACAAATATAGACATCTTCAAGAAGTTACAAATAGAAAAGATAATGACATTATTGAATTAGAGGCCAAAAAAAGAACACTGGAACAGTATCTTTCAATGTCATTAGAAGCAATAAACACCCTGAAAAACCTCGGATTATTTAAAAGATTGTTTAACAGGGTCCCTGATGGTATTGACGGATTACAGGATGATATCAAAAAACTGCAACCTCCAAAAGAAATTGAAATAGATCCTGTATTAGAGATAGAACCTATACGAGCTAAAAGCACCAGGGACATTTTAGGAAAGAAAGAATAAATGTTATACATCTCAGCTAATATGTGTTTTAAATCAATTATATCTGCAATAAAACACATAGCAGTAATATATGCCTTTAATCCTTATTTATTAAATTGTTTTTTATAAATTTTAGATTATTATAATTGAACTGAATTAGATAGACTTATTGACTTTCCAAATATTTTAAATAGTTTTAAAATAAAATGTCTAAAGTCTAAATAAAATATGCTATAACATTTATTACTGGTAGGTGATTTTCTGATTAAAAAAACTGATTTACTGGCTATTGGGCATACTGCTTTTGATTCTATAGTTCTTGTAAAAGAATTTCCTATACCCAATTCATCTACATTAATTAAACAGATAAAAAACTTTGATGGAGGCGCAGCAGCCAATGTTGCAATGGTTACATCTAATTTGGGACTTAAAGCCTCCCTTGTATCTGCTGTTGGAAATGATTTTAAGGGTTCCCTGTATCATGCTAAACTTAAAAAAAACGGAATTGATACAAAAAATATGATAGTGATTGAAAATGAAAGATCTCCAATGGCATGGGTATTTACGGATTCTAACAACGATCAGATAAGTTATTTTTACTGGGGAGCAGCAGCTTATTTTAAAGAATCAGAACCCCCTGAAAAAGCCATTAAAAAGGTTAATGCAGTTCATTTAGCCACAGGAGATCCGAGTTTTAATAGAAGATCAGGAGAGATGGCCAGTAGTTATGAAAAGTTAATATCTTTCGATCCCGGTCAGGATCTTCATATGTACTCTCCAGAAGAGCTTAAAAGTACTATTAGCGTTTCTAATATATTATTTGGTAATCATTTTGAGATTGACCGGATTTTAAAAATATTGAATGTTGATATTAATGAACTAAGGGATTTTGGCCCTCATATAGTGGTAAAAACCTATGGTATGGGTGGAAGCATAATTTATGCCGATGAAAAGATAAAAATCGATGCCGTTATTAGAGAACCAGTAGATCCAACCGGTGCTGGTGATTCGTACCGTGCAGCTTTTCTAAATGCTTATTTAAATGATGAAAAACTTGAATTTTGCGGTAAATTCGCTTCTGCAGTTTCATCTTTTATTGTTGAAGCTGAAGGATGCCAGACAAATATTCCAGATTATGAACTGGCTATTGGGCGGATGAAAGAAAAATGGGATGTATAAAACTCCTGAAACTTTTTAAACTTATTTTATTTTAAATAGAGCCCCCTTATCACTATTTGAAATTTTTCTAATGATTTTATTAATTCCAAAACATTTATATTTTAGTTTTGAATATATATTCATAAGTCAAAAAATTAATCTGTTCAAGGATCTGGAATTAGATGACCACAATATTAGTAGAATAAAATGTCTTATTCAAGATATAAAATGCATTGTGAATGTAAGTCGTAAAAATTAGTTAAGTGGATTTAAAATCCCAAATAAACCTTAACATTTAATGTATCCATTGGATGATTTGATTTAATTGAGATAATAAAAGGAGGTATTCTATGGCAAACAACTATAAATGCAATGATTGTGGTTTTGAATGGAGCAGTCCTGAAAAAGAGTATGATAAATGCCCTGACTGCCAATCAGAAAATATTAATAAGACAGATGCGGAAGAATTTCTAAAATCAACCCCACAATCAGGAAGATATAGAGGAAGAATGGGAGGAGGCCCTCCAAGAGTATGTAAATGTACGCAGTGCGGATATGAAACCTCTAAAACTCCAGGAATCCCTTGTAGAAATGATAAATGTCCTGAGTGTGGTGCGCCGCTTTGTGGAGCAGATTAATTAAAATATGAATTCAAATATTAGATTTCAAGATACACAAGAAATTAATTTTTTATCTATTTAACTGGAGGATAACATGAAAATAGCTATTGCATCAACAGAGCGCAATTTAGAAGCTAATGTAAGCTCTATATTTGGAAGAGGCTCTGCTTTTATTTTTGCAAATGTAGATAAGGAGAAAGTAGAAAATATAGATATAATAGAAAATACAGCCAAAAATAAATCTGGAGCTGGAAATGTAGCTGCACAATTATTAATTGACCATGGAGTTAATGTTTTAATTTCAGGAAAATTAGGTCCAGTTGCATTCCATATATTAAAAAATGCAGGGATTAGAGTTTATAAAGCGGGCCCTGGAAGCGTGAAAGATAATTTAAAGCGCTTCAATGAAGACAGGTTGGAAGAAATAAAATCATTATCTGGTGGATTTCCTGCTTAACCCTAAATAAAAACATTTATATTTTAGTTTTGAATATATATTCGCCTATGCCAAGACCCAGAATTTTCAGAAGGATATCGGAAAATCCACAAATTCGCTGTTTTAAACCAGAAAGAGATAATTTAGAATCTCTTGAGCCTATTAAAATTACAATAGATGAGTTTGAAGCAATAAGACTTAGAGATTATCACGACATACAGCAGAAAAAATCTGCGGAGATAATGGGTGTTTCACAACCTACATTTCATCGAATTTTATCTTCTGCCAGGAAGAAGATATCAAAGGCCCTGGTTGAGGGAAATATGATAATGATTATAGGAGGGGAAGCCATAGATGAGAAAAAAAGCTATAAATGCAATATTTGTGGATTTGAATGGAGCAGCCCCAAAAAAGAATACAATCAATGTCCTGACTGTCAATCAGAAAATATATATTTTAAAATAGAAGATTTAGAAACCTTAAAAGAGACAGAACCTTCTTTACTCCAGAGAAGATCCTATGGTGGCCCCGGTATGGGTGCAGGCCCTCCAAGAGTTTGCAAATGTCCAAACTGCGGATACGAATCTCCTAAAACACGAGCAGTTCCCTGTAAAAATACAATATGTCCGGAATGTGAAACACCGTTATGTGGGTCAAATTAACGTAAACTGGTGATTTAATGTCCTTTATAGAAATAAAAAATGTTTCAAAAAGCTTTAATGACGTAAATGTCTTAAAAAATGTAAATATGGCTGTAAATGAAGGATCAGTTTTAGGTATTCTTGGAAAGAGTGGATCAGGAAAGTCTGTTTTAATAAACATGCTCCGTGGAATGAAGGAATATGAGCCAGATGAAGGTCAGATAATTTATAATATTGCATTATGCCCTGAATGCTTGAGAGTTGAACCACAATCAATGGTTAAAAAGGATTGTAAATGTGGAAGGCTCTTCGAAGCAAGAAGTATTGATTTCTGGAATTGTGACAGACAGATATTTGCAGCAATAAGACGTAGAATATCTATTATGTTACAGAGAACCTTTGCCCTTTATGAGGATGATACTGTAATAGATAACGTTATAAAATCTATTGAAGGCCATGATGATGAAGAAAGCATGCATATGGCTATAGATCTTCTTGAAATGGCCCAGATGGCCCATAGAATAACTCATATTGCCAGGGATTTAAGTGGTGGGGAAAAACAAAGAGTAGTGCTTGCAAGACAGATGGGTAAAGAGCCTATGATATTCCTTGCAGATGAACCCACAGGTACTTTAGATCCTCAAACAGCCGAATTATTACACCAGACTTTACTTGAAGGTGTAAAAAACAAGGGCACTACAATGGTTATAACCTCTCACTGGCCAGATGTTATGAGAAAACTTTCTGATTATGTAATCTGGCTCGAGAAGGGAGAAATAATTCATGAAGGAGATCCTGAAACTGTTGTCCAGAAATTCCTTGATAATGTTCCATTACCAGAGAAACGGGAAGCAGAAATAGCTGATAATCCCATAATAAAGATTGAAAATGTGAAAAAACATTATTATTCCATTGAAAGAGGGGTTGTTAAAGCTGTAGATGGAGTAAATCTCGATGTCATGGAAGATGAAATCTTCGGAATAGTCGGTTTAAGCGGAGCTGGCAAAACCACCCTTTCAAGGATACTCTACGGGTTAACAGAGCCAGGTAATGGAAATATAGAAATGAAACTTGGTGATAACTGGATAGATATGACAGAACCCGGCCCATTTGGAAGGGGGAGGGTAAAATCATATTTAGGAATACTTCATCAAGAATACAGTCTCTATCCACATAGAAATGTGCTGGAAAATCTTACTGAAGCAATAAGCCTTGAACTCCCAGCTGAGTTTGCCAAAATGAAATCATTATACGTACTTAAAGCGGTTGGATTCCATGAAGATTACACATTAAATTTATTAGCAAAGTATCCTGATGAGTTAAGTGGTGGTGAACGTCACAGAGTTGCTTTAGCTCAGGTTCTAATTAAAGAACCTAATATTATAATCCTGGACGAGCCGACAGGTACTATGGATCCAATAACAAGAGTTCAGGTCACAGATTCCATAAGAAAAGCACGTGAAGAACTTAAACAGACTTTCCTTATAATATCTCATGATATGGACTTTGTACTTGATGTTTGTGACAGGGCCTCCCTTATGAGAGGAGGTAAAATCCTTAAAACAGGGCTACCCAAGGATATTGTGGGGGATTTAACTCCTAAAGAAAAAATGAAAATGTTAAAAGAATGAATTATCCTTTTTGGACTTGTAGCTTTAAATAATCCAAATAGAGGTGTTAATATTGGTACAAACTTATAAAGTTGTTATAGCATTGATGGCTATAGGTCTAATATTTTATGCAATGATTAACGATCCATTAAAAAAAGATTAGCATGGAACTGATGATATGGAAAAAATAATGAATTCAGAGGAATAAAGGGGGGCCTAATGGCTTTTAAAGAAGAAGTAAAAAATGCTAAAAAAGTGACATTTGCAGGACTGTTAAAAATGTGATTTTTAACGTTGCAGGAAGCTCTGCTTCCTGAACAGTGAAATCGCGGATTTCACATGCCCCGAAAACGGAGTTTTCTAGGGGCTCCCGGAGTTTGTACTCCTTATGCAGAGCTTTTTGATTATGCTATAATAGATAAAAAATCAGTTTTTATCCCTTTAGCTGATATTAAAAGCGCTAAAAAGATCGATCGCTAATTTCCAAAGCTATGGTGGATATTAAAGAAGCTAAGGATAAATAGGCTTTAGATTCATATTCTGTAAGTCCCATTATTTTCAATGAATTTATTGTGGCCTGTTTTATTGAAATGATAAATCCCCCCCATATTTTTTCATTTTATACTTATTTAGTGAAAAAAGATTTAAATATTATGGATATTGTGATCCATTAAATGGAAAATATACAAAAAAATCTACAGTTATTTTGAAATTAGGAATCATTTAAGGTAGTTTGGCGTATGATTAGCATAGAGGTAATTTAAATGAAAAATCAAATAATTAGATTACGAATCTATATTTTAATAGCACTGGTAATAATGTTGCCATTATTATTTAATTTTTATTCGCAGGTTTTAATGACATGGGGCATTCGTAACGGTATAATCACAGCTAGTTTAGTTGTAGTATCTGCATGGTTCATTTTATCATTATTTATGGGCAGATCTGCATCTTGTGGATATACATGCCCCTATGGAGCACTGCAAGAAATTATAGGCCATAATATATTAAAAAAGAAACCTAAATCAAAAAACGCAGATAAATTAAAATATCTTGTTTTCCTATTTTTCATTGGGATGGTTTCTTTTTCCCTCTTTAAGCTTGGAGGGTTGAATAAAGTGGGTTTATTTGCTCCAGAAGGCAATATTAAATTAATTATGGCTTCATTTTTCACCATAATAGTCGGTGTAATTTCTTTATTGGGAAGTAGAGCATACTGCCGATATTTATGTCCAGTGGGGGTTTTATTTACAATAGGTACTAAATTAGGAAGAATTATTAAAATACCATCATTACATTTAGTAAGTGGCCAAGATAATTGTTCAGATTGCAAATTATGTGATAAAGCATGCCCCATGGGATTAGATGTTGGCAATATGGTAAATTATAATACTATGGATAATATAAACTGTATATTATGTGGCGAATGCATAAAAAAATGCCCAAAAGATGCTATCGATTATTCATTTAGCATTAAATAATAAAATTCATGTGATAAAATGAAAATAGTAAAAGTTAAAGACGTTGAATTATCTTCAAACCCCCATGGAGTAGATACACGCGTAATATATAATACTGAAAATGCAATGACAGTCCATATGACATTAAAACCAGGAGAATCATTAAAAAGGCATATAACACCAGTAGATGTATTTTTCTATGTCCTTGAAGGTAAAGGTATTGTAGAAATTGGTGATGAAAAAAAAGAAGTAACTGAAGATATGCTTATAAATAGCCCTGCAAAAATACCACATTGCTGGTACAATGAAAGCAATGAAGACCTGATTATTCTTATTAACAAAGTTCCAAGATCAACAGAATCCACACAAATACTTTAGAAATGTTCTTTGATTTAAGATCCTGAATTGATAAAAAGTTTGAAGTACAACTAAAAGGTAAAATGGATGGAAATGCTCCTGTTCATTGGACATTATAGACAAAGGATCTACCTTAAGACATGTTAAATGTAAATAATGTGATAAAACATTCCAAACCAACCGAAAAACAGATTACTGTTTTGCGAAAAAACAATTAAATCATAAATTCTTTTTTATATACTATTTATCATTTTTTTTATAGTAAATTTAATATAACATTTTTTAAAGGACTATAGAATATATTTCCAATTTTAATGGATTTATTTTTTGACATACAACAGATTCAAAACAGAAACAAGTTTAAAAACCAATATTTTGATTTTATTATTGTTTCCAATAGGTTTAATTAATGTTTTTACTGATTTAAAGTTTTAAATTTCTTTATTATGTTTAATTTTGAAAGATTTAAATTCTTAAGATAATTGAATTAATATATTATAAGTTTTGAAGTTTTATCTGACTATACTTTACCAATCTTTAAAATAGAAAATTATATTAAGCCTAAATTCCATCGTTTATATCAAAATGGAATTAAGGATGGAAAAATGTCAAAAACAAAAATTAACATACCAGAAAAAGGTGCAGCAGTCCAAAAAGATAGGGAAACCTATGCAATTAGTCCATATCTCCAGGGAGGTCTTGCTGATCCTGATACATTAAGAAAAATAGCAGATGTAGCAGAAAAATATGGTGCTAAATTCCTTAAATTAACATCAGAACATCGGATTACAATCTATGGTATCCCCTTTGAAGACATAGATAACGTCTGGAAAGATCTAGGCATGGAACCTGGTGGTTTGTCCGGTAAAATAGTTAGGCCGCTAAAATTCTGTATTGGATCTTCTTCTTGTAAGATGGCAAAACAAAATACTATAAAACTAGGGATAGAAATTGACAAACAGTTTAGGGGAATAAAAACACCTGATAAAATGAAAATAGCTATTTCAGGATGTGAAAACTCATGTGCAGAACCTGCAGTGAGAGATATTGGCCTTATTGGAACAAAAGAAGGGTGGAACGTTTTAGTGGGTGGTAACGCAGGTCTCCAACCCAGACTAGGCAAATTAATCGCTAAAAACTTATCTGATAAAGAAGTTTTAGATTTAATTGATAAGATCATTACGTATTATAAAGAAAATGGAGAAAAAACTGGTTTAAGTAGACGTTTAGGTAAAGTTATACACAGTATGGGATTTGAAAAATTCTCCCAAGAAATTCTAGAAAAATAATAAAAGGATAGTCGATAAGAAAATCAGAGACATATCTCTGATTTAAATGCAAACGAATATTTAATTAATATTAATTATGTTAGTAAATTATTTATTTTAAATTAATATTTCTAAATTGCAAAAAATAGAAGCACAAACTTAATTAGTATCTAAATTAATAACCCTTATATTGTTCAGTGTAGAGACTTATTTTACAGGAACATAACAATAGCTATAATTTTAATGCAGTATATTATAACAATAGTTTATGATAGCTTGAGCTAAGCATGGTGATTCTATGACACAAATGGATGAAGCAAAAAAAGGCATAATAACAGAGGAAATGAAGGCAGTAGCGTCTGCTGAAGGTGTATCAGAGGAATTTATCAGGAAATCCGTTGCACAGGGAACAATAGCAATCCCCAGTAACGTAAATAGGGAAGTTAAAGCCGTAGGTATTGGAAATGGACTACGGACAAAGGTAAATGCCACCATTGGAACATCAACAGATATCTGCGACTTTGATATGGAAGAAGAAAAGGCCAAAGTGGCCATGGCTTATAAAGCTGATACTTTAATGGAACTTTCTGTAGGCGGAGACCTTGATGAAATCCGAAAAAGAATTCTTAAGATTTCAGACATCCCTGTTGGAAGTGTTCCGGTTTACCAGGCAGCAGTTGAAACAATAAGGGAAAAAGGTGCTTCTATTTATATGGATGAAGACGTTATGTTTAAAGCCATTGAAAAACAGGCTAAAGATGGTATTGACTTCATGGCTATTCACTGTAGTGTAAACAGAGAAACTTTAAAGAGATTAAAAAGACAGGGACGTGAAGGAGGGCTTGTAAGCAGAGGTGGAGCATTTGTATCTGCCTGGATGGTTGAAAACGACCTTGAAAATCCATTGTACAAAAATTTTGATTACATACTTGAAATTGCTAAAGAATACGATTTCGTCATGTCTATGGCAAATGCAATGAGAGCTGGAGCAATAGCCGATTCTACAGATCGTGCTGCAGTTCAGGAACTTATTGTGCTTGGAGAATTAATTGACAGGGCAAGAGAAGTTGGAGTTCAGACCATTGTAGAAGGACCAGGACATATCCCATTAAACGAAATTGCAGCAAATGTTATCCTGCAGAAAAAATTATGCAGAGGAGCACCTTTCTATATGTTAGGACCAATTGTAACTGACATTGGTGCAGGATATGACCATATAGTATCTTCAATTGGTGCAGCAGCATCAGCAGGAGCTGGAGCAGACTTTATATGTTATGTAACACCTGCAGAACACCTTGCATTACCCTTTGCAAATGATGTTAAAGAAGGTGTAATTGCAACAAGAATTGGAGCATACGTTGGAGACATGCAGAAGGGCATTCATCACGGTGAAAAAGACCTTATAATGGCAAATGCACGTAAAAAGCTTAACTGGGAAGCACAGTTTGATTCTGCAATGTGCCCGTCAGAAGCAAGAAAAATAAGGGATGAAAGACCTCCAGCAGAAGAAGATACATGCACAATGTGCGGAAGCTACTGTGCTGTTAAAATTGTAAATGAATGGTTGGACGAAGCAAGCACTGATGTGTTTGATTAAATCCCTAATCATTATTTTATTATTTTAAAATAGATTTACGACCATTTACTTTTTACAATTTCATTCTTAATTCATTATTATTTTTAAAAAGAATTTATGATTATTTATAGATGGTGATTTAATTGAAACATTGGGTTGAAAATGTTGCAGACAGCTTAAGTGAAAGAAACGTGGAAAAGCACGTAATTGCAAGCGGAACATCCATATCTGGTTCCATACACATAGGAAATTCATGCGACGTATTTATAGCAAATGCAGTTACAAAAGCTTTAAAGAACACTGGAGCTCCTGCAGAAGTTATATGGATCGCAGATGACTACGATCCATTACGTAAGGTACCATATCCACTTCCAGAATCCTACGAAAAATATTTGGGCATTCCTTATGCTCATATCCCCTGTCCAGAGGACTGCTGTGCCAATTTCGTTGAACACTTCCAAAAACCCTTCCTTGATACACTGGATGACTTTGGAATCTCCCTGAAAATCTATTCAGGGGAGAAAATGTATAAAAAGGGAATTTATAACGATTATATAAGGATATCACTTGAAAAAGCCCCTAAAATCCGGGAAATATTCAATCAGTACCGGGAAAATCCACTTGCAGATGACTGGCTTCCCTATAATCCAATATGCCAGGAATGTGGAAGAATAAACACAACCTTCGCCTATGGCCACGATGGTGATATGGTCCATTATAGATGCCAGTGCGGCCATGAAGGCTCAATGGACATTAAATCAGGTGAAGGAAAACTTACATGGCGCGTTGAATGGGCAGCAAGGTGGAAAATCCTGAAAATTACCTGTGAACCATTTGGAAAAGATCATGCAGCAAGTGGCGGCTCATATGACGTTAGCAGCATCATATCAAAGGAAATATTCAATTATGAGGCCCCATATCCCGTGCCTTATGAATGGATTACTCTAAAAGGAGATGCTATGTCCAAATCTAAAGGAGTGTTCTTTACTCCAGGTCAGTGGCTTGAAATAGGAGCGCCTGAAACCCTTAATTATTTCATATTCCGTAGTAAACCCCTTAAACATAAAGATTTCAACCCTGAAATGCCATTTTTAGATTTTATTGACCAGTATGACCGTATTGAAAGAATATACTACGGTGTAGAAGAGCCAGCATCTCAAAAGGAAGAAGAAAAGTCCAGAAAGATCTATGAAATTTCACAAATCGAATTAAAAGACAAAATGCCTTTTCAACCATCATATCGGTTCATGACTGTAGCTTATCAAATTGCAGATGGAGATATTGAGCGCATCTTTGAAATATTAAAGAAAAATTCGCAGCTTCCAAAGGGAATGAATAATCTTGAAGATTTAAGTGAAGAAGACCTCAACAGGCTGCAGATGAGGATGAATCACGTTAAAAACTGGCTTGATAAATATGCACCACAGTTTGTGAAGTTCCAGGTAATGAAAAAGATTCCTAAATTACCATTAGGTGAAGATCAGACAGCATTCTTGTTTAAACTTGCTGATCTACTGGATGAAAAAGATTTTACTGCTGAAGAGCTTCATGATGAAATGTATAATTTACTTAGAGAATTTGACATGAAACCTCAAAAAGCATTCCAGGCCATTTATAAGACCATAATTGGTAAAAAACAGGGGCCAAGAGCTGCTTCATTTGTTTTATCTCTTGATAAGGATTTTATTGTCAAGCGATTTAGGAGAGAAGCTTGAATTAGATAAAATCCTCAAAACATTTCTTTTTTCTTCTTTATTTGATTTTATTTTTAAGTTATAAGTTGTAATTATCAGAAAAGCAGCAATACATAAATAATATTAAAAGAAAAGTAATTGTCATTAAAAATCCTTTTTAATCAACTTCGTTTATAATGCATATTAAGCGTTGAGTAATTGATGGTGGTGGATTAATTAAGTCTTTAAAACGTAAATTAGGTCTTTTTGAAGTTACTGTTTCTGGAATAGGCATAATTCTTGGTGCAGGGATATACGCACTTCTTGGAGAAGCTGCACCTTTATCAGGTAACGCTTTATGGCTTTCATTTTTGATAGCATCTACTGTTGCAGCTTTTACTGCTCTAAGCTATGCAGAGCTTTCTTCAATGTTCCCTATCTCTGCAGCAGAATACGAATATGTTAAAAATGCAATGGGCGAGAAAATTGGGTTTGTTATAGGTTGGATTATAATATTCAGTGCAATTATAAGTTCTTCAACAGTGGCTTTAGGTTTTGGAAACTATTTAGGAACCATTTTTAGTGTACCTGCGATTTATTCAGCTGTTGGTCTAATAATACTCTTATCTTCAATTATTTTTATTGGAATAAAACAGTCTGCATGGGTTGCAATTATATTTACATCAATAGAAGCACTTGGGCTACTCATAATATTTTTTATTGGAATACCGTATTATGGGAGTGTTAACTACTTTGAAATGCCTTTAGGCCTAAACGGGATTTTTGCAAGTGCAGCATTGATTTTTTTTGCTTACCTTGGTTTTGAGGAGATAGTTAAGCTCTCAGATGAGACCATCGAACCCAATAAAAATATTCCCAGGGCAATCATACTTGCCATGGTAATAAGTACTGTTCTCTATATTCTTGTGGCTTTCAGTTCTGTTAGCATACTTGGTTGGGAGGCTCTTGCCAGCTCATCAGCTCCTTTTTCCAAAATAGCGTTTACTGCACTTGGACCTAATGGAG
This sequence comes from Methanobacterium sp. UBA44, assembly GCA_002494885.1. Lineage (GTDB taxonomy): Archaea > Methanobacteriota > Methanobacteria > Methanobacteriales > Methanobacteriaceae > Methanobacterium_D. The sequence goes on from DACV01000008.1 coordinate 89,651, forward strand.
CATTGCTGCTCTCCATTATAGCATTATTTGCAACCAGCAATACTGTCCTTTTATTACTTTTAGCCGGTTCGAGAATAGTTTACGGGATGGCTGCATCTAATTCTCTTCCAATAATCCTTAGAAAAGTACATCCAAGAACAAGAACTCCCTGGATTTCAATAATTATTGTGGGAATAGTTGCAATCGCATTTTTATTCCTTGGAAATTTAGAATTTCTTGCAAGCGCCACTAATTACACCCTATTTTTGAGTTTCATTTTTATAAACGCTTCAGTTGTAATTTTAAGATATACTTCTCCACAATTAGATCGCCCATTTAAAATACCGCTTAATGTTAAAAACTTGCCATTATTGCCGATTTTCGGGGTAATTACATGCATTATGCTATTATTACAGCTTAGTTTTAACGCAATTGGTCTGGGAATAGTTATAACTATTATTGGTATTATACTGGCTTTTTTGAATAGGAAATGAGAATAAAGATTTAATAGAATTTAATAAATTCTTATAATCCCATTAAACACTGTATCTTTTCTTTATGTAGGTTAGTGATTTGATTAGTATCATTTTCAGGCCCTATTTTCCTGATAATGCTATTATTGAAGGAATTTAAGGTTGTTTGCACATCAAATTTAATAAGGAAGTCCATATCCTCCTGTATGAGGTTAATCCAGTCTTCCATATGGCTTAAATTTGGGGAGTTAGTAGTTTTGGAGGCTTGAGAATTTTTAATCATGTCTTTAATAACATTAAGGCTGTGTACCATCTCGTTATAGAATTTATCAAACTCTTTGAAGGGAAATATTATTAGATCCTCATCTTTTTTAAATACTCCGGGGTTGTAGAAGATTGTTTCAGATTCTAAGTATTTTATAACACTTAACCTCATATTCAATGGACCTCCTTATCTTTTTTTAAGTGATGCAATCCATTATATGGATTTATATTTAAAAATTAATTGTGCAAGAGAGCGCTTGAAAAGTAATTCAAAAAAATTAATTTAATCCTTAAATGTGCTAATTAAAATTTTAAATGGAACGTAAAGGGATGAAAATAATATAATTTGCTTTATTAAAATGTAACAATATAATTTAATAGTATATAGATCAATGAGTTTTAGGCAAAAAATAGAAATATTATGGGGAGATATTTTAAATGGAAGTTATTCTTCAACAGTTTGCTAATCTGAGTGTTTTAATCTATATTGTTTCAACAATGTTATCTATGGGGCTTAGTTTTTATCCCGAGCAATATAGAACCCCTAAAAGATAAAAAACTCGTATTTAAGTCATTAGCTGCAAATTTTATAATTATACCAATTCTAACCTATATCATCCTGCAAGTAATCCCTCTACAACTAGTCTTGCAATTGGGCTGGTTTTAATGGCTACAGGAGCAGGATCACCATTCATGTTAAAATTAGTTCAATTTATGAAGGCAGATATCGCATTTGCAGTAGGTTTAATGTTAATATTATCAATAGTGACTTTATTCTATATGCCGCTGATGCTATCTATCCTATTACCTGGCGTTTCAGTAAATCCCGTATCCATAGCGGTTTCATTATTGGTTTTAATATTTTTACCATTAATTAGTGGAACAGCAGTAAAATGGAGATATAGTAACATAGCTAAAGCGATTAAACCCACATTTAATCAAATATCCAACATATTCATATTCATAGTGGTAGTTCTTTATCTAATTCTCAATTACAAGGACTTTCTGGCGGTATTTGGAACTGGAGCATTGATAACTGCTGTAATATTTGTATTAGCGGCTTTTTTAATAGGTTATTTCATGGGAGGCCCTTCCCAAAATACAAAGACCGTGCTTGGCCTTGGAACTGCTATAAGAAACTCATCCGCAGCTTTTGTAGTAGCCTTAGCAAACTTCAGCGCTGAATATGATGTCATGGCCATGATAATAGTTGTTTATTTACTCAGCATAATCTCAATGATGTTAATTTCAGGAGAAGTCAGTAAAAGAACAGAAAAAGTTCCAAAAAATGTATAAATCATATTTAAACAAAAAAAGCTACTCAGAATTTGCTTTTAAAATGAGATTATTTTATAATGACTCATTCTTACCAATTTTAGAGATCAAGAACTCTCAAAATTATTTTTCATTGCTTAAAATATTATGATCTATTTACTGAAACTTAAATATTCCATGATAGTTTTTTAATAAACTTATTTTGAAGGTTCAGCAACTATTAAATAGTTGATCTAAAAATAGCTTGCTGAACCGTCCCTTATTGCCTCCCCAGAATATTGGCTTGTGCATTGCACTTTATGGATAATATCTTTCACCCACAAAATTCACCTTCTTTATGCTATTGGTTTTGTTAGTACAAACCAACTTTCTGAATGATTATAAGAAATAAGTTGTATAAATATTATTGCATGTTTTGTGACCTTATTCACCTTATTTTGAAGTATTGTGATATTATTCACAATAAAAACAAAGTTGGGGTAAAAAAATAATTAATATGCTTTAAATTCTATTTCTTCATCTTTTAATTGAAATTTCAGATTGCCCATACTACCCTACAGAATAGTTTCATCTTAATTCCTGACCCTTAAAAATTCCTCTGAGCCTCTTCAATAGCTCGTATAAGGCGTGTGTACTTTGTTTCAGGCGAAATTGCCCTATTAAATTTATAATGGATTTTATTTTTTAAAAAAACTTTTTTATGATCTGTGCATCCAAAACTTAAACTTAATACATGATACTTTTCGCACCATGTTTTATTAATAAGCAATATTTTAGTCTGGTTTAATTCTTGTGCCAATAATTCCTCCTATTAAACCAATTATTGGTGGGATGATCCCTCCGCCAAATAAGAGCATTATTATTGAAAGCAAAATCAGGATTAAGCCTCCATTTTTCCTCTCAATAAACATAGTTGCCCATATTGTGACTAAGATACCCATAATAATAGCAATTATTCCAGTTAATAGGAAGTTGGGAACTATGGTCATTGCTGGCTCCCCTAACGTTGCTTGCATTGCAGGCCAGGCCTGTATCATCATTCCATTTGGAGCTACGTTGCCCTGAAGCACCTCTCCAATACCATGAAATACTCCCCCACTAATTCCGGCAAACAAGCCAAGAATTGAAGCTGCAACTTTTGTTTTATTCATAATGAACCTCCATTTAAAATTGCTTTAGTCAAAATTCCCTGATAATTCCTATTTTCATTAATTTTCCTCCTTTTTTGTCCAGCAATATCCTTTGCAGTGGCATAAGGATGAGGATACCTTCCATTTTCCCTCGTATATGATTTAATAAAGGGTATGTCATTTATCTGGACTGATTGAGCGGGGCAAAGATTAACACATGCATAACACATATAACAGAAAACATTTTTTCGCCAAACAGGTTTTCTATCACTCATTTCGATTTTTCCTGACAAACAAACCTTTTCGCAAGTTCCGCAACCTGTACACATTGAGTCCGAACAAAAGTAATTAACTCCCCCAATATACTCAGAAACTGCCATTCCTGAAAGAACCAGTTTCTCTAATAAGAAATTTACAGAAACAGTGAAAGTAGTATCCTTTTCTCGGCTTTTTTCAAGATTCACAATAATTTTCTGGATGGAATCTAATTCTTCCTGAACCAATAGTTCTATTTTTGAAATCTCAGCATCAGATGGAACTTTATATCCTTTACGCCGTATTTCTTCGTTATTTCCCATATTTAGTATAAAATGCGAATCAAGAAGCTTATTCTTTTCCTTTAATAAATGATCTATTTTTTCAAAACCTCTAAATACCGTACCATACCGTGTTGCTACAGCAAATATGTATTCTGCTGATGCTGGGTCAATTTTTTTGAGAAATCTTTTTACAGCGACCGGAATAGTCAAAGCATGGACCGGGAAAACAAAACCTAATGTTTTTCCATTGGTTTTTATGACATCATTATCTAAAAGACTTACAATAGGAATTAACTTTGTTTCTGGGATTCTTTTTTGCAGTTCTTCTGCTACGTGTAACGAATTACCTGTTCCTGAAAAATAGTAAATTTCTGTACTCATATTATCACTCATACTAAATTTTTCAAATTTTAACAGCATCTAACATAAATCTGGTATGTTCAATCATTTTTTCTAAACCCTGATTCATGTAAGAGTCAAAATCTTCATGGTATTTCAAGATAAAATATTCAAAAAATAGGAAAATAGCAAAAGACCAGTATTCATAGGCTAGTGTTCGGGGATCTACAGGCTTAATCATCTTTTTTTCAATCATAATTTTGAATATATTTTCCAATCCTGCAATTGGTTCTTCTAATATTTCTTTATTGAAGAATTCCCTTATTTTTTCGTTGCGATATGTTTCAATACAGACCAATCGCCATATTTTTTCCATCTGAGGTATGTTAATGCGGTCCATGAACATCTTGGCACCTCCCACAAAAAACACTTCAGGACCCTGATCCATTAAATTTGCCCCCTCTTCCTCCGGAAGGCTGCTCTTGTTAAATTCTGACTTGAAATAATTTATTATGGCATCTAAAATGGCTTCTTTATTTTTATAATGATTGTATATCGAACCTTCTCTTATTCCAGCTTCTTTAGCGATTTCTCGTACTGATACATCACTAAAGCCTTTTTTAGAGAATAGATCAACTGAAGCATCAAATATTTTTTCTTTTGTGGTTTTCTTAGCTTCATTTTGAGAATTTGAAGCTTTAATTTTTTTATTTTTCATATGATTAATAACTCCTTTAACTAATTTTGAACAAATGTTTGTTCAATCCATGCAGATAATATGATATTTTTACTATATAAAACTAACGTTTGTTCAGAATATGCAATTTGAAAAAAAATAAAATTTATCATTATAAACACTCATAAAATTCAAAGGTAAAGATAAAAATAGCATCTTAAAGAGGATAGATATGAGAGTTAATGTTGTTGAAAAAGAAGTAATGGATCCATTGGCTGAAACTGCGGCAAATAAAATAGAGTTATCATCTACTCCTGAAAAAATCAATAAAATAACATATTTTGATAATACAAAACCCAATGCTGACGTTATTTTAAATAAAATTAAAGAAAATCTAAACATAGATTCAATAGATGCTCAAAAACCTGCTGGTGATGGAGCAACAGAAGAACAGATGAAAGAAGCTCAAAAAGGAGATGTAGTAATTTTAGCTCTTGGAGACTGTGGTTCATGTACTACATGGGTAATTTTAGATGCAGTAAGGCTTGAAAAAGAAGGAAAACCTACAATTTGTATTTGTACACATAAATTTGCTGATTATGCAAAATCACTTGCAAAAGCTCAGGGAGCAGAAGATTTAAGGATAATTGAAATGGAACATCCTATTGCTGGACTTAAAGAGAATGATGTAAAGGCAAAAACTGAAAAAATCATTCCTGAAATTAAAAAACTGCTCAAAATAAATTAAATTCATCGAGGACTACATATGAAAAAGCCTGAAACCAATAAAGACACGTGTGGATGCTCTATTGAAGATTTATTAAATGAAAATATAGAAAAAGAAGAAAAACGCCTTTGTGAAGTATCCAAAAACGACATTGAAGTATTTATAGAACCTGATGCAGAAAAAATAAGCTATGAATTTTATATGAAAAAGCAGACTGATGGTTTACCTGTAATCCCTCCAACAGGTGAGCGTGTGCGTAAATTTATTGAATTTAGTGGTTTGGAGAAGGATGATTTGATAGCAGTGCTTCCTCCAAGATCTGGTAAAGCCACAGTCGAAAAAATAGCCATAAATTCTGTAATGGCCGGCTGTATACCTCAATTTATGCCTTTAATTCAGCACTCAATTAAGGCAATTTCAAAAGAAAAATTCAATTTACCTGGAGTAAACGCCACCACGCATCCAGTGGCAATATGCACCATTTTAAACGGGCCAGTAACAAATGAAATTGGCATAAATACAGGTACGGGATGCTTAGGCCCTGGGAATATTGCAAATTCCACAATTGGACGTGCTATAAGGCTTTGCCTCATGAATATCTCTGGAGCAATTCCTGGAATTGGAGACCATGCCACTCTTGCCTCTCCATCAAAATACAGCTTCTGCTTTGGAGAGGCTGAAAAGGAAACTCCATGGGAGCCTCTGCATGTAGAAAGAGGATTTAACTTAAATGATAGCACAGTAACCCTGATGGCTTTAGATTCACCCCATAATGTAAATGATCATCGAAGTAAAACTGCTGAAGACTTATTAGATACAATAATTCACACTGCATCGGTTGCAGGCTGTAATAACAGCCATGTACCTGGTGAAATGCTAATTATAATGGGTCCGGAACATGCAAAGACCATTGCAGATGATGAATGGTCTAAAGAATATGTAAAGGAATATTTCCACAAAAATGCAGTTGTGCCTGTTGAACTGGGAGATAGGGGCGGAAGAAAGCTAGATAAAAAGTGGATTCGTGATGGGGAAATTCCTATTACTCGAAACCCTGCTGATGTGACCTTAATGGTCGCTGGAGGGCCTGGAAGGCATACAATGATATGTCACGGTTTTGGAACTTCATCAGAATCAGTAACAGAGTTAATAAAGCTTGCAGATGGAAGTGCTGCATCATCAGTGCTTGATTTTAAAAATAAATGATAAAAAGTTAACATCCTATACTAACTTAAAATTCATACTTGTGTTTTGAATTTCTTTTTATCCTTTTTACATAGTTTTTTTACAAGATTTCGACCTGTTAATGCTGCATTAGGTATTCCTATCATTGTAGTAGCCCACTGGCCAACCATGTAAAAATTTTGGAGTCCAGGAAGGGTTTTACTTATTCCCTTCATTATGGTCATCACTCCGCCATCTGGAACTGGCCATGGCTGCCATCCATGGAAATTAAGAGTATATCGCTCCACAGTAGCTGGTGTAGTGATATCGTGAACCTCCACCTGCTCTTTTATACCTGGAAACCTCCTTTCTAATATTTTAAGGACTTTATTGTAAACTGCTTCTTTTTCAGATCGATATTTTTCCAGATCCTCTTCGCGCAGTCTCTTCCAGTAACCATAATTTCCTTTAGTAACTACTTTTATCACTGATTTTCCTTCTGGCGCAACTCCAGAATTGGAATCAAATAATTCAAGGTATAATGAATATCTATCTTTTAATTCAAGCCTTACAGGTTCATCTAAAAGTAAAGAGACAGCATGAGGCTCATCAGATAAATCTCTGTTAAGTCCAAGGAAAACCTGCAGTCCAAATTCCTGCTCTTCCCCATAAACTTGATAATATTTATCAATTGTTTCGCTGGTGTATTTTCCCTCCAACATTTCATAAATGGTTTCATGACCATCTGCAGCGGATACGACAATAGCAGCTCGATGCTCGCTACCGTCTGCAAGAACAATCCCAACCGCTTTATTATCCTCTACTATGATTTTTTCGACTTTAGAACTCTGATTCAATTCACCACCCAGATTTGTGAATTTTTTTGCAATTCTACGGCTGAATTCAAAGGATCCACCTTTTGGCCAGCCCATATCTCCAAGATTAAAACCAGATAAAAAAAAGCAGATGGGGAAACATAGGTATATTTGAAGTGCTCATATCGTACTGAACATGAGGAAATGCCCTTTTAAGGAATTCATTGTTAAATTTTTCTGCATAATTATTTAAAGTGATTTTACCCCATTTCATTGCTTTAGGCATGTGAGGAACAATTTTTAACTTGCTTAGAGTCCCACCCATGTCCATTGAAAAGAAATTAGCACTTGAAAGTGATTTTCCAGCTTTAACATATTCTTCAATGGTTTTAGAATCTTCTGGAGCTATTTCTTTCATGTGTCTCTCCAGCCGATCAAGGTCTGTGTAAATATTCAGCTCATTCCCCTTACTATCTTCAACTCTGGTGAATACCTCATGATCTATAATTTCTGTGCCTTCAAAGGCGCCAAGTTCATTCCAAACCTCTCTTAACTCCAAATTTCCTGTTCCTGCAAGGTTATGAATGCAATAATCAAATATGAAACCTTTACGGTGCCATGAGGTGCATAATCCACCAGGTTTACTGTGTTTTTCAAATATTGTGGTATCATAGCCGTTTATTCGAGCATAAATTCCTGTGGAGAGTCCTGCAATTCCCCCGCCAATAATTATAATCTTTTTGGTCATAAAAATCACTTTTTAAGTTAAAAGCTATTCCAGGAAGTTAATTATAATTTGTATTTGAAAATAAGTTTGCTTTTTTTAAATGAAGAGTTAAAAAAATAATAATTAAACCATAAATAGCCAGAAAAAATGCATTTATAAAAAAATTGAGTTTATATTTTAAAATTAGGTAAAATAGGGAAATTTATAAAGGTATTTTCCCACTATCTCTCATTGAAGTTAATCTGCTGGTAATTATTGTTTTTGCTATTAGCAGATCATCATTTTTCTCATTACCTCTGGCAAGTTCTGCTTCAATCTGTTTAAGCAGTTCTTTTAACCCTTTAGGGCTGCATTTACCTGCCATTTTAAGTAGTTCTTTTGAATTAATTTTGTTTTTTGCGCTTCTTCTAAATATCATGTTTTTTCATTCCAGTTTTTACTATTAAATTGAATTTAGGGTTATAGATCCAAACCAAATGTTATCTGTATAAAAAATCTCTGCTTAAATAGAGTTTTTATTTAAAAAGAAATATAAATCAGATTGAAGTGGTTAAAATCTAATTTAAAATTTATATTATTACAAACAGGACATTGGTTTTAATCTGATATAAAGTTTACGGATTTTAAGGATGTATTATTATTTCAAAAAATGAAGATAAAATAGGATTAGAAATCAAATTAAAAATAAAAAAAAGTTTAATAAATTAAAACCGTTTTCTATCCATTAATTCCTTCATCTTTCCAGGGTTCCAGCCGCCTGATGCGGATTTAGACCTTCCAACCTGTTGAACGTATCCAGTTATCCTGTCGTACCATTCAACTTCGGTTTGCTCGCCACATGCTGCACAGTTATCCTGCAATCCTTTCATCAATGTTTTACATCTGCCACAAAAGCTTAATGCAGAGCTGTATGCCCAAAATCCAATATCTGATTTCCTTGCAATCTTATTGGTGAGGCTCATGAGGGAATCTGGGTCTGAATATGATTCTCCCATGAATGCATGGAATATATGACCTCCAAGGGTCTTTGGATGGTATTTTTCTTCGATTTTAATCTTTTCTGGCAGTAATATATCTGCATTGACCGGTACGTGAGAGGAATTTGTGTAATATGCTGTTTTTTCATCACCATTGGCAATGATCTTATCCCTGTATTTTTCAAGGTCAAGCATTGCAAATCTGTATGCTGTGGATTCTGCAGGTGTTTGAAGAACTGTCCATCTTAAACCAGTTTCTTCCTTTAATTCGCTGATCCTATCATTTATGTATTGTATAACCTTTAATCCAAACTTATTGGCATCTTTGTCTTCAATTCCTGCACCCATTGCATATAAGAGCATTTCATTTAGACCAACAAAACCAAAGGACATTGTAGTATTATCTATTCTGTAATACATTCCATCATCCACTTCCTGTGAAAGGAATGGGAGCAAATTATAGTCATTAAGGCATCTTAATGCCTGCTCTCTTCTAATCATTAAGACCTGCTCTCCAATGCCCATATATGAGTCAAGATATTCAAAAATATCAGATTCATCCCTGGAGTTATATGCAATTCTCGGAAGGTTCAATGTAATATATGCAAGATTTCCTGTCCTGAAACAATCCTGTTCCCAGTCCCCAGTCCAGTTATCACCTAAAGATGTTCTGCATCCCATATAGTTTGCCATGTTGCCTCTGTAATCTGGGAGCATGTTAACAAAGTAAGGAGATCCATATTTGGCTGAAAGTTCATGAACAAGTCTTAAATCTTCTTCAAATTCGGACGTCAGTACTTCTTTTCTTAAAACGTAAGGAGTGTTTGGGAAGAGGTGCGGTTTACCATCCGAATCCCCTTCAAGGAGCGTTTCAGTAAATGCGCGTTGTAACATTCTTGTTTCTTCTTCAAAGTCCCCGTATGTTCCTACTACCTGTCCGCGTGGTCCGTATGCAGGTTTATCTTTTAAAAATGAAGGTACTGTAAACTCTAAATTAATACTTGTAAATGGAACCTGTGAACCTCTTGCAGCGTAAGCCATGTTCAGGTTATAGATTAACATCTGAACTGCCTGTTTTATCTTTTCATAAGGCAAACCAGCAGTAAATGGAGCTACAAATACGTTCCAGAGGCTCATTGATTGCCCGCCGCTCATGTTCTGTTGAGATGCAAGCATTATTTCTCCAGTATGGTTCATCAATGTTTCAATATGATTTGGAGGTCCTGCTACAGATGTGTGGTCTCCTGTACCGTCAACTTTAAGGCCATTTTTTATAAATACTCTTAAATCGTGCTGTAAACAGTTTACGGGACGTCCTGCAAAGAATTCGAGATCATGGATATGTATGTCTCCACCCATGTGGGCATCTGCAAGATCATTGGGGAGGATGTGTAACAATGCGTACTGCTTGAGTGCCTCATCTGCAACATACTTGTGAACGGTCTCAGGATTATGAATCATATTTGCATTATCACGTGAGCCATTTTGAATGAGATTTGTAATGTTGAATACAGGTATACCAACCCTTGTATATTCACGTCTTAAAGCTTCAAGACCGTGCTCAACAAGTTTGGTGTTTACGATTTCCCTGATCATAGGAGCTGTCAGGTATTCAACATCAAGTTTTTTAAGCTCTTTCCATGCATCATTTGCTATTTCTTCTGCAAGCTCCCTTGATGCATTAGTTTCTACAATAAGAGTCTTTTCAATTTTACTTTTATCAAATGGTTCTATAGTATCTCTTGTGGTTCTTACCTTCAATGTATTGACTGCAAAATATTTGTCTGCAATCTTCTCATCGATTTTCTTAAGGCAATCGTATACCAGTACTTTTATTTCTGCTGTGGAAATGCCATCATAAGTAGCTGTAGCAACTGATGATGCAATCCTTTCAGCAGCCCAAAGTGGAGCTCCTACCATAAGACAAGATTTAACCAATTTTTCGGGACTGAATTTCTCATATATCCCGTTATTTTTTAATACACAGGTTTTGGCTCTTGTCGGGAGCTCAGCAATAACATGCATATCCCTCATTTACATATCCTCCAATACTAATATTATTTATTTTTTAAATAATAATAACTTTTTTATTGTTGTTATTAACTGAACATACCTTCTTGATCAGATCCATTCAGTTTGTTTTATTTTTTAAGCATATAATTGTTTGTATATCAACGAACTATTTTGGCCCTTTAAAATGACATTATTCTGTTATTAGGTATTCACTTTCCTCCAATATATATTTTGTATTTTTCCGTTTTTTGTTTTATAGAAACACATCCAGTGAGCTCTGTTTAGATTTATCACTTTCAAATAGAGAATTTATTCCCGATTCAATAAGTTCAATTCTTTGAACAATATAATTGTCAACTGGGTATCTTTGAGCAAGTTCCTTTGAAATTTCAAGATACTTAACCACAGAACCTTTGGAAATGCTGAGTATCAAATTTCCACCGCAAACACATTCTCCACTAAGTGGTATTCTCCTATATTTTTTATTGCACTTGGTACATCTAACTTTCTGTCTGGAAAATGCCCTCACATTTCCAGCCATGTCCGGCAGAAAATGAGATGTTAAAACACCCTCCACAACTCCTTTCTGGTCAACTGCCCTGATTTTCTCAGCCACTTTAACCTGTTCTTCCACTTTTTCCTTCATTGTAGGGAGCATTTTGTAAAGACACAGTTTTGGGCCGCTGTGAATGCTTGATGTATTATGAGAAAACATGATTCCCTGATACTGGCCTTCCGTCCCCAATCTTTTTTTCACATTATCAATAATAGGAAGTACATCGGACGGTTTAGCAAATTCAAGGGACTTTTCATAAAGTTCTAATGGAAGTGTAGGCATAGCATCTATATTGTGAGATTCATCATCTATTTCTTCTGGATCTATTCTTGATGAGAGAACCAGCGGTGCATCCATTCTTCCTCCCCTTGAGCTTGGAATATATATCTTTGAGAAGTTAATCAAAGCATCCAGTAACAGCATTATAGAGTCCTCATCGCTGTCGCAGTTCCTTCTTTTAGCAGAATGGAAGTAGGGATGTGCATAGCACGCTGAAGCCTTAGTAAATCCAACAATTCTACCTAAAACTCCTGCAGATGTGTGCGGGGCAAGGCCAACCACCAGATGCCCTACAAGGTCTTCTTTTTGCTTAATATTGTAAAATTTCTCTTCATGATAAAAATTTTCAAGAAGGCCATCCACAAATTTTGAAACCCTTATAAGATATTCTGCGCAGTTTTCAGATATAATTACATCCTGAATCTTAATTTCAATGATCTGATCATGATTTTCAATCTTTTCGCCGTGTATATCCTGTGTATAACCCATTTCAACCAGTTTTTCAGTACTCACACCTATTTCCTCAGGTATGAAGTGAGTAATAGGCAAATCAGTGGAGTCATGCCTTATAGTAGCATCTTTGAAGGTGAAAACGTCGTTTTTAGCCCTTAAAATTCCTTTTTCAAGGGGTTCAGGGAATTTTAGTTCGGATATCATCCCGATAACCCCTTTAATCTCATCTAATTTTCTGACCCCCACATTTTCAAATGATTTTTTAAGTAAACCAGCGAGATTAACTTTTTTCTTTCCAGAACCTGTTGGTATCGCTCTTGCACCGCATACAGGACATTTAGCTTGAAATGAACCTACACCACATTCAGTACATTTACATCTTGAAACATCGATGTAAATATCTCCTTTTTTAGCAGCATCAATAATATTACGCCTGTTTCCTCCATTTGTGCCTATAGGAAATAAAACATGAGGCGCAGGCTTCATTTTTCGCTCTTTTGTCTTTTCAGGCCTTCCAACCCTGGCACCAATATACGTTGGCGCTTTTTCCATTATTTTCACCGGAGATACTTCATTTAGAGCATCTAAGGTAGAAAATTCCTTTGAAGCATCTAAGGGTTCTGAAAGTGTATTAATAAGTGCATGAGCATGATCTTTTTCAATCACGACTTTGTCATCCCGAACAAGGTGAGGAACACCCAGAACTTCCAAAACTCTTTTAGAAGGCCCTATATCTAATATTAAACCAGCCATGGCATCTGAATAATCGTAATTTTTATATATTCCTCTTCTAAGTTCGTTTAAATCAGTGATAGATACATCGTGGTAGAAATAGGTATATTTAGGATGCAATGGAACATCATACTCCTTTGATAGATCAAAGGCATATTCAGAATCTATATCAATAAGTTCGTTTAAATCCAGAGTTTTTTGATTATTTATATATTCATCAGCATTTTCTATTTTTTTAACCCACCATTCCTCACACCAGGCAGATGGTAATAGAACATGGTTATTTCTTAAAAATTCCCCGAAAGCTACCAGTATATCCCCTAAAAACAGGATTTCAGTTACATCTTTTTTAATTTCCCTGGCCTGTGCAATAGATTCAACTTTAATTACACTTCCATTCCTTAATTTAACAATAGGGCCTTCTATACTATCACATGGGACAACGCACATTCCCTTTCCTGGCCTTTCAATCTTCATTTGAGTTCCAACTGCCAGAAATTCCACAATTTCCATGGTTAATGGGCTTATACCCATTGCAGCAAGACCAGAATTTCTTGATCTCCCATATCTAAGCCTAAATCCACCTTTTGTTTGAGGATATGCTAAAACAGGCCTTCCACCAATGATATCTCTCATATATTTGTCATCTACTTTAGGAACACCTTCTTCTTCATCATCTGAATTGGAGCTACCTTTTGAAAATCCACCTAGCCATTCCCATCCATCAATTTTCAATATATTAGCGTATTTTAAGACTTTTGGAGCCTTCTGTATAACTCCTTCAGCTATAGCAAGTAAAGCCCCACCTCTAATGTTATTGGTTTCAACTCTCTCTAAATCACGGTGGGAAACTTCTATCTGGTCTGTGGGTTCCCCAGTTACTTCCACTGGGATGTTCTTTACTGCAAGCCTTACCTCATCTGGCGTTGGAGAATATTGAAGGTTTGTAACCTCTGATTCGTAGAGTTCCACTTCTTCAACGTATCTTTCAATCTCCCTTTCTGTGGGTTTGTAAACGTCAAGATCAATGGAAAGCCTTATGTAATCTCCAATCAGTACTGCCATTGCTGCTGCAGTCCCCCCAGCACTTCTTATTGGGCCTGCAAAGTAAATTGCAAAATACCATGTTTTATCGAAGTTCTGTTTTATTTTAACCCTGGCAATTCCTTCGAGAGGCGCTGCAACCACTCCTTCAGTTAAAATTGCCAGTGCTGTCCTTAGCGCCTGGTCTGCCTTCTTCTCCTTAACTTCAATGGGATCTTCAATGTCTTCCTGGTCACGTTTGATTACAATTTCCCTTGCAATTTGAAATGCTACCTCTTCTCTGGAAAATTCGTCTTCTAATTTCTTAATTATATCTGCAATCCCTGGAGGTCCAACTAACCCTTCTACTCTTTCTGCTAAATCCTTAGCTAGAGGTACTTCAGGCTCTAATTCAACATCATAACCTTTAATCCTTGCATTCTTTGCCACAGCATAAACTTTCTGTGTTTCTTCTTCTAAAGTCTCGAAGTACCCCATTCTGTTCACTTACCCTATAAAAAACTATTCTAAGTAAAAAAAATGTCCCCATCATATTGGGCTATATTTAAATGATATGGATCAGGTTCGTTAAACATTAAAAAGCAAAAATCCGATCCTATTCTTTAATATTGGCTAAATTAGATTATATAGTTTACTATAGCGCTTTCATAAATTCCTAAATTGTGTAAAAATTAATATTAGTAAGAATCAGAACAGGATATTAATATTGATTTAAATCATGATTAAGACTATATTTTATCCTTAAAATTAATATTTAGCAATTTTAATCCCATTATATCCATAAATGTATATATTAGCCTCATTATGTTCTGATAAACTATTTTAATCATTAACTACTAACCGCAATTACTTATTTACTCCCCATAAATGAATATGCAAAAAGAGAATGAATTTTGAAATCTGCAAAAAGAGAATGAATTTTGAAATCTGCAAAAAACTTTGTTTTTTACGGTTGCAAATTAATTTGCAAACTGTGCAAAATTTAATTTTCTTGGCTATCATAATTCGCGGAATTTATTGAGCGATTAAAAAATATTAAATATAACCTTTAAATGATCCTAAAACAATAATATATTAAATGTTAATATTTATAATTCATTTTCCATTTAACTGAATTAACGGTGATTTTTATGGCAAAAAGAGATAAAAAGGTACTTCCACCAAGTGGAGCCGGTCTTGTAAGATATTTTGAGGAAGAAACAAGAGGGCCGAGATTAAGCCCAGAACAAGTAGTAGTAATGACTGTAATTCTGGCAGTGGCCTGTATAGCGCTACGATTTACACAATAAGTTTTATAGCGCTTAATGCTTATTTTAAAGGTGATCAGAAAATGGCAATTCATCCTATTGAGTTTAGATACGGTACTCCAGAAATGCGCAGCGTCTGGGAGGCAGAAAATAAACTTCAGAAAATGCTCGACGTCGAGGCAGCTCTTGCAAAAGCAGAAGCTGAACTTAACTTGATTCCAGAGGAAGCTGCAGAGGAGATAAATAAAAAAGCCAGCATTGAATATATTACCCTGGAAAGAGTGAATGAGATTGAAAGACAAACCAATCATGACATTGCATCAATTGTTAAGGCTCTTGCAGAAGCTTGCAGTGAGGATGCTGGAGAATATGTTCATTTTGGAGCTACTTCCAACGATATAATTGATACATCCCAGTCATTACTTTTTAAAGAATCCATAGCAATTTTAAAAGAAAAGTTGATTACTTTAACCAAAACTCTGCTTGAACTTGCTGATGAGCATAAAGAAACAGTTAGCATAGGTAGAACTCACGGGCAGCATGCTCTTCCTATAACTTACGGTATGAAGTTTGCATTATGGGCTGATGAAGTCCACAGGCAAATTGAAAGACTTGATGCATGCAAAAACAGATTATGTGTGGGTATGATGACTGGTGCCGTAGGTACAATTGCCGCGCTCGGAGAAGAAGGGCTGGATGTTCACAAGAAAGTGTCGGAAATACTTGGACTCCCACCTGTTTTAATCTCAAATCAAGTAGTGCAGAGGGATAATCATGCTGAATTCATCATGGATCTGGCAAATATAGCAAGTACCCTGGATAAAATCGGTTTAGAAATTAGAAACCTCCAAAGAACAGAAATAAAAGAAATTGGTGAAAAATTCGATCCTGAAAAGCAGGTCGGAAGCAGTACAATGCCCCATAAAATGAACCCTATAACTGCAGAGCGTATCTGTGGAATATCAAGGGTTATTCGTGCTTATGTGACTCCTGCACTTGAAAATAATCCGCTATGGCATGAAAGAGACCTCACCAATTCATCCTGTGAAAGGATAATTCTGCCGGAATCATGTATTCTTACAGATTATATCCTAAATCTCACCATTAAATTACTTAAAAATCTGACTTTCTATCCAGAAAACATTGAAAAGAACCTCAATGCCACTAATGGGCTTATAATGGCTGAAAGATTCATGGCTGAACTTACAAGACGAGGAATGGGAAGACAGACCGCCTATGCAATTGCCAGAAAATGCTCAATTGAAGCAAATAAGAAAAATACTGGTCTTGCGGATGTAGTTCTATTAGAAGATGAAATAAAACAGTATCTATCCCCAGAAGAAATCAAAGAAATAATGAATCCTCATACCTACATTGGATCATCTGTTTCTATAGTAAATAACGTGCTGAAAGAATCTAAAAAATGGTTCTAACCTCTTTATTTTTAAGCCTTAATAAATCTCTTCCATATTTTTGCTGTTCATATAATCTCTAGAGTTAGAGTCTATATATGGTAGTAATTAGTACAGGATTTCAGATAACTGAATTTGTAAATTTTTGTAATAGAATGATAAATTGTATCCACAAAACGGGTGAAATCAAGATATAACTTAAAATAAACCTAAAAATTTTCATTATAATGTTTAGTTATTTATATCTGTAATTATTTTTTATTTTAAATTGGTTTTAATTGTTTTATTCATATAAAAAGACATATTTTAGATTTAAAGGAAAAATATATTAACAATAAGGCCCAATAATAATACAGTAAGTTAAAGGAGGTGAAAAAATGGCGAATGTAGTAGAAATAAAATCAGCGAAAATAGTTCCTTTCACATTGATGTCCTCTTCAATTTCAGCAATTTTAGCCTTTATTGGCGGAATATTATTTGCTATTATAGCCGGAATTGCAGTAGCGCTTCTTCCAGCACCATGGGGCGGCCTACTGGCAGGACTGGGTGTAGCTGCAATAATCGCTTATCCAATATTAACATTCTTAGTAGGCCTTTCAACAGTATTTCTTAGTGTATTGCTTTATAATCTATTAGTTCCTAGAGTCGGTGGAGTAAAATTAGCTATGGAAGAAAATAGAGTTGTATCCATACCAATTGTACCATTTGCATTGATTCTGTCAATTATTGGGGCAATATGGGCTTTCATAATTGGATTAGTATTATCAACAGGAATTGCACCATTAGCAGGATTAATCGGTACAGCACTACCTTTAATCGGCAATGCAACAAATACCACTATTACCGGCTCAATGTTTGGAGCGGGGACAACATTCTTATATGTATTCCTGATCATTGGGCTACCAATATTAGCGTTCATATTCGGATTCATTTACAACGCTTTATTTGCAATATTCTACAATTTCATTGCCGCCAGAGCAGCTAAAATACAGTTAAACTTTACAGCAGTTACAGGAGCATGGAATGATCTAACATCAATACCTATAGTACCAGCAGCTCTTGCTTTAGCAGTTGTTTCAGCAGTATTTGGAATTCTTTCTGGACTGGGAAACCTTGCAACATTAGCTGGCCAGGGACAAGCCAGTGCAGGATTCGTATCTTTATTAACATCAATTATAGGCAATTTCATACAGACTTTCATAGTAGTTGCAATAGGAGCATGGCTCTATAACTTCCTGGCGCCCAGAATTGGTGCAGTCAAACTGGAACTTGAATAAAACCATTAATTTTTTTTCTTTTTCTATTTAAATTCTATTTTTAACTAACAATGGTTCATTTTCCGCTTCCATGACCTTGGAATCTCGTTGAAGTATGCACGATGTATTTTTAGTTTATAATTACAACAAACACCACCTAAAACCCTATGTTTCTTTGTTTTTGTAGCATCAACTGCATCGAAGTCAGTCCAGTTTTCATATTCTCTACCTTTAATATTCAATATGATGTGGCCAAATCTAACGCCATTTGTATGCTTTTTTGTGGGATTACAAAAGACATATACATGTTCAAACCTTACCTGATATCCAAGACATTCCAGTACAGGTTTAAGCATCTGTGCATAATCAGTGCAGTTGATCCCCTCATTTTTAACTCTTTTCCATGCCTGAGCATCATCAAAAACATCATTATAATAACAGAGATATCTTCCATGTTTCCATAGAGCATTATAAAGATCAGTGGCGTTATTTATTTGCATTCCAAAAATTGCTTCAGCTATTCTTACTATTTGGGGCCTGGTAACATCAGGAATTGGATTTACTCTTATAAATCTTGGATTTCTTCTATTTTTAGAAATAAATGCATTAACACGGCTTATCATATCTTCATATTGATCTTTTGCTATTTTTATGCCATTTAAAGTAACATATCTGGGTTTTCTACTGTTTTTTCTTTCAAATTCAACTATCCTGGAATTTACATCAAAGTAGGAATCATATGAAATCATCATTTTAGACCCTCTAAGCTATTTCTTCTTCCTTAACATCTTCCAGATTTATTTCCTCTGAATTTACTACTATTTCATCAATTTCTTCCTCTACAGAATGGTTTGTTTGATTATGTAATTCAGTTTGCTTATTTTCTTCTGTGTCAGCTACTATTTCTTCTTCTTGAACTTCTCTTAGAGATTTCTGACCTATAAATCCAGCAATTCCACCCACTGCCATTGATGCAATATTTGATTCTTTCATAACCAGCGCCACAAGCGTTATTGTTATCAAACCAAATATTGCCAGTTTATTCAGACTTATTTTAATATTTCCTGCCGTTTCTGTCATTTTATTCCTCTTTAATTTATCCATACATCCTGGTTAAAGATATTAGCTATCTTTTCTATATTATGTTGATTGAAATTATTCTGTTAAAGTATTATTATAATATATAAACATAAAAGTTATATACAGAGTTATCTGCATTAATTTATTCTGAATGCATAACCTAATAAGCGAACAGATACTAATAAAAATCAATAATTTGCGTTATATAAAGTAAAATAACCTGAAAAGACATAATTCAACACTCTCTGGACGTGTAAAAATGCAAAAGATCATAAAATGTAGGAAAATTTCAAAGGGCCATGCTCGAGGGGAAGTTATAGTTACAAAAGATCCATTAAGTTTTCTTGGTGGTGTAAACCCAGAAAAAGGAACAATCATCGAATCAGGACATGAATTATATGGTAAAAATATATCAGGCAAAATTCTGGTGATCCCTGCAGGAAAAGGATCTACAGTTGGATCTTATGTCATATTTCAGATGGCTAAAAACAATACTGCCCCCCTTGCAATAATATCCATTAAAGCAGAGCCTATTATTGCAACAGGAGCCATTATGGCAGGAATACCTATGGTAGACCAACCTGATGTCAATATCTTATATCTGCTAAAGGAAGGAGATTTAGTTGAAGTAGATGCTGATTCTGAAGTCATTAAGATTCTAAATCCTGCAAAAACTAATTTAAAAATTAAAAATAAATAAAATTTATATTATTCTACATATTCACCCTGACCATGTGATTTAACATATTCGCCTACGGCGCCCCCAATAGCTGCAAGAACTCCACATATTATTATGGCAATGATTGTAACAAATATTACCACCAGAACACCTATTGCACCTATTGCAATTCCTAATTCGGCAAGTAACAGCGCTATTAGTGCCGCAGCAATGCCAACACCAAAGAGGGTTAAAATTCCAATTAATAAACCTCCCAAAGCCCCTGCAATAGCCCCATTTATTATACTGCTCTCAAATTCATCTTTAATTAAATATGCAGTTATAAAACCAGCTATTATCGGCCCTAAAAAGAACAGGGGAGAAAATATAACAGCCAGAACAAAGGTTAATACTGCAGTTAGTAATGCGCCTATTCCAACAGAAGTCCAATCAGTCATTTCTTTTCACCTCCAAAAATTCATTTTTGGGGTTTACGAACACTTTGTGTTCAGAACATGGACAAATCTATGATTTGTCCGGCCACAAAACCATAGTTTTGTAGGCATCAAAAACCTTGGTTTTTGAATGTTCAGGAAATCATAGCAATCGAAAATCACAGATTTTCGTGCTCCAAACGCTTCGCGTTTGAGAGATTTCCTTCAACTCAATCCTGAGTCAGTATTATTATATTCTTAATCATTAAAATAATTATTCAAAATCTTATTTAAACAAATATTTAACCATTTAGTAGTGTAAAATTATTTTAAATAGAAAATTAACTATATATTCACATTAATTAGCCTTTTAAATTATTATTTTATCCTTAAAAAGAAAAAATAATCTTAATAATCCCCATTATAGACTTTCAAATCACCTTTTTGCTAATATGTATCCAATAGCTCCCCCTAATGCGCCTAAAATAATGTCTAAAATTATTTGAAGTGTCAAATTTATAAATGAAGTTGTTATAACTAAATACCCTCCAACCATCAATAAAATAATTATTGATACAACACCACCAAGGACCCCAATGAGCCCCCCATGAATAATTCCATTTTTTATATCTCTATTTACCCAATAACCCACAATTATTCCTATTATAATTAAACTGATGTAGGAACCTGAATTTCCAATTACTGCATTTAAAGTTGTAGCAAGTATCACCGCTAAAATAAAGCCAATTATTGATATTCTCCAGTTAATCATCCTTATATTCTCCAGTGGATTAAATAATGATTCTTTAATTCATATATCTTTTTAATAGTTCAATATGCTTAATAAATCAATGGATTAATAAATAGTTATAAATTCAGCTATTAATAATTGAACTGGCTTTAAAATATAAAATAACCGCTTTAATTAAGTGAATTTAAAAATAAAAAAAATAAATTAATGTTATACATTTCTTCCAGTTACCAGTGAACCTATAGCTCCACCAATTGCACCTAAAATTATGTCAACAATCCATGCAACTATTAAATATACCCCAATAACTGATGGAGCTAAACCTGCTATTATCACTGCAATCATTGGTCCGTATATAGGAGAGAATAATCCAAAAATAAATGATAGCACTATGGCTATGATAGGCCCAACGACTATTGCAGTCCAATTAACCACTACTGCAATTTTTCTCATCTCCATTATTACATATTTATATATTTTCATTACAATATTTAATTATTTTTCTTTTAACTGATATTGGGCAATTAAAAGCTTCTAGGCAAATAAAAACAAAAAAAATAGAGGTGAATTTTCAATAATATTTCAATTTAAATTCATTAAAGAATTTAAAAAATAATTTTGAATTCAGTGCCTTCCAAAGTACTTACTTCAATTTTCCCATTAAGTTGTTTAACCAGTTTATTAACCAGCCTTAAACCGGATGTTTCTGTTTTTTCAATATCAATTTCTTTTTTTAAGCCAATTCCATTATCCGATACAGTTAAAACTGTTTTACTGTTATCAGAATGGAATTTAATATCTATCTGGCCTCTTCTTCCATCTGGAAAGGCGTGTTTTAAAGAATTAGTTACAATCTCATTTATAATAAGTCCACATGGAATTGCAACATCAATATCCAGAGGTATTCCTTCAACATCCATTTTAAAGGAAATAAGATCAGAATCAATTCCATAATAATCAAATAAATA
Source organism: Methanobacterium sp. UBA44 (assembly GCA_002494885.1). Lineage (GTDB taxonomy): Archaea > Methanobacteriota > Methanobacteria > Methanobacteriales > Methanobacteriaceae > Methanobacterium_D. The sequence goes on from DACV01000008.1 coordinate 111,619, forward strand.
ACTGGTTAATTCACGTATATAACATGCAAAATCAATCATTGCAAAGTCTTCTGATTGATAAAGCTTTTCATTAATTAATTCCACTGCTTTTGCCCTGTTTTGAATCTCCTGATTAAAATCCTGGGGATTCTTCTGGCCATTCTGGAAATATTCAGCATCAATTATACTAATAATTGTATGTAAACTGTTTTGAATTCTCTCCTGAATTTCATCGAGTAATATCTTTTTTTCTTCAAGGGATGCCCTAATTTCTTCTTCAGCCAGTTTACGTTCATTAATTTCCCTTCGAAGTTTTTTATTTGCTTCTTTAAGTCCTAATGTGCGTTTTTCAACCAGTTCTTCCAGATGATCCCTGTGTTTAATTAATTCTTCCTGGGTTGATTTACGCTCAATTGCATAAAAAATGGAACGGGCAAGTAATTTTCCGTCAACTTCCCCTTTCATAAGATAATCCTGAGCTCCCTGATGTACTGCTTCAATAGCTGTTTCTTCATCAGATTCTCCACTTAATATTACAATAGGCAAGTTTGATTTGCTATTATGCGCTTTGATAAATGTATCAAACCCAGTATTATCTGGTAAGTTTAGATCTAAAAGTAAAACATCAAATTCGTCATTTTCAAGGCATTCTAATCCTTTATCAAGCCTTTCTACATGGAAAAATTCAAAATTAAAACGTTCTACATCTTTAAGCATTTCCTGGATTAATCTAACATCCCTAATATTATCTTCAATTATTAAAATTCTGATAGAATCACCCATCTAAATTTGCACCCCAGCATTATTGTTTAATTTTATCAAAATCAATAAACCTATTATTTATAATTTAACCTCTTCTGCTTGTTCTAAATAATAATTAAATAAGCGATTGCCCCATTCTATGGCTTCTTTATCTTTGCTTATTAAATATTTGTGAAGATCATAGATTCCATCTGTTGAAAAAAGACCTAAAGCAAGAAAATTGTCTGCTACTGTAAAAGACAGTTTTATGTCTTCAATTTTCCATAACTTGAAATTTTTTTCTAAAAGTGCCTTTTTAAGGTTCTCCCGACCTTTTATCTCAATCCATTTTTCTAAAACTTCTGATGTCAACATAAGTTGCATCGAACTTTTTTCCAGTATTTCCTCAAACATCTCTATTTTCTGGGGAAGAAGAACAGATGATATGTATCTTACTTCATTTGCCTTTGATAATAGCTCTGCATGAATTGTTTGGGGTTTCATTACATCTGTAGGTGTTGATTCAACTACAAATGAATTATTGAGACTTCCAATCCTTTCAAGTAAATATTCAGGTATTGCTCCTATTTCATGCTTTAAAAGTATTTTCTCAAGCTCTCCTAATGAAGTGAATGCTTTAATCAAGTTAGTGAGATTAAGTACAACAATTTTTCCAGTTTGAGATAGAGAGTATCCTCCCGATTTTTTTAAAATGAGATTTCTTTCTTCAAGCTGGCTCATTCCATGTAAAATTGTTGAAGAGTTCAAATTGGTTTTATCCTTAAGGTCACCCAAATTTTTTGATCCTTGATTCAAAACTATGATAATCTTTGTTCTAACATCAGAAGCTGTAAGGAACTTTAAATCATCTCTAACTTTTTCATAAAGCTTTAAAATATTTGAAGACATTCTTTTTACCCTTTAAATTAAATTAATAGATGTGATCACATGTTATATTGTGTTTATTTCCCTAATTTTTCCCCTAATTCCTTTAATTCCATTATTCTCCTAATTAAAATCATAAATTACCTGATTTTTCGTTATATAAACGAATTATTTGTAAAGATATCGAAATAACTAATACTTCCAATCAATTTTTGTTTTTTTTACTTATTATTTTTTATGATATTAATCTCCAATTAGAATTCTATAATAAAGGATTTTTTTATGTTTTTTAATCTAATAGTAATTAAAATCCTTTTATTCAGCTTATTAATATAAAAAATATTGAAAAATATCTTATCCTTTAATTAAATATTATTGGAGAATTAAAATTATTATTTAAAAAAATCATAATATTTATAGAAATTATCCAATGGTGTTTATCATTAAAAATTAATTCTGTAAACATGATTTAAATCCCATATAATTATTTTAAAGGATTAAAATGAAGTATATAAAGGATAAAATTGTTGACAAGTATGATGACTGGATTTTAGGTGGTATATTACCATTAAAACCCAATGTAACTTCTGAAATTATTGCTGGGTTAATTTTGGCCGCTATTGCTATTCCCGAAGTCATGGGTTATGCTAAAATAGCAGGAATGCCCATTATAACTGGTCTTTACACTATTTTACTTCCAATAGCCATATTTGCTATTTTTTGTTCTTCGCGCCACCTCATAGTTGGTGCTGATTCTGCAACTGCAGCAATTCTGGTAAGTACGTTGGTAACAGTGGCGGCTATTGGAAGTCGTGACTACATTGCATTAGTTTCGTGGGTGGCTTTATTATGTGCAGTACTCCTTTTTATAGCCCGAATATTTAAGTTAGGTTTTATAGCAGATTTTATGTCCCGAACAGTGCTGGTGGGTTTCCTTACAGGAGTTGGAATCCAGGTAGCCATAAGTCAAATATCAACTATGCTTGGATTATCAGGAGGAGAAATGGGTTTAGACACAATTCCACAATTAATCAACATTATTATGAACGTTTCCCATATTAACATATCTACAATTTTAATATCAGCCATTGTAATTATTGTAATCTTAGTATTTCGTTATATTTCACCTAAAATTCCTGGAGCATTAATAGCAGTTATAGGAACAATTTTGGTCAGTTCATTACTTAATTTTCCAGGCCTTGGCATTTCTATAATAGGTACTGTGCCAAGTGGATTTCCATCTATTGCTATACCATCTTTATCAGCTATAAATGCAGATAATTTTCAAAGTTTACTCGTAGCTGCATTTACCTGTTTTATAATAATAATTGCCCAGAGTGCAGCAACTTCCAGGGCTTATGCATTCCGTTTTTCAGAAGATCTCAATGAAGATAAGGATATCTTAGGTCTTGCACTTGCAAATGGTGCTGCTGGATTAACAGGTACTTTTGTGGTTAATGGGAGCCCTACAAAAACAGAAATCGCAGATAGTGCCGGAAGTCGAAGCCAGTTAACTTCACTTGTAACAGCATTTGTAGTTCTACTGGTTCTCTTATTCTTTACAAAACCAATATCATTCATGCCCAATGCAACTTTAGCCAGTGTTGTATTTTTAATTGGACTTAATATGGTGGACATTAAAGGATTAAATGATATTCGCAGTAAAATCAAATCAGAATACTATTTAGCCATTTTAACCGCGTTTACTGTAATTTTAACCGGTGTTTTATGGGGAATAATACTATCTATAATTTTATCAATGCTTTTACATTTAAGTCATAGTTATAGAGCAGTTAATAGCATTTTAATAAAAAATAAAGAGGGTAAATGGATTTTTGCCCCAGTTAAGTATGGAGAATCATCAGAAAAAGGCATTATCGTATACAGATTTAATCGGGATTTATACTATGCAAATTCTGATTTACTACGCCGCCAAGTACTTAAACTGGTAAAAGAAGCTGAAAATCCTATAAGATGGTTTGTATTGGATGCAGGTGGATTTGAGGCGATTGATTATACTTCCGCAGAAATGTTAAAGGATTTACACCATGAATTGGTAGGAAAAAAAGTTAAATTAGTCATAACAACTTCTATACCAGAGCTTAAAGATCAACTTGAATATCTGGGCCTAAACGAAATTATAGGTCGTGAAAATATTTACGTTAGTGCCCGTGAAGCAATTGAAGCCTTTGAATCCCAAAACTAATTATAATTAGATACTTAATTTTTAAGCTCTTATTTAAACTGTTATTTATGCTTATATTAATATATTGAAAACTTTTCATCTCTAAATTCAATAGAATATTTTGCTAAATGTCCTTTTTTCCCGTTTTCGGCGTGGTATATATCCCCTTATTATCTTTAATTATAGTTAGATACTTAATTTTTTTGATTATGTTTTATTCATTAATGGATTATAGGTTGAAGTCTTATAACTCTTTTAAACAAGCTATATTTTTTTTAAGTAAAGTTTAATTACTCAGGTTCTTCACTATAAATTGTTTTTTAGATTATTGGAGAATGTAGGAACCATACGAATTTCATTTCGTGGCCCGAAACAAAAGTTTCGGGGGCCCAAAATGCACATCAGATATCTGTATAATTTTTCTCCCCATGTCTGCACCAATTTAATAAATATTATTTGCCTGAGTAAATATAATACTTTATAACATAATAATATTATTCAATGGAGAAATTAAATGAAAGAAGTTAAAACCAATGCCACAATAGGATTATGGTCTGCAATTGCAATTGGTATAGGGGGGATGATAGGCGCAGGCATATTCTCCATTCTGGGCCTTGGAATAAAGATAAGTGGGAATTTCATTTATATCTCTTTTATTGCCGGAGGCATTATTGCTCTTTTAAGCGCCTATTCTTATGCTAAATTGAGTATAAATTATCCCTCTGCTGGAGGTTCAGTTGAATTTCTTATAAGGGGCTTTGGAGACAGCACCCTGAGTGGAGGATTCAACTTTTTGCTCTGGTCAGGATATATATTTGCTTTGAGCCTATATGCGGAAGCATTTGGAATTTACGCTTCAACATTTCTACCTGTAACTATTTCAAGCATTGGTGCTCACATTATATCTATTTTAATCATCTTAGGGTTCACTTTAATCAATTTTCTGGGCCCCGAAGTTGTTGGAAGATCAGAAACTTTTATAGTAGGCGTTAAAGTAAGCATCTTAATCATATTTGCTTCTTTAGGATTTCTTTTTATAAAAGGATCCCTTTTATCTATTTCGAATTTTCCAGGTGCCTTTGGTATTTTAACTGCAACAGCAATAGTATTTTTGGGATATGAAGGCTTTGGTCTTATCTCTAATACAGCAGAAGACATCAAAAATCCACGTAAAAACATTCCCAGAGCACTTTATATGGCTATTATCTTTGCAATACTCATTTATGTCACTGTTTCTCTTGCTGTAGTTGGAAATTTACCCCTTCCTGAGATAATTAAAACTTCTGATTATGCTCTTGCAGCAGCTGCAAAACCATTTGCAGGATCTATAGGGTTTACAATAATTGCAATAGCTGCTTTATTCTCAACAGCATCTGCAATTAATGCTACACTCTATGGAGGAGTGAATGTAAGTTATTTAATGGCAAAAAAAGGCGAATTACCATTATTTTTCACAATAAAGAAGTGGAGGGATGCAAGAGAGGGCCTGTTTATAACTTCAGGTCTTGTAATTATTTTAACATTATTCCTTGATTTAAACAATGTGGCCATGATGGGAAGTGCTTTATTTTTAATAATATACTCAGGAGTTAATTTTTCTCATCTAAAGCTCCATAAAAAAACTAAATCAAATAAATATATCATCTGGCTTGCTATTTCAGGCTGTTTATTTTCATTTATTGTGCTGATTTACTACATACTGCTTAATTCACCTAAAACACTGCTAGTCCTTATCCTTGTACTGATTTTCTCATTTTTAATTGAATATTTATATCGTAGATATTCAAGAAGAACACTTAAAAAACGAAAAGTAACCAATTAAAACAGTCTAGCCTCTATAATAAAATTAAGACATACTTTAAAAATAAAAAAATACTTCTTAAATTATAAACATAATATCATCTTAATCTAATAAAAATATCAGGACAGTTACAAAATGACTTATACTTTAATTTATAACGGAACACTAATTGACGGCACCGGAGGTATGCCCATACCTAATGCTGTCATTTTAATTAAAGATAATCAAATTATTGATATTGGAACGGAAGATTCCATTTATTTGCCAGAAAAGGAAGTTAAAAGGATCGATGCCAATGACATGTTTATTCTACCAGGATTTATAGATACTCATGTCCATATAATGGCAAATGGATTTAAACTGGAAGATACAATGTATAATCCTCTCTCTTTTTACTTTTATAGAGCAACAGAGAATTTAAGAGATACAATTAATGCTGGAGTAACTACAATCAGAGATGCTGGCCTTGCAGATATCGGTGTTAAAAAAGCTGTTGAAGAGGATTTAATTGTTGGCCCAAGAATGCTTATCAGCGTGATGCCTCTTTCTATAAGCGGAGGTCACTTCGACCGCTATCTAAATTCCGGATTTGATATGAGAGAAACATATCCTGGACTTCCTGAAAGCATTTGTGATGGAAAACAAGAAGTACGTAAAAGAGTAAGGGAAATCCTTCGTGCAGGAGCTGATTTCATCAAGGTAATGGTTACGGGAGGGGTTATGAGCGTTAATGACGGACCAGATGAAACACAATTTACAATTGAAGAATTAAAAGTAATGGTAGAAGAAGGTAAATTCCGTAACGACACTAAAGTAATGGCCCATGGTCATGGGGCAGAAGGCATTAAAAACGCTTTAAAAGTAGGAGTTTACTCAATAGAACATGGTACTTATATTGATGATGAAGCAATTCAGATGATGGTTGATCAGGAAACCTATCTTGTTCCAACATGCGTAGTAATAAAATACAACAAGAAATATGCTGAAGCAGGAGAATTACCTGAATACAGCCGGAAACAGGCTATTGAAATTGTAGATATACATGAAAAAAATATTAGAAAAGCCTATGAGGCTGGAGTCCGAATTGTAATGGGTACAGATTGTGGAGTTGTTCCCCATGGGCTTAATTTAGAAGAATTAAGGTTTTTATGCGATATTGGTATGAGTCCTGAAGAAGCCATTATGGCAGGGACCAAGCATGCTGCTGAATGTCTTGGAATGGATGATAAAATCGGTACAATTGAAAAAGGTAAATTTGCTGACATTATTATCAGTAAAAAGGATCCTATTGCCTATATAAAGTCTTTAGGGAATCCAGATAATATTGTAATGGTAATAAAAGAAGGTAAAATCATTAAAAACCTTACAAATTGATTTTAAAGAATATAAGGGGTAAATCTATGGCAAAAAAGGCTAAAAAAGCTGAAATCAAAGTTTCGGGAATGAGTTGTGCTACATGTGCTTTAAACATTGAAAAAACCCTTAATGAAGTTGAAGGAGTAGATGAAGCAAAGGTAAACTTTGGAACTGAAAGAGCAACTGTAGAATACGATCCCGAAAAAGTTAAACTCTCTGAACTTGAAAATGCTGTAGAAAATGCAGGTTATGGAGTTATAAATGAAAAAGTCGTTATTAAAATTGGTGGAATGACCTGTGCAATGTGTGTAAAAGCCATTGAAGATGGCCTGGGAAGACTTGACGGTATCAGCAGTGTTAATGTTAATTTAAGCTCTGAAAAGGCCTATATTAATTATAATCCAAGAATGGTAACTGTTGAAGATATGAAGAATACAATCGAAGATATCGGATATCAGTATCTTGGAATCGAAGGTGAAGAAACAGAAGATCTGGAAGAAAAAGTACGGATTCAAGATCTAAAAGATAAAAGAAACAGAATAATTGTGGGATTCGGTGTTTCAATTCCATTAATGCTGATGATGTATTTTAATGTGATGTTACCCATTTCAATGCCTTATTTTATGCTTATAGTCTCAATAATCCCATTTATCTATGTCAGCTATCCCATATTTAGCGCAGCTTACCGTGCACTTAAAAATAGGGTCTTAAATATGGATGTAATGTATTCAATGGGTATAGGGGTGGCATTTGGTTCAAGTATCCTTGGAACATTCAATATAATTCTCACTCCTGAATTCATGTTTTATGAGACTGCTTTAATGCTCGCTGCATTTTTAACCCTGGGTAGATATCTTGAAACACGTGCAATTGGTCGGACTTCAACTGCAATCAAAAAGCTGGTGGGATTACAGCCAAAAACTGCCATAGTTGTTCGCGAAGATAAAGAAATGGAGATTCCAATTGAAGATGTACAATTAAAGGATATTATTATTGTTAAACCAGGTGAAAAAATCCCAACAGACGGTGAAGTTGTTGATGGTGAAAGTTACGTTGATGAATCGGTGATTACCGGCGAATCAATCCCAGTTATCAAAAATAATGGTAAAAAAGTTATTGGTGGAACTTTTAACCAGAATGGAGTCATAAAATTTAAAGCCACAAAAATTGGTAAAGATACTGTGTTATCCCAGATAATTAAACTCGTTGAGGATGCTCAGGGTTCAAGACCTCCTGTAGAACGGATTGCTGATAAAGCTGTTACTTATTTCATCCCAACAGTCCTTACCATTGCAATTATTGCCTTTTCCATCTGGTACTTCGTTTATGGAAGTACTCTGCTCCTGGCACTTACAGTTTTAATCTCAATTCTTGTAGTTGCATGCCCCTGTGCTCTGGGACTGGCAACACCAACAGCAGTAACCGTCGGAATTGGAAGAGGAGCAGAACTGGGCATTCTTATTAAGGATGGTTCAGCACTGGAAACATCTGAAAAAATCACTTCAATACTCTTTGATAAAACTGGAACCCTTACTAAGGGTAAACCAGAGGTAACAGACATTATAGAAGTGGAATTTAGCAGAGAAGAAATTTTAAAATACACTGCAAGTGTGGAAAGGAATTCGCAACATCCCCTTGCAGAGGCAATTGTAAAAAGAGCAAAAGAGGAAGGAATAGGTCTTATTGAAAGTAAAAATTTCGATACATTTGGAGGAAAAGGCGTATTTGCTGTTGTTGAAGGGTATGAAATCCTTATAGGAAATAGAGCCCTTCTTAAAGATAGAAATATAGAAATTATCGACGCAGAAGAATCTCAAATACTGAAACTCGAGAATGAAGGTAAAACAGCTATTTTAATCGCATTTAACAGCAAAATTGCCGGAATAATTGGAGTAGCAGACACCTTAAAAGAAACAACAAAATCCGCCATAGATGAACTTAAAAAAATGAAAATTAAAGTCTTTATGATCACTGGAGACAACCAGAGAACTGCAAATGCAATTGCAAAACAGGTGGGAATCCAGAATGTGCTCGCTGAGGTTCTACCTCAGGATAAGGCATTTGAGGTTAAAAAGCTTCAGGATAATGGAGAAACAGTTGCCTTTGTTGGTGATGGGATTAATGATGCTCCGGCACTTGCCCAATCCGATGTGGGAATTGCCATTGGAAGTGGTACCGATGTTGCCATTGAAAGCGGTAAAATCGTGCTTATTAAAGACGATCTCATGGATGCAGTTGCTGGAATCCAGCTAAGTAAAAAAGTTATGTCTAGAATCAAGCAGAATCTATTCTGGGCCTTTGCTTATAATAGTGCGTTAATTCCAGTTGCTGCTGGAGTACTCTATTCAGTGAATATAACTTTTAGACCCGAATATGCTGCTTTTGCGATGGCGTTGAGTTCTGTAACTGTTGTTAGTCTTTCTTTGATGTTAAAAGGATATGTTCCTCCTGCTAAGAAAATGAATCTTAATAATCAGTAATATTTATTTTAATTAAAGATCATAATTTAACCAGTGTAAAGATTGAGGTGAAAAAATGGCTGTTGATCCTATATGCAAAATGGAAGTTGATGAAGAAAACGCGAAGTTTGTAAGTGAATATAAAGGAAAAAAATACTATTTCTGTGCTCCAGCATGTAAAAAAATGTTTGATGAAAACCCTGAAGAATATGCAGAAAAATAATCAACTTTTTTTATTTAATAACTATTTTTAAGGTTTCTGAAGTGATTGCATGGCAGATATTAAAATTGATGTTAAAGGTGAAACATGTCCAGTGCCGCTGGTCGAAGTTAGAAAAGCATTGAGAAAAGCTTCTCCAGGCGACATAGTTGAGGTCACAGGGACTCATTCGGCTTCTAAAAAAGAGATACCAATGGCAGTAGAAGCTTTAGGTTTGGAATTAATAGATATCATCGAAGAAGAAGGAGTATGGAAAATTAAAATCCGCAGATAGGTGTTAAAATGATGGAAAAAGCTACTTTAATAGTTCATAGTGGAGATATGGATAAAATATACAGCGCACTTATCATAGCTAACGGAGCACTCTCCATGGGGATGGAAGCATCACTTTACTTCACTTTCTGGGGACTTCAACGCCTTCAAAAGGGTGGACTTGAAAAAGGTTCATTATCTAAAATGAACATGATGGGTCTTGGTAAAAAGATGATACAGGGAAGAATGGAAAAGGCCAATGTGGTATCTTTAGAAAAGCTCATGACAGATTTTAAAGAATTGGGTGGTAAGATCATTGCCTGTGAGATGACCATGGAAATTATGGGGGTTAAAAAAGAAGATTTACGGCAGGATTTAATCGATGATTATGGTGCTGTTGGTACCTATATCAATGAGGCTCGGGATTCAAAAATAACCCTCTTTATTTAGGTGAAATTTATGTTTGATAATTATATATACATGGATAATTCATCAATGACACGTATTGACGATGCTGTCTTTGAAGAGATGAAAAAGTATTTTCTGGAAAAATATGCGGTTGCAACCTCAGATTTTGGATATTCCATGGGAGTAGAAGCTCGAGAAGCACTGGAAACCAGTAGAGAAATCATTGCAGGAGCTTTAGGAGCATCTAAAGAAGAATTTATTTTCACTTCAGGCAGTGCCGAATCAAGTAACATGGCCTTAAAAGGAGTGGTTCTTGCCCTTAGAGATAAAAAAGGTAATCACATCATAGTATCTAAAATTGAAGATTTTCCTGTTTTAAACAGCGCTAAATCACTGGAAAAACAGGGTTTTAAAATATCCTATCTGGATGTTGATGAGTATGGACGTGTTGATCCAGATGTTTTAAGGGGTACAATAACTGATGAAACCATTCTTGTATCTATACAGCATGCAAATCAAGAAATAGGAACTTTACAGGATATTGAAGCTATCGGAAAGGTTTGCCATGAAAAGGGCGTCATATTTCACACTGATGCAACCCATACATTTACTAAAATACCTATTGATGTTAATAAGGTACACGTAGATTTGATTTCTGTTGCAGCATATACACTACACGGCCCCAACGGCATAGGTGGCATATATATTCGTAAAGGGACACGAATTGGAAAATGGCTTGATGGGGGATTTCAGGAATTCAACAAACGCGGCGGAGTTGAAAATGTTCCTGGAGCTGTTGGTTTTGCTAAAGCTGTGGAATTAGTTACTGATAAAGAAAATAAAAGAATAAAGAAAATCCGTAACCATTTAATTGATAGAATTTTAGATGAAGTACCACAAAGCGTTTTAAATGGTCATCGAACACAGAGGATACCTCAAAACGTTAATATCACCTTTCAGTATGTTGAGGGCGAATCAATAACTTTACACCTTGATATGCGCGGTTTTGCTGTGAGTACAGGATCTTCTTGCTTTAGCCGTACTTTAGAGGCCAGCCATGTAATCATGGCCGCAAGTGGAGATTCTGAAAGGGCACATGGATCTATAAGATTTACATTCGGGCGTTACAATACTATGGAAGATGCGGATGCAGTTGCAGATGCCATAGCCGCCGTGGTAGAGAATTTAAGGAAAATAAGCCCACTGGGTAAAAAATAAATCCTATCTATTTATTTTAGCCATTACCACGCACGGAGCGCTATCTATTCCTTTTATTTGCCAGGGAATAATAAAAACCGTTTCTACAGAATCAAGTTTCTCATCTATTTCCAGATCCATATCCTCAACTAAAAGAAGGGGTTCTCCAAGTTCTTCATTTTTCATAAATGCATTCAGATGCGCTTTCTTACCTTCTTCTGGTTTCTGGTAGCTGGACATTGAGATACAATCTATTCCTATACATTTAATTTCAGGATAGTTTTTTCTAAGCCAGTAAACTAATTCTGATTCAATTCCTGGATTAGAAGTTAAATAAGTTTCAGAATCCTTTTCTCGATATTTGCCAAAACCTGTACGGAAAAATATGCAGTTTATACCTTCTAAATTTAAATTAGATACTTCTTCAAGTTTTATCAGTTCATTCTGTTTTTTAGGCACCTCTAAAATTAATGGATTATTGAAAACAAGTTCATCTGGTTTGTATTCAGATATAATTTTACCCCCCTCTAAAAAATGCCCTGGAGCATCTACATGTGTCCCGCTGTGGTTTTCAACATTTATTATATAACTATTATAACCTCCACCCTTTGATATTTGAGCGTTTGGAATTATTTGAGGCTCTTGCAACCCAATATGAACCGGTGAACTTTCTTCAAGCATGTAAGATAACATTATGTATTTCATTTTTTCACCATATCAAATTTATATTTTAAAATGTTATTAATTTAACTTTAAGTTTGGAAATATTGCTCTTTTAATATTATGGTTTATTTTAATAGAAATTACCATTAAAACCCCATTATAACTGCTTTTATTCCTCAGTAAATAAATATTGTTGCTAAAAAATCAATTTTTAAATGACAAATAATAAATCTTAATAATTATATAAAAATAATTAATAAAAATAAGGAGATTGAAGAAAAATGCATAGCATTTTTATGAACTATCGAAACTAAAGTTTCGATGCCAGAACACATCGTGTTCGACGGTCCTAAAAAATTAAAAATTTTTTAAGAGGTGAAATATAATGGATATGTTTATGGCTCACATGACTCATTCTGCAGAATCCTGCTATTTGTTTAATGACAAAAGAAGGGCAGAGTTAAAAGGATTGGCGAGCAACAAAGAAGAAATGGCTAAAAAACATGAAATAAAAGTAATTGCAGCAGTATATCCTCCACTTGAACATGAAATCTATTATCTTGTTGAAGCCCCATCCCATAAGGCAGTGGAAAGATATTTAAAAGCCATTGGATTTGCAGCTTACAACAAAATAGAAATTAAATACGTTGAATCAATGGAAAGAGCTTTAGAGAGGTTATAGGACATCTAAAATTCTGAATCAAAACCATTAACCATCAGTACAACATAACCTAGTCAAAAAACTGGAGATGAAATTAAATGTCCTTATTAGATGAAGTAAAAAAGAAAGCGGGAAAAGAACTTAAAAAACAGTCTAAAGGATCCAAGCACCACAAAAAAGACAATAAATTAGAAAAAATGGCTAAAAAAGAACTTAAAAAAAGATTTAAAATTTAAATTTTTATTTTAAACAACCTCATTTTTCATTATTTCCCTTAAAACTGCAGTAGCATAGCAGCCCTTTGGAATTGAAAACTCCACCAAAACTCCTTCTTCAGTGACTTTAGCTGATGCATCCCATATTTTAAATCTCAAGGCACGCCTCAACCCATGACTTCCAAGTTTAGGCATTTTAGGAACTTTAAAATCTTCTAATGTTACTCCTTCATCATCTAAGATCTTCTGCTCCATTTCGCCCAATTTTCCACCTGCAAGGGGAACTTTACTGCCAAAAAGAGGTGCTGTGGGGTGGATTTCAAAGTTTTTAATTCTTTTGTTGATTTCATCCCCAAATTCATGGACTAAATGCTCATCATTATCAACAATTATGTCTCCTTCAACGTATTTATCAATTCCAAGCTTTGATCTATCACTAACAGCCTTGTTAAAGAGATATGATTGATATGCGTGGACAAACATTCGTTTTAAAGGTTTAGGAAGGCTTCCTATAACGCGCTTGTAAGAGTTATCCTCTAATAAACCGATATCATCCGATTTTTTCTTTTTCATTTCCTTTAACAATGTTTTAAGCATCATCTTTTCGTAGCGCATTCCTTTAGGCATGGCATTAAATGATTCTTCCAGTTTTCCCTCATCGTACATCTGTCTTACTTCTTTTATGTGTTCTGGCTCTTCATGATAAGGATTTCCAATATATGCATCAATAACCTTCTTTAAATCGTTTTCAAGCAGAATTTTTCCTACCATATGTGTATTTGGCCTTTTTTTACCGAATCTCTGCCAGCCATAGTAATTTGGAACTCCTCTTCTGGTTAATTCTGCCAGTATCTCATTTGCAGTTTGAGCACCAGCTTCAGGATTCTCTGTATTCCTTATAAGAAGTCTAAATTTATTCCCAATAAGCTGTCCTATCCTTAACTTCTTTTCATTCTGCATTATCTTAAGAATTTTTACTTTATAGAGCTTATCTTCTAATTCTTTTATCTCATCAACTTCTGAATTGGCCACACAAAGCCATTGCCTTGTAACAGCCCTTTTATCCTTCATTCCAGCAAAACCCATTCTTTTCCTGTCTATGTGAAGCTCCTGTGCAATATCCAGTACAACGTCAAGTGTATCTCTACCTACTTTTTCGATGAAAAACCATGTATTTGGACCTTCACCACTTGGTTCTGATTCTGGTATTTCCTCTACATAAAAATCTTCATATTTTACCCTTATTTTTCCACCAATCCCCTTTTGGCTCGTAATATAAGTTTCTGCATTAAGCATGAATTTTTCTCCATCATTTAAAAATTGAAAACAGTTTTTATTTAGTATGTTGCTTCTCTGTTATAAAATAAAAAATTAAAAATGTTTTATCTCTAATTTAATTTCACCGACGATCAAGCAAACGTTTAGGTCTACCCCTGACTTTATAGAATTCAAGCCCTCCCGGACCTGTAAAATCAAAGTTCACATTAAAACTTCCATCTTCATATGCTTGCTGTAGGAGGGGTTTGAACTGGAGAAAACTTTTAATGAAATTATCCTTGATCATGTCTTTTTCGCAGTTTTCAAGTGCTTCACATTCCATTCGCATCCTCAAAGTTGTTTCCATCTCATCTCCATAGAGAAATGCCTCATATTCTCCTGTTAAATAATCCATATTATCTCTCTGAAAAACTCCACGTTCTATATCTACCCTGTTAAAAGGCGATTCAGCAACCCAAACAGTTTCTGCTTCTCGCTGTGGATTCATTATTCTCATGTGAGTTCTGCCACATGAACATTTTTCCCTGCTCACCACGACAGTGGTGTCCTCTGTGTCATAATTTAAAAGGAGCGTTCCTGTTTTTTCGCCTTCCTGAATAAGAGTTGTAAGCACCATTCTCCCACATTCACCTTCATCAACAAAATTTTCAAGCTGAGGATTGTAAACATCCAGGTGCACAAGGTCTTCAGGCACATGAAGACCTACTTTTTTGTGACATTCTCCACACATGGTTCCTTCAGTACTTCCATAAGTGTTATAAACTGGTATTCTCCAAATTTCTTCCAAATACTTTCTTGATTCTTCTGCAAAGCTTTCGCCACCTGCAATCAGCCTTTTTATGCTTGATTCTTGTGGTGAAATTCCTTCTGCTTCCATGCGCTTTGCAAGGTGTAAAAATTTAAATATACTTCCTACAATACCTGTGGGCTGATAATTTTTAATTATACGCACTGGAAATGAGCATTTACCCTCAGGAATTATAGTCATTCCTATTTTTTGGGCTGCAAGTGTCATGGTATTAGCCCCAACATTCATTCCATAGGATGCACAGACCACAACACAGTCCCCCCTGCCAAATCCCTGAGATATAAACGATCTCGCATATTTTTCGGCATATCTGTTCCAGTCATCCCATGTAAGGAAAAATGATTTAGGAGTGCCACTTGTTCCGCTGGTCTCGTGAATTGTAAATATTTCACTACCTTTACATTTAAACTCGAACTCTTCAGTTTCTGGAGGCTGTTTTTCCCTTATTGTTTGGCCTGTGATTATGGGTAGTTCCCTTAAATCTTCGTGGGATTCAATATCTGATACTTTGATATTGTTTTCTTTAAACCATTTTCTGTAAAAGGGCGAATTTTCAAATGCATAATTAACAGTGTACTTTATACGTGCATCTACAAGTGCATCAAGCTCATCTCGAGGCATTGTTTCTATTTCTGGATTGAAATAGGTTTTCATAAAAATCTCATCCCTATTTTTCTAATCTAATTTATGTTTTAAACCATTTATTAATCTAAAGGACAGCAATCAAATAGGATTAAAATAAGACTTTCAATTAGCTACAAATGATATTAATTGTGATAAATTGAAAATAATAAAAAATACGCAGCATTGGATTATACTGTTTAGATTGTTATCCCCCCAGTAATAAAGAACTATTTAGACCATTAAATGAACTTGAAAATCTACTTAAAGATCTTAGATCTGGTAAATATGCTTATTAAAAGCAGCTAATAATGGAAAATTCCATTATTACTCTAAATTTCTTGATATATTCATGAAATGAAAAGATTAGAATGTAAGGAACTGTATACAGAAGGTAGATGGAAAGAAGATTGTAAAATAAGATAATCTGTCAAAAAAAATATTATGAAGTTGCTGAGAATATGACGGCTTTAAAGAGTGTAAATTACTCATTGATCTTGAGATTCGTTCTTAGAACATGATTTAGGGATTATACGTAAATATGGAATCAACGATTGGGCGAATAGAAGAGAAAAACACTATAATTAGCTTTAAAATAGATGTTTATTTTGGAAAACATCTATTTAATTAAATTCCCTTCTTTTTTATTTTCGATAGTTTTAAAAAATAAAATTTATTAAGTATTTAATTAAATAAAAACCATAATATCAATTCTTGAGGATAACATGCATCTTAAATATGGATTAAACGATAAGCCAGGGAAGGCTGAAATGCTTCTACTAGGTTTACAGTGGCTTGCAGTGACTATTCCCTCCTTAATAATCATTGGGGAAATACTGGGAGTTTTTGAAAATGGTGGAATTCCCTATCTACAGAAGATTTTTTTACTTGTTGGATTTTTACTTCTTGTACAGGTTCTCTGGGGGCATAGACTTCCTCTGGTTATGGGACCTGCAACAGTGCTTTTAATTGGTGTTTTAACAAGTTCAGACCAAGGTATTGGCGCAGTTAACTCTTCAATTTTGATAGGTGGACTAATATTAACTTTTTTAGCTATAAGTAATCTCATTAAATATTTGGAGAGACTTTTTACATCCAGAGTTATCATGGTTATCCTTCTTTTAATCGCTTTTACCCTTACACCAACTATAATCAATCTTGTAAGTTCTGCAGGCTCTGTACCTGCAAACTACAATTTTATATTTGTTATTGCATTCATTTTGATTATTTTCATAGCCCATGCATTCACTAAAGGCATTTTAAGATCTTTTGTGCCTTTAATAGCTCTTTTCCTTGGCAGTGTTGCTTATTACCTGGTATTTGATACTTTCAATATTTCCCACTTAAATTCACCTCTTTTAGCTTTTCCTTCCAATTTTATAGGTAATCTTGCCATTCCAGATATAGGAATTATTATAGCTTTTCTTATCAGCTTTCTGGCCCTTGCAATAAATGATATTAGCTCAATGGAATCTGTAGGATTCATGCTTAAGGTTGATAAGCTCCAGGAGAGAGTTAAAAAAGGCGTTGCCGTTACAGGGGCAGGTAATTTCCTTGCAGGACTCTTTGGAATCATAGGGCCTGTAAATTATTCTTTAAGCCCCGGCATAATTGTAGCCACACAGAATGCATCCAGATTTACCCTTATTCCTGCTGCTATAGGTCTTCTGGTTCTTGCCTTTTCCCCTATGGCTTTGAATATTTTAACTGGAATCCCCTTACCGGTGATTGGCGTTATTTTCTTATATTTAATGGTTGCTCAAATTGGAGCCGCATTGCTTCTTGCTGTAGAAAGCAAGACACTTAAAACCATTGATGACGGAATTATTGTTGGCTTACCTGTTCTTTTAGGCATAATAATTGCCTTTATGCCCCAATCAGTAACATCAGGACTACCGCTAGTCATCAAGCCAATCGTTGCTAATGGTTTTGTAATGGGAGCTTTAGCTGTCCTTATATTTGAACATCTTCTTTATCCTCGAAATTCAACTTATAGTGAAAATTAGGGTTATTTCAACAATACATCCAGTATTTCTTCTTTATTTTCTAAAGTTTCAAAAACAAAATCTGGACCATAATTTTTAAGTTCATCTACAGAATATGTTCCTGTTGCAACTGCAATCGTTACTGTATTTGCTTCAAATCCTGCTTTTATATCTCTTGGAGTATCTCCAACTACAAAAACTTTTCCATTAAAATTAAAATCATCTTCTGCTTTTTTAACTGCTATTTTAACCAATTCTGTTCTATTTATGTTATCGCTCCCAAATCCGCCTAATTTAAAATAATGAGCTATTTTAATTGATTTTAACTTTCCCCATGCAACAGGCTCTAAGTTCCCAGTTATTAAACCAAGAAGAATACCATCATTTGTTAATAATTCTAATAATGCCCTTACTCCAGGTAAAATAGGAATTTTATCCCTTTTTATGTTATTCTGGAAATAATCTACAATCATATCCATGCATTGATCTAATTTAGGGAGTATTTCACTTTCATTTAGCCCTATCTTTTTTAAAACCTGGATTGCAATATCTGGATCTGTCATTCCACCATAATCAATGATTCGAATGTCCACATCCACATCATAGACTTTTTTAAAAGCATAGGAAAACGCATCATGGTGACACTGGGATCTGCCTATTAACGTCCTGTCAACATCAAATAAAATTAATCTATTCATATTAATCAGATTTAAAGATTAGCTCCTTGATAAAAGTTCTTCTGCTGCATTTTCAGCCAGTTCAATAACTTCTGCTTCATCAAGGACCTTTAATTCTCTATTCTGCATTAATATTTCACCATTACATATCACAGTATCAACATCATTACCATTAGCTGCATAGACAAGATGAGACATTGGATGCCTGAATGGAGTTAAATGAGGGGCTTTCATATCCAAAAGTACTAAGTCGGCTTTTTTTCCGGTTTTAATTGTTCCAATTTCATCCTGAAGCCCTAATGCTCTTGCACCATTAATCGTGGCCATTTCAAAGACTTTATCGGCCGGAAGAACTGTAGAATCCATAGTATTTACTTTTTGAAGCAGTGTCGCTATTTTCATCTCTTTAATCATGTCTAAATTATTATTTGATGCTGCCCCATCAGTTCCCAGAGACGTATTAACGCCTGCATCGATTAATTTAGAAACCGGCGATATGCCTGATGCTAATTTCATATTACTTGCAGGATTATGAGATAAATTAACCCCTTTTTCTTTAATTATATTTATTTCTTTATCTGAAAGCCATACTGCATGTGCAGCTATCACATCATTGCCCAAAAATCCTATCTCATCAAGATATTCAAAAGGCCTTGCTCCATGGGCTTCAATAATCTGTTGAACCTCAAATTCTGTTTCACTGACATGAATATGAATCTTAAGACCCATTTTATCTGCTTTTTTTCTTACTTCTTCTAAAAGCTCTCTTGAACAAGTATAGGGTGCATGTGGGCCAAATGTAACTTTTATTCTACCTTCTGCCGTATCATGACATTTTTCTATTATTCTAAGCGTTTCTTTAAATTCTGCCTTTCTTTTCTCTTCATCTCCCAGATCAATCATTCCATGGCAGAGCGTCCCCCTTAAACCAGCTTCATCAACGGCTTTTGCCACATCATCCATAAAAAAGTACATATCGTTAAATGTGGTAGTTCCTGATTTTATCATTTCAACACATGCAAGCAGAGCACCTGCATAACAGTATTCTCCCGTTAAATTGGCTTCAACAGGCCATATGTAATCATTAAGCCATGTATTTAAAGGTAAATCATCTGCCAAACCTCTTAAAAGAGACATAGATAAATGGGTGTGCGTATTTACAAGTCCAGGCATAAGAACTTTTTTTTCACCATTTATTATAATTTCAGCATCTCTCTGGCCTGTTTTTCCATTTATTTCAATGATTTTATCGTTTTCAATTAGAACTGAACCTTTTTTTAATTCATTACCGATTATAGTGACATTATCTATTAAAATGCTTTTTGTTTCCATGGAATCACCATTATATATTTAAAAAGTATATATTACTAACTTAAAGATATTTTAGAAATTTGGTCTATTTTTAAAATTATCATTCATAAACATTAAATCCAACTTAAATTTACTTTTAAACTCATAGAAGTACATAAATATCTAACACTTCTATTAATATTAATAATTTAATAGATGATTTAATTTGAATTAATTTGCATATCAGGAGGATTTAAATGCAACTTAGAATAGCCCTTCCATCAAAAGGAAGGATAAGTGACCCTGCAGTAAAGCTTCTGGAAAAGGCAGGGATTGGTGTTAAAGATACTGCTAACAGGAAGCTTTTTTCAGAAACTTATGATGAAGACATAAGCGTGATGTTTACAAGGGCTGCTGACATTCCAGAATTTGTTGCAGACGGAGCAGCAGATCTGGGAATGACAGGGCTTGATTTAATAGAAGAAAATGATGCTGACGTTGAGATTCTTGAAGATCTTAACTTTGGAAGGGCAAATCTCGTTTTAGCAGTGCCTGAAGATTCCAGAATTTATAATATCCTGGATATTGACCATGATTCCCTCGTTGCCACAGAATTTCCACGTTTAACAGAGAAATACTTTAAAAATAAAGGAATTAATGTTAAAATAGTTGAATTAAGTGGTTCAACTGAAATAGCTCCTTTTATAGGCATTGCAGACATAATTACGGATATTACAAGTACGGGTACAACACTTAAAATGAATCATCTTAAAATAATAGATACTATTTTAAAAAGTTCTATTAAATTAATTGCCAACAAAAAGAGCTTTAAAGAGAAAAATGACAAAATTGAAGCTGTAAGAACAGGTATACGTGGAGTGCTTGATGCAGAGGGAAAAAAACTGGTTATGATGAATGTTGATAAAGAAGCCCTTGAAGATGTTAAAAAAGCTATGCCGGGGCTCACAGGGCCTACTGTATCTCAGGTTCTTTCAAACAATGAGATAGTTGCTGTTCATGCTGTTGTAGATGAGCAGGAAGTATTTAACACTGTCAATAAACTTAAAAAAATAGGTGCAAGAGATATACTGGTTGTTCCAATAGAAAGGATAATCTAATAATATAATCCATTTGAAGTATTCATGCATCGTGATTAAATGAAAAAGCTGTTGTGGCGGATAATAGCAGGCATGAAGGGCGGAATTAATCGTGCCCGCATAATTAAAACGCTAAATGAAAGGCCATATAATGCAAATCAGCTTTCTGAAGAATGATGCCTTGATTATGAAGCTATAGCGCATATTAAGGTCTAAGATGATATGGAGAGCACATGATCAATATAGTAAGCACCCTCCCCATTCATACAGTATTTAAATAGTTATAAGTACAGTTAGAGGGTTTTTGGATTATTAATACCATCAGAATCCTTTAAAACAGAGCCATCTAAAGATTAAATTATTTTTTAATTTTCCTTTTAAAATTTGATCATATGTTATAGAATAAAATTAAATCATAGTAAACAGAATAAAATTTGGATTATAATTAATATTTCATAGATTTAATTAAAGGAGATTTAATCATGAATTATATAGAATTAATTGTAAAAAATCCCTTTAGAAATAAAACAAGAACATCTCTTGCAGTTATTGGAATTGCAATTGGAATTGCTACCATTGTAGCTTTAGGACTCATTACAGATGGACTTGAAGAATCCACAGAAAACACTTTAAAATCTGGTGGGGCTGAAATAACAGTTATTCAGTCTGGTACAGGTGGATTTTCATCAGGAAGTGTAGATGAAACTCGTGTAATAGATATTCGAAATATAAGCGGGATTAAAGATACTGCAGGAATTTTAAGAACAACTGCCAGTCTGAAAGATAGCTCGAACACTGATTTTGGACCGGGACTTACCGTTAACGGAATAGAAAGCAGTAAAATTGATCTCGTTGGAATAGAAAGCATTAACGGCACAATCTTTTCAAATGGTGATGAAAATGAAATGATAATAGGTAAGACTGTTGCTCAAAGTCTTAATAAGACCGTTGGAGATACCATAAGGATTTTTAATACGGATTTTAAAATTACTGGAATATTTGAAACAGGGAACTTCATAACTGATGCTGGAACTTATGTTTCACTGGATAAACTTCAAAATTTAACAGATAATAAAGATGAAATCAGTACAATAGCCGTAAAAATAGGCGAAAATGCCAATGCTACTGAGGTAGGTAAAGCAATTGAATATGCATATCCAAACGAATTATCCACAACTTCTGCTGCTGATCAGATGGGAAGAATAAATGAAGGTTTAAGCTTCATAAATACAGCTTCATGGACCATTTCACTTCTGGCCATAATTATTGGAGGAGTAGGAGTTATAAACACCATGATAATGTCTGTTTATGAGAGAACTCGTGAAATTGGAGTTTTAAAAGCAGTAGGATGGAGAAGTAGACGGATACTGGGAATGATATTGGGTGAATCTATTGTTCTAACACTGATAGCTGCATTAGTAGGGATTATAGTAGGTATTGTAGGTGTCGAAGTACTTTTATCACTTACACCTTCAACTGAGGGCATACTTGAACCCGCCTATTCCATTGAACTTTTCCTCAGGGCTCTTGGAATAGCTTTCCTCGTTGGAATAATAGGAGGGATTTATCCGGCTTACCGGGCAAGCAGATTAGCACCAACAGAGGCGCTGCGCTATGAATAATGAAAATATCATAGAAATTCGAGGGCTTAAAAAAAGCTATGATAATGGAAAAATAAAAGCATTAAACGGCATTAACCTTGAGATTAAGAAAGGGGAGTTTGTTTCTATAATCGGACCATCTGGTTCAGGGAAATCCACACTCCTGAACATGATTGGAGCGTTAGATAAAGCAGATGAAGGGTTTATTAAAGTTGCAAGCATTGATCTAATACATGAAAAAGATTTAAGTGAATTCCGATCCAAAGAAATTGGGTTTGTGTTTCAGCTCCATAATTTAATTCCCAATCTCAGCGTGCTTGAAAACGTGCAGATTCCCATGCTTGAAACTCCTATTTCAGGCAAAAGAATGAAAGAACGAGCATTGGAGCTTTTAAGATCAGTTGAACTAGAAGATAAAATTAACCAGAGACCAACGAAGCTTTCTGGAGGAGAAAGACAACGAGTTGCAATTGCAAGAGCTCTGGTAAATCATCCCTCCATTATTTTAGCCGATGAGCCAACAGGGGCTCTTGACTCAAAGACAGGAGATTTAATTTTAAATCTTTTAAAAGACCTGCATAAAAAGAAGAATGTAACCCTTGTTATGGTAACACATGAACCATATGTGGCCAATATGGCCGATAGAATCATAACTGTGCTTGATGGAAAAATAAAAGAAGAAAATACTGCATCATGAGTACAGTTGTCTGAAATAATTTATAAATTATTTCAATTAAAAATTAAATTATTGGAAAAAGTAGAATTATTCTACCTTTTCTTTTTTAATTCCTACACCAAGCCCGTATGCGATTCCGAGGATTAGTAATGTTCCTAGGATTAAAGCGATGACTCCGCCTAGTGGGTTTTCTTCACCTAAAGCTGGAATTGTGTAATCAGGTAAAGGTGATTCGAATGCAGGTTCTGTTTCAGGATTCTGCATCACTTTTTCCATAGTACTGTCCAAACCATCAGGATTAGAAGAAGCCATGAAAGGAGCAAGAACTGCTATCACCAAAGCAATTGCAATTCCACCCATCAAAAATTTTTTATTTTTAGGACTCATTTAGATGCCACCTCACCTGGTTTCTGTTCCAAAGAGAACAAATCCGGCCTAACACTCTGTAATGCTACCACTACAACAACTGTTATTGCCCCTTCAATAAGTCCAATTACTGCATGGAATCCACCCATGTAAAAAAGACCTAAATCAAGGGGGAAAGCACCTGCCATTGCTAATTCAAATGCAGCAGCAATTGCAGCGAAAAATATTGACGCCCAAGCAGCAGTAAAAACCGCAGCTTTTCCATTAAAGTTTTTAAGTCCCTTATAAACATAAAATCCAACAAAACCACCCACAACACCCATATTAAATATATTCACCCCTAAAGCAGTCATTCCCCCATCTCCAAATATTACGGCTTGAAGTATCAATACTATTGACAACACAAGTACTGCCGCCCACGGACTACCCAATACAATAGCCACTAAAGCAGCGCCCATCATATGCCCACTAGTTCCAAAGGGAATAGGAATATTCATAGCCTGAATAGCAAAAATACCAGCAGATAAAACAGCCAACAAAGGAATAGCCCTCTCATCAAGACTATTCCTCGCCCACCTCAAAGCAAAGAATATTACTACAATTGCTATAGCATAATATACAAGATACTGCGGAAACAGAATCAAACCATCCGGCACATGCATTCTCTTGATCCTCCTGTGTCTTTTAATATAATAGGTTAGCAGTATTCTTTATAGAATATTACTAAATTTTAATTTAAGGGATAAAAAGTAATAACTCATCTAAAATAGTCCATAGCCCTTTAATCCCATTATAAGGGTTTGAATTTAACTCATATAAAGGTTTCCTTTAGTATTACTAAACTCTAAATTTTACAATAGAAGTATTAAAAATTTATTACTAAATCAAATTTTTAGAAATTAATAGTAATAAAAACAAAATTTTTTTAAAATGGAATAAAAAAAATAAGCTGAAATGAATTTTTATATAAATCTTTTTTCAACAAAAATCATGTTTTCATCACAGGTTAAAATGTATTCATCTTTATGCCAGTTATTTTCTTTATAGAATTTACTACTACATCCCAATTAGTTTTATTATAGGGAAATGTAGTCCATGCTACACATGAACCTTTACCTGCAAGGTCTGTGTTCAAATTTATCAGTTTATCTATTACTTCAGATTCAATCAGTTTGTCCATTTTTATGGTTCCAAAAAGGTTATATGGCATTTAAGATACATTTGAGCGAAAATATATAAATGCCCCATAGTATTTTTTAATTAAGGGGTTTAGGCTTTTTAAAAGTCTTTATACTTCCCCCATTTCTGTATAAAGGAGGGAGTAAATGGCAATGATTTTAATTAATACTAAAACCATGATTATATAGCCTTTAGTAATAATTATCTATTTTTTGCCATTACAAACTACGGATTATCCTTTTGAATATATAATACTTTCTATTTGTATCGTATTATTACTATAGAATCCAATTTGTCCAGAATAGTAATACTTGCCCAAAATATAATGTTAATATTGATATTGAAAATTTTTATTATATCATTTGAACATATGAAATCATATTTCAAAATAAATCCTTTAAAAAAAAAGCGGAGATTATTCCATGAAAATAATGAATTTTACAGCGGATGGAAAAGAAAAAGCGGGGATAATGAAAGGAGAAACCATTACAGAACTTTCATGTTCAGTTATAGAAGCACTTAATTCTCCAAATATCGAATTTAAGGAAAACAA
Organism: Methanobacterium sp. UBA44; assembly: GCA_002494885.1. GTDB lineage: Archaea > Methanobacteriota > Methanobacteria > Methanobacteriales > Methanobacteriaceae > Methanobacterium_D. The sequence goes on from DACV01000008.1 coordinate 136,772, forward strand.
AGTATACAATATAAAAAACATTGCAATAAATTCCCCTGTATTTCCCTCTAAAGTGATTTGCGTTGGTCTAAATTATAAGGATCATGCCAAAGAGCTTAAAATGGATCTTCCAGATGATCCTGTTATATTTTTAAAGCCGCCTACATCCGTTATAGGCCATTTAGATAACATTATATATCCAGCATCCTCAAAGCAGGTTGATTATGAAGCAGAATTTGGGATCGTTATCTCAAAAGAAGCAAGAAATATAACTGGAAATGATGCTGAAGAGTATATTGGGGGATATACTGTCTTTAATGATGTTACAGCACGTGATTTACAACAAAAAGATATTCAATGGACCCGTGCAAAAAGTTTCGATACATTTGCACCTATTGGGCCATACATTGAAACTGAACTGGATCCCTCAAATCTCAATATATCACTAAAGCTTAATGGAGAATATAAACAGAAATCTAATACAAAAAATATGATATTCAACGTTTACGAATTAGTTGAATTTGTTTCAGACATAATGACCCTCAAACCTGGCGATATAATTGCAACAGGGACTCCTCCTGGTGTTGGACCAATGAAAATTGGAGATACTGTTGAGGCTGAAGTTGAAGGAATTGGAATTCTCTGTAATTATGTAAAATGAATTACCTTAATTAAATATTAATATCTATTTCTTCCCAATCAATTCTTCTACCTCTTTTCTACCTTCTTCAAGTTCTTTAACCTGTTCGCTATCTTCTTTTAAAAGCATGGTCATGAATTCACCAGTATGGGTTTTTTCTTCCTTTGCAACATCTTCAAAGACTTTTTTAATATCTTCATCCTTTATAGCAGAGGCAAGTTCTTCATAAAGATTAATAGCATCTAATTCAGCGATTACAGCCACTCTTAAAACTTCTTTAGTAATATCTTCTTCTTTAACCTTTTTCATGTCTATAGGTATCTTTGACAGCATATTTTTCACCATGTAATACTATATGTAAAATATGTATTATATTTTATTATATATCTGAACTAGTGCTTAAAAAATTAATTAAAAATAAAAAAAGTAATTTAACTACTCTATGTAAATAGCAGGCTTGTAAGGCATTGCATTTCTGGATTTATTCTGTGGATCATAGGTTGGTTCTTCATATACAATAACTTCAGCCCTAACCTCATGTGAAATGAAATCTAAAGAGTCTTTAATTATGGAATATTCATCGATTTTACCTACATATTTTGTCTTGGTCACTTCTCTGGCTATTTTTTTAGCAAACTCTGCAATCTCTTTTTTATCATCATGAAGGTTCTGCTTTATGGATATTCCCATAATCTGCCCTATGTCTGGCCTTCCAATTTCTTTTGCAATTTTAAATACATCCCATTTCCAATCAGGAGCAATATAAATATGTATTTTCTCAGGCTGAGTATCTATTATCTTTTTAATTTCATTAATATCACTTGCAAGCCCCTGTACTATTTCTTCTGCTTTCTGAACCTTTTCATCAATTAAATCAGGATCATATTCCGGCCAAGGGGCAGAGGATACAAATCCTTCTCCATCAATTTTACTCCACATCTCTTCACAGGTATGAGGTGTAAAAGGAGCCATAAGACGTGTCCAGTTGCTTAACACATAAATTAAAGTGTTTGAAATTTCTTCTCTTGCTTCATTCTCATGCTCAATTCTATAGAAATAATGATCTATATCTTTTTTAAAGAGGAATAATGCTTCTTGAAGCGCTTTTCTTGTCTGGAAACCTTCCAGTGCTTCAGTGGCATCTTTAATTCTCATATTAACCTGACTTAAAAGCCATTTGTTTACTGGCTTTTTAATTTTTCCTAATTTAAATGATTTTAAAGACAAAGAAGAGTCTTTTATCTCTTCTATTCGCCCAGCAAATTCTGAAAACCATTCAAGACGTCTTTTAATTCCTTTTACCTCATTTTCTCTCCAGTCAAAATCCTGCCATGGTTCGGCTGAAGCCATTAAAAATAGCCTTACAACATCTGCCCCATGGGTTTTTATGGCATCTTCAAGGAGTATTACGTTTCCCTTTGATGATGACATTTTATTTCCTTCAAGAAGGCCCATTCCAAATACTACAATTCCTTTAGGCCATTTTTTCTGTGGAAATATGGCTGAATGATGAAAAATATGGAATGAAAGGTGATTTCCAACAAGGTCCTTGGCTGAAAGCCTCCAGTTTAGAGGATACCAGTAATTGAACTCATTTTTGATACTATCAAATAATTCACCCCCAATTCCCCCTGAATATTTACCTTCATCCAGATAAACATCATCAAAGAATGAATCATTAAGATCAGCAGGATCAATATCTTTCATGTATTTTGCAATTGCATAATAAGCCATGTAGATTGTTGAATCGCTTAAAGGCTCTATTAGCCACTGTTTATCCCAGGGAAGTTTTGTTCCAAGACCTATTCTTCTTGAACAGGCCCAATCATCTAACCAGTCAATGTAATATTCGAAATTTGCCCTTACTTCAGGCGGTACTATATTTTCCTGGCCCAGACAGTCCATAGCGAGCTCTTTCCATTGCTCATTGGAATATTTAAGGAACCACTGATCTTCGAGGATTTTAACGACTGCTTTTGTTCCGCACCTACATATAACTGGCCTTTCAGTAAAATCATGCATTAAATCTCCTTTACCAGATTCAAGAAGGTCAGCTATAATTTCATCCCGGGCTTTTTGTACTGATAAATCCTTATAGTCTTTAATATGCTCAGACATGATCCCTTTAGCATGTTCCAGTTTGTAAAGCTCATTTGTGGCATCTTTAAGTTTATCATCCTTCTGGTTTTTTACGCCAAATTTTTCAATTATTTCTTCAGCTGGGAACTTTCCAAATCCCTTTAAAGTTACAACATTTATGGGTTGAATTTCCAGGACTTTTTCCTTTAAATCATGCTTTTCAAGTAGTTTTTCGTCTTTTTTAAGATCATTAAGAGCAATATAATCTGCTGGAGCATGGGCAGGTACAGAATAAACTACACCAGAAGCATATTCTGGATCTACAAATGATGCAGGAAGTATTATATGTTCTTCGCCCGTTACTGGATTTTTTACATATTTACCTATCATTTCAAGTGCATTTACTTCATCTATTACTTTAATGTCCTTTTTTTGATGAACGATATTATTATAAGCTTTTTTACTTATTATCCAGTTTTCATTATTAATATGAACCTTTATATACTCCTCTTCAGGATTAATCCATAGATTTGTGGCCCCAAATAGAGTTTCAGGTCTAAATGTAGCGGCAACAAAGTAATCGCTGTTAATCTCGAATTTAACAAGGGTTAATTCATTGATTCCAACTCCCTCACCATCAAGAAGATCATGATCTCCTACTGGATTCTCGCAGCCAGGACAGTATTTTACTGGATGTTCCCCTTTACCTACAAAACCTTTGCTTTTAAGCTGTCTGAACTGCCATTCAATAAATTTTTGATAATGAAGATCTGTAGTTCTGAATTCTCTTCTCCAGTCAATTGAATAACCCAGATGCTGCATTACCTCGTGATATTCGCTGCTGAAATATTTAACTATGTATTCAGGGTCTGTAAATTTTGATAATTCCTCTTCCCTGACTTTATGAACATTTTTGTATATATCCAGAGTCCACTGGTCTTTTCTGGCAATTCTTTTGGCGATTCCAATTACTGGAGCACCAGTTACATGCCATCCCATTGGAAATAATACGTTATACCCCTGCATTCTTTTAAATCGTGCGTATACATCAGGTACTGTGTATGTTCTACCATGTCCTATGTGCATTGCTCCACTTGGATAAGGATAGGCCACTGTAAGGAAAATTTTTTCTCTTTTATCAGGATTTGATTCAAATAATTGTGATTCTGCCCATTTTTTCTGCCATTTCTCTTCTATACTATGATTCGTCAAATTGATCACCTCAAAATCTTAGATTTTGCGCTCCGAAACTTTTAGTTACGATGAGATTTTCGAAAGTTCAGAAACCTAGATTTCTTAACCATTAAAATAAGTTACTGGTTCATTAATTTATTTTAATCAAGTTCACTGTCTAAATAATCTAAATAATCTTTAGATCCCTCTATTATTGGGATTGCCAAAATAGCAGGAGTTTCATAACTGTGAATTTCTTTAACTCTTTTTATAATTTTATCTATATTACCTACTTTAGTTTTTGCAATAAGAAGAGACTCTTCATCATCTTCAATATCTCCCCTCCAGAGATAAATTGACTCAATGGAAGCTACTATGTTTACACAAGCTGATAATCGTTCTTCTACCAGTATTCTCCCTATATTTTTTGATTCTTCTCCACCCGATGTAGTTATATAAACAAACGCGTACATATAAAAACCCCTTTATATATCTTTCATAATCATCTTATTTCTGCAACTGGAGGTAATTCTAACTTGTGTTTTGATGATTCTACCATCTTTTTAATCCTAAGAACTTCATTTTCTTCTATTTTAAACCATTTTGCAATTTCTGGAGCGCTAAGATTTTTATCAATCATTAAATATAGTATTTTATCTAAATCTTCATATTTTATGCCTAATTCTTCTTCATCAGTCTGCCCACTCCATAAACCTGCTGTTGGGGCTTTGTGAATTATATTTTTTGGAATTCCAAGATAAATTGCAATTTCACGAACGTCAGTTTTATAAAGATCGCCTATAGGTAAAATATCTACTCCACCGTCTCCGTATTTTGTAAAATATCCTATTAGGAGTTCTGTTCTATTCCCAGTTCCCGCAACTATGCGGTTCATAGCATTAGAGTGATAATACAGAATCATCATTCTCATTCGAGCCTTTAAATTTCCATTTGCAAGATCACTTGCACTGCATCTGGAACATATTTTAGTAAATGGTTCCATAAGTTCATCGATATGTATTGTCTTATATTTTAATTCAAGTTCTTCAGCTACCTGGATAGCATCGTTTATGTCTTCAGATGAGGTAGTCTTGCTTGGAAGCACAAGTCCAAGTATTTTATTATTTCCAACAGCCCGTACACAAAGATAAGCTACAACAGATGAATCTATGCCTCCACTTAAACCTATAACAATTCCTTCTGCCCTTATTTCGCCTAATTTAGATTTAATGAAATTACATATATTTTCTGTTAACTTCTGCATATTTAACTGCGGAACGATCCTATCTTGCATTTTAACCACGATTCATTTACTCAAAATAAAATTGATTATAAATTATATTTTTAAGATTTTTCTATAATTTCAGATGATATTAATATATCGAAAAACATAATGTCAATTATATTATATTCTATATTTTTAATTATCTATGGCTTTTGTAAAATTATGAAAAGGTTTAGAGATATGTGAAACTAGAATAAATTTAATAATTATGGGACTTTCTCGTAGATAATTATCAAAAAGTTTTTAAAAATAACTACATTATAGAGTATTAGACCTAGAAAATCTGGAGGATGAAATGTGCCTAAAAGTATTAAGGACATTTTAATGAGGTTTGGTGTTTATGAGTAAAACAATAAGGTTAATAGCCCCTGATTGGCAAGGGGGGAATAAACGGGAATATTATTTTGGGGCAGAATTACTATCATGGTTGGCTCCTAAAAATGATAACCAAAAAGAGATAAAACTAGATATTGAGAAACCGAAAAATGAAGAATTAGAAAAAGAAAATGGTGTGGTTGCTCAATCTAGTGTTAAACAAAATGTGAGTATGGCAGTAGAAGTATTGAAAGAAGAATTACCAGATGAAATTATTACTTTTGGTGGAAGTTGCTTAGTATCTCAAGCACCTTTTGATTATCTTCATGGTAAATATGGCAAAGAACTTGGAGTCATTTGGATAGATGCTCATCCTGATGTTTCAACTCCAAAAACCTATCAGCACGAGCATGCTATGGTTTTGGGAAATTTATTAGGAGCAGGAGACCCAGAGTTATCTACAAGTGTTGAATTTCCTTTTGATTCAGATCAATTTTTATATGTTGGAATGCAAAAACCACTTGATTTAGAAGTTAAAATATTAGAGGATTTAAATCTAAATTATACTGTTCAAGATAAAAGGAATTTAAAATTTGAAGAAATACAAAAGTGGATTAAAGGGAATGGTTTTACTAAAATAGCTGTTCATCTTGATTTAGATGTTTTAGACCCTAATTTATTTAGATCTCTATATTTCTCTGAGCCTGGTGTGACAGAATTTTCTTCAGAATCAGGAAAGATGACTCCTAAAGAATTATTGAATATATTAAAAGGCATTTTTGAAGAAAATGATGTTGTTGGATTAACGATTGCAGAGTTTTTACCATGGGATTCTATAATTTTAAAAAATATATTATCTGAGTTAGATATTTTTAAACAATAGATAAAAAATGGGTTGTTTTTAACTCGATCTTTATCAGCCCCCTATTTAAAATATAATATAATGTCTTAAAAAGCTCTTAATTTTATTTAGATTTTAATAAAATGAATTTAACATAAAAATCTATTGACTCTTAATTGCACAATATATAATTTATAAAATTAAATTTTTTGTTGGTAGGTTTTAATGCATTTAAACAGTGAACCTATAGCTTACACCAATATAAATTGAAGATTTAAATAACTAAAAATAGATTATAATATAAACTACTTTTTTTACAAAAAGTTTTTAAAAGTATCAATTAAACATAGATATGACCTAGTATAACTGGAGGATGAAAGGTGCCTAAGAGTATTAAGGACATTTTAATCGAAATGAAAAACATGTCAGAATTAATGGTTGATTTAGCATATTCTGCTATGCTTTTTAACAGCAAAGATGCTGCAGAAGAAGTTATAAAACTTGAAAATAAGGTTAATAGGCTTAATTACCAGATAAAGAAAGAATCACTACTTGCTGCCAGAACAGTAGAAGATGCTGAAAGATTAACTGCTCTTCTTGAGGTTGGTGAGGCGGCTGAAAATATAGCTGATTCAGCAAAAGATATTGCAGAACTGGTTTTAAGAGATATGAGACCTCATCCTGTATTTAAAATGGTTATGGAAGAATCAGATGAGACTATAATGAGGGTAACCGTTAGTGAAGGATCAGAATTAATAGGAAGCCCGTTAGGCGAGTTATTACTTGCTACACGAACTGGGATGACCATTATAGCCATAAGACGCAACGAATCATGGATCTATGGCCCTGACAAAAATACAGTCCTTGCTGCTGATGATACACTTATAGCTAAGGGGAATGAAACCGGCGGAATTTTACTGGAAAAGATTGCTAAACATGAAATTACCTTAGAAGACCTTGAATACAATGAAATTATCGAAGACTAAACTCTTCACGCGAATTTTAAATCATATATAATTTTTTTTACTTTAAGAGATTTTACCAAATTTTTGTTAAGTCATTGGTAAAATCCTCATTTTTTTTAAAAATATTGGAAATTTTCCCAAAACTTTATAAATAATCAAGGTATACTTTATTTTTAGATAACCAAAAAGGTGTTGGATAAAAAATGGACGATGCAGATTTAGCTATACTCCGTTCTTTAATTAAAAATTCAAGAATTACTATATCCCAGATGTCAAAGGAAATCGACATACCAGACGCCACTATATCTAACAGGCTTAAAAAGTTAGAAAAAGGCATAATAAAACGCTACACAATGATACTTGACTGGCAAAAGCTTGGTCTGGAAATTACTTCCATAATAATTATTCAAACAGAGTCTGAAAAACATGGATCTGTTAAAGAAGAGCTTTCAAAACTGGAAGAAGTATCAGAAGTATACAGCGTATCAGGAGAATATGATATTCTTATTAAAGTCTGGGTTCAGGGTATTGAAGAACTTAATCAATTAATAAACGCCAAAATTCGTTCCATTGATGGTGTTGAAGATTTAACTGAAATGATTGTAATGGAGCGTGTTAAGGAAGACAGTCCAGCATTAGGGGTTATAGATTAAAATGTCCTCGAGTAAATTATTAAATATCAAAAACGGTGCCGAATTAAGTTTATTTAAAACTTATCCAGCAAATATGTCGATTACAAGGTGGTTAAGTGAAATGGATGGAGAAAATATCGAAGAAGACCTGGAAATACATTCTTGTTATCCTAAACTGGATGGTCCAATTAGCTGTCCTAGTTTCAAAAGGGTCTTTAAAACTTCTCCATGTGCCATTTATTTTAAGCGGTAAGGTCACTAACTTTTTTAAAGATGTTTCACGAGTATTAGGTGAAACCTTTACAGCTCTTTTCATTTGTGCTATCGGGGATTTAATAGCAGGTATTCTCCTTAGCGGAATGACTGATACTCTTTCAATGCTTCCAGGACTTCTTGTACTTATTCCTGGAGCAATTGGAATGAGAGGGAATATATTTGGAGCATTGGGATCTCGATTAGGTTCAAACCTCCACATTGGTACCTTATCCCCTGAGCTCAAAAAATCTCCAGTTCTAAATCAAAATATTATTTCTGCAATGATTTTAACAATTATAATGTCAATTTTCCTTGCATTTGCATCTAAAGGGTTTTGCATCTTATTTGGATTTGAAAGCATAAGCATCATCGACTTTACAGTTATATCTGTGCTTGGCGGAATATTTTCAGGAGCGCTGCTTTTACCAGCGACCATTCTAATTTCCATTAAAAGTTATGAAAACGGATGGGATCCAGATAATGTAACAACCCCATTAATAGCAGCTTCTGGAGACCTTTTTACAATTCCATCAATCCTTTTAGCAGTAGGAATACTTTTATGGATAAGAAATGGAGTTACAGAAGTCATTTTATTTGTAATATTCATTATTATGGGAGTAATTGGTTTTGTTGTTGGAATAAAAAATGGAACAGACCTTAAAAGAATCATTAAGCACAGTACTCCTGCACTTTTCTTATCTTCAATATTTGGTACAACTGCAGGTATAATACTAAACAGCAGCTTTTCCACAATCTTGAGTAATCCCAGTGTTCTGGCCTTGGTGCCTCTTTTTTCAGGAGAAAGCGGAGATCTGGTAAGCATTCTTGGAGCAAGATTATCTTCTGGTCTGCACATCGGTTCTATAGAATCCTCCATGAGACCTACCGAAGGAGCATTAAGAAACTTTGGAATAATCATAATCCTCGCGATCATTATTTATCCATTAATAGGTGTTTTAGCCCATTTTGGATCAGTTTCTATTGGAATACCTTCAGTTGGACTTGAAAAAATGGTTCTAATAAGCACATTAGCTGGTTTCATGCTCACACCGTTTATGCTGATGATTGCATTCTATTTAAACATTATCTCCTACAAAAAAGGTCTTGATCCAGATAATATAGTTATACCATTGTCTACCAGCATTACAGACCCTGTGGCCAATACGTTCCTTGTGTTAATGGTTATTCTGGTTCTTGGGACTGCAATATAATTAAAAATAAATTAGATTTTTAATTTAAAATAAAATTGGTAAAATAAAAAAAGAAAAATTATTTAGAAGTTGCAGCAGCTTCTGATCCACCATAAAGGATTTCAGCGATGCCTTTAAGTTTGTCCATACCCTTTACTTCTTCTGCTTGAAGTGGTATCTGGGCTATAAGCTGATTTCCAAACTTTTCATGTATAGTTTTAAGGCGTTGCTCCTGTATTTTACGTCTTGCAGCACAGAACTCACAATCAGCTTCTTCTGGTTGGATCTGGTTTACAATAACCCCATCAGCAGTCATATTGAATTTAGCAAGGGCCTCCATTGCCCTTTCAGACTCGTAAATGGACATTTCTTCTGGAATTACCACCATTTTAAATGAAGTTCTTTCAGGATCTGCCATAACGGCTCTGGCTTGCCTTATTTTCTTTTTACTTTCTTCCATATCCTCCAAAGCACGGTCTTCCTCTTCTTCATCGCCCATAAATGGCATGATGTTTTTAAATGCTTTGGCCATGCTTCCAACCTGACGCCTGATTTTTATCATCTTCCCAACCCATGAATCCATCATTTCAGGGAAAGAAAGTAATCTTAAAGTGTGTCCTGTTGGTGCTGTATCAAAGACAACGATATCATATTCATCTGTAGTCATATATTGCATGAATCTATCGAATGCTGCTGTTTCATCAATACCGGGAGCCATTGAAGCCATATCCATCTGATCCTGTAACATTCCCATATCCATACCTGGATTCATTGCCTGCTGTTGCTGCATCTGTGCTTGATATTCCTGCATGGCAATCTCAGGATCAATTTCCACTGCTTCAAGATTTTCAGCTATTGGAGTTGGGTTGTGTCCTATATTCCTTTCAAAAGAGTCAGAAAGAGAATGAGCAGGATCTGTAGAAATTACAAGGGTTTTTTTCCCCTGTCTTGCAAACCACAACGCTGTAGCGGCAGATACGGTTGTTTTACCAACTCCTCCTTTTCCTCCAATGAATACAAATGTTGTTTTTCCTTTGTTAAATCTAAAGAGATCTTTAAATGCCATTTTAATCCTCCATATTAACTATTGATAAATAAATTAAAATCAGATATCAATTATAGTTACATTATGTTCCTTTAATACATTGCTATTTAGGTCACTATGTATTTTCTTTTTATACTTTTTTTAACCAATACATAAATATATGGATTTAAGACATGCTGACTTTAAATTGACTTAAATTTTATATTATAGTTAAATACCAAAGTA
>DACV01000002.1:0-421838 GCA_002494885.1 Methanobacterium sp. UBA44
TCCCCATTAATTACAGGCCATCCTTCCGCTGGTTCTTTTTTATCAGCCACTCAAAACACCTCCTTATATAATAAGAGAAGTTAGAAAGCTCCAATTAAAAATTAAGAAAAAAATAATTATCCTTGCTTGTTCTTCCTCTAATCTACTATATGAATTTCATATTTAAAATAATTTATTGTGAGATGCAATAAAGGGAATTAGAGATTTTTAAATCAGTTTGGCTTGTTTTAGGCCCAATATTTTACTATGAAATAAAATTATATGATAAATTCAAATAAAGGCTATTTTTTCACAGATATAACTCCATAATGGTATTTACCTGCTTCAATTACTTCTTTAACCTCAAATCCATAATCTGAAATAATTTTTTCAACTTCTTCTGGGGTCATTTTGACAGGGAACGGGGGGCCGGGTATATTTTTAATTTTTTTAAATTCTATAACTGCAAAAGTTCCTTCAAGTTTTATTATTCGACTGATCTCTTTCATTACATTATCATAGTCTTCATTTTCAACAAATCCGTGTAAAACATTGCCCATGTAACATATATCAATAATTGCATTATCTATAGGGATTTTAGCGCTTATATCTGCAATAATTGATTCAATATTACCAATTTTTTGTTCTTTAATTTCTTTTTCGAGAATATTTATTGATTCTTCCCATATTTCGACTGCATAGACCTTTCCTTTTTCACCCACAATTTTTGATGCTGCAAGGGACATATAACCGTCACCAGACCCCGCATCTAAAAAAATGTCTCCTTTTTTAAGTCCAATTGAATTTAGAACGAATTCTGCATCTAAAATATCTTTACTTGATTTACCGTGATGAAAATGTTTTTTTTCAGATTTATCTGTCATTTTTATACCTCTATCTTTGATAAATTTAATATTTACTTGACTGAATATATTATAAATGAAAATAAATAAATTTAATTGAATAGCTTAAATTAAAACACGTTTTTATCTATTTTTACATGGTGTTAAATAACTTAGAATATTGAAATATTGTAAGTTAATATTTATTTTTAAATTATCTGAAAAATTATTTGAGTGATAAATAATATAATGAATAGTGGTGATAAAAACGATAGAAAAACTGGAAGTCAGCCTGATTAATGAAAATGTCCATAATTTTAAAAGAGGCGAGTTTGGAGTTGAAAGAATTGAAATTGACGAAGAAAAAGGGTTAATCGAGATAATATATGCACCTAAAGAGGATGGTACTAAACGGGTTATAATACCCATGCAGAATATCGAAAAAGTCGATTATACAGAAAGAATCACCGAAAAAGAACGGTTTAAAGAAGATAAATAGGAATAATCAACTTTCAGATAATTTGTAATTCGTAATAACCAGTTCATTGATCTCTCCCCTTTTTGAAGCATCACAGTTAATAAACCTCTTAGCAGGAATCCTGGCAATATTATAGTTTTTATAAAGCTCATCAAAGAAATCATCTATAGGAGAACCGTTTTTAGGATCAGAATTACTCAACATTAAACAAGCGCCTTTTATGGACATTTTTTCAAAGAAAAGAGCTAATCTTCTTTGATCCTCATCCCTAAAACCGTCCTTAGAGTAAGTTGTGAAGTTTGAAGTTTTATTTATGGGCCGATAGGGAGGATCAATATATACAAAACTGTTTTTCTCTATAAACTTACATGATTCAGCAAAATCTCCACAAAAAACTTCAGTATTCTTTAAAGCTTGATTTACTGCAATTATGTTCCTTTCATCATAAATTTTGGGATTTTTATAACGTCCAAAGGGCACATTAAATTCTCCCTTTTGGTTTTGACGAAAAAGGCCATTAAAGCATGTTTTATTTAAAAAAATTAAATAGGCTGTTCTTTCAATCCATTTTTCACTGAATTCATCATAATTAAAATCCTTCATTTGCAGATTATAATTTTCTCTAACTTTATAGTAATGTTCTTTACGTTTGTCTTCGGATTTTTTCAGGTGTTTTTGTTCCATTTCGCTTAATTTATCTATAATTGCTTTGTAATTAGTTTTTATAGTTTTATAAGCCAGTATAAGTTCTTTGTTAATATCAAAAAGATAAGATTCTTCAATATCATAGTTTCTCTTTAAATAGAAAAATAATGCCCCACCACCGACAAAGGGTTCGACATAGCTTTTAATAGCATTTTTATCCTTGATTACTCCAGGTAATCTTCTTTCAAATTCAGTAAGTAATTGTGTTTTTCCACCAGCCCATTTTAAGAATGGTTTAACATATTTCAAATCATTGTTATTGTTTTCCAGCATAATTTTTCTCGTTATCACTTCTTTATTCTTCAAGAAATTCTTCAGGAGCTCCGCATATTTTAACCAGATATTCAGCCTCCATAAAGTGAAGGTTTTCTGGAATAATAAGACAGTGCAGTGGTCCGCCAAAATCTTCTTTAATAAGGGTTTTAACTTTATCAGCGCGTACAAATGGTTTATCTGAGCCAGCTCGAGCAATTCCAACTGCTAATGATTCTTCAGATACTATATTTTCCTTTCTTTCATCTTCAACTCTTAAGAGATATTCTAATCCTTCATTTGCAGTCATATACAGATTTTCATGCGCTCTAATATCTAAAAGCACAAGTGTATGTGCTTTTAATTCTTTATTGACTTTTATAGCAAGATAGGGGGAATGGGGAAAATAATTTTCTTCTGGAAATGGTATTGTGGTCACTTTCCCGAATTTATATGCCTGTAAACCAGCTAAACCAGGAGCAGCAGAAATGATAGATGAGGAATGAATAACTATAGTTTCGATATTTAATTTTTTAGCTTCTATCATCATATCTGTATGTGTTGTTGCAATTAAAGGGTCTCCTGCAGCTAAAAATGCAACATCTTTTTTCATCGCAGCATTTAAAGGAATGTTATATTCTTCCACTTCTTCTCGGGTTAAAACTGTGATTTCTTTGCTTATCATATCTTCAATGGCTGATAATGTAGTTCCAAAGAGATCAGCGGTGTAGAATTCAGCATAAATATCATCTACATTTTTTAAAGCTTCAATACCCTTTAAAGATATATCTTTTTCATCATAAAGACCTAAACCGATAAAATAAAGCATTATTTCAACCCCTTATTCTGTAAAAATTTTAAATTTGAAAAATAAATCATTAATATCACCGGATATACTTTTTAAAATATTTGGACAATGGTTATATTTAGTCTTGATAATATTTAGTTATAATAGTTAAAAGCTTACTAAGGATACCATGATTGGTCTTAAAATAAAGAAGAATAGAGCAAATGATGTACGTAAAATATTGTTTAGACGTTCATTTATTGATCTTAATGCTAAAATAAAACGTGAAGATGATTTTGTGATATTTCCTCTGTCAGAAAAGCCAGATGAAGAATTATTGAATGAATTAGAACATGAAAGCATTGAAATAGTCGATACTGTATTTGAAATGCAAAAACGAAATCCCAAAAGTCTTAAGGATTATCTAAAAGGTAAAATCGATCCTCAAAAAATTGAGGAGATTAAAGGCTCTTTTGATATCATTGGAGATGTGGTTATCCTTGAGGTTCCTGAGGAACTGGAAAATTTTAAAAATATAATTGGTGAAGCTGCGCTTAAGTTTACCAAAAGAAAAGCTGTTTTTAGGAAAAAAAGTGAGATCAAAGGAATTATCAGGACAAGGGAACTGGAACATCTTGCTGGAGAAGATGTTTCAGAGACGATTCATCAGGAATTTGGAACCAGATTGATGCTTGATATTAAAAAAGTATATTTCAGTCCAAGATTAGCCACTGAAAGGAAAAGAGTAGCTGATTGTGTAAAAAATGGTGAAATAATAGTTGATATGTTTGCAGGAGTTGGTCCATTTCCAGTACTCATTGCAAAGAATCATAATGTAAAGATTTATGCAATTGACATTAATCCTGAAGCTTTTAAGTACATTAAAAAGAATATTGAGCTTAATAAGGTTCAAGACAGGGTTTTCCCTATTTTAGGAGATGCAAGGGAAGTTTTAAAAGAAAGAAATATTAAAGCAGATAGAATAATAATGAACCTTCCTGGAAGTGCATATGAGTTTTTAGATTCTGCATTTAACTTTCTTAAAGATGGAGGGATCATCCACTATTATGAGTTTGCTTCAGACTATGATATGGCATTAAAGAGGCTTGAAGAAGCTGCTTACCCAAGAAAAGTGAAAATACTGGGTAAAAGGAAGGTAAAATCTAAAAGTCCTGGAATTTGGCATATAGCTGTTGATGCAAAAGTTATTTGATCTGGAAATCCAATTTTACAATTAAAAGAATCTTTTTTTGGATAAATGCGAAGTTAATGAATTTAAATATTCATACTTTTATTATTTTTAGTATTATATTTAAATAGAACCTCCAACCATACATTAATTATAAAAGTGGAGGTAAAAATTATGGCAAAAAATATAACTAAAATTACTGCAAAACCGGGAAAACAAGAATTTTTTGTTGAACGAGAGTTTGATGCCCCACGAGGGCTTGTTTTTAAAGCATATACAGATCCTGAGCTATATGAACAATGGATTGGACCACGAGGGCTAGAAACTACACTTGAAAAATTTGAATCAAAAAATGGTGGATCCTGGCGATATATACAAAGAGATGAAGAAGGAAATGAATTTGCATTTCATGGAGTTAATCATGAAGTACTTACTCCGGAAAGGATTATAGGTACATTTGAATTTGAGGGATTGCCAGAAAGTGGGCATGTCATTCTCCAAACTGCGAGATTCGAGGAATTACCAGACAACAGGGTAAAAGTAACCTCACAATCTGTTTTTTTATCAGTTGAAGATCGTGATGGGATGCTTCAGTCTGACATGGAAGAGGGTATGAATGATTCTTTTGAACGCCTCGATGAGCTGCTGGAGAAAATGCAATAATAAAAATTGTGTAAAATACTAAAATGGCTCTAAAATCCCTTCTTCAGTAATAATACCGGTTATTAAATCACTCGGCACAATATCAAATGAAGGGTTCTCTACTTCGGTTCCTTCAGGTGCAACCCGACATTCTCCAAAATACAACACTTCATTTGGATCTCTTTCTTCAATCTCGATATCATAAATTGAATTTTCAAAATCAAATGTACTTTTAGGTGCTGCAACATAAAATGGAACTCCAAATCTTTTTGCAGCAAGTGCAACCATCAAGGTACCTATTTTATTTGCAATTCCACCTTTTGCAACTCTATCAGCACCAACAACAACTTTATTTACTTTCCCTATCTGCATCATCCGTGCAGCGGCGTTATCCACAATTAATTTAACTGGAATGTTTTCCTGCTGCATTTCAAAAACAGAAAGTTTTGCGCCCTGACAGAAAGGCCGTGTTTCGTCACATATGACCTTGATTTTCTTACCTTCTTCAAATGCTGCTCTTATAACTCCTAAAGCTGTCCCATAATCAACACAGGCAAGTGCACCAGCATTACAATGGGTTAAAATAGTATCACCATCCTCAATTACGGGTGAACCATATTTTCCTATTGCTTTATTCGTTTCAATGTCTTCATCGTACATTTTTAAAGCTTCTTCCAGTGCATTATCTGATTTTAATACTCTATCAACAGCCCAGAATAGATTTACTGCTGTAGGTCGTGCTGCTTTAATTTCTTCTGCAGCAATTTCCAGATCTTTACCTTCAAGCTCGGCAAGTGCCATTCCAAAAGCCGCAGATACTCCTATTGCAGGTGCACCACGAACTTTCATAGTTTTAATGGCATGAATAACGTCTTTATAGGTTTTACACTCAAAATAAGTGATTTCGTCAGGTAGTTTTGTTTGATCTAATATATAGAGATGGTTTTCTTTCCAGTACATTGTTTTCATATTGATTACCTTAAGAAATAATATATAATCTTAAAATTAAAAAAGAGTTAATAGTGACTCATTGGAGTCATATCAAGGTGTTTGTCTTCTTTACCAGGAACACCGTATGCATCTGCTCTGCACTGGGTACAGGCCCTAAATACAGGGATTATTTCCTCAACTTCATCTCTCACTTTACTGATTTGTGCACATCCTGGCTTTTCCAGGTCTTTAAACTTGTTGAGTGGTATCAATGGAATTACATTCATTAAAGAAGCGCCTCTTTTTTTGACTTCTTTTGCAATATCCACGATATGGTCCTCATTTAATCCAGGAATTAGAACAGCATTGACTTTAACGACTATTCCCTTTTCAGATATTTTCTCTATGCCCAAAAGCTGTTGTTTAGAGAGTAACTCAAATCCTTCTTTACCTCTATAAATTTGACCATCATAGAAGACTCCCGCATATATTTCTTTTCCAATTTCTGGATCGATAGCATTTACAGTAACTGTTATGGTATTAATCTTTAATTTTGCCAGTAAATCGGCTTTATCAGGTAAAAGGAGCCCATTTGTACTCATACATTTTATCAGATCTGGGAATTCTCCATCTACCCTTTTAAAGAACTCAAATGTTTCTTCATTAAATAGGGCATCTCCAGGACCCGCAACACCAACTACAGATATTGGCATTTCGCCTGTAACCTTTCTCACGTGCTCTATAGCATCTTCCACATTCATAACCCTGGATGATACTCCGGGCCTCATTTCACATTTGTTTATATCTCTTGTACAGAAATTACATTGAATATTACATTTAGGGGCAATAGGAACATGGATTCTACCAACTTTATCGTGCATTTTCTCATTAAAACATGGATGCACCTTAGTCATGTGGGCAAATTTACTTTCTTTCATGCTTTACCTCCAGTTTTTATCCTTCTAATTCTTCAATCATCTTATCTCTTTTTTCAATCCATTCATCTTTAATTATCTCATCAGAGCATAACATGGAAATTATATTTCCCTTTGACTTGTGATCAATTACTTTAAACCCTTCAGGGATTATTCTAAATATTGCGTCGTATAACTTCTTTTTCAGGTCTTCTGATGGGTCATGGATAATCATTCCTTTAAGTTCAGCTTCCGGATCATTTATTATGATTTCATATCTGGTTGGCTGCTCTATTTTCTCTCTACCTTCAGTATCCCATAGCTTTTGGAGTAACTCAGGCAAGTAAGTCTCATCTTTAACCCGTATATGCAGTTTGTTTTCTTCTTTTTTATATTTATATTCTGTAAAATCGTCAATGGTAATTGGGGATGCTGCTTTTTCGTATTTAACTGCAATAATAAATACAGGTTCTCTTGGGTCAACAAAGACTTTCATATCGCTTATGGCACGATATACTTGAACATCCTGCACTATTTGCTTTATTATCATCTCATAGACATCTGCGCCTTGTTCATCATAACATTCAACTAACATTTCCCTTCTCCAGTCTATTCTTTTACTAAACCAGACACTAAAAGTGCAGCACCAACAGCACCTATGTGCTGGGAATTTTCGGGTACTATTACTTCAATTCCTCCAAGAATGGTACTTACAGCTTCAACAAGACCTTCAATTAAAGAAGTCCCTCCAACCTGAATAATTGGCTCTCTAACGTCGATTTCTTGAAGTTGCTGTTCATAAACCTGTTCGGCGACCGAATAACACGCAGCTGATGCTACATCTTCTTTAGTACCTCCAGCAGCAAGTGATGTAACCAGATCCTGAATACCAAATACGATACAGTAACTGTTTAAAAGTGCATTTTTATAATTTCCTTTCAAAGCCAGGCTTCCAAGTTCGCTTATATCCACACCAAGCCTTCTTGCGGTTATTTCTAAAAATCGGCCTGAAGCTCCAGCACAAATCCCTCCCATGGTGAAATTATCAGGTATTCCGTCATTTACTGTAATGACCTTGTTATCCATTCCTCCAATATCAAGAACTGTTGCTTCGCCTTTTTGACGATCTGCAAGATAAACAGCTCCTTTTGAATTTACACTGAGTTCTTCTTGAATTAAAGCAGCATTAAAATGTTTACCTATGGTTAATCTTCCGTAACCTGTTACTCCCATACCCTCAACGTCATCCAGTTTATATCCAGTTCCTTCAAACGCACTCTTCATTCCATCTTCTGCAGATTTAATAACATCAGTTGTCGGAAGCCATCCAGTACCTATTATCTTGTTATTTTCCATTAAAACAACTTTTGTGGTGGTTGAGCCAGAATCTATACCAATGGTAAGGCCTTCCTGTTTTTCACGTGCAAGCAAGCTCTTCCTGTCTACGATTGTTGATAATGCTTCCATTCTTATGAAAAGCTCGTCAGCTTTTGTTCGTTCCGTGAAAGAATAAGTTACAACAGGTAAATTTGTGTTCTGCTGGATAAATCGCCTTACTTCGTTCCTTACCAGTGCTCCTTCTGCACATCTGAAGCATGTACCTATAAATACTGCATCAGCATCTGCTTTTCCTTCAACGATGGACATGGCTCTGGCTATCATTAATCTTATGCTTGAACTTGCAGCGGTGAACCCGAATTTACGATAAGCTTCATCAATGTAATCCAGATCAGCTTCTGGAATCACAATTTCAGCACCAAATGTTTCAGCGGCTTTTTCAATTTCTTTTTGAATACCGCTGTATTCTGTTCCACATGATATTTGGGCTATTTTAACCATTTTTTTCCTCCAGTTCATCTAAAAATGTGTTTATCGTATTTACCATTTCTATTGCTTCTTCCCTTGATGTAGGGTACTGTAATTCTAAAATTGGAATATTTTTCTTCCTTAGATAATACATAGACAGTTCGTTTGTCCTTGCACACCCTACACATCCAAATCCATAGGGTGCTTCTTCCATTATAATTGCAGCATCAGCTTCATCAATTAAAGGGCCGAATATAGCCATCCTTCCCCTTACACCTGATGGAACTTCAATTGCAGCATATTTCAGTCCTTTTATTGGCTCTTCTTCGGTAATATTAAATGGTGGTGAATCAATTTCTGGATCAATAACTTTTTTCCTTATCTCTTTTTGCAATGCAAGAGCTTCATGTCCCTTCCTCTCCACTAAATCTGCTAAGATCAATGAATTTGGAGGAAATATAGCAATTTTCAATAAAATTCCCCCTTATGATTTGTATTTTCAGGCCTTTTTGTAATTTCCATAATATCACTGAATATTCCTTTAGTTATGTCAATAAGCCCTATTACGCAAATAACTTGATTATTTTCTTTTAGCGGTACAACAATTACGGGAGTTCCCTTATAAGGGCCGCTTTCAGGGATGGTTCGTATGACTTCACCTTCATTCAATACTTTTTCTAAAACAGGGCCAGTATAGTTGTAATCTATTACTTTTCCATCCTCAATTCTAACACCTTCAGATTTTTGAGTACGCATTGTTGTGGGAAGCCTGTTTACAAGTTCATGGATTGCAAGTGCAATCGGTACTATTTCTTCACCTTTAGAGAAAGAAGTTATCTGCATTATATCATTCCTCAACTAATTTTGCTTTTTTTCATGATAAATTTAATTTTTTATTAATTATTCTTCTTCACATTCTTCAATAATTTTTTTAAGTGAATCAGGGGCAATTTTCTCATATTTTTCCACATGAACTTCCCTTGGGTTTTCAAGTGCTTCTCTTACGCAGTCAAGAAGTTCAAATTCTTTTTCAAGCTGATGAAATCCTTCACGTGCTGCTCCCCTTTTAGCTCTACAACGTCTTGGATCTCCTGGAGGGAATCCTCTATCTTTTGTAAAGATATTATAAGGATCGAGTTTCCTTATTCGTTCCATAGCATCTTTTACTACCTGTTCTTGGCCATGAATTATTGCCCCATAACATGTTGATTTAATTGTAAGGGGGAGTTCCAGCATATGGAGCTTCTGAACAAGTTCTGTAGGACTTACCTGTGCAGAAGGTCCGAGGATTATCATTCTGGTTACATCTGTATTATCAGGATTTTCTTGCGACATAGACAACATCTCCCTCTTTTAATTTTTCAAGATTTTCAAGGCCCTTAACTACCTTACCAACTATGTTAGTTCCTCCAAATGGTTCTCCTGTAGGTCCATATTCGTCGTTATCTTCGAATCTTATTCCAACCATTCCAATATGCCTACGAGACATGTTTGTTATTCCAATTTCACCTGTACTTACACATTTTTGTGGAATGTTCTCAGGAATAAGTCCTTTTGCATCTTTTGAGCTTCCCTCAAACATTATGACTTTCATTCCAGGATAGGCAAAATGTATCTTAAGGGATCCTACTGGCGAATCAAGCAGCCCTGTAAGTTTTTGGAAATACCATGAGGATCTGTGGGCTTCGTGGTTTATTTTCACTTGAATCATTTTATTTTTATCAATTCCCATGGTTTTAACTTTCTTTTCTTTGATTATATCCATGGTAAAGGCAGGTTCCTGCTCTACAACTATAGCATCATCTTCAGTAAGCCCATCACGTATCTGTTCAATCCCTTTCGATGATAGATACCCTCCTGCTTCTTTTTGGGTCATTGATAGAGTCATTATTCTTTCAGGATCAGATTTAAACGTAATTAAATCTCCGGCATTTGCAATATCCAGAACTTGCATTCCCTTTTCAACATGACCAATAACTGTATGGGAAGGCGCTGATACTCTGTCTTCTCTGTAAATATAAACCTTTCCTACTCCTTTGCCCTGATTTCGAAGCGTTACAGTACCTCTATTCCTCTGATCTATTAGTTCTGCATTTTTTTCAAGGCCATGCAGTTTGTAAAAACCTATAAATGAATTAGATTCATAATCAACCTTTATTTTACCATCTTCAGCCAGAGCAAAGAAATGTTCAACTGAACCTGGAGATTTAAACTCTGTTTTAACAAGTATATATGTAAATATTTCATTTCCTTCTTCTACTGGAGTATTTAAATCAATTGTGGCAGCACTTTTTACTGTACTGCTACGTTCAATTACAGGTTTTATCTCTTTTATAAAATCATCATCTGTGAGATTAAACACAGTTCTTTTACCTCCAATTATTCGGGCAAAGACTCCTCTATTTCCTTCAGGAGCACCATAAACTCCGTCATGTTTTGATTTGCTTAAAATAATATGTGTAGAATCTGCGGTAAATCCTGAGAGACTTACTATAACTTCCCATGGAAAATATTCGTACTTATCTTTTGTAGGAATTAGATCAGTTTTAATTGGACCTAATGAAACTTCATTTGAAGTAATCCATCTTATTCTCAAGTTTTCAAACTCTTTGTATCTCTGTTTCCATACTTCTGTCAGATCTGAAGGTCCATCTTCCAGTAATTCTATAATTACGCTTCCTTTGCTGGTTTTTATTTTATATTTGTTAACGTGCTTTTCAATTTCTTCTTTACCCTTTATTACAGATAGAATACAACCTTCAATATATGGTGCTTCGGCTGTTTCAATCGCATCTCTTATCGTAGAACCTTCAGGAAGGCCTATTTCTTCTCCATTGACCCGTACAATCATTAAATCTCCTCAGAAGATCTTTCCTCTTTAACACCCATTATTTCATCATCTTTAAAATCAAATAATATTCCTTTTTGACCATTATAGATTATATAAAGCTTTTTATCACCAGTAATTTCTCCAACAACTGCTGCTTTGATATTTACTTCTTCAAGTAATTCTATACATCTATCCACATTTTCTTCTTTTGCAGTTAATACAAAACCTGCTCCAGGATATAATTTAAGCCATTGATCCCATTCTATGCTCTTATTTCTGGGAATTTTTTCGATTTCAACAGATGCACCTACATCAGATGCTTCAAGAAGCATTCCAAGCGTTCCAAGAGCTCCGGGATTGCTAATATCTTTACCAGAAGTTACAAGATTTTCATGGCCTATTTTATTCATAACTTTAATTTGGGACTGTACAAGTTCTTCACTTTTCATTGTAGTTGTATCCCAGTTTAGATTGAATTTAGGATGCATTTTGCCGTCAATATCAATTGCAATAATAACTTTATCACCGATATTTGCATCGCAGCTTGTAATTACATCATCTTTATTTACAATTCCTGTAATAGATACATCTAAAGAGTTATAAGGAGTGTCAGGATGAAAATGTCCGCCCACCATAGGAACGCCAAATTTTTCAACTCCTTCTTTAATTCCCATTATTATTTCGCGGCGTATATCATCATCAGATGTAGAAAGAACGTTGGTCATGCCAATAGGCTCACCACCCATTGCTGCAATATCATTTACATTAACTAAAACAGAACAGTATCCAGCCCAGCGTGGATCAGCTTCCATAAGCTTTCCCCACATTCCATCGGCTGCAAGAAGAATTAATTTATCATTTCCAATATCCAATGCAGATGCATCATCACCAAAACTTAAGATAGTTTTTCCAGCGATATTATACGTGTCTTTTAAGATATTGGTTATATTTTTTATGGGATTTTTTCTTGTAATCCCCTCAAAATTCCTTAGGGAGTTAATTAGATAGTTTAAATCCACTTGTACACCTCATTTTTCTTTTATTTTATAGCAAGTGGTAATATTATTTATAATCTGTAAGATTTCATTTTTAAAAGTTTCGATATTTTCTATTTCAATGATTTCTTCCCCATTAAAAAGTTTAGAATGTATTTTTTCGCCAATTACGTCATCTAAGCCTTTTTCAAGCTCAATTATGAAAGATCGATTTGTTTTAAACCCTTTTTCAACAACTTTATCAATATCTCCATCAGTGATGCCAATTATAGGAACATCGAATCTATACAATATATCGCCCGCAACGAGCGTAGTATCATCACCTACAGTCACTACGTAATTTGCAGTCTTTAATTGGTAAATATCTTCTGCTGCATGGTTTAAAAATGCTATTTTGACCTTTTCGCCATTATTATTTGATTTGAGTACTCTGGGAGTAACTTCAGATCTTCTAAGTAATCCTGTTTTTATAATGGCTTTTTCAAGGTCTATTTTGCCTAATTTTTCTATTCCATGCTCTTTGATATTTCCGCCTTTGATTTCAGTTATAATTCCCTTTTCTGCAATTAGGGTAATATCGCGGGATGTTGATTTACCAATAACAATTCCATTTACAAATATGTTTTCACCAGGGGATACTCCAGCAACATTTCTTTCAGTTTTACTTACTTTATTTAAAGCCATTTTTTCTTTTATTTCTGCTGGATCAACGACTTTGAGACTTAAATCTTCAGCAATCTTTCCTGCAAGTTCTTCTAATGGCTTATTCCATGGTATTACACTTCCATCCATTTCCCCAGGTCTTTCAATCTGGATTAGCGGTGTATTATCCTTGCAGTGGTTATATACTTTAAATCCAAACGCATGGCCGGTTACAGAGGATTTTCCATAGTTTATTAAAAAAATAACGTCATATTTTTCTTCTACAAATTTATCTATTGATTCACTTGGAAGAAGTTTCCTGCTTATATCAATTTTATCTTCAAGCCCTGCGTCATGAACAGCCGTCCGACCCATAGTGCCCCCTAACCTGGCTTTAACTTCCCCATAATGATTCAATAGCTTTAAAATTTCTTCCGCATGACCAGAATCCACTATAAATGGGCCATGCACAACAATTCCAATTTTCATTATTGACTGTTGTATTGAAATATCTATTAAAATTATCTATTGATAATTTTTTAAGTGGTTTAAAATTAATTTTAGTTCTACTTAGAGGGAATTATTCTTTTTAATTTTCCTTTTAATGATTCTTGACCCGCATATTTCACATTCATCGAATTTATAATCTGAGGGATACTTTTTTTTGCATCCTTTACAAATTTTTATCCAGTTCAGTATTTCTTCAATTCCAGGAGTTAAAATGCTTTTAAAAGGGATTTTAATAATTTTGAGGGTATTTTGCATGGTGTAATCATCTGTTAGGACTACAGGACTTAATCCTTTCCTTCTAAACTTCAATGCCAGAGCAATAACTTTTCTGTCAACCTCCGAAAGTCTCAATATGTCTCCAGAGGATTTAGTAATGGATTCAACCTTTCTAAGATCTTCTTCATCAGGTTCATCTAATTTGATTCGTCTTTCTTCTAAGGCTGATTGTAAAAATAATTTTGATTTAAAGTCTTTAATCTCTGATATCACTTCATTTATGGTAAAATTATCTGAATCATGGAAATTGTGGCTACCTATAATAGCAGATGCATCCAGAACAAAAATCTTTTTCTCCATATTAGGTTTGTTTAATTTTAAAAATAATATATTTATTGGAAAATATACTCGTTTAAGGATGTGAAATTCTCTATTGATCAAGAAAGTTCATACTATACAGAAAGTTTTTATGTTATAAAATACAGAAAATGTAGTGTAAGGGAGGGTAAAATTAGACTCCTCTTAATTTTCCGCAAAAAATCAAACCGCCTCTGATTTTTGGATCTAATGCCCTCCCGGTTTCCAAACCCTTTTTTGTGTTTATTGAACATCTAATATAAATTTATTGTGTATATTCGCCCATTTTAGATTATATGTTGTTTTTATAATGCTCTTAATTAGTTGGAATATCACGATTTTAATTATTTATTTAGAGATTATGCAAATTTTAAATCTAATACTTAAGTTTTAACCATAAATGAGGGTTTTAAAAGGTACCATATAAGGTTAACTTAATATGCTAAAAAATTTAAAGAGTAGTTTAGTTTAGATAATTAATTGGTTTTAAAAATAAACTAATTTTTGCCCGTTTTATCTTTAACTTATGGTGATTAAATGAAAAGTGAAAGTATGGAAAGACATAAAAAAGAAGCCCCTAAATCAGTCAAAGGTGCAGCTATAACTTTAAGTGACTCTAAATTCAATGATTTTATGAATTTCAAAAACAATGATCCTTCTGGAAGTATTATAAAGGAAGCTTTAAGAAAAGGTAATGAAGTTGTGTTTTATTCAGTTATTCCTGATGATTCAGGACTTCTTCTTTCCATGATTGATTATATAATTGAAAGTTTTGAAATTGATATGATTATAACAACTGGTGGAACAGGGATTGGATCCAGAGATATAACCATTGAAACTTTGCAAAGTGTATTTGATAAGGAATTAAATGGTTTTGGAGAAATATTTAGATATGAATCTTATAAAGAACTTGGAACAGGCGCAATTTTAAGCAGAGCTACTGCAGGAATTTATAAAGAAAAATTGATAGTATGCCTACCAGGATCTCCAAATGCAGTCACTTTAGGTTTGAAATTAATAATACCTGAGTTAGGACATCTCGTAAAGCATTTAAAAGAATAATAATTACTATTTTATATTTATTCATTTTTTAATGTGCTAATATTCACATTTTTTTACTCGAATGTTTTTAAATGAGGGGAATAACGTCACATTTGGATGTAAATGTATATTTTTGAAAAAATAACATCTAAATATATTTATATAGTTAATTGACCAATTTTTAAGCATATAGGGGGAGGTGAATAATTGAGAAGAATCTTCTTGATTATTTTTGTTGCAATGATTGCAGTGTCTTTGGTAATACCATCATTTGCAGATGAAATATCAGATTCTCTTACAGATCTAAGTGGCACGAATGCCACTAACGAAACAAATAATACTGTAAATGATACTTTAGGTAACAACAGTTCAACCATAAACAATAGTACATTAACTTCTACTCAGATCCAGACATTAAACGACACTCAGAACAAATTGGCGGATTTAATAGCTAAAATAACAGGTCTAAAAGCAACTTATGGTAATAATACCAAAGCAAAAGGTCTTTTAAATGCATTAACTCAATTTGAAAAACAGGCCAATAGACTAAACAGTGAGATTTCTGTTTTTATCCAGAATCCTACAATTAACAATGCTACTGAAGGTAGAATTAATAGTTTTGTTAAAAGAGAAGCAGCTCTTGAACACAAAGTGATGATCAAAGAAAGGCTGCTCCTTAAAATTAGTACAAAACAGGTTAAGGATAAAAATAACAATGCTAACAAAAATAAACACATAAAAAAGCAAAAAAAAGATAAATAATTCTTTATCTTTTTATTTTTACTTATTAAAATCATTAATGGAGAGAATCGGTTCTAATTTGATTCCTTTATCTTTTAAATTTTTTATGGCTCCTTCAGCTCTATCAACAACAACAAATGCTCTTTTAACTTTCCCGCCATTTTCTTCAAGGGCTTTAATGGCATTAATTAAAGAATTTCCAGTCGTAGTAACATCTTCAATCACAACTACTGAATCTCCATCTAAGAGGTTTCCCTCTATAAGCTCTGAAGTCCCATAATCTTTTTTTGATTTCCTTATCATAAGCATGGGGATAGAAGACTCAAGAGAAACTGCTGTAACAATAGGAATAGCTCCTAATGCAGGGCCTGCAACTTTATCTATTTCATTTTTATTTATTTTATCTGAAACTATCTTTGCAATAGATTTTAGTATCTCGGGATCGGTAATGGCCATTTTCATGTTTACATAGTAACTGCTTTCTTTTCCAGATGAAAGGGTGAATTTGCCAAATTTAACAACTTCTTTTTCATTAAGAAGCTTGATTAACTTATTTTTTTCATTTTGCATTTTGTATCACTTTTACTAATGGTTTCAGATTAGTGTATTCATTACATGATTTTTACTGGACTTCTTTTACAGGACATACAAATGCGTTTTGTCACATCATAGCAATTTATACATAGGTTATTTCCGCATAAAGAACAGGTATACATCTTACCGGGTTTACCGCAGATGTTACAGATGCCTTTAACTTCCATGGTAACACCTCACATTTTGTAAGATAAAAATAAAAATTATGGGCTTAATTGAACCCCTCAAAAATTATAGCTGGCGAAAATTTTAATTTTTGCGGCCTGCAAAACTTATAGTTTAAGAAAATACTATGCATTTTTTATACACCAAAAATTCTATGAATTTTGAGAGATTTTGATAGTTTTTCGGGGAATGCAAAAATTGAAGATTTTTGCGGTTGAAAAACTACGTTTTTTTATAACCCTAATTCCTGTGTTTCTAATCCTGGCTCATCTATATTTTCTTTTAGAAGTATTTTGTCACCGATCTGCTTAACCATATCGTATGGTATAACATTTTCCTCTTTAGAAATCCCTATGCTCTCTGAGATTCCGCCTTTCCCAATTACAATTGCTTCTATTTTCCTGGTACCTAAATTGACTTCAATATCTTTTACTTTTCCTATAATGGTCGCAGAACTATCCAATACTTCTTTTCCAATTATATCTTCGGCTATTCTCATATTATCACCATGTAACATACGAATTTAAAATACATTAATTTCAATATTTGCTATTATTTAGTAAGTTGTACATTGTACTTAATAGTATCCTAAGAACTTAATACCCACTCCTTTATAAAGAAATCACTTTCAAAAACCTAGATTATGAAATCTCCATTATTCTCAAAAGGAATTCCAGGTATACACATATATTCTAAAATATTTGGATTTAGGGTTTACATACCCCATAATATAGGGCAAAAACAATTTGTTATAATCTAAAATCATTAACTTCACTATAGAATTAAACTACTTGCCTAAATATCACCAAAAATCACAAAATTATATTGAGTGGTAATTTTTTTTTTATATGACTTAAATTAATGTACAAAAAATCAAAATTCTAATATAAAAAGAAAAAATAATCAGCTATTTTTCTTTTTTTGTAATTAGTTTTCATTGATTTTACTTAAAACCTGTTAATAACTCAACAATTGATAATATATTAGATTTAAAATAGAGTTATATTTAAAATGATTTTCCAACGTTTTTTTATCGAAAATCAGAATGTTTAGGTTTAAAACCTGTTATCATCATTTAACCTCTTTTATTTATAATTAAAATTTCTTTTTAATCCGAAAAGTTTATATATTAAAAATAAAACATATAACATAAAGCATAAAAAATAATTGGGAAGAGGATATGATGGGAGCGATAACGGTATGTATTCCAGATGAATTGGAAATAGCATTCAGGCGCATTACAAGACAAAAATATGGTGACAAGCAGGGAAGATTATCACGTGGGGCAACAGAGGCACTTTTTGACTGGTGCAGGAAAGAAGGCTTTGAATATCAGCTCCCTGAAGAAGAAGGGAACGTTCGCTGTGAATGATTTAAAAAAATAAATTCAATGAGGTGATTATATGCTTGATTTAGGAATTCAAAAAGGAAATACCAGCTATGAAGACGACTATAAGGCTAAGTACCTTTCTCAGCTTGAGATAGGTAGCGAAATCACTGGTGATATATACGTGGGAGAATTAAAATCTAAAGAAATTAAAAGTAAAGAAGTACAGGAGTTTTATATTATAATCACAGACCATAAAAATAAGCAAAAATGGATATGTGGACTTATTACATCTGCATATTTCGACGACGATGTTGCAAAAATTTATGGGGAGAAAGGAGGCAGGATTTATCAGTTAATAGACAGTATAAGTCATGCACTTAATGGCACAGAGTTAAATCAGCTGGAAAGTTACTCTGTTGTTTTTGACACTTTTCGCCAGACAATAAATGAGAGAATTGAAGAAGTCACTGTAAAATCAGTAAAAGCAAGCAACCAGAATGCTAAAACTCCAAACCTTCAGGTAGTTAAAGCAAAAGCGTTCGATGAAACATAGTTTTATCGACGCATGCGAAAAACTATATTTTTTCGCGGTTGCAAAACTCGTTTTGCAAACATTAAAAATCATTACTATGATTTTTGCCAGCATTTAAACAGGTTTAAATTGTTATCAGAAATCCATGATTTCTGAACTCCTTGAAGATAAAAAAATATCTTCACACATTTTATTTTTTGAAATACAAACTTTTTATTATTTTTTGTAACACAATTTTTACAGGGATGGTCATGGAAAAGTTCAAAGTAAAGCAAAATCCCGATTTCAATGAAACCAGCGAAATTTTAGAGTGCGGACTTAAAAATAGGGCAATTATAATAATTACAGCATGTTGCAGGGTTCACTATGAAGGCCGGGCTAAAAGCACTCTTGAATATGGGGACAGGGTCGTTATAATTAAGCCTGATGGTTCTTTCCTTGTTCATAAGGGCGAAAAAAGAAATCCAGTTAACTGGCAGCCTCCAGGATGCACTATAAAATACATGGTAGAAGATAATTTGGTTTTAATTAGAAGTATTAGAAAAAATCCAAAAGAAATATTAGACGTTGAAATCTCCAAAACTCATGTAATACAGTACTTTATCGCGGAAGATTATGAAAAACTGGATTTAATTGGAAGCGAGGAAGATATGGCTAACCTTATATTCTATGAAAATCCTGAAGTGATTGAGGAAGGTTTTAAACCTACTGCAAAGGAAAAATCTATTTCAAATGGAGTTATTGATATTGTAGGAAAAGATAAAAACGGAAATATGGTTTTATTAGAACTTAAAAGAGGTAGAGCTACCTTAGACGCAGTGAGTCAACTTAAAAGATATATTGATAGCTTAAAAGAACATAATGGAAACTTAAGAGGAATAATTGTGGCCCCTTCCATTACAGATAGTGCAATGAAACTTTTAAAAAGATATAATCTCGAATTTAAACAATTAAATCCTCCTAAAGAACTTAAAAAAACAAATAATATTACATTAAAATCTTTCTAATTTTATTAAATTTTTAAACTACAATTACCTAAATAATTGAAAAGGAGTGATTTAAATGGAAATTAAAAATATAGCAGCAGCATTATTAGAAGTTCAAAGAAAAATCAAAAATCCATCAAACACAGCTACAAATCCTTTTTTCAAAAGTAAATATGCACCATTACCAGACATTTTAAACTGTGTACGTCCTCTTTTAACCGAAAATGGAATATTATTAATTCAAAATACTGGAAGTAATGAAGCAGGGGATGTATATATCCAAACTAAACTCATTCACACTTCAGGTGAAGTAATTAAAACTGATAAATTACTCTTGAAACCTGATAAAAATACAGCTCAGGGAATAGGGTCAGCTATTACATATGGAAGGCGTTATCAATTAACAGCCCTTTTAGGAATAAGTTCTGAAGACGACGACGATGGAAATATAGCTTCAAAAGCAAATAAAAAATCAAAAACACGTCCAAAAGTAGAATCGCCTGATTTAAATGATGATATTGAAGCAATAGAATGGATAAAGGAAATTAAAGATATGTTAGTTGAAAAGAAGTTTGATGTGAATCAAAATGCAATTATAAGCAAAGCTAAGCAGCATTATAACAGTGAACATGTTGAAAGGATTGAGACACAGCTTAAGAGAAAAATTATTTGAGTTTAAAGGATTAGATCACCTTCAAATCTTTATAAATCAAAAATAGTGAGGAACTGAGCTTTTTTGATTTATTTAATTACATATCTTTTTTACTAGTTTCTTTTATACCAAAAAATTCTAAAGTAATGGTAAGTGTTAAATGCATTTAAAAGAGGAGGGATTTCATGAAAACCGTTCGAATAAGGAAGGATATTGATCTTGAAAAAACGATCCTCATATGTATCTTTTGAACTGCACGTAAAACCAAAACATTTGAAGGTTGTGCGCCCTTTTTCATGAATAAAATAATTACACAGAACAATGTTCATGTTCCAGAAGATAGAAAACGACTTAAGTTATCTTCAGAGATTATTTCTGATATTTTTGGCCATACAGATAAATCATCTAAAATTCAAATACTAATCGGAAACGAAGTATTATATGCATATTTCAGCAATGAAACATTTTCTGTCAGCGCAAAAAGAAATGAAGTTCTTGAAACTGAAATAATAGATAAATTAGAAAGTGAATTCAGTAAAAAATATCCTGGAATGTGTAACGAATTTACATCACGACTTTTAGACAAATAAAGCTTAAAAACAAAAAGGGAATTAAACCCCCTTAAATATTTTATCTAAATGTTCTTTTTCAGGCGGTTTGGTCAGTAGGCTAACTATAACAGTTATCACAAATGCAATAGGTAGAGCTATCACAATTGAATCAACTGTTGGCCATGGATTTGAAGCAATGAGAACATCAGCTCCTGTAAGGGCCTTACATATACCCAGAGCTGTCGCTGATTTCTTGTATTCAAATACAAGCCAGAAAACACTTATTATGGTTCCTATAATTAAACCAGAGATTACTCCTTCTTTTGTAGATCTTTTCCAGAACAGTGCAAAGGCATACATTGAAAGAAACGCCGCAGCAGTTATACTGAACCATATTGCTGTTCCAACAGCTATTATGTTTGCTGGAAGAACAAGCCCCAAAATTACGGCAATTAAAACTGCAACTACAATTCCAATTCTTGCAACCATAACTGATGATTTGCCTTTAGTACCAGTCACTGTCTCGTATATGTCACGCCCTAAAGCAGTTCCCTGTACATGGAATTGGGCTGAAAGGGTAGACATTGCCGCTGAAAGCAGAGTAATCATAAATAAGTAAGCAAACCACAAAGGCATAGCAGCCGAAATAAATGCAGGAATTATTTTATCCGCATTACCTCCAGCTACCTGTATTGCTATTTTCCCAACTGTATCAAAGAAGTAAACATTGGATAGCGCACCTACAACAAAAGCAGTACCGGTCATCATGAATATGAATATTCCTCCGATTAATACTGCCCTGTTAAGCTCTCTATTTGATTTAACAGTCATGAACCTTACGGCAAGCTGTGGTTGTGATAGAACACCAATTCCAACCCCAAGTATAAGTGTACTAACCAGGGTCCACCAGAATGGGCTACCTAATGCAGGCATGGAGGTCCAGCCCGTAAATCCTGTAGCGGCAGCTTTAACAGTTGATTCAGCAGGTACTACATTAATTAAATTACTAAGCGCCTGATGCGCCTCTGTAATGCCTCCAAGTATCCAGTAAATTGAACCCAACAGAATTACTACTCCTACAAACATGATTGTTCCCTGGAGGGCGTCAGTGTACATTACCCCTCTTATTCCCCCAAAAATAACATAAACAGCCACTATAACCGCCATTGCAATTAAAGCGATGGTATAATCAATTTGAAGGGTTGTTTCTACAAATCTGGCCATACCAATTAGAACTACTGAAGCATATAATGGCATTCCAAGGAATATAACTGCTCCTGAAAAATATTGTATAAATTTACTATTAAAACGCCGTGAAAGAAACTCAGGAAAAGTCAAAGCACCTAAATTATGCCCGATTTTTCGAGTTCGTTTTCCAAATAAGACAAAAGCAATAAAGATACCTACAAAAATGTTCAGTACTGTTAGCCATAAAAGGCCCATTCCATAAACACCTGCTGTTCCACCAAAACCTACAATTGCAGATGTACTGATAAATGTGGCACCGTAACTAAGAGCCATGATAAATGGGTGGGTTTTACGCCCGGCAACCATGTAGTCATCCGCGCTTTTGGTTCTTT
The DNA here is from genome assembly GCA_002494885.1 of Methanobacterium sp. UBA44. Lineage (GTDB taxonomy): Archaea > Methanobacteriota > Methanobacteria > Methanobacteriales > Methanobacteriaceae > Methanobacterium_D. The sequence continues at coordinate 22,247 of DACV01000002.1, forward strand.
TCCATGCTACGTATCCTACATAACCTACTAATAGGAGGTATATTAATACTATAATACTTAATATAAATATATTTTCCATTTAATCCACAACCTAACCTTCTTCATCCCATAGGCCTAACTCTTTTTCTTCCATTTCTTTTTCCTTTTTATGCCATTCCATTTCTTCTTTAATCTGTTCCTCTTCATCTTCGCCGCCTTTATTCCAGTTTAAAATTCCATAAACAACACATAAAAGCATGCTTAAAATACAGAGAACATAAGCTCCCCATATCCATGGATCGTTAATTCCCAATACCATGTATTCTCACCTCCCTTTACTTTTTAAAAACATTTGATCAGAATACATTTAATAATTGAAAACAAGAACCTTTTATATTTATCTATTTATATATTTGAGAAAAAGTAAAAATTATTTAGTCAAATGGTTAAATATATGAAATATTTTCAATATTACAACAGATTTAATATAAGTTTGTATAAAATAACACTATTTAAGAATTAATTAATACTACGGGCTATAAAATTATTCTTAAAGTAATTATAGCCCATCAAAATCTAGTATTATCTCCAAATCGAAGTCGCAAAAAATCCAATGTTTGTAGACTTTCAGTTTTTCCACTCCAATTTACAGTATTAGAAAAAATTTGATAGATTATTGACACTAAAATAGAAATTTTTGGAGGTATAAAAAAAATGAGAGCTGTAGTTTTATAAAGGACCCAAAAACAATTGAAGATATTGATGACTTAGATATGGTTAGTTCGCTGAAACAGATCAACTGATTTTAGTTATGATGAAGCTCCTTTGATTTTTGGCTGGATATTGTAAAATAAAAAGTTGAACCCTTTCCATATTCTGATTCAATCCAGATACACCCGCCGTGCCGTTCAACTATCTTTTTGGCGACTGCAAGTCCAATTCCAGTCCCACCATATTCTTCCCTTGTATGTAAACGCTGGAAAATGGTGAATATACGCTTAAGATACTCTTCTTCAATTCCAATTCCATTGTCTTGAACACTGAAAACATATTCGTTTTCTTCTTTTCTGGCTGAAATATGGATTTCAGGGGACTCGTTTTCTTTTTTAAATTTGATGGCATTCCCGATTAGATTTTGGAATAGCTGTAACAGCTGTCCTGAATCTGCATTTACTACAGGAAGTTCATCATGGGTAATTTTAGCCTTATTTGCACTGATTGCGGCATGAAGATTGGTAATCACATTTTTAAATATTTCTTCAATATCAGTAGGTTTGAACTCTTTCCCCTTTGTTGTTACTCTGGAATAGTCAAGCAAGTCATTAATTAGGATTTGCATCCTTTTAGATGCATCAACGATGTATTCAATGAAATCATCTGCATCAGAATCTAATTTATCCTTATAACGTCTTTCTATTAATTGTGCAAAACTGGTAACTGTTCTAAGGGGCTCCTGCAGGTCATGAGAGGCTACATAGGCAAATTGTTGCAGTTCCTTATTGGATCGCTTTAACTCATTGATAAGGATTTTTTGACTTTCTTCTGCTTTTTTAATGTCTGTAATGTCCTGAATAGTTCCCATCATCATGACTACTTCTCCGTCATTATCAAGAACAACTTCTGCTTGATTTCGAACGATTTTCTGGGAATTTTCAGGCAGAATAATGCTGTGATCGATGCAGTAAGATTTTTTCTTGTTCAGGGCCATTTTAACAGAATCGTTTACAAAATCTCTGTCGTCTGGATGAACCAGTCTTAAAAATGCTTCAAATTTAGAATCAAAATTATCTGGATCTAATTTGAAAATTCGATAAATTTCGCTGGACCATGCTAATTGGTTTGTATCTATATTCCAGTTCCAGTTTCCAATATGGGCCATTTTTTGTGCGTTTGCAAGATTTTTTTCACTATTTTTGAGCTCTTTTTCTGCCCTTTTTCGCTCTTCAAGTTCAATTTTAAGTAGCTCATTTGCTGCTTTTAGTTCACGGGTACGCTTTTCTACCCTAACTTCAAGTTCATTCTTTGTTTTTTCAAGTGATTCTTCAATTTTTTTACGTTCTGTAATATCCTGTTCAACACAGATGATTTTAAGAGGATGACCTGCAAAATCAGTTATCACTTCTCCTTGACATGAAATGACCCTGATATCTCCATCTGGGCGACATATACGAAATTCATAGTCAAAAGATTTATGGTTCTCTAAAGCATTCGAAAGAACCCTATCTACAGTATTATGGTCTTCAGGATGTACTAAATTCAAAATACTATCAAATTTTGCTCCTGACACATTAGGATCCAAACCATAGATATTATACAGCTCATCAGACCATGTAATTACGTTATTCTGGATATCCCAATCCCAGTTACCAATATGTCCAATTCTCTGAGCTTCATGGAGTTGTTTATAATTTTTTTCAAGGGTTTTTTTAATCATTACCGGTTCTGTAACATCATGCATTACAAGAAGGGTGCCTATATAATTACCTTTATCATAAAATGCTTTAACTGATGATTCAATGGTGATTTTTTCCCCATTGCTATTAAAACATATATTTTCACCATACCAGGTTCCAGTAATCTCCAGTTGTCTAACAGCATGTTTTTTATCTTCTGGACTTAACCATTGGTAACCTATGACTTCTGATAGTGTTTCGCCTTCAACTTCCTGAAATTTAAATCCAAATAATTTTTCTGCGCCCTTATTCCAGTAAAGTATATGATTTTCATGGTCTACAGTTATTATTGCATCCTTTACCTGGGATATGATGTCTGCTTGAAATTCTATTTCATCTTCTTTAGATTTAAGTAATGTAATCTCATCCATAATGACATAAATACTTTTTACAGAATTATCTTCGCTAAATTCAGGTATATAACATGTATTATAGTATTTAGAATCTCCATATGTGTCTAATTCTAATTCAAATCTTTGAACTTCTCCTGTTTTAAAAACCTTCTTTAAATTAGTTTCAATATGTTTTAAATGCCTATGCGATATTCCTAATTCCCTGTCGGTTTTCATTGCATATTCTTCTGTACTTATACCCCATATTTGTCCAAATGCAGGGTTGAGATAAGTATGACGGAACATAGTATCATAGATAGTTATTCCTTCAGATAAATGCTCATGCAAGAATCTAAATTTAGTTTCATCTTTTTTAGCAGACTTTTTTAGTTTTTCGTTATATTCTTTTTCACCAGTTTTTTCAATTTCTTGGTTAAAAATGCTGGGTTCATTCGAGAATATATTCATAGATCCTCTGCTATTTTTCTCCATATGCACACTCTTCTCTGTATGAATCAATTGAAAGAACTTTTATAATAGCCATTAACCTGTATAGTATAATTGTGCACTTCTTATTATTATATTTTATTATTTATGTATGATATGGCCTTATCGAAGTTTAAAAATAGCTATTTAAACGTATTACTATAAATAATTAGGTTATTACTAAAAAAGATTAAAAAAAATAATTTTATGATGTATAAATAATAAGATTTATCTCTGATTCTGGTTTACTTGTATGATTAAAAAAAAGCTTTTTAATCCTTTAAAGGTCAGTAATATCATATATAATTGAAAATACTTTTTTTTCTCCACCATACTCTATAAATCCAACGGTATACATAACTTTCCGGGTTTCTCCATTTTTACTTCGTATTTCACGCTCTTCATTAAAAATAGAATTTCCCTCTGTCAGTATTTTAAGTACAGCATCTCTTTCCTCAATACTAATAATATTTAGATCAACAACTGATTTTCCAATTAATTCTTCTGGTTTATATCCGGTTATATTTGCATAAGCATCATTTACTTCAATGATGTGACCTTCTTTAGTTGTTATAGCCATTCCCGCAGCATTAGAATAAAAAGCCTTTGCATATTTCTCTTTGTTTTCCTTAAGGAGTAGTTCTGCTTTTTTACGGTTGCTTATATCGAAAATAATTCCAACAGTCCTTACTGGTTTACCTTGAGGATCTCTTATTAGCGTTATAGCTATATGAACCCAAATAACCTGTCCATCTTTACGTATATATCGTTTTTCTGCATCATATTGGGATATTTTACCTTTTATAAGCCTATCAAAATTAGCTGAATCCCATTTTCGGTCATCTGGATGGGTTAAATCACTAAAAGTTTTTTTATATAATTCTTCTGGTGTATACCCGGTGATAAGAGAAAATTGATTATTTACTTCAATAAACCGTTTACTTGAAAGATCAATCATAGCTGTTCCAACTGCTGCCAGTTCAAAAAATGTTCTAAATGTAGCTTCACTTCTTTTTAGGGCATACTCGGCTTTTTTACGCCCGCTAATATCTGCTGCAATAACTACTCCTAAAATAACCTGACCATTTTCATCTTTTATTGGCGTGGAACTAACACTCAGCACTTTCTGATTTCCATCTTTAAATGAAACTGAGATTTCTTCGTCTAGAATTACTTCACCTGCAGTTATTGAACGGGATAGAGGCCATTCTTCAGGTTTATATTGACTACCATCTGGATGAAACCCTTTGTAATTGCTGTAAGCTTCAATATCCCTTGAAGGTGTAAATGGTTGTTCCCATATTTTTTCAAATTGCTTATTGGCTCTTATTAACTTTCCTGAAGGGGCTTCAGCCACAGCAACAGATACAGGAATATTATCTAAAATGGTATTCAAAAGATTCTGTTCATATCTCAACTTTTCTTCGATTTCTTTATGTTCTGTTATGTCTCGAGTAATACTTCCGATAATTGTCCCCTTTTCTGTTCTAATTGGGTAAGTAACTGATTGTATGTATCTTATTTCTCCATCAGAGCATTTAATTCTGCGATCTAATGGTTTATTTATCCAGTCTGTATCTCCATTTTGAAGAAATTGTAAAATGGTGCCTTTAATATAATCATATAATTCTGGAGTTTTCTCCTCATCAGGTAATAATTCATATTGAGATTCCCAGATCAACTGACCTAACTCTTTTTCCCTTGGGTAACCAGTAATCTTCTCCATGCCTCTGTTCCACTCGATAATAATTCCTTCTTTGTCTATTATGGAAATACCGTCAATAGATTGTTCAATAGTACTTCTAAACTTTTCTTCACTTTCCAGTAATTCTATTTCGGCTTTTTTCTGCTTTGTTATGTCTCTAACGGTTTCAATAGCACCATAAAGGTTTCCTTCTTTATCAAAGAGAGGTGAAGCCTTAACAAATACATAAGCTCCCTTTCCACCGAAAAGATTATCAACAAATACTTCTGCAAATAATGTGCTTTCTTCCCTTTTTACATAATTGTATTTAGATTCTATCTCTTCTTCGGTTAGAAAAATTAGATCAATTAGTATTGGTCTTTTATGGCCATAAAATGGTAAAGAGTAGATATAATCATCCTTTCCAATCATATCTTCTTTAGATACTCCTGTCATATGTTCAAGAGCTTTGTTCCATGCGATTACTTGTTTATTTTTATCTATAACAAAGGTAGCATCAGGTAAAAATTCAATTATATCTAAAAGTTTCTGGTTTACTGCAAGTGTTTCCTTTTCAGCTCTTTTCTGTTTAGTTATGTCTGTTGTTAAAGTAACATATAAATCTTCTTTTGGCGCAAATGCAGTTATTGAAAGATATTTATCGAGAGGGGCAAAATATGTTTCATATTTAGTTCCACTTCCTGTATTAATGACTTCATTAGCTATTTTAAGCTCTTCTTGTGAGGCTTCATATCCATAAATTTCAGTAATGTTTTTCCCAATTAATTCCTTTTTTAATGATTTTCGCTGCCTGTAAGCAGCAAGATTTGCGTATGTTATAGTAAGATCTACTATTTTTTCGGAACCATAACGCACAGGAGTATAAACTACAACTCCTTCTTGCATATATTCGAAAAATCGATAATCTAAACCAGGTAAAGGGCCATAATCCCCAGTTTCAATCTTATCTTCCTCATTACCTAAGTTTGGAATTCGATTATTCATTGAAATAGTCTCCTGCTTCTCCTAATGGATGTAAATAGTAGGGCTTAAACATAATTTTAATATAGATAATTTATGTGATTTAAAGTATAAATAATCTTTAATTTATAAGTATTACTAACAATTAAATTTAATTTTGAACTTTATAAAATATTACCTGTTAAAAGTAAAATAAATTAAACAGATTATTAAATTTTTAATTAAAAAGATTGAGACTATTCATGTCCGCAAAGAACTTCAACTTGGGTATAGACCTTTTTAAACTCCACTAAGTTATTTAATGATGATTGGGCCATTAAAACGTCATCAGTGTAGTCACTGGAACCTATTCCTTTTTCAAATCCTGATTTGATAAAACATGCATCAGTTGCAAGAAGAACCAGATTTTTTTCTCCATTAACTAAAAAGGACATATGTCCAGGGGTATGTCCTGGTGTTGGTATGGCCCAGAATGAACCATCACCAAAAATATCAACACATGGACCTAAAATTGGCATAGTAGGAGCTTTAGAAAAGTCTATTTCGTGTAGAGTTTTTATTCCTTTAAGATAATCCCCATAAAAAAAGGGTTTATGGTTAACATATTTTTCTCCCTTTCCAACAACATAAAAAATATCTTTTGGCAGATCCCGAACTCCTGCAACATGATCAGAATGTAAATGTGACAGAAAAACGCCATTTAGTTTAATAGAATTATTTTTGAGATGATAGATTATGTCCTGATTTTTTTTCTGGATAAAAGCATCGCCAAAAAGCTTCAATCTTTTAAATAAACCGGCAAAAATACCTTTCATTTTTCCATATGGATCTCCATAATAAGAGCTATCTAACCCTGCATCAACAAGATATTCTCCATATTGGGTATGATGAATCCAGTGAGCCAGTATTGGAACTTTTAGAGCTTCATCATTTATTTTTCCTGCGTCTGGATGATCTGGATTCAGGGCGCCTCGTTTATTGATCATAACATATCCCGTTATGAAACTTTTAACAGTTACTGGCCGAGGATTTTTAAAAACTTCATTCCAATCATTATAAATGCCTTTTTTAACTTTAAATTCTTCTTTTTTCATGATAAAAACCAGAATTTAGTTATTCATTTTGATTAGATTATTATGTATGTTTAATGTATTTTAAAATAAAAATAGAAGGAAAGAAAATTTAACTTATTCCTTTAAAACACTTATCTAAATGCTCTTTTTCCGGTGGTTTGGTGATTAGACTTACAATGATGGTCATAATCACTGCTAGGGGGAGTGCGATTATTATAGGGTCTACAGTTGGCCATGGTGTTGCAGTAATAATCACTGCCTGACCCGTAAGAGCTTTACATATGCCTAATGCAGCGGCTGACTTTTTATAACCGAAAACCAGCCAGAATAAGCTAAGTACAGATCCTGATACAAGTCCTGCAATTGCACCTTCTTTTGTTGCTCTTTTCCAGAATAATGCAGCTGTGTACATGGCAAGAAAAGCCGCAGCAGTTATACCAAACCACATGGAAGTTCCAACTGCGACAATACTTCCTGGAAGGATGAATCCAAGAATAACTGCAATAATAACTGCAACTGTAATTCCTGCACGTGCAACCATTACTGATGATCCTCTCTTTTTCCTTGAAACTGTTTCATAAACATCTCTTCCAAGGGCAGTTCCCTGTACATGGAATTGGGCTGAAAGGGTAGACATTGCCGCTGAAAGCAGAGTAATCATAAATAAGTAAGCAAACCACAAAGGCATAGCAGCCGAAATAAATGCAGGTATAACTTTATCAAGATTACCTCCAGCAGCCTGAACTGCTGTTTGTCCCATTGTTTCAAAGAAATACACATTGGAAAGAGCTCCCACGACATAAGCGGTAAACGTGGTCATGAATATGAAAATTCCCCCAATTAAAACAGCCCTGTTTAATTCACGGTCTGATTTAACAGTCATGAACCTTACAACCAACTGAGGCTGAGATAGAACTCCAATACCAACGCCTAATATTATACTTGAAACCAGGGTCCACCAGAATGGGCTACTTAATGCAGGCATGGAGGTCCAGCCCGTAAATCCTGTAGCGGCAGCTTTTGTTGTAGCACTCTGTGGAACTATATTTACAAGATTTGTAAGAGCTTGGTGAGCGTCTGTTACACCTCCAAGTAACCAGTATATGGCTATAAGTAAGAAAAACATCCCAAAGAACATGATTGTTCCCTGGAGGGCGTCAGTGTACATTACCCCTCTTATTCCCCCAAAAATAACATAAACAGCCACTATAACTGCCATTACGATTAATGCGATATTATAGTCTAGTTGGAGCGTTGTTTCTACAAATCTGGCCATACCAATTAGAACTGCTGAAGCATATAATGGCATTCCTATAAATATAACTGCTCCTGAAAAATATTGTATAAATTTACTATTAAAACGTCGTGAAAGAAACTCAGGAAAAGTCAAAGCACCTAGATTATGTCCCATTTTCCGGGTACGTTTTCCAAAGAAGACAAACGCTATAAATATACCTATAAGGATGTTTAAAAATACAAGCCATAATATTCCCATACCATAGTTGGCAGCTACACCTCCAAAACCTACAATTGCCGCAGTACTGATAAACGTGGCACCGTAACTAAGAGCCATGATATATGGATGGGTTTTACGCCCGGCAACCATGTAGTCATCCGCGCTTTTGGTTCTTTTCCATGCTATATAGCCTACATAACCTATCATAATAAGATAAATGACTACTATGATACTTAATGTGAATACATCCATTTAATAACCTCCTTTTATTAATTTTAATTCCTTTCTTCCCTATTTAATCAAATTATGGTTGCAATATGAAAATATTAAAAATAAACATGAAAAACATGAATATTTTTTGATTTTATTAATTGATTTAATCTCTTTGTTATATAAAAATGATTCTATTTGATATTATCCATAAAAATTAAAAATATCCATTTTTTAGTATACATTACTAAACAATGTCTACTATTTAATGGATACCGTTATACAATTACCTAAATTCTATTATTTAGCATTTTTTTAGTGATTATGATTATTATTTATCTATTAAAACTATTATGGCAAGTTTTATAACTTTCTTTCAATTAAATTAGATTAGATATTATTGAGCAAATTGAAAAATTGATTTAAAATTTATATTATCTAAATTATATCAGGGGATAAAATGATTTGGAATAAAGAAGCAGAATGCATGTCACATGAAGAAAAAGAAAGATTACAGCTCACACGGTTACAGAAAATTATTAAGAGGGCTTATGAAAATGTTCCATTTTATAGGAAACGTTTTGAAGAAAAGGGTATTACGCCAGAGGATATTAAAACGCTCAAAGACATTGAAAAACTCCCTTTAACTACAAAAGATGATTTAAGGGAAGCTTATCCCTTTGGAATGTTTGCAGTTCCTCGCAAAGAAATAATAGAGCTCCATACATCTTCTGGAACAACTGGAAAGCCAACAGTATCTGGATACACTAAAAAAGATATTGGAATCTGGAGCGAATGTATGGCCAGAGGTTTAACGATGTTTGGAGCCACAGAAGATGATATTCTCCAGAATACCCATGGATATGGTCTTTTTACAGGAGGATTTGGAGTTCACTATGGGGCTCAAAAAATTGGTTTAACTGTGATTCCTATCTCTACAGGACAAACCAAAAGACAGATTGAAATAATGAAAGATTTTAACGCCAGTATTGTGATTTTTACACCTTCTTATGGGCTTTATCTTGCAGAAGTTGCAGAAGAAGAAGGTCTTAATACAAAAGAACTTAATTTAAAAGCAATAGGGTTTGGGGCTGAAATGTGGACAGAGGAAATGCGTCAGGAAATTCAGAAAAGGTTTAATGCTCCGGCGTATAACATTTATGGCTTAACTGAGATAATGGGGCCAGGAATAGCTCTTGAATGCAAGGAACATAATGGGCTGCACATTATGGAGGATCATTTTTATCCAGAAATTATTGATTCTGAAACTCTTCAAACATTACCTGAAGGAGAAAAAGGAGAATTAGTTTTAACCACATTAACCAGACACGGTATGCCAATTATCCGGTTCAGAACAAAGGATGTTACAGCTTTAAGAAGGGCAGAATGCTCATGTGGAAGAACTTTGATAAAGATGGATCGTATCACTGGAAGGACCGATGATATGTTAAAAATTAGGGGAGTGGCTGTTTTCCCATCACAGATAGAAAAAGCTCTTTTAAAAATCGATGGTCTTGAACCACACTATCAAATTATTGTTTCCAGACCTCAACACATGGATGTACTGGAAGTACAGGTTGAAGCTTCGCCTGAACTTTTCTCTGATGAAATTAAAGAATTGGTAGGTATAAAAAGAAATATTGAGGATTATATACACAATGAAATTGGTTTAAGGGTTGATGTAACTCTTGTTGAACCTAAAACTTTACCAAGGAGCGAAGGAAAGGCAGTAAGGGTATTTGACAAGCGTGGTTTTAATTAATGGTAAATTTAACATTATTTATAAATAAAATTATAAATCTAGGGTATTTTTCACTAAATAACAGAAGGGATAATATGAAAATAAAACAACTGTCCATATTTTTAGAAAATCGAAAAGGCAGAATGAGAAAAGCGTTAGATGTACTGGAAAAAGGTGGAGTGAACATAAGAGCTCTTTCAATCGCAGATACATCTTATTTTGGGATTTTAAGGCTAATAGTTCCTGATCCAGAAAAAACCAAAAAATTACTTGAAGATAATAACTTTATAGTAAAAATTGGTGAAGTAATTGCAGTAAGAATGCCTGATAAGCCAGGAGGTCTGGGTATAATTTTGGGGATACTTGATGATAATGACATTAATCTTGAATATCTCTATGCCTTTGTTGAAGAGAAAGAAAATGGAGCTATTGTTTTATTACATCCTGAAGACATTAATGCAGGAATTAAAGCATTACAGGATAACGGAGCTGAGGTTATTTCTGCTGAGGAGATTTATGGGATGTAAAATATTTCCTTTTTTTTAGAACTGGATTCGCATTTTATAATTAAAGAATTAGTTACATCTAAAAAGAAAAAAAAATAAATTGTTGATTATTCATTCATAATGATCTTACCAGTATATGCATCGACATCCATTGAACCATATTTAGTAGATCCTGTCTCAAATTCAAGTGGAACGTCCCAGACCCATGTATGAAGGTTATTTTTAGTCCATTTGAAAAGTGTTGGAGTACCATGAGCTTTTGCTGGGAATCCTAAATCTGCAGAAGCATCAATAGCTATTTTTTGCGCTTGTTGGGCAGTTATATTCACTTTTGGTGTTTCATTTTTGCTGGTGTTATTTTTGTGAGTGGTCTGGTTGTGAATATGGGTACTGATGGTGTTGTTTGAAGTACTGGTGTTATTGGTGATATTTTGAGGCTCTGAATTAGAGTTCTGGGTTCCGATAGCATATGCAACCGCTACAACGATCAACAATATTATAATAATTATTGCAACGAATTTATTTTCCATTTTTTCACCTCTTTAACGCTTAATGAGTTATTAATAATAGAATTTACAGTAAGGGGTACATAAAAATTAAATTGAAAAGTTTCATCAAATTGTAGTTATTGTAATTTCTGCTATAATGTTGATTCATTTTAATATAAAAAATTAACTTATATGGCCTATTTCTTTTAATATTAGTAATAAATTAAACAAAATGTATTTGAAAGATAGTAAACACTATCTTTTATAATTAATGCATTTTTGTATGTTAATATAAAGAACCAGTATGTTTATTTAGCTTTTAATATTCTTATAAAAAGGAAATTGGCTTATTATTATATTTCTTAAATCGTGGAATTTTTAATTTTATTCACATTCTATTTTTAAAATATACATAAAATAGTTTATCATATTAATTAAACAATTAAAAAAGATTAAAAGAGAAGATTTTATTTATGTACATAATCATATCCGTCTTCAAAAGCCTTCATGTTAATAGGGATGCTTCTTTCAGGTAAATTCGCCACCATAGATTCTATTATTGTTTTTTTATTTATGGGGAAGCCATTTGCGGCTGTAGCACCACCCAGCATGACCATGTTAAGTGAGAGAATATGGCCTGCTTCTTTAGCTATCTTTTCAGCATCCATTGCATAAACATGTTTTACTTTGGATTTAAGCTCATCTAAAACTTCAGAAACTTTGGGATAGGGCACTTCACTTCCTTGAATATTAAAAGGCATGATTGAAGAAGTATTCACAATAACGAAGGTATCGTTACTTGCTTTTGAAATTGCCCTTAATGCCTCAATGGGTTCAAATGCTATTAAAATATCAGCACTTCCATCTTCAATTATTGGGCTTCTTGATTCTCCAATTTTTAGTTCTGTAGATACTACTCCACCGCGCTGTGACATCCCGTGTATTTCACTCATTACAACGCCTAAATCACTTTTCATTGCGGCTTCGCCAATTACAATAGAGGTCTTAATGATTCCCTGCCCTCCAACGCCGCAGATATAAATGTTATATGGGCTCATTTTTTTATCTCCTAAATTATTTTTTAACTCTAATAGCTTTCTCAGGGCACATTTGAATGCAAACTGTGCATCCTTTGCATGCTGCAGAATCAATATTCACAGAATCATCATCTGCCATATAAATTGCAGGACATGTAAGTTCTCTGAGACAATCCAGACATTTATCGCATTTATCCTGGTCAATATCTACAACAATTTCTTTTTTCTTTTTTGTATCTTTAATCAACATACATGGATATTTTGAAATAACAACAGCGACACCATCGAATTGCAGTGCATCCTCAAATATTTTCCCTGCTTTTTTAATGTTAAGTGGGTTTATAACTTCTAAAAATTGAACACCGGTTGCTTCAACTATTTTTTCGATATTTATTTCTGGAGCTGGGTCCCCCATTCCATCCACAGAAAGTCCGGGATGCGGCTGACCTCCGGTCATTGCAGTTGTCCTATTATCTAAAATAACCAGTATAAATTTATCTTTATTATGTACAGCATTAATTAATGGAGGAATTCCAGCATGGAAAAATGTGGAATCTCCTATAAAGCTTACAATGCTTTGATCTACAGATTTTGAAAACCCACAGCTTGTACCGATGCTTGATCCCATTGATAATAAATAATCTGCAGTTTCATAAGGGGCTTCAATCCCAAGCGTATAACAACCAATATCTGTTGGATAAATTACATCAAGATTCAGATTTTCACCAGCCTTTTTAACTGCATAATACGCGGCTCTGTGGGGACATCCCGGACATAGGGTTGGTGGGCGAGCAGGTAAATTAATATCTGGCTCGTAAATATCTTCATTATTCACATTAGATTTAAATAGTTTATTTAAGCCTATGCGGATTATATCTGGGCTGTATTCAAAAATCATGGGAAGTGTTTTATCCAGTTTACCATGAACCTTAATATTTAGTCCATATTTTCCAATAATGGCAAGAACTTCCTTTTCCATTATTGGGTCTACTTCTTCCACTACAATTACACTATCAAGTTTTTCTATAAACTTCAAAACTTTCTTTTCAGGGAAGGGATAGGATAAAGTGATTTTTAAAACATTAATTTCCAGATCATTTTCATCCAGAACGTCCATGACGTAATTAAACGCACTTCCACTGGTTATAATTCCAATTTTGCTTCCTTTGTCAAATATTTCATTTAAAGGCGAATTGTTTACCACTTCCTCAATTTTATCCATTTTTGAAATTAAGGATTTATGCATTTTTCTTGCAGTTGATGGAACAGGTACAAATCGTTCAGGATCCTTTTTAAAATAGCCAGTTTTTTCATGTTCTTCGCATTCATTTATTTCAACAACAGCTCGCATATGGGATACTCGAGTAGTTGTTCGCATTAAAATAGGGATCTGGAATTCTTCTGATAGTCCATATCCATATCTCATTAAATCCTTAATTTCTTGAGGAGTTGAAGGTTCTATCATAGGAATGTTGGCAATACGAGCATAATGCCGGTTATCCTGCTCATTTTGGGATGAAAACATTGAAGGATCATCTGCTGAGAGTATTATCATTCCTCCATTTACTCCACTATATGCTACACTCATAAATGAATCTGCGGCAACATTTAAACCAACATGCTTCATGAATGTGAAGGAACGCACCCCTGATGCTGCTGCTGCAGCTGCAACTTCAAGAGCAACCTTTTCATTAGTAGAAAACTCGAAATAAATTCCTGCATCCTTTGCAACCACGGATAAAACATTTCCAATCTCAGATGAAGGCGTACCGGGATAAGTAGCTGCAACAGAAACACCTGATTCGATTGCTCCCCGAACTGCTGCCTCATTACCTAATAAGAATAATTTTTCTCCTTCTTTACATGTTAAAATATTTTTTAGGTTCATAATATCTCCTTAAAATTTGAATAAAATTATAAATGGATTTTTATTTAACTAATTATAAATTAGAATTTGAATTAAACTAACTTTGGCTACTTTATCAATTAAAATTTACGATTTAATTGATAAATATTTCAAATATCAGGAGAGGCAAATGGAGAAAAGTGTTAAAATCCAGGATATGGAAATAAAGTATGAAATAATTCTTCGAAAAGTTAAATACTGGCGTTTAGAGATTAAATCAGGAAAATTAATTCTAATTACTCCCCCTATGTTTAAAGACCATGAGAAGATCATCGAAAAAAATAAAAAATGGATTTATCGTAAATTTAAGGAATATGAAAGCTCAGTAAATGAAGCAAAAGAAAAAAAACTAAATTTTAAGAGGAGCGAAGAAAATTTTAAAGAGATCATCCATGAATTTGTAAAAAAATTCTCAAATGAGCTTAATGTAAGTGTAAATCGTGTTTATTTCAGGAAGATGAAGTCGAGATGGGGAAGTTGTAGCTCTAAAAAGAACATCAGCATCAACAGATATTTAATATATCTGCCAGAAAATCTCATAGAATATCTTGTTTTTCATGAAGTGGCTCATATTGTTGAATTAAACCACAGCAAGAAATTCTGGGCCATAATTTATTCTAAATTTCCGAATTATAAGGATATTGAAAAAGAACTTGCTTTATACTGGTTTGCAGTGAGAGAAACAATTATTGATAATCAATAATTTAAAAATTAAAGACATAAGAGCTTATATACATCAATAACATAATATTAAATATAACAGTTTAAAATGGAGGTAGTGAATGCCAGTATCAAAACGTTGGATTGATTTCAATGAGGAAAATGTTAAAGAACTATTGAATACATACGGTGTTTACCAGTTAGCAGACAGCAAAAAAGAAGTGATTTACATTGGTGAAGGAAAATTAAGACATAACATTTTAGCAGATCTTTTTAATGAATCAGAAAAAACAGCAAGCACTGTCTACTTTAGATATCGTGAAAATAACAGTAAAAAGAGTTCCAAACAAAGACAAAACATATTGATAAAGGAATTCATAGATAAACATGGAAAACCACCAAAATTCAATTAAAAATGATATAATTATGATATATTTATAGTTTTGATAATTGAAAATGGAAATTTCCATTATTTTTATTTTTTAAAATCAGCAATTGTTATTATTTTTACTAAATTATTAAATTTCAGAAGTTTTAAAATTTCATCCATGGATTTACAGTGCCCTTCACTTGTAAAAATATCATTAGCTATGATTATGTGTTTTATTTTATCTGCTATTTTGTACTGCATGGGATAAGCGTATTTAAAAACATCGGTGAATTTTTTAATTATTTCAAATTCATATTTATTTAGGCCGAAGTACTCTAAAAATCCCCATGCTATAATATAACGAGAAATCATCAATAAATCATCGAAAAGAAGGTCATCTGAAAATTGTCTGTAAAAATCCTGACCTGAAATCATGGCATCAATTTCCTTTTGAACCACGTTTAAGTATTCAGATCCAAAGGGCATAAAACCGTTTCTGGACATTATTTTATTGACAACTACGTCATCAACCATTGTAAATATGAGCTGTATGTCTTTCCTATCATTATCGGTGACTGATTCATTAAATTCAGCCATACAATATTCATATTTAAATAAGATGTATCCATGCGTTGCTTCATGTGCAATAGAACGCTCTAAAGTTTCATCTGGTTTATTAATGCCTGAACGTATAATAACTATAATAAAATCGGGGTGAAATCTAAATCCTGCCCACATTCCTTTTAGACCGAGTTTAGGGCTTTCAAGAATTCTGACCTTTCTTTCTGTTTCCCTTTCTATTTTTGTTATGTATTCCTCTAATTTCTCAGAGAATTCAAATCTATGCATTAAATCACATTCGCTTGATTATATCTTTATTAATCAGTTTTAGTAAATTTATTAAGTACTTTTTTAATTGAGTCTGTTTTTACAAGTATTGAGATTTTTGTACCTTTATATAAAACGTCATCTACCATTGGAATGATTATATCTCCATTTTTGTAAATTGCAACAATTATATATTGAGTTGTAGGGCTGATGTCACCAATTCTTTTACCATCGATTTTTTTGCTTTCCACAGTTATATCGAGTAATTCGGCATCTCCTTTACCTAAAACTACTAAATCCGCTATTTTGGGCCTTAATATTATTTTTTCAAGATAACTGGCAGTTGTAAGTTCTGGACTTATTGCATAATCAATTCCTGCTTCTTTAAATGCCATTGAATGGCAGTAATCACTTATTCGAGCTATTATTTTACCTACATTATAATCTTTTACCAGTAAACATGCTAAAAGATTGGCTTCATCGTTTCCAGTGGCTGCTACAAATACATCAGCATCCTGAATACCTGCATCCTCCAGAGTTTTAGTGTCAGTCCCTGTGCCGTTTATAATCATCGCATCTAATCGTGAAGCGGCTTTAGAAGCTGCATCGTTATCATTCTCGATTAGTACAATATCCTGGCCATCAGATATTAAAAAAGATGCCAGATTTAAGCCTACTTTTCCACCACCCATAATCACTATTCGCATCTGAAACCTCAAGTCTTATAGAATTTTAATACCTATAATATGATTTTTAGAATATTTAATTTTTGATTAATTTCAAAATTTAAATAGGGATAAATAAGTCTAAAAAATGGGGCCGGTACTGTCTATTTATGCTATTAACTTCTTTTGAGGTATATAACATTAATATATCTTATTAAACATAAACATTGTTATGGTCATCGATTTTTTAATTTTCATCCTTCTTTTAATGATCTTGATTTTAAGCGGTATAATTACTACCAGATATATTTCCAATGTTTCTTCGTTTCTTAAAATCGGTCAATTTGCTGCAGGTTCAATAATAACTGGAATTGCTACAAGTACACCAGAACTGGCAATTGGTATAGATTCAGCAATAAAAGGAATACCTGAACTTTCTTTAGGAAATATTTTAGGAACTAATGTTGTTAATTTGACCGTGATAATAGGTACAGCAGTATTAATTGCTGGAGGAATTGATTTTAATGAAGGAGATATCAAAAGAGAATCTATTTATCCTTTTTTCACAGCTTTTTTACCTATAATATTGGCCATAGATGGGACTTTATCACGGATTGATGGTTTAATTTTAATAATAGTATTTATCGGTTATTTTTGGTTAATAATTAAAAAAGGCAGTTTTAAAGAAGAATATGAATTGATAAGCAGGAAACAATTTTTAAAAAGTTCTATTTTATTATCTCTGGGAATAGCGGGTCTTCTAATAAGTAGCTGGTACTTAGTTAGTTATGCCTCTGTGATTGCTGTTGAAATAGGCATCCCATTATTCGTTATAGGTCTTTTACTGCTTTCTATTGGAACTTCTTTTCCAGAGCTTTCCTTTCAAACTGTTTCATTATTACATGGCTACAAACTTCTAACTATCGGTGATTTAATGGGTACCACTGTAGTAAATTCCACTTTAATTGTGGGACTTACATCAATTTTAAATCCAATTTTAGTTAATGATTTCAGAGACTTTATAATAGTTTCAATATTTTCTGTAGCAGTTGTTTTCCTTCTTAGCTTTTATTTAAGAAGTGGTATCAGCCGTTTAAGAGCATTGCTTTTAATATTCATTTATTTTACTTTCCTTATTTTAACTGGATTTAGCATAACTTAACTATTTCATTTTTAAAGACTATAATGCTATTGTGTACATGCGAAAACTTCTCTTTCTACAGTTTATATAACCTTGGCTCTATTATTAATAGCATCATTTTAGATTTATTCATTAATTTATCAATTTTAATGTATATTACTCATTTTTTTCTTTTAATACCAAAAAAATTTACTATAAACTTTTTAACTTCTGTAAACATTATAAAAACCTCTTCAACTTATTTATATTAATATTTTATATGGTTTGATTTTTGTAGGTAACACTACATTAAAATGGTTGGGTATATAAAGGTTTTGTGATATAAAAAAAGAATAAAATAAATGAGTTTATGATTAAAGAAGTTTTAATAATCTATTTTGTCATTTAAGGCCTTCTTAAAGTGCTCTTTGGAATGATCATTTAATTTATATAATAATCAGTTATAACATATATGGATAAAAAGATCTAATAATTAAATAAGTATTAGGGGTAATCTTTTATACTGGATTTTAATTGATTAAGGATGCATTAATGCATAATTGTACATCTTGGGGATTAGAGCGTTACAAAATTGGATTGTGACTAAATCAACTTTGCATTCATAAATTAGTTTAAATGTATAAGAGCCGGCATATTAATAAATTTTTGATACGGAGATATAAATGATAGAAATTAAAGTTTTAAGATACGATCCAGAAAAAGACGAAGAACCATACTACGAAACCTACAATGTGGAAAAAACAGAGAAAATGAAGGTACTGGATGCTTTAAATTATATCAATGAGAAATATGGTGCAAATATAGCTTACAGGTGCTCATGCAGGGCAGGTCAGTGCGGGTCATGCGCTTTAAAGGTAAATGGGGAGGTAATACTTGCATGTAAAGCCGAAATTGAGGATAATTCAGTTATCGAACCCCTTGAATTTGATATTATAAAGGATCTTGTAGTAGATCGGAGTGAAATAGAAAATAAAATTAAGGAAATGAATCTCTTTTTAGAGGGAGAATTATCTCAAGACAATGAAACATGCCTTATGGTCTTGAAACCTGAAGAATATTCAGATTCTAAAAAATTAAGGGGATGTATTGAATGTTTCTCATGTTTATCTGCATGTCCTGTGATAAAGGAAACATCTGAATTTGCAGGACCCTACTTCATGCGTTACATTTCAAAATTTGCTATGGATCCGCGTGATAAAGGTGAACGTGCCTCATCAGGTTTCGATGAGGGTCTTTACTGCTGTACCTCATGTGGTAAATGTGCTGAAATCTGTCCAAAAGAAATAAACACCTTTGGAGGGGCTATTGAAAAATTAAGGGAAATAGCATGCCGTGAGGGTGTTGGTCCTCTTCCTCCACACAGGGATGTTAAGGAATTAATAGCAAAAACAGGAAGGTCAGTAGAACCACTTGAAGAAGGATTTATTAAGGCAGTATCAAGTAAAATGAAGGATAAAAAGTCCAATATAGCATTTTTTACAGGCTGTTTAACTGATTACAGGCATCCAGAAATTGGATTTGCTCTTCTTAAGGTTTTAGAAAAGAACGACATAGACGTAATCGTTCCAGAAGATCAGGTGTGCTGTGGGTCTCCATTAATCAGGACAGGCCAGACAGATCTTGTTAAGGAACTTGTGGAAAAAAATAAGGAAGTATTTAAAGATTATGACACAATCATTACTGTCTGTGCTGGATGTGGAGCTACATTAAAGAATGACTACCCAGAATACGGCGTTAAGTTCAATGTAGTGGATATAAGTGAATTTCTGGTTGATAATTTAAATACAGAGGATATGAAGCCTTTAAATATGAGGGTAACCTACCATGACCCCTGCCATCTTAATCGAGGTCAGGGAATAACCAGAGAACCGCGTGAAATTTTAAATAAGATTAAAGGAATCGAATTTGTAGAAATGGAGAAATCAAATCAATGTTGTGGTGCGGGTGGAGGCGTACGTGCTGGAAAACCAGAAATAGCAGCAGCTCTTGGGAAGAAAAAATCAAAAATGATAGAAGAGCTCAATGTAGATGCTGTTATAACCATCTGCCCTTTCTGTCAGAACAATATTATTGCATCTTTAAAAGAGGAGGGTCTTAATATCCCTGTGCTAAATATTCTCCAACTTCTTGAAATGGCATATGAAAAATAAGCTGATTTTATAGTTTTATTAATATTTAGAGAGATAAAAATGATTTATATAGTTTTTGTAGAACCCGAATCTCCAGGAAATGTAGGTTTTCTTGCAAGAACTATGAAAAATTTTGGATTCAATGATTTAGCGCTAATAAATCCATGTAAATTAGAAAATGAAGCATATTACCATGCAATGCATGCAAAAGAAATAATATGGAATCATAAAAGTTATAAAACTCTCGGGGATTTTATTGAAACTGAAAAAATAGACTTTACAGTGGGCACGACCAGAATGGCCGGGGGTAGCTACAATGTTTCAAGAATTGCAATTACACCGGAGCAGCTTTCAGAATCGTTAAATATAACTGGAAATATTGCTATAATATTTGGAAGGGAAGGAAATGGTCTTTCTAACGATGAAGTTGCTCTATGTGACATTATTGTTACTATTCCCACAGATGAATCTTACCCTGTATTGAATATTTCTCATGCAGCAGCCATTATTCTTTACGAACTATTTAAAAGAGAAAGGCAATATCCAAGAGAGGAGCTTGAAGAAGCTTCCAAATCTGAAAAAGAACTTTTAATAAGGGAAATGGATAATTTAATCAAATGCACAGGATATCCGGAACATAAGATGAAAACCTCATCTACTGTTTTTAGAAGAATTATTGGGAGAGCATTTATTGCTGGAAGGGAAGCTCATACTTTAATAGGGACTTTAAGGAGAATAAGGCTTAAATTAAAAGAATAATTATTAATTAGGATAATTGGAGATGCAGGATGTTATTTGGTCTTAGTGGGTTTGATATTATAGGAATACTGGCATTCATTTTAATAATTTTACTGCTTCCGACAATATTAAGGATGCGATTAATATCAGGGGTTAATAAAAAGCTTGTTGAACTGGAAGATATGGTAGCTCAATCAAAAAAAATTCTTATAGAAATGTCTAAAGAAAAAGGAAAGCCAGTTCTTGACCCTTCTGATGCTATTGAAGGTTTTATGGAATTTTTTATAATTCCACCAGTTGATCTTGATCCAAATGGTGTTTTAAGGAAATTTGAGAAGCTATTAGATCTCGGTGAAGATAGATTTAAACGGATGATAAAAACAATAGCTCCTTTAGCAGATGAAAATACTAAATCAAATTTAGTAATGACTCTTAAAGCTACACTTGCCATTAATGGTGTTGCAAAACAGGTTAGACATAATTTAGAGCTTGCAAAAAAAACAGGAAACATACAGATTTTACTCATGCTTCAAATGAGTCTTCCATTGATTATGAGGATAGTAAGGGCACAGTTTGAAGGAACAAAAGCTTTTTCACAGGGTAAACCAATTGGAGATGGAGTAGGGCCACTTGTAGCAGGTATGCTCATGAGAGACTATAAAACAGAATATATAAATGAAGTTGAAGACATGATAATAGCTAAAAAGCAATATGATAAACATAATGTTTTTATAGTACGTGCAAAAGGTCCTGGAGCGCGGATTGGGAAAGTAGGCAGAGTTGTAACTTCTGTAATAGAAAATGAAGATATTGATAAAATAATTACAGTTGATGCTGCAGTGAAACTTGAAGGAGAAGAAACAGGAAAGGTTGCACAAGGTATTGGGGTTGTTATTGGGGGTATTGGGGTGGATAAATGGGCTATTGAGGAAGAAATACTGAAAAAAGACCTTGATATTGATGCAATTATTGTAAAAATGAGTCCTGAGGAATCTATAAGTAATATGAATCAGAAAATAGCAGATGCTGCAAAGGAAGCACTTCAGGTGGTTAAAGGATCAATTTTAAATTCAAAAAATGACACTAATATTCTTGTGGTTGGCGTGGGAAACAGCTGCGGTATTCCCAATATCATAGAGGATATATCAGAAATTGAAATGGGATGAAATAAAAGAAAAAGAGGGCAAGAGATGGCTATTTTAAGTGATAAACACATTAAAGAATACCTTGAACAGGGATTAATTGGTATTGATCCACTTGATGATCCTGATATACAGATACAACCATCATCAGTTGATTTAAGGATAGGTAATGAATTTAAGGGTTTTAGGATAATTAGAAAACCATGTATAGATCCTATGGATGAATCAGACATTGATTCTTACATGGAATCGTTTTATATAGATGATGGGGAACCTTTTATAATACATCCTGGTGAATTTGCTCTTGCTACCACTTATGAAACAATAAAATTACCGGATAACCTTGTTGCAAGGGTTGAAGGTAGATCATCAATGGGAAGGCTCGGCGTAACCATGCACGTTACAGCAGGCTACATCGATCCTGGTTTTGAGGGAAAAATCACATTAGAAATCTCTAATATTGGTAAAATGCCCGTCGCACTTTATACAGGGCAAAGAGTATGTCAGATAGTCTTTGAAACTATGACATCTCCTGCTGAAATTCCTTATGGGCACCCAGAAAGGAATAGTAAGTATATGGGTCAAAAACGCCCTGAATCAAGCCGAATTAAGCATGATCAGGAGTTAATAGAAAAACTAAAATTAAAAAAATCTGATGAGATATTATAACTCTCACATTTTCTTATTTTTAGGCATTTAATTTTAATTTAATAGATTAATTGATTAGTTGAAGAGATGATAGGTTATGAAACATGATAAGGTAATGAATGTTGCAAAAAAGAGAGGTTTTTTATGGTCTTCATTTGAAATATATGCAGGTGTTGCAGGATTCTATGATTACGGCCCTCTCGGTGCAATATTAAAAAATTCAATTATTAACAAATGGAAGAATTTTTACATAGTTAAAGAAGGTTTTTATGAAATAGAATCTCCAACAGTCATGCCTGAAGAAGTTCTTAAGGCATCTGGACATGTAGATAATTTTACAGATCCAATGACAGAATGTAAGGAGTGTCTGGAAGTTTATAGGGCTGATCACATCATTGAAGAGATGATCAATCGCGATGTAGAAGGCTTAAGTAATGAAGAGCTTACCCAAATAATTTCTGAAGAAAAAATACTATGTCCTAGATGTGGTAACCATTTAACTCGTGTATGGAACTATAATTTAATGTTCCAGACACTAATCGGTGCTAAAGGGAAAAAAACAGGTTATATGCGGCCTGAAACAGCTCAAGGTATTTTTATACCATTTAAGAGATTATTGAGATTTTTTAGAGGTAAACTACCATTTGGTGTTGTTCAGGTTGGGAAGGCATATAGAAATGAAATTTCTCCAAGACAGGGAGTTATAAGACTTCGCGAGTTTACTCAAGCTGAAGCAGAGATTTTTGTAAATCCAGAGGATAAAACACATGAAAAATTTGATGAAATTAAGGGTAAGATGCTAAAACTCTATTCTGGCGAAGTCCAACTTGCTGAAGGAGAACCAGTAGAAATTTCTGCAGGTGATGCCCTGGATGAGGGAATAGTTTCCAGTCAAATACTTATTTATCAATTATATATTGCACAGAAGTTTTTAAGGGAGATTGGGATCCCTGATGAAGTAATAAGGTTCAGACAACATCTTCCAACTGAAATGGCCCATTATGCTATCGACTGCTGGGATGTAGAAGTGTATACTGAAAGATATGGATGGGTAGAAATCATAGGTATTGCAGATAGGACTGATTTTGACCTTAAATCCCATACTGAACACAGTAATGAAGATCTTCGCGTATTTATAGAATATGATGAACCAAAGCAGATTAAAAAATTAGCAATAAAACCCAATATGAGTAAATTTGGGCCTTCATTTAAAGGTGACGCGCCTAAAATACTTAAAGTTCTTGAAAACATTGATGCAAAAGGAGTTAAAAAGTCAATTGAAAACGATAAGATGTTCAACCTTCAAATTGAGGATAATACATTTGAATTGTTGCCAGAACATGTTAATTTTGTAGAAATTGAAGAAGTTGTAAGGGGAGAAAAGATATTTCCTCATGTTATTGAACCTTCATATGGTCTTGATAGAATAGTATTTTCAGTACTTTTACACACATTTACAGAGGATGAAGAAAATGAACGCGAATATTTCAAATTACCAAAGGATATAGCTCCAGTTGAAGTAAGTGTTTTTCCTCTTTTAAATAAGGAACAATTAAGAGAGGAAGCTCTTAAAATTAAAAATGATTTAAGAGAAAAAGGATTCATCGCAGAATTTGATGCATCAGGAACAATTGGAAGAAGATACGCTCGTTCAGATGAGATTGGTGTTCCTTATGCTATTACAGTTGATCATGATTCAATTGATGATAATAAGGTCACTATAAGAAATAGAGATAATTTAAAGCAGAAAAGGATTTTAATTTCTGATATTGCAGGAATATTGGACAGTCTATTAAAATCAAGGCTTGAATTTGATGATATAAATTAATTTTTGGCCTTATTCTTTATTTTTCAAGATTACAGTGTTAATAAATAAAGTTAAGATTAATGTTTGAGACTAAAGCTTCCAGTTCCTCTTTTGGAATCTTCTTAGCTATATCTAACTTTGTCGGCAGCGTCCGAGTTTAATGCAGTTTTTTGACAATTCTTTAAGATATTTAATTTTGCTTTTTTAGTCATTTCCTCACATCCAAATTAACAACTCCATTATTTAAAGGTATAATCGGGATAAATAAATTTTTCTCTAATTGTTATGAAAATATATTAAATCTGGTTGTGCTTATTATCTTTTAGGTTGTATAAACTCTTTCAATATACTTTTTAATTTGAATTTTTCAGCCTTTTTGACATAATGTTCAAATAGAGTGTTTCCCCATGCGATTGAATCGTTATCAGTACTTATTAACATTTTAGTAGGGTCAATCACACCTCTTTCGGAAAATAAACTTAATGATAAGAATGAATCGGCAGCAGTAAAAGCTAGGGTCGGATCTTCTTTTAGAACCCATACTTTCTGTTTTTTATTTCCAACCATTTTCATAGCGATACTTATAAGTTCTAAATCCATTGATTTAGCTACTTTATCAATAATGCTCTGGGTTAATATGAGTTCTATATTAACATCTTCGCCTGACATTGTTTTCATTGATTCAACAAAATCTTTATGGCAAATAGGTGAAAGGGCCCTGATATTTTTAGATTTTGATAAATATTCTATGAATTCTCTATGGGGCTTTAAAATATTCGTTGATTCTGCTTCAATAAGCATTGAATTGCTTAAATTTCCAATCTGCATAATCAAATCATGGGGTATGTCTCTAATTTCATGATTTAACCATAGACTTTCATATTTTTTAATTACTCCAAGGGTAGTGATCATATCTATGAGTTTTGGAGCTATAATCTGTCCGGTTTGAGATAATAAATATTTGTCTTCCTTTCTAAAGACAAGATTTTGCCTTTCAAGTTCGTTTATCCCATGCAGGATAGTAGACGAAGCTAATCCAAGCTCTTCTCTTAAATTTTTTGTTTTTTTCCCTTCCTCATTAAGACTGATCATGATCTTCATTCGGGTACCAGATATACCGTGAAATTTAAGATCATCACTTACTTCTTCATAAAGATTGAGAAGATTCTCAGTATCCATTCAATCACCTTACTGTCTAAACTTATTTAATTTAATTTTTATCTATTAAAATAGAGTTATATGGTATTTTTAGTTCATTACATCTGTTTTATTAATTTTTACTGATAAAATTTATAGCTACTTTTTGTGCATCTTTAAGATAATATTCAAATAAACGGTTACCCCACGTGATGGCTTTTTCATCCTTACTTACTAAATTGAGGGTTGAATCGTAGGTTCCGTTCTCTAAAAAGAGACCCATGGAAAAAAACTCTTCTGTTACTGTAAAAGCAATTTTTAGTTCTGCTTCAATTTTCCATATGCCTAAATTTTTGGAGTTGGAAATAGTTTCTATTATTTCTTTTTGGTTAAAAATTTCATTTATTTTTTGCATCACGGGCTCTGTGAAAATTAAATCAACTTCAATATCTTTTTGGAGAGAATTAAGATAAACTTCCACATAAGAATAATCATATATTGGTGAGACAGCTTTAATTTTACTTACAGAAGAAAGCATCTTTTTATAATGGGTATTGGGTTTTCTGATATCGGATAACGTTGATTCTATCATAAATGAATCTCTCAAACACCCTATATTTCTCATGAAGTAGGGGGGAATGCTGCTAATATCATGATTAAGCCATATTTTTTTATTTTTCATGGTTAAAAATGCATTTATTAGACTTTCTAATTTTAATGAGATTATTTTTCCTTGAGGCGATAAAAAATAATGATTATTTTCTTTATAAACTAAATTTTGTTTTTGAAGTAACTTAATTTCACGTAAAATTGGTGAAGATTTAAGGTTGAGTTTATCTTTAAGTTCATACAGGTCTTGTGGAAATTGATTTAAGCTCAAAATGATTTTATTTCGAACTGTTGAGTTAGTAATGAATTTGAAATCCGATTTTACTTCATCATAAATTTTAATGATCTTTTCTGTATCCATTAAACTCACCTTAAGTTATCACTATGTTTATAATCCCCGGAATTCATATTCTAATCTGTCTTACATTCATTGTAGTGTATTTAGATAATAATATATTTACATAACTCTACATACTTTATTAAATTAATTACTTACTTAAATATACTTCTATTAAAATTTTATAAATGTTAATTATCCATATTAAATTTTTTACATAATTTTTAGGTTTTTTAATAGTTAAAAATCTAAATTAATGAATTATTATTCGTTTTAAAGTATTTTAAATCCCTTTATTGTAATTAAACTGATATTAAATTTAATAAAATAAGTTTAATATATTAATAAAATAATATATGCGATTATTTTTACTTTAAAATTTAGAAGAATACTGATAACTATTTTAAGGATTATAATAATGTATAAATGGGCATTCAAACCATAGAATAAAAAATTAATTTAACATTTAGTTTAATACAATGATAATTCAGGGAAAATATGAAGGTGTAAGAATGATTGATTCCCATATACACGCAGATACAAGACCTTATGAAGATTTTGAAAAGATGGCAATTGCAGGCTTAGACATTGCAATTACATGTGCACACGATCCTCTTCGTATGACATCAGCAGATGTTGTAATGGACCACTGGCACAGAATTATAAATAATGATGTTAAAAGAGCAGCAGATAATGGATTAAAACTATATGCTGCAATTGGTATCCATCCTCGAAGCATTTCAAAAGACTTTGACATTGCTTTAAGTAAATTAAGTAGTTTAGTTCATAATGATAATGTGGTGGCCATTGGAGAAATTGGACTGGAAAAAGTTTCTAAGTCACAAAAAGATATATTTAAAATACAATTATCACTTGCTGAAGACCTTAATGTTCCTGTAATGGTCCATACACCACGTACAAATAAAAAAGAGGTAACTGAAGTCACATTAGATATCATTGAAGAAAATATAAGTCCAGATATGGTTGTAGTAGATCATGTAGATGACTCCATAATTGAAAGTGTGATTGAACTTGGAACAATGTTAGGTGTTACAGTCCAGCCCCAGAAAATGACTCCAGATGAAGCAGTATGTTTGCTGGAAGAATATGGAATTGAGAGGGTCTTTTTGGATAGTGACATAAGCTCATCACCGTCTGATCCCTTATCGGTTCCAAAAACAGTACATAAAATGAAATTAGCAGAATTTAGAGAAGAAGATATTAAAAAAGTTTCTAATGATAATGCATTAAATTTCTTTCTTGGAAATAAAATTTAATAATGTTTTTGTCCAATATATTAATACAAAAATAAAGAGGATGATCATGAATCTAAACACGATTCTTAAATTTGGAGATAAAAAAATAATCCCTGATACGAGAAAGATCAGTGATATGAGGGATGTTATTTATGATTTAGAATGGTTTAAAACTGCTTCTGATATGAATATCTATTATATGTACAGGGATCTTGCCCACTGCAAGGAAGATCAGGTGCTGATAACTGAAAATAATCTTCGATATGATATTACACTCATTCCCCCATATAATTTAGGTAAAGAATTCGTTAAAACTGCGGGACATTACCATCCAGTTATAAAAGGAACGCAAAATACTTATCCTGAAGTTTATGAAGTT
Source organism: Methanobacterium sp. UBA44 (assembly GCA_002494885.1). Lineage (GTDB taxonomy): Archaea > Methanobacteriota > Methanobacteria > Methanobacteriales > Methanobacteriaceae > Methanobacterium_D. The sequence continues at coordinate 50,425 of DACV01000002.1, forward strand.
TTAAATGGTGAAGCACATTATCTTCTACAGGCTATTGAAAAAGGTACAATTACAGACTGCATTCTCATTGAAGCAAGAAAAGGAGATAAAGTGGTTATCCCTCCAAATTATGGTCATGTAACCATAAATCCTTCTGATGGGGAATTAAAAATGGCTAACTGGGTTTCTAATGATTTCTCATCTATCTATGGGCCATATAAAACTCATGGGGGTGCAGCTTATTTTGAACTAAAAAGCGGAAAAATAATTCCCAACACTAAATATGAAGAAATTCCAGAAATACGACATATTAAACCTGTTGAAGTGCCCGAAATAGGTTTTTACAGGAAAGAAAATATGTATAATCTAGTTCAAAACGTTGAAAAACTTGATTTTCTTAATAAACCTCATGAATACAACTGGTTGTGGGAACTGGCTCTTAGAATTTAAAATATTGAATTTTTATTTAAAGTTTATATCCTATTTCAGAAATATAAGGGGTATTTAAAGCACCAAATTTTTGAACGCAATGAGAAGCCACGATATTCGCAAAATCTAAACACTCTCCTAAATTTTTTCCTTTAATATAGCTTGCAATAAAACCTGCTGCAAATGAATCCCCAGCTCCGGTGGTATCATGCACTTTGACCTTCTTTGCAGGCGAATGAATAATTTCATTCTGATTATATAATTTAGCCCCATCTTTTCCACATGTTACAATAACCATTTTAGCCCCTAAATCAAGAAGTAGCGAAGCTCCTTCATTTATATTCATTCCAGTTAGCATATTAACTTCTTTTTTGTTTAAAAATAAAATATCTGTTCTTCTAATTATTTTTTGAAGTTTTTGAGTTTTAAATGATGAAAGAATAGCCCCTGGATTAAAAGATAGTAAATTAGCGTGTTTAGATGCTTCATTAACTACTTTTTTGTACATCTGGGTAATGTGAAGAATTTTAGAATTTTCAATGTATTCAATATCTTTTTTTTCCAGGTTAAATTTCTTATTTGCACCAATAAATGCATACATGGAACGTTCTCCATGTGGTTCAACTGCAATAAAGGTCATCCCAGTTTTTTCATCTACCTTGCAAAGTCTTTCTGTGTCAACTCCCTCTTTTTTAAACTCATTTTGGGCTAAATTTCCAAAATAATCATTACCAATTCTTGCTATAATGCCAGCATTAACATTTAATCGGGATATTCCCACAGTAAAATTAGATGCTGAACCCCCAACAGATAAAAAAAGTTTTTTAACATCTACTTCGTCATCAGGCTCAACGAATCTGGGTACTTCCTTGATAAAGTCAATATTACATGCTCCAATGCCCACAACTTCTACCTGCAAAGAATCATCCTCTTTTAAAAATTAAGAAAAGTAAAGGGATTTATTTAAAATTCGTACTTTAATCAATTTAGTTTTTTTTTGAGAGAGTAAACTTATTCGGGCATTATACCAATAAATTTCCTTAATCTTTGAATTATGCCCTCTTTATCCGGTTCTATAGGTTCATAGGTTTCTCCAAGTAGATGTGCAGTTAGGAGCATTATTGCATTACTTGTAGGTGAAGATGGATTGACTTCAACCACAGATTTTCCAAGGGCCATTGATCTATCAATTTCACGGTCATAGGGAATTATACCAATCATTGGAATTTCAAGTATTGATTCTATTTCCTTTGCTGAAAGTAAAAAGCCGTCTTCATACCACATATTTAATACGAATCCCATAATATTGATGTTCAATTCATTGGCAAGAATTCTGATTTTAAGAGCATCAGCAACTGATGTCATGGTTGAACTTGTAACAATGATCATTTCTGCATTTTCAGGGAGTCCTTCAAATATATTTGAATTAATCCCTGCAGGCATATCCATGAGGAAAATTTCTCCATATTCTCCAATTTCTTCCAGAATTTTATCCCAGGAAATGTATTTGGGATTAATATGTCTCAATGTTTCAAAATGAATTCCGGTAGGTATGACACGTATTCCATGTTCAATTTCATAAACGCACTCATCTATGGATCTGTTCCTTGCCAGAACATCATGTAAAGTTACATCAGGGTTTAGAAGTCCTGTAATAACATCCAGATTTGCCATTACCAGATCCAAATCAAGCATCACAACATTTTTACCAAATAGGGACATTCCAACTCCTAAATTAAAAGTTAATGTAGTTCTACCCACACCTCCTTTTCCTGAAGCAATTACTATAAACTTTGACATATCCACCATTCACGATTAATTAATACAGTTATCCTCTTCTTCCAAGTAAACCTTCAACCAATTTTGAAATAACGCTCTTTTTATCGGGTTCAATTGGATGATATTCCTCTCCAATAAGATCTGCTCCTAATTGCATTATTGCGTTACTTGTGGGTGATTTTGGGTTTTTAATTACCAGAGGTTCACCGAATGCAGCGGCCCGACTTACTTCGGGGTCATCAGGGACAACAGCAATAACAGGTACTTCCAGAATAGTTTCAATTTCTTTAACTGTTAAAAATGTCTTGTCATGCTGCTCTCTGTTAACAACAACTCCAATTATATCCACACCCAGTTTGTTTGCAATGATCTTTGTTTTTAAAGCATCACTGATGGATGGAACCTCGGGAGTTGTTACAAGAATCATTTCCTGAGCTGCAGCTATTGCTGCTAATGCATCTTTTTCTAATCCTGCAGGGGCATCTATTAAAAGTATGTCTGTATTTCGAACAATAACATCTAATACTCCTTCTAATCTATCTAATCTTATTTTTCGTAGACCTTCAAGAGAAATACCTGCAGGAATTACCTTTACTCCACCAGGACCTTCATATATGGCGTCTTTAACAGAGGCTTCTCCTGACAGTACATCATGCAATGTTATGGATTTTCCTTCCATTCCCAAAATAAGCTCTAAATTGGCCATTGCAACGTCAGCATCCAGTACTATGGTTTCTTCTCCATATGTTGATAAAGCCACTCCTAAATTTGCGGTTATTGTTGTTTTTCCTACTCCACCTTTACCTGAGGCAACGGTTATAACTCTTGTCATTTAATACCTCCTAGCTAAACTCCACATTTATTTCAAAATTATCTACAATCTCCGGATATCCTCTAAAACTCTTTCTTATTTCAATTTCAGTTATGTTTATTATCTGGGTTCTTAAATTTTCAGAATCTTTAGAATCACCTATAATTCTGGATATTAAACCTTTTGATTCATATTCAGAGATAATATTTATTGTTCCTAAAAGCTGGTTGCTGTTATCTAAAAATACAATTACTTCTGTCCCTTTTATTTTAGGAATACCAAGAATTGACTTTTTTATTTTATTCATCAGGGTTAATTCTACCTTTTCAACGTCATCATCACTTAAATCTCCGCCTTTATATGATTCTAAGAGGTTCTCGACCTCTTCTGCCTGTACATCTTTAAGACCGTACTTTTTCATTATTTCGGATCTATCCATATTTTCAGAACTTGATTCCTTAAATCCAATATCTTCTGGCAAAACTTTTTCTTCAGTTGATATATCCACAGCAGTATTAATTTCAGTCTTTTCTACTTCAAGCGCGTTATTAATATCATTGGTTGAAGGTTCTCCGCTATCTTCAATTATATTAATTTTATGATTTTCATCAGAAACTCCAATATTTGATTTTTCTTCATTTATGGGTTCATTAATTTCGGGAGATAAATGAGTTTCAAGTTTCTTTACTTCCTTTATAGTAATGCTTTCTTTATTAGTTTCAGGTGTTGCTTTAATCTCATTAATCACATCTTTAAAATGACTATTGGATAGAGATTGTTCTTCTGGCTTGATTTCTTCCTTATCCATGCTGCTTTTGATGTTTTCAGTTTTCAGAGATTCTGATTTTATTATTTCTTCACGAATATTATCTGCTTTTGAATTGAAATTAATTAAATATGTCTTATTAATGTCCATAAGGTAATCTAATTGACTTTCCTTCAAATCAAAAACTTCAATTAATGCATTGGCATCTTCTGTTGTGGATCTAATCCTTTCAATTGCTTCAATCTTTGTATATTTATCAAAAGATGCTGCAACCTGATTTCCATCCTTAAAAAGAATATGGCCTTCCATAGGCCCTGAAGTTACTCTTATAAATCCATTACATCTATCTGATTTTAATTTACCCAAAAGTTCATTAAAATCAATTTGATCGGCATAAGACATCATGGAAGGTCTGGTGATTGGTAACTCCATTTTAATTCCTCTGATTTATTGGTACTGTTGGATTCTATTATTTCTAAATTATATAATATCATTTTTTAAATTATTTTCTTACAAGCTTAATTTCAGGTGGGGTTATAATAACAACATTTTTGCCACTTTTACACAATAATATTGCTTCTCCACCTACAGTTTCTCTAAAATCCTTTAACTTTTCACCAACCATCTTAAACTCGTCAGGACTATCGTCTATATATCCCATATCTATTATTATGGGATTTTTTTCTTCTGTAATTTGATTTAATGCATCGTCGATATCATGAATTCCCTGAGCCTTCATCAGGATTATCTCATAAAAAGAATGTTCAGGAACAATTATGGTTTCTTTTTCTTCTTCCTCTTCTATATCACTCTCTAACCCTAAGTTTTTTTTAATATAACTAACGACGTCCTTCATCTAAATTCCCCTATAATTTTTCCGCAATTATACTTTTAATGATTTTTATTTAGTCCAACATAATCAATAATTGTATCAAGTAATCTTGATGCTCCTCTATTTTTAATGTCAACTGCTGGTATTTTGTATTTTTCCTCAAACTTCAATATATCATTTTTGTTCTTTACATTTCTCATGTTTAATGAAATACCAACTACTTTTGTGGGTTCTACTGATTCTATTGCCTTAATTTCCTGTTCTATTCCTCGAGGTTCTCTAAAGGGATGATTAGGCCTATGACACACTACAGTGGCGTCGGGCATTGCTCCTATTAGTATTGCAGCAGATAGACCTCTTGGATGGGGATTTCCTTTTTCTGTAAGGCTGGATTGACCCTCAACGAAGATAATATCTGGATTTTTTTCCTCTTCCAGTTTTTTCATTGCACCAATAATTGCTGCAGCAACATCCATAACAGAAAGACTTCCAGCTCTGAAATTCATATCTACAGATCCTTCAATTCCCATTTCATCAGTTGAGATTACTGCTACATTTAAACCTTTTTTTTGGGCAGTTTTTCCAAGTATTCTTGTTGTAGTACGCTTACCACATTCTTGAGAAGTACCTCCAACAAAAACAACTGGTGCTTTAGGTTTATAATTAATTTTAGGTAGAATTTCAGTGCATTTAGGTGGAGCTAATCCAAAAATATTTTTAATAACATCCAGACGTGGACTAATTTCCTTTATAACCACTTTCTTGGATTCAGCAAATGTTGTGAGTGCTTTATTTTCCATTAAAGATAAGGATCTAAAGGAAGTAATGACATTCATGTTGTTATCAATGGCTTCAACCGCATATTTAAGCGCAGATCCTTCTGCTCCAATTGGGAGCATTATTGCAACGCTTTTAGCCTCAGTATTTTCTATTAATTCTCTTAAACTTGAGGATATCACATTATTACAAAATTTATTTCCCTGTTTTTTAGGATTATCATCAACAAAACCAACAGCTTCAATTCCTTCAAAATTGGCGAATTTTTCACCTCCGCCTCCGCATCCTACAATAATAAAAGGGTTAAGCGTTTGAAGTTCTTTCACAGAAGTTACATCATACAAATAATCACTCCATTAGTACTCAGTAAGATAAATTGAGAACTTACATTACCTATTTATTTAATAAAGGTTAAACCAAGATATATACTTTAAGATATATTCTTGAGTACTTTAATATCAATAATGTGGAGGCATAGTATGATAGAGAGAATACTTAAAGATTTGGGAAGAATTAACGGGGTAAATGGGTCTCTTGTAGTTGGAAAAGATGGTCTTATAATAGAAGCAGAAGTTCCTGGAGATATTGATTCAGAACTTGTTGCAGCTATGTCATCAGCGGTTTTTGGTACAGCCGAAAGATCTGCTGAAGAGATGAAACATGAACCGCTTCAGCAGGTTATGATTGAAGGAAATAAAGGTAAAACATTAATGATAGATGCAGGCGAAGGTATTCTGGTTGTTATTACTGATGTAGACATAAATCTTGGTTTAATCAGAATTGAAATGAGAAGAAGTGCTGAACGGGTAATTGATTTCTTAACATAAAAAATTTTATATGTTATCCTACAAATATGTACAACGATAATACTTAGGATTTCATTGTATTGATTTTATTACTTGAAATTCTTTTGTATCGGTGATAATATTGAGAAAACCATATGTTATTTTAATTGGAAGCGCTTCAGGTATTGGAAAATCAACTATAGCCTCAGAATTAGCTAAAATACTTGGAATAAAACATTTACTGGAAACCGATTTCATCAGAGAAATAGTAAGGGGAATAATTGGCCCAGAATATGCTCCAGCGCTTCATAAATCCTCATTTGATGCGTATGTTACAATAAGAGACAAAGATAGGTATAAAGGAGATCCCACAAGTCTAATAAGTGCAGGATTTGAAGAACACGCATCTTTTGTTATTCCTGCAATTGAAAAGGTAATTCAAAGAGCAGTGGCAGATTTTGATGATATTGTAATTGAAGGAGTACATCTTGTTCCAGGGCTGATAAATACTGAGCAATTTAAAAATGATGCATCTCTCTATTTTTTTGTACTTACTGCTGATGAAGAAATTCACAAGGAAAGATTTGTAAAAAGGGCAATGAAAATAAAACGTGGCGGTAAACATCTGGAATATTTCAAGGAAAACAGGACAATAAATGATGTTTTAGTTCAGCAGGCAACAGAACATGATGTAAGCGTCATAAATAATTTAGAAATTGATAACACCGTAAAAAGAATGCTAACTGAAATCAGAGAAATATGTAATACAGTTATTCTTAATAATTCAGTAGAAGAGATTAGTTCTGTAATGGAGACCATACTAGATCATGGCGGGAAAATGGAGGATATTTCTTACTTTTTACGGGGGTTTAGAGAACCTGTTAGAAGAAAAGTTGATATAGCTGATCCTGTCGAGGTTGAGCGATTTTTGAACTCGTTAGCTAACAATCCGGAACGAAAAAGCGACCTGGAAAGACTTTATGAACTGTCTGACAATATGCATAGCCATAAATTATGTGCACCTGATGATGAAAGCCTGAAATTTATCATTGAAGAATTGGATGAAAAGGGTTTTGTAGTAAAAAAAGATAATGATTAAAATAATTTGTTTTAATTGAATTTTATTGGGTTTTAACCAATTTTTAAATGGAGGAATAATTAAGTTGACTAAAATGAAAGGAGATTGTCCAGTTTGCCAATCAAAAGGATCTGTAGAATTTGAATCTAAAACTGAAGAAATACCCTATTTTGGCGAAATAATGGAATCTACAATATACTGTTTTGAATGTGGTTATAAACATTCTGATGTTATTTGCCTTGAACAAAAAGACCCGGTAAGGTATTCTCTATGGATAAATAAGGATAATATAAATGCGAGAGTTGTTAGATCTCAAACTGCAACGGTAAGTATACCTGAATTAGGTTTAAAAGTAGAACCAGGCCCTAAATCACAGGGATATGTTTCAAATATTGAAGGAGTAATAACTAGGTTCGAAGATGCTGTTAAAACGGCCTTAAACTTTGTAGAAGATGAAAAATCAAAAAATAATGCTCTTAAAATACTGGAAAGCTTAGGAAATGTTAAAAATGGAAAAATGGAAGTTGAGATAATAATTGAGGATCCTTTTGGACACAGTACAATAATTCATGACGATGCATTCAAAAGAGAGCTGACCCAGGAAGAGATAAAGGATTTAAAAACTGGATTTATAACATATGAAAAAGAATAATAATATATAGGTTTTTTATGACTACAGGTATCTTAGCCCTTATTATTGGTCTAATATTAATAATTATTTATATTACAGTTAGATTTGGTCGCATTTACCTTAGAGCTACCAGAAAAAAATAAATTAATTATTATTTTTAAAATAAAGATGTTTGATAAGAAAAGTTAGTACAATGTATCTTCAACATCTTTTAATTTTAATGTCCGTCTGACATCAAGGCTTAATGCATCACAGTCAGCTTTAATAGCATCTAAATGCTTTAATATCCTTTCTTTTTCTTCATTTATCCTTTCAACATTCTTATAAGGATAGATAGATTCTTTTAGCATTTCGTATTCTATTGTGGTGTATGGATATTCATTTAATTGCTTGCAGACTTTTTCCAGGACCTCTCCCAAAAATTTATTCATTTCAACTTTCACGCGCTCTCTAATCATTTTGTCGCTGTCTAAATTTTGTTTCATTAACCTTACGACTTCTGCTTTAGCAAATGGTAAATCTTCTACTTCCTCTTGAGTTTCTTCTTGAATTTCTGTTTCATTTATTTCTTCATCATTCATTTAAGCCCTCCAAATAGTTTTTGAAAGTGAGATCTTCATTTCTCAACTTCAAATAATTAATAATAATCAAGTATGCCGTATGTAAGAGATTATGGCATATAGTTTCATTTTAAACATTGACACATATAAATCTATGTATAAATAAAGGTCTTCTTTTGAAGAATTCTTTATACATATTTAAATTAGATATAGCTTGAATTATAATTAATATTTAAAAACATGTTATAAAATTAAAATGCAAGAAATCAATTATTTTTACAGAATATTATTTCATGATTAATTCAAGACTCATGTTCAGTGCCTTTGCAGAATGGGTGATATAACCGGTAGAAATAATATCAACGCTTGTTTTTGCATATTCTACAATATTATCTGGATTTATTCCACCTGAGACCTCAATCATGACATTTTCTCTTAAATTTTCTTCTTCAAGTGAGCTTAAAACTTTTTTAACTTCAGCAGGTTCCATATTGTCTAACATAATGATGTCAGCCCCATTTTGAGCTGCAGATATGGCATCATGCAGGTTTTCAACTTCTATTTCAATTTTTTTGGTAAAACTAACGTTTTTTCTGGCTTTTATTAGTGATTCTTTAATATTACCTACAACTGCAATGTGATTATCTTTTATCAAAACACAATCGTCAAGTCTGAACCGATGTGTATCTCCACCACCAGCCTTAACTGCATTTTTTTCAAAAAGCTGTAGGCCAGGTGTTGTTTTACGTGTGCCAGCTAAAATTATATTTTTGTTGACTTTACGTATTTTATTTAGGGTTTCCATTGTTAACGTTGCAATGCCGCTCATCCTCATAAGGAAATTGAGTATAGTACGCTCTAAACTTAATATAGATCTTGCATCACCTTCAATTTCCATAATTATGTCGCCATTATGTATAATTTCTCCTTCTTTTTTTTTAAATGACCCTTTAATATTAAATTCGTTTAATAAAGAATTTATGGCATCAATACCTGAAATAATTCCATTTTCTTTGGATATTATTCTTCCTCTGGCTTCTATACTCTTTTCAATAAGTGCACTGGTGGTAATATCCTCAAAACCAATATCCTCATAAACCATTTGCTTTAAAATATCTCTCATATTAATCCCTATTTAGGTATATAAGATAAAAGATATAAATATTAACTATAATCAAGCGTTAATCAACTTTTAAATTAAAGATATCAGAATTTATTTTAAAGAGATGAGGAAAATCATGGAGATCATATTTTTAGGCACATCATCTGCAATTCCTACAAGTCATAGAAATCACTCTGCAATTGCATTAAAGGCATTTGGAGAGATTATGTTGCTGGATTGTGGTGAAGGTACCCAGCTTCAAATGTCAAAGATTAAATTAAGCCCAATGAAAATCACAAAAATATTTTTAACTCATTTTCATGGAGATCATATACTTGGACTTCCGGGAATAATTCAATCAATGGCTTTTAGAGGAAGAAAGGAACCATTACATATATTTGGCCCTAAAGGGCTTATTCCACTTATTGATCATGTTAGAAACTTTGGATATTACTCCTTAACCTTTGAAATATATATGCATGAAGTTAGTGAAGGGATAATTTTAGAAGAAGAGAATTATAAGATCAGCTGCTGCCCAATGAAACACAGTATTTTAAATTTTGCCTATAAAATTGAGGAAAAGAGAAGGCCAAAATTTATTAAAGAGAAAGCTTTAGCACTTGGAGTTAAACCAGGCCCTGATTTTGGTAAGCTTCAGCAAGGTATCCCTGTAAAAGTAGATAATAAGACAATAATGCCTGATCGGGTCCTTGGAAAGGAAAGAAAAGGTAGAATAATGGTTTATTCTGGAGATACAGGTCCAAGTGATGATATGGTGAGCTTTGCAAGGGATGCAGATATTTTAATACATGAATCAACTTTTGAAGGTAAATATGAAGATAAATCTTTTGAAACAGGGCATTCTACTTCTAATCAGGCTGCAGAAATAGCAAAAAAGGCTAAAGTTAAAAAATTATTATTGACCCATGTAAGTACAAGATATAAAAAATCAGACATATTGGAAGCCGAAGCAAAAGAGATATTTGAAAATTCTAAAGTTGCACAGGACTTCATGAGCATAGAGATTAAGCGAAACATGAGCTGACTTAAATGTCTCTGCAAAACTAAAAATATTTAAACGAGTGGCAGAAATAAGATCAGAGAAATAACAGGATTAGAAATAATGACAATAGAATCATTTTTAACAGGTATTGGGATTTATGATATTATTATAGTTGCAATAACTCTGATTGCCACGTTTATAATAATTAGATGGGTTTCATATTTCCTTAAAAAGACTGGAGCCAGACTTGAAATTGATGTAACTTTAATTCAAGTCCTGAGAGAGATTTTGAAGTATACGATTATTGCTATTTCATTAACCATAATTCTTAAACAGTTGGGAATAGATGTAACAGCAATAGCTGTGAGTTTTGGAATTGTGGGTATTGCTCTTGGGTTTGCAGCCCGTGATACTGTATCAAATTTCATTTCGGGGGTTTTCGTAATTGCAGATAAAAGTTTCAGAGTTGGAGATATTATTGAAGTATCTAATAAAAAAGGAAAAGTCATTAGAATGGGTTTAAGGCTTACTACAATACAAACATATGATAAAAAGATTATTACGGTTCCTAATTCTCTTTTTTCTTCGAATCCTTATATAAATTACACAGCATCTGATCTTAGAAGGGTAGATCTGGATATTACAATACCTTATGAATTAGAAATTGAAAAAACACTTAAATCTTTGGAAGATGTGGCCTCAAAATGTGAATGGGTTTTAAAAAAGCCGAAACCTAAAGTTATTATTAAAGAGCTGTCGGATGCTGGAGTTAAATTAATGCTATGTATCTGGATAAATGACCCATGGGGAGTAGCTGAATCAAAATCATTACTTGCAAAAGAAGTAAATAAAATACTGATAAGTGAAAATGCTTAATAAACAGTGCATTCTCATAAATATGGTGAAATAATTAGTAAGTTAGTAGGTTAGGGTTCTAAATGCGTAAATACAACTTTTTAGCGGTAATTGTTATCTTAACAAGTATTCTGATAGCTTCAGGAATAGCCATAGTAGCTTATGAGAAATCCATTGAATTAGGTGCTGCCAAAAAAAGCGTAGAAACATACAAAATAAAAAAAAGCGTTCCTGTAGATGTATTGGATCCAACAATTACAAAAGGTAAAACAAGTACCAAGATCAGTGCCAGATTAGTAATTCCAAAAATTGGTGTTAATGGAATCATACGTTCGGACACGGTTAACGGATATAATACAGTTTACCATTATCCCGAAAGTGTTCTTCCCGGTCAAAGTGGAGAATGTGGTTTGTTAAGCCATAGAACAAAATATTCGGGGTTATTTGGAAAACTTGGTTCTCTGAAAGTAGGAGATGAAGTTATAATCAAGGATTATTCTACGTCTACAAAATATGTATATAAAGTTACATCGAATGGTGATGACATAAGATGGGATTATAAAGAAAACCCTATTCAATTTGAACAGAATGGAGAAGCACGATTACTGCTTGTTACATGTTATCCTCCTGGAAGAAAGCAGGCAGCATATATAACTCATTGTAAACTCGTATCTGCAAGCCCATTAAAATGATTTGATTAATGCTCGTTTTATATTATAATTTGAAATAATATATTTGAACTTAAAAGAGTAAACGCCCGGGATTATGTTCTATTTATAAATATTAATCTATTACTTTTATTATTTGAAAATAATTTCTTATTATTGATTATTAGTTAATAAATGTGCCTAATCGAAATCTTTAATAGTAAAGAAGTTTCATATATCGATTTTTCCAAAAATGATAAAATTTATGGAATTATTTTTTTTATTTATACATCTGTTTATTTGAATTAAATGAAAAGAATGTTTCCAAAGACTCTAAAGAAAAAATTGGATTGATAAACATGGCAGAAGTAATAGTAGACGAAGATGCGTGTGTTGGATGTGGATCATGTGTTGAGGATTGTCCAAACGATGTGTATGAGTTAGATAAGGAGCATGGTAAGACTGTTGTGGTGAAGGAGGAGGATTGTATGGCGTGTCTTTCATGTCATGAGATATGTCCATCTCAGGCACTGGAACATAACGATATACATGTGGCTAAGAGGCTTTACATAGACAGAAAAGTGAGTAAGGCATTAGATAAGATAATATAAAAATAAAGTATATTTGAGAGTATTTAAAGAACATAAAGCCTTTATTTCTATATCTTATCTTCCGAAAAATCACATATACTGAAAATAGTTCTTTTTATCCATTTATTATTTTGGTGATTAAATAATATTGGGTATTAAATGTATTGAACAGATTAAACTTCATTTTAGATTAAATAATTTTTTAAAACTAATATATTTGGCATAATAAAATCATTGATTATTATTTTTTTAATTTTGATTGATCTTTTTTATGATCTCGTGGTAATTTCTTATTATTTTGTTTTAGGAGTTATGTATATTTAATATAAATCCTTAATATTAAAAAGAGTCTATATAAGATACAAACATTAAAAATAACATTAATAACCATAAATAAGGATAATGAATTAAATGAAGCCATTATATGGGTCTTATTTATTTTTTAACCAATTAGATACAGCAAAGGAAAAAAGATGAGGGGTTTAAATGGTAAAAATAAAGGTAGACGAAGATGCGTGTGTTGGATGTGGATCATGTGTTGAGGATTGTCCAAACGATGTGTATGAGTTAGATAAGGAGCATGGTAAGACTGTTGTGGTGAAGGAGGAGGATTGTATGGCGTGTCTTTCATGTCATGAGATATGTCCATCTCAGGCACTGGAACATAACGATATACATGTGGCTAAGAGGCTTTACATAGACAGAAAAGTGAATAGAGCTTTAAATAAAATAATATAAGGAGATTTTAACATGGAAATCGATGAAGTAAGAGGCGATTTTAAACCTGAAATAATTCCTAAAGAAACTCAGGGGGATATTGATGACTATGAAGAAGCGCTTCATGTTCTCATGAAATTTATAGGATCTATGTCCAGTGCGCTGGAGCAGGTTTCAGGTCGTGGTGCTAATGCTATTGTTTATCAGGCAGGAAAAAGAATGGGGCACGAAGCCGGTAAATTAATGGAAAAAACAGATGATATTGAAAAGGCCCTTGGAGAAATGGGTGATATCCTGGGTAAAGAATTTTATTTTGAAATGTGGAAACCATCTGATCAAGAGGGATATACCACTGAGAATAATGGTGAAACATCTGTAAAGCTTTTATTTATGGATTGCGTTGTAAGACAGGCACTTAGAAGGACAGGATTACCTCAAAAAGGACCATTATGTTATCTATTATATGGATACATGGTTGGCGCAGTTGAAGAAGTTATGGATATCAAAGGGAAGTTAGATATAGATCATTTTGGACCAAATGCATGTCTTAAAACCCTAACCATAAAATGGGGTGGTAAATGATGGTTAAAATAGCTTTAGAGGCCCTTGCAAGCTGTGCAGGTTGTGAGATCTCTATTCTTGATTTACACGAAGACTTATTGAAAATACTCGAAAAGGCTGAAATAGTATATGGGCCGGTATTAGTAGATGCAAAAGAGTTACCAGATGATGTAGACATTGCAATAGTTTCTGGTTCAGTTAGAAACGAAGAAAACAGAGAAAGGCTTGAAGAATTAAGAAATAAATCAAAAACATTAATAGCATATGGAACATGTGCATGTTATGGTGGCATCACCGGAATGGCCGACTTATTCAACCCGGAAGAAGTTACATCACGTACTTATACAGATAATCCAAGTACTGAACCTGCTGATGTTCCATCTGAAGTTGTACCTGAGTTATTACCTATTGTTCACCCAGCAGGAGATTATGCAGAAGTAGATTATTACATACCCGGATGTCCTCCTAAAGAAAAATTAACAGGAGACATATTAATACCCCTGATAAATGGAGAAGCTCCAGATGTTCCTAAAAAGACTGTTTGCGCCGACTGCCAGAGATGGATGGATCATGTAGAATTTGATAAAATACACAGAAGAGTGGAAGGAGATCCTGATCCTCAACAATGTTTCTTAAGCCAGGGTTATATCTGTCTCGGTTCTGTAACACTGGGCAGATGCGGTGCACTCTGTACACAGGCAGGAGTTCAGTGTCATGGATGTGGAGGGCCAGCTTTAGATGTTTTAAGAGAACCAAGCCACGATGTATATAATGGAGTAGTAAAAAGGATCGCACATCTTTCTAAAATGCCAGAAAAGGATGTTGAAAAGCAGATGTATGATATGGGTCATATAATTTATGGTTTTGTTATTGGAAGTACCATAATGGAGGAAAAACAGGTTTCCCAGATTCCGCAACTGGTTAAGAAAGAGGTGAAAAGATGAAAAATATAGAAATTAGTCCTGTAACCAGAATTGAAGGACATGCAAAAATTACAGTTCAACTTGATGACTCTGGAACAGTTTCAGATGCTCATTTTCATGTAATGGAAATAAGAGGTTTTGAGAAATTTTTAGAAGGAGCTGCTGTAGAAGAGGCGCCACGAATTACTCCGAGAATATGCGGTATATGTCAAACAGCACATCATTTAGCCTCTGCAAAGGCTACAGACAAAATATTTGGGCTTCAGCCTCCTGAAACAGCCATTAAATTAAGAGAGCTAATGCTCCTTGGTCAATATATCCATTCCCACTCACTTCACTTCTATTTCCTTGGGGCTCCTGACCTTGTAATGGGTCCTGAATCTGATCCAGCCCTAAGAAATGTTGTTGGAATTCTTAAAAAAGATCCTGCACTTGCAAAAATGGCCATAGACACCAGAAAAATTGGACAGATGATCACAAGTGTAGTTGGTGGTAAACCAATTAGTCCAGTTACAGCCATACCTGGAGGTCAATCTAAAGGAATAACAGAAGAGGAGAGAATAAAGCTCTTGGGAGAAGCTAAAAATGCAATTGGGTTTGTTGAAAAAGGGGTTGAAGTAGCAAAACCTTTATTTGAACAGTACAGCGAAGCAATTGAACTTTTAGGTCCAGTTGAAACTCATTTCGGTGCAATAAGTAATAATGGTAACATTGAATTTTATGACGGGCCTGTAAAAGTCATTGATAAAGATGGAAATTCTGTACACGAATTTGAATCAGATAATTATCTGGATTATATTGAAGAAAAAGTACAACCATGGTCTTATCTTAAATTTCCATACTTAAAACAAATGGGATTCCCAGACGGGAATTATAGGGTAGGTCCACTTGCCAGATTAAACATAGCTCAGAGTATTCCAACTGAAAAAGCATCTCAGCTATTCGGTGAATACAAAGACAAGTATGGAATTGCTCAGAATCCACTTCTATATCATTATGCACGTTTAATAGAGTTAATGTATGCATCTGAAAGAGCTGTGGAGCTTCTTGAAGATGAATCAATAACCGGTACAGATTTAAGGCAAACTCTTTCAGAGTCACTTATGAGCAGAGCGGAAGCAAAAGAATCCAGCGAAACCAGAAGGGGAGTTGGAATGATTGAAGCTACCAGAGGAAT
The DNA here is from genome assembly GCA_002494885.1 of Methanobacterium sp. UBA44. Taxonomy (GTDB): domain Archaea; phylum Methanobacteriota; class Methanobacteria; order Methanobacteriales; family Methanobacteriaceae; genus Methanobacterium_D. The sequence goes on from DACV01000002.1 coordinate 66,427, forward strand.
TCTGATTCATGATTATGAAACAGACGCAGCAGGATTTATAAACCGTGCAAACCTCATTGTTTCAACAGGTCAGAACAACCTTTCAATGGATATTGGCGTAAGGGAAACAGCTAAAGCAATGATAAAAGGCGAAGAGGTTTCAGAAGGCCTTAAAAATCAGCTTGAAATGATTGTAAGGGCATATGATCCATGTCTTTCCTGTGCTACTCACATGATCAATGGAGAATCACCATTACTTGTGGATATACACGATAGCAATGGAGAACTTATAAAAAGACATATATTATAGCTTAAACGCTGTAATATCTATTTTTATTTTTAAAATGAATTTCTTTTTTTATACATAAATACATTAGCTGATGTATGATTACCCAAGTATTTTACTATTAATCCTATATTAAAATAATACCGTGCTGGATTTAAATATAATTTTGAGATATATTAATAAATGTAGAAATAGACTTTCTACTAAAAATATATCAAGTGGTTATATGGACTCAGAAATTGAAAATCAGTTAACTGAAATACTGGGGGATTTGAATAAAATCGAAGGTATTGAAGGTAGTTTAATAGCTGATAGCAATGCAGATATTATAAGCCACAGTATGTCACGAAATACGGATATTTCTCTTTTTGGCCCAATGGCTCAAGTAATAACAGGTTCATCTACAAGATTACTCGATTCAGCTAATCAAGGGATAATTGAAAGGGTTCTGGTAGAATCAAAGGAAGGTAAGGCTCTTTTTTTGCATCTGGGGAACGTTTACTTTATTGTATTGATGAATTCTTTAGCAAATGTAGGTTTAGTTATGATTTCAGCTAAAAGAGCTGCTCTGGAAATAGCTGAACTTACAAAAGATATGGCTGAAACAGTTGAAGAGGTCCCTGCCCCTGAAAAATCTGAGATCAATAAACGTATAAAAACTGAAGATATCAGCAGAGAAGAAGCTGCTGAAATAGTTAATGAACTGATAGAAACTGAAGGTATAACTGAAGCATTCAGCAAAGTTACAGGTACTGAAAACGTAGAAGAAGCACTGGAATCTGAAGAAGTTAAGGCTTTGGATTCTAAAGAAGCTGAAGAAGAACTTGTAAAGATGCTTGAACTGGAATCTACTAATGAAATAAAAGAAATTAAGAAAGTGGGTGGAAAATTAGATACTGAAGTTGAAACAGGTCAAATCATACCTCAAGAAGAGATTGAGGAAACTCACAAGATTTATTCGCCTGTTCCTGTCATAAAACCCCCAATTTCATTCCCTAAATTGCCTGAAGATGTTATAATTCCTCAAGAAGATAAAGAAAAATCTGATCTAATTTTAGATATCTATGAATCTATATTTCTGGCAATGTCAATTGGTGCAAGTAAAATTATGGGCGTATCACCTGCAAGGGGCCTGATTAAAAGGTTTTTGCCCTTTGAAGATTGTAAAAACATTCTAAAAGATGTGGATGTGAAAAGTAATTCTGCAATTGATTTTGATAAAATCAGGGAAAATACAGAAGAAATTCCAGTAGATAAAAGAGCTAATACATTAATAACAGATTTTAGCAAAATAATTGACATTATAACAGAAAATTATGGTAAAGTAATGGGATACGGTGCTTTTAGAGGAATAGTCAGGGTGGAATTCAAGATAATCAATGTTTCTTATGGTGAAGCCATGGATAAACTTGGAATTAAAGAAAGCATTCATCCTGAACTAAAAGAACTATTTAAATATTAAAATAAGAACTTATCTATTTTTAGTTTAAGGATGTAGAACTCAATTAAGAGAATGATACCATCCTTCTGGAGCATTACCCCTTAACTTTGGCATTAAATAACTTCTAAATAGAGTTTCAATTAAAACTCTAAACATATAAGCGTGCTTGATGATATATTTAGGCCGTAGATAAAATTTAAGATATGATCTGGTCAATTTTTTATCTATTAACCTCCTGCTTAAACCGAGTTTTTCATAGTTTATAACTGATTCCAGTACGTTGTATTTCTCCCAGTTTTCTGTATCCAGCAGTCCTTGTTCTTTAAGTTCATAGTATATTGGTGTTCCGGGAAATGGGGTTAATATGGAGTATTGGCTGTAATCAGGATCAAGTTTTATAGAGAAGTTAATGGTCTGATCTATTTCATCTTCTGTTTCTCCAGGATATCCAATTATAAATGAAGCAATAATATCAATACCAACATCCTTTGCAATTTTTATAGCATCTTCAGCATGTTTTAATGTAATTCCTTTCCCCATAAGATTCAAAACACGCTGCGAGCCTGATTCAATGCCGCAATAAAGCGTGTTCATACCTGAATTTTTAAGAGATTCAAGGAGTTCTTTATTAACAGTATTGGCCCTTGAAGAAGCAACGAACTTTATGTCTAAATTCATTCTTATGATCTCATTGGCTATTGCAAATGCTCTTCTTTTATTAAGCATAAAAATATCATCCAGAAAAGCCAGATTATCAACGTTATACTTCTCTACAAGTTCTTCAATCTCATCTGCCACATTTGCAGGACTTCTTGTTCTAAACCTTTTTCCCATAATGCGTGAGGAAGAGCAGTAATTACATGAAAAAATGCATCCTCTGCTTGTAATTATCCCTCCAGCATAACCTGAACCTGTATAATCTTTAAATGGTAGAAGATGTCTTGCAGGAAATGGTAAAGCATCCAGATCACTTATTGGGGGTCTTGGAGAATTTAATTTAATTTTATTATCATATTTATATGCTATTCCTTTAATTTCTGTAAATTTTTTATTTTCTTCATATTTTTGAGCCATATCCACAATAGTTTCTTCGCCCTCCCCAATTACAACCACATCTAATCCTTTTTCACTTTGTAATGTTTCTTTTGGAAGAAAGGTAGAATGAGGGCCCCCCAGTACAGTTAGAGTATTTGGCATAGTATTTTTAATGCTTTTTATGTACTCTAAGGCATTATTTATTGTGGCAGTGTTTGCAGTAAATCCCACAATATCGGGATTAATCTTAGAAGCTATTTTGGCTATTTTACTGTGTCCAAAATTGTTCATATTGTCATCAATAATTCTGACATTTATTGATTCTTTTTCAAGGGCAGCAGCCAGATACATTAGATTTAAGGGAGGAACCTTAAGGCCGAGTCTATTTTTCAGATGGGTGACATCGATTGGATTTATCAATAAAACATCAGTCATTTTTTTTGGTCTCCATATTAATGAGTATGCCTTCAGAATGAATAGAAATCTTATTTTCATTGGAAATTCTATTTTTAAGCTTTTTCCATTCTTTTTCATTATTCATACATCCAGGATCTGGAGCTAATATGTCATCGAAGTAATTGTAGGCCCTTGCCCTACAACCACCGCATATATTTCTTGATTCACATTCCCCACAATTTTCATGGAGAATTTCCTTATTTCTAAGTGTATTTAAAATGTCGTTGTTTATCCAGATTTCATTAAATTTATCTTTCTTTAAATTACCCAGTTTAACATCTTTTTTATGGGGGAAAAATACACAGGGATACATATCACCGTTTGGTTCTATGCTCATGTAAAACCTGCCTGCTCCACATCCACCTATAAATTCAGCAAGCTGCATAATAGCAGGATCAGAGTATTCAGGATTATAAAAATGAGTTGGGATGATATTAGAACCTTTTGAAACCATTGATTTTGCTACTTCGGCATATTGGGGGGCTGTTGATAAAACTTGCATATTATCTCCTTCATTTTTAGCATAGGCAACTTTAAGAAGATCTGATCTGTCTTTTGGGGATAGATCCATTTCCATAATTTCTGACCCTTTCCCTGTTGGAATGAAGTTGTATAACATAAACCATTTTGCCCCTAGATCCCTGACAAAATCAATCATATCAGGAATCTCCTTCTTATTATGTTCTGTAACTGTCGTTGCTACTTCAACAAAGATTTCTTCTTCAACAAAATTTCTAATAGAATGAACTGCCTTATTCCAGGCGCCCTCAACCTGTCTAAATGAATCATGAGTCTCAGGGTCAACCCCGTCCAGACTTATTTGGACAAATTCAAGCCCAGCATCCACAAAATTTTTAGATTTGCCTTTATCTGCAAGAATATAACCATTTGTAGCCATAGCCACATACATTCCCTTATCGTGTGAATAATCAATAAAATCAAGAATATGGGGATGAATTGTTGGTTCACCGCCAGAAAAAGCTATGGATGTTACGCCGGCGTCAGAAATGACATCAAGACCTTGAAAAACTTCTTTTGATGAAAGTTCGTTCATATCTCTCTTGCCAGCATCCTCGTAACAATGCATACACTTCATGTTACATGCTTTAGTAATATTCCAGACTATTTGGAAAGGCGCCCCTGGAATAAACGGTTTTTTAACACCAAATAAAGCAATACCTTTAAGTACACTGCTTAATCCTTTTATCCAGTAGCCGTCGTACATGGTATTTTTAATGTCTTCCTCAGTAGTTCCAAAACTCTTAGCTCCTTTTTTAATTATATATCCTAAGATTTTAGACATTGATCTGCATTTATAACATCCAGATGTTTTTGTCCCTAAATAAAGTTTTAAAGCGCATTGTAACCGTGTAGATCTGTCTTTTTCACAGTAAACTAAGGTTTTATTGAGGAAATATTTAGCTAAATGATTATCTGCAATTTGTTTAAATGTTCCAATTATACCGCCTATATTTGGTGAATTTAAATCATTTGGGGTTTGATCTGTCATTTTATATCTTCCTTTATTTTTTTAATAGATTAATGAAAACGGAAAAGGCGTGGGGATAACAAAAGAACCAAACATAAAAACATAGCACTTGAAATGGGTGCTAAAATAAACATTTTAGGAGAATAAATACTCCATCCTCCAACCAATGAGTTATAAAGGATCCTGAAGGGCAAAATGTTTCCAATATCTCTAATAATACATTATTGTTTTATTATATTACTGGTGATATAAATTTTTTTCCAAAATAAACAGACATTCTAATTCATATTTTCCAAAAGTTGTAGTCCTGATTAGCTATAATTTGATTGCTAAGGTTATTTTTCTTAAAAGAAGGTCATGAGTTTTTCTAAATTTTTTTGCATAAACAAAAAATTTTATATCTATTTCTAACAAACCCATATTGCAGACTAATTCTGCTAATTATATTAAATAAACATCTAATGATTATTTTTATTTTAATGATAAAGATGAATTTCTTGATTAAAGTAATACAGCAGAAGAAGGAGACAGTGATTAAATGAACGGACCATGGGTTGAAAAATACAGACCAGGTACTCTGGATGAAGTAGTAGGTCAAAATCATATAATTGAACGATTAAAAAAATACGTTGAGGAACAGAGCATGCCTAATTTAATGTTTACAGGGCCTGCAGGAGTTGGAAAGACAACAACGGCAATTGCTCTTGCAAAAGAAATTTTAGGTGAATACTGGAAACAAAATTTCTTAGAGCTCAATGCATCTGATGCTAGGGGAATTGACACAGTAAGGACAAATATAAAGAATTTTTGCAGATTAAAAGCAGTAGGTGCCCCATTCAGGATTGTTTTCCTTGATGAAGTAGATAACATGACCAAGGACGCGCAACATGCTTTAAGACGTGAAATGGAAATGTATACCAAGACTGCATCATTTATACTTTCCTGTAATTATTCTTCAAAGATAATCGATCCGATTCAGTCAAGGTGTGCAATATTCAGATTTGCTCCTATAAAGGGAAACCATATTATAGATAGGCTTGAAAAAATAGCAGAAGCACAAAATCTTAATATTAAAAGAGAAGCAATTGAAAGCATTGTCTATTTTGCTGAAGGAGACTTAAGAAAAGCAATTAATATTCTCCAGGCATCTGCATCAACAACAGATGAAATCACAGATGAAAGTATACACGAAATTGTATCCAAGGCAAAACCCCAGGATGTACGTAAAATAGTAAAAATGGCTTTAAACGGCGACTTTTTAGGTGCAAGAGATCTTTTAAGGGAAGTTATGGTTATTCAGGGTACCAGTGGGGAAGATATGATAACCCAGATTTATCAGGAAATAACCAGAATGTCAATGGAAGGTCATATCGAAGATGATGCATATGTGGATTTAATCCAGAACATTGGTGAATACGATTTTAGAATCAGGGAAGGTTCAAATCCGAGAATTCAGCTTGAAGCTCTCCTGACCAAGTTTTTATTGAAAGGAAAGGCAGATTAAATGTTGTGGACAGAAAAATACCGTCCTAAGAACTTTGATGAAGTTCTTGGAAACTTAAAGGCAAAAAAGGAGATCCTTGAATGGGTTGAGGAATGGAAAGCAGGTAATCCTCAAAAATGTCTGTTCATTATAGGGCCTCCGGGTACTGGTAAAACCACATTTGCACAATTAATTGCAAAAGAGTTTTCTGATTCTGTTGAATTAAATGCAAGTGATAAAAGGTCTTATGATGCAATTATGAGTACTGCTGGCGAAGCTTCAGCTTCAATGACCTTATTTGGCGGTAGATTAAAATTAATAATTCTTGACGAAGTGGATGGGCTTCATGGAAATGAGGATAGAGGCGGTTCAAGGGCCATAAATAAAATTATCAAAGATGCTACCCAGCCAGTAATAATGATGGCCAATGATCCTTACAGTAATAGAATTAAGAGTTTTAAAAGTAAATGCCAGGTTATAATCCTTAGAAAAGTGCACACGAATTCCATAGTTTCTCTTTTAAAGAAGATATGTATAAAAGAAGGAGTTGAATTTGAAGAACATGTCTTGAGGGAACTTGCCAAAAGATCACGCGGAGATTTAAGGTCTGCAATAGGAGATCTTCAAATCATTGCTCAAGGAGAAGAAAAGATTACCTCAGACGACCTTAAAATTATAGCTCAAAAAGATGAAAGGTCTAATATCTTTGATGTGGTAAGGGCCATCTTAAAAAGTAAAAATCCAAAAAGGATTAAAGAATCTTTGCGACAGGTTGAAGCTGATCCAGCTCTTTTACTGGAAATGGTCACTGAAAATATTCCCCGTGAATACGAAAAGAAGCATGAAATCGAAGAAGCATATGAAATGATTTCAGAAGCAGATATTTATCTTGGGAGGGCATTTTCAACCCGCGCATATACTTACTGGAAGTACGCTTATGATTTCATGAGTGTGGGGGTTGGACTTTCAAAGGATGAAACTTATAAGAAGTTTGCTCGCTATACAAACTCATCAGTTTATACAATGCTTTCAAAAAGCAGAAGTAAAAGAGATTTGCAAAATAGAGTCGCTGAAAAAATAGCTGAAAAACTCCATACCTCAAAGAAAGTTGCAGTATCTCAGTTTCCCTACTTTGAAATCATGTTTCAAGACAATGAGATCGCATACAACATGATGACTTATTTTGGACTGGATGATGCTGAAGTAAAACTTTTTAGATCCAGAAAAGTTAAACCACCCAAAAAACCTAAAACGAAAGCTAAAAAAGAAAAAGTATCAAAAACTGTATCAAAAAGTGCAAAAACTGAAAAATCATCAAAAGCAACAAAAAAGAGCAAAGAAGAAGTATCAAATAAAGAAAATCTTTCTATATCTAAAAATAATAAGCAAAAATCTCCTAAAGAGAACTCAAATAATCCTGATAAAAAAGATAGAAATGAAGGTAAACAGACTTCACTCTTTAGTTTCAAGTAATCTTTTTAATCTACTTTTTTTCCTGCATCAGGGCCAGGTTTTACAGAATAGATTTCTTCTACTTTAAGTAAAATCGCTGCTTTTGGCGATAATTTACTCATTACGCTCTGTGCCCAGTCCACTGCATCATCAAAGTATTTACCAGAGGTATGAATTTCTGCTGTTCCTTTAAATTGATATGGGCACTCTGAAGCATCTCTTGGAACCAAACTCGCCTTTGAGTTATTTTCAAGATTTTCACGGGTCTTGTTCATATAATTATCCACTAATAATATGGTTTTGTTATCTAAAGGCCGTGCAAATCCAATTGGAACTACATTAGGTATTCCCTTTTTAGTTGCAGTTGCAAAAAACACTACATTTTCCTTTTCTACAGCATCCATCATTTCATCAGTCATGACCAACTAAATCACCTTTTGAAATTTTTTTTATCTGTATTTAATATTAGTAAAAAAGGAATATATATTTTTCTGACTCTGGAATCAATTCTATTCATCTGTATAATATTAGTTGGTAAAAATTGTTTGAGCAAGATGCATGTGAAAAATAATTTTAGCTCATAACCATTTAGAAGATCAATTAGAGAGGTACAAATGAGCTTGAAAAGCTTGTAGAAGATTTAAAATTGAAAGAATATTTACTTCTGCTAATGATTCGTTTTTTTTACATGATTTGGATGGAAATATAATTTATATAAATGATGCAGCCTATAAATCAAGAGGATGGGGGGTGAATATGTTTTTAGTGTGCGGGATAATGGTATTGGTATTGAAGAGCAGTATATGGGCCGGATTTTTACCGTATTCCAGCAATTACATTCCATGAGCGAATATAAAGGTACTGGTATTGGTTTATCCATAGTTAAAAGAATTATTGAAAGACATGGCGGACATATATGGGCTAAATCAGAATTTGGGGTTGGATCCACATTCTATTTCTCGATTCCATTTGAACCTGCTGAAATGGGGGAGGAATTCCTAAAATCACGTAATATAATCAAAAAATAAAAAAAAATAAATGAATTTATAATCTTAATGTTCTTATTCTGCATCAATCATTTCGCCGTATTCTACTTCGATCTGACATCCTTTAGGACCGCAGCAGAAGTGCTGTAAATCAAATTTTACTTCCATTTTTTCACCTTAAGTTATGTTAAATAATTTTTTTCAGTTTTACTGGTTTGAAAACCAAAGGTTTTCTCACTCATCTTACTGTTGTTAACATGGGATATATAGTTAATGGTTCGTCATTTGACTAACGTTATTCTTGAATCCTCTTTATGAAAATAATCCAGATATTATTTTAATACATAATATATGAGCTTTAAAATATGATTAAAAGAGCTAAAAGTGTCCCTGAAATAATATATTACTGCTGTAATTATAATAGCAATTATTATCCCTCCAAAAATGTCCAGCGGAAAATGAATGCCACAAAAAACTCTTGAAAATCCTCCAACTAAACCCAATATAATAAATAAAGCCCCAAATTTCCTTGTTTCTTTAAAATATATCATTATTAGGGCTATTGAAAGCATAAATGTGGTGTGATCTGATGGAAAAGAAGTGTAGGGAGGAAATGGAAATAATAAAGTTCCTACAGGTATCATAAAGGGTCTGGGGTGAAAATAAAAGTGCCATATGACTACGTTTGCTGCTAATCCAAAGACAGCAGCGTATATGCTTAATAATGTAATTTCTCTATATTTGTTTCCTTTATGAAAAAAGTAAAGAAGCCCTATGATGAATGGTATTGGCATATAATGTGCAATAAGTACGGCTGAACTATCCAAAATTGGATTTATTCCTGCATATTGGTTAATAAGGATAAAAAGGGCAATATTAAATTGTTCGAGCATTATTTATCTCCGCAAATTTATGTTAAATATCATTACTATTTTTATGATGATTATTACTAATAATTAAACACATTTTTAATGAAAATAAATACTAGAAATTAGATTATATTATCCAAAAATAATGCTGATTTAAATAAATTTTCCCTTACATCAGGAATTAACCCTTCTAAAAATCTTAATAAGTCTTCTGAACTTTTATATTGCTCTTGTATAGAATTATCCTGTTTAATCCCCATCCATGAACGGATCCATAATCTTGGAACATTTATAAGAGGATATAATAATTTTTTGCCTTTATAAGATTCATTGGAGCTTAAAAGTCCTATTTTTTCACCATTTATCATTAAATTCAGTATATTTTCAGCCTCATCATCTAAAGTAATGGGTAAAGCAATGGAATCCACATTTAATTCTATTCGTTCGTCAATATAGTTTCCATAGACAAGTTCAATACCATATTTTCTTTTATATGGTTCTAAAATTGTATATAAAGCAGTATTTAATGGATCATCATTTTTAACCACAAAAATTCTCTCCTGGGGAGAAATGCAGTGTGCAAGGGTTCTGGAGGCTCTGATGCAAATTTTTTGAAATATCTTTGAGCGGATAACTTCTATCTCTGGAAAACTTTTTTTAAACAGTCTTTCTTTCTTTCTTGAGAATCTTGAAAGCTTTAAATTATTTATAAAAATTTTGTTGCCCATTATGCTTACAAATCGGGTGTCAACACCAGTATTTTGCAGAGATTTGGCCAGATTTTTGTCCATTTTATCACGAGTATTTATAAATATATTTAAATTTAATTCTTTTTGGTTTAAATTTTTATGTTAATTTTTAGTTCAAAATCCCAGAGCATTGGAAAATTGAAAATTTTCCATGTATTGAAACAGGTATCGATAGTTTACAAAAACTGTGTTTTTGTGGCATACAAACTTTAATTTTACGGATCGAGAAACAATTAGTCAGGTGCAGATGTTTTTAAACTAAACACTAACTATAAATCATGTAGTGAACGTGTTTTCAGATAATTAAAGCAATTTTGCAGGGTTTTTTGAATCCTGATTTCTAATAATTAACGCTCAGGACTAATAATTCCCTTCAATGTCAAAATTTTCATTTTGACAAATTTTTTAAGTATATAAAAAGATATTTAAATTGGGGATTATAATGTTTAAACTATTTGGAAAGAAATCAAAGGAAAAAAAGAGGGGAATTCTTGAGATAGACCTTCAAGAACCTGTAGATTGTCTCTGTGATTTTACTTACAATTTTTACTGGCAGCATAAGGGAAAAAAACTTGATCCAAGCTGGAAAATTCCGGGCAATGAATATACTTTTTCTGATTTAGTCGAACACCTTAAAAAAGGGAATGACGTTAAAATAAATGGAAATGCAGGTCATAGATTATGTTCCAGCATGGGTGTAGACTTAAAATTCTTCGGCGGCTCAGGTAAAGAAGTTGATGTGGGAAATGTAATTGTGGATGGAGACGTGGATACTAGAATGGGAATAAGCATGGTTAAGGGCAGTATCTATGTTAAAGGAAATGTTAAAGCTCCCATAGGAAATTTAGTTGAAGTCAAATCCGATATGCAGGGATACAGAAAATTTAAATCCATTACTGATATTTTAATGAATGGTCTTTCCGACGATAAGCTTAAGGGTAGTTATCTTACAAATACTGGGATTTTAATGGATGATGGGATTATAAGAGACACTGTTGGCTCCAGATTAAATAAAGATGCAGAAATAGTTGTTAATGGAAATGTTGATCTGAGTACAGGTATTTTAATGAGGAATGGAACTGTCAGAGTCAACGGAAATGCCGGTAAAAATACGGGTGCATTATTAAATGGGGGAACAATAATTATTAATGGCAAATGCGATGATTTTACAGGAATAGACATGATTAAAGGATATATAATTGTAAATGGTGATGCTGGAAAGTTTTTAGCAGCAAATAAAAAAAATGGAATTGTATTCGCGAAAAAAGGAAGCCCCATACCTCCAGCTGAAGAAAAAAATCTTAGCAGTGAGGATAGTAGGAAGCTTCTGAAAATGGGATTTAATCCAAGGGAATTTAAAAAATTTGAATAATTAAAAAAAAAATTTATTTTTTGTTTATATTTGAAGATAATGGATGACTTTCAAATCTTTTTTCTAAAATAAAGACTATGGCAAATTTAATAACAGCTGCAACTACGATAGGAATGGGTGATTCCATGCTAACAACTATTTTTTCGTAGGGAAGTCTGAGGGTTCCAATCATTAAACCAACCAGAAATGCCATGGTAACTGACTTATGATGAATTAGTAAGTATTCTATAATTCTTGAGAAAGATAGAATCCCAACCAAAGCCCCTGCTAGTGATAATTTACACAGATTGTAAATTGTTTAATGCATTTATCATGTATTCCTACTGGTTTAAAAGAAGTAAAAGGAATGCTCCAGAAATTCCGGGCAATATCATTGCACATATGGCTACAACACCTGAGGAGGAAATAATGGGCAGAGAATGATTGGCTTGAATTGTATTTAAACCCATAATATAATTGCAAATATCAATCCAATAACTAGAAAACTTATGTTTTTTATATTAAGCTCATCAACATGATTATATACAAAAATTGCTGATGAAAGTATTAAGCCAAAGAAAAAAGCGAATGTAACTGAGGGATAATAATTAAAAGGAATGAAATGACCTTTGACATGGTAAGAATAGCAAGACTTATACCTAAAAACAGCAGAATAAACAGTTCAAAATCTATTTCTTGAATTAAATTTTGTTTAAATCTTTTAAAGTCTCCTTCAAAAGATATGATATAAATTTAAAGTCTATTCAACTTATTGCATGTATTAATCTTTCATAAATACCGGTAATTAATGCAATGGTTCCTCCAGAAACGCCTGGAATAACATCGGCCCTCCATGAACAGACCCCTTAAAAATATGAGAAATATTTCAATATTAAGTTTAATAAGTTTCATTTATAGCACCTAAACATGTTTCTTATATTAAGAAAAAATATAGTCTAAATTAGATTTAAAATGCGTTTATGGATTATAATCTATTAATATAATGCTTTTGTATTTAATAAAATAATTAATATTATATATCATTAAATCCCTTATTTTAAACCTATGATAAGTATACTTGATTATGTAAGTCAGATAGCTATCAATCTTATTGAATATTTAGGTTACTGGGGCGTTTTTGTAGGTATGACCATAGAGAGCGCATGTATTCCTCTTCCAAGTGAAGTAATAATGCCTTTTGCAGGATATGTTGTGTGGGAAGGTCAAATGACCTTTTCAGGAATAGTAATTGCCGGTGTTTTGGGGAATTTATTAGGCTCGTGGATAGCATATTTTGTTGGATCAATAGGTGGAAGGCCCTTTTTAGAAAAATATGGTAAATATTTCCTTATAAGTCATAGAAAACTTGAAATGGCACATGACTGGTTTGAAAGATATGGTCATGAGGCTGTTTTTATAAGTAGAATGCTTCCAATTGTTCGTACATTTATATCTTTACCTGCAGGTATTGCTGAAATGAACTTTAAAAAATTCACCATTTATACTATTTTAGGTTGTATTCCATGGGTTGCTTTTTTAGGTTACATAGGGGTAATGCTCGGCCCTCATTGGGAACAAATAAGGAGTTATTTCCATATCCTGGATATATTTGTTGGAATAGCCATTGTAGGATTCATAATTTACATTGTATATCACTACAGGAGTAAAGACTCCACTGAATAAATTATAATTTTTTTTGAAATCTAAAACTAAAAATATATTAGTTACAAAAAGTATTTATAATAGGAAATCTATTAAGATAAGTTAATTATTTTCTAAATAAAATTAAGGTGTTAAAATGAAAATTTCAAGCTCATGGAAATTGAATTTAAGACTATGGCTAGCAACAGTGTTGCTTTTCGGCCTACTTTATGCAATAATAACTGCAATTGGATATTACTTTGGTTATGGGGGACCATTAACATTTGCTGGATTTGCATTTTTAGTTGTATTTGCCCAGTACCTCCTTGGTCCAAAGATCGTGGAGGCTACAATGGGAGTAAGATATGTTTCTCCCGAAGAAGCCCCTAAATTACACGAAATAGTGGAAGATTTAGCATTTAAAGCCAATATTCCAAAGCCAAAAATAGGAATTTCTGAGACAAGTATACCCAATGCATTTGCATATGGAAGAAGCAAAGGCAATGGTCATATTTGCATAACAAGGGGAATTCTAAATTTATTAAATGAAAACGAACTCAAAGCAGTTTTAGGTCATGAAATGTCTCATATACGTCACAGTGACATGGTAGTCATGACACTACTTAGTGTTGTGCCTCTTATCTGTTACTACATCTTCATCAGCACTCTATTTTCAGATGGAGATAGAGAAGGAGGGGCTGCATTAATTGGATTCGTGGCACTAATCGCCTATTTCATTGGTAATCTTATAGTGCTCTTTGTATCACGTATAAGAGAATACTATGCTGACGAGGGAAGTGTTGAATTAGGAAATCAACCTAATTATCTTGCAAGTGCACTATATAAATTAGTTTATGGCTCAGCAAGAGCCAGTGATAATGAATTGAAAAAAGTAGAGGGTTTAAAGGCATTTTTTGCAAATGATATTTCAGATGCCAAAAATGAAATAGACGATATTAGATCAATGGATTTAGACAGTGATGGTTCCATAAGTGAAAGCGAACTTGCACAGATTAAATACACAAAAACAAGGGTAAGTACAGGTTCAAGAATAATGGAAATATTTTCCACCCATCCAAACATGGTAAAGAGGATTAAGAGATTATCTGAACTTGGATAAAAATTTTATCTCTTAATTATTTTTTTAACCCTACCAACCTGTCCGTTATCTAACCTTACTTTAATTCCATGGGGATGGAAAGAAGAATTTGTGAGTATATCTTTAACTATTCCTCGAGTCAGCTTTCCAGAGCGTTGATCTTTTTTTAAGACGATATAAACTTCTGTTTTTGAAGATATATCTTTTCTATATTGTCCATTCATTAAAATCATCTAAAAAATAAATAAATAAAGTAAAACTAGTTAATATGCTTTAACTACACCTATTACCTTATCTTTTGATAGCCATGTATCAAGAGGAGTCTTTTTAATGGTCTGAATTTCCACAGCCCCATCAGGAAGAGGCGTTTCTGTGGTATAAACTTCCACTTCGCGGTTGTCACTCATTAAATAGACTCTGTTTCCTTCGATTTTCTTTAATCTTTTAACAATCATGCCATAATCAGGGTGGAAAGCCACTACAATATCTTCAACCTTTAAATCTTTGGTTTTTAAAACAATTATGTCCTGTCCATCCTGTAAAGTTGGAACCATTGATGTCCCACTTACTGTGGCTGGCATTGGGAGCTGATCAGTTCCAAATTGTGATTCAACTTTAACATTTGCATTATAATCATATTTTTTGGCAATATCTGATAAGTCCTTTTTAATACTTTCTACAGAGCTAGTAGGATCCTGTATCTCTTCTATAGCTTTATTCTCCATTTCCGACTTCATCTGAGGAGGGGTATCAAATAATGAAGATGTGGTAACATTTACGTCTATTCCGTTAGTTTCCAGGGTTATATCAACATTATTCATTCCATGAGTTATAAAAACTGAAGCAGCTATAACTCCTATAACCAGAATTCCTATAATCAACCATGACCTTGATTTCAATTTATCACCGTAAATTTCCTAAAATGTTTCTTGTTGTTTCAATATCTAACTGTCCAGGGGCGGATTCTTTATTAATTGAAGCAAATGTAATGGGTGAACCAAAAAGAGGAGCAACAACTCTTGTATATTTGCCCATTTCCCCCATAGAAATCCCAATTGTGTTTTGTACTTCTAAAATCACTTTTAGTACAGTTAGAGTGTCTTTATAATTATTGGCCATTACAGCAAATTTTGCTATATTTCCAATCTCTTTTTCCTTTTTTACCACATTTAAAAGCTCTTCAAAGGGAGGAGTCTTTTGGAAATCGTGGTATGATATTATAGTTGATTTTGAAGCTTTTAATATTTTTCCCCGAAGTCTTTCAGGGGTCTGTAATTCGATATCAACTATATCTGCATATTCAGCAGCTTTAATGAGGATGGAGATCCTTTCTTTTTCAGATCCGCTAAAAAACCCTCCTTCTGACTTCAACCGATTGGTAGCAATAAGGGGATGTTTAATATCCATAATTAACTGTTGAACTTCATCAGCATCTGGATTCTCAAGTGCATCAATTCTAAATTCCAGCATATCTGCACCTGATCTAATGGCTTTTTCTGCAGATTGCAGCACTGATTTAGAATCTTTTCCTAAAATTGGAGCGCAAATCATTGATTTTTTAAACATCGATACTACCTTATCATTGAATTTATCAATATTTATTATCTATATTTATAAATTTAATCTATTTTCCCCTATTATTTTTAATTAAAGTTATTATATATCACCAAATCTTTAAAAACAAGTTCATCAAAATATAGCTTATACAAAATTACATGTTTAATAATTAAAGGTGATCACTTGAAATTGACAGCTATTGGTGCAGATATCTCAATAAATGATGTTTCTTGCAGTTGTTCCCTTGTTAGGAATATAGAAAAAAATATTCATGAATTAATGAATTCAGGCGCTTATAAAGCAGCCCTAACCAATATTACTGGAGATGATATTGTTATCAGCGCATTTGTTGAAGATGATATGCTTGAATCTGTTAATTCAAAAATAATTGAGATACTCAGAAAAAATGCAGAAAATCCTGGAGATATAGATGGAATATCAGACACTCCAGCAAGTGCAGGAGAAGGTATCTCTTACGCTGAAGCTAAAATAAGACAGGATAGATATCCTGATGCTGTTATCGTTGCTTTTGATACTTATGGAGGAGAGGAAATCGTTGGTAAGGTAGCTGATTCTGTAATGAAAGCAGCTAAAGGTATGGATGATGTTAATGATATAGGAGGGGGAGGAATCGATGGTACTCTTAAAATCCCGGGTGTAGGTTACGTTTCAAACCAGACAGATGATCCTGTAGTTGTTGCAACAATAGACGACATTGAAAGCGTAGGGGCCGTAGCAGGTGCTATGGTTGGGGCAGCATTAGGTAATCAGCATGTTCGTTTCGTTAGAAAAGGAACACCCTCTTATGTTATTCCAAGAGGCATAATAATGTCAGTTTCTGCTTTTATGAATGGAAATGTGATGGATTTAGCAGTACCTCTTTCAGAGCGGATGAGAATTTCAGGAGAAGTGATTAGATGATAATTCTTAATGAAGATACCAGATGTATAGTACAGGGAATCACTGGAAAGCAGGGATCTTTCCACACAGAACATATGCTTGACTACAACACTAAAATAGTTGCAGGAACATCCCCTGGAAAGGGTGGGCAGAAATTTGGCCCTGTTAATGTATATAATTCAATAGCAGAAGCAAAAGAAAAAGAGGATATTAACGCATCGATAATTTTTATTCCAGCGCCATTTGCAAAGGATGCTGCATATGAAGCTATTTCACAGCTTGACCTTGTTGTAATAATAACCGAACATATACCGGTTCACGATTCAATGCAAATCGTGGAATACGCTAAAAGAAATAGTACTGTTGTAGTAGGCCCTAATACTCCAGGAATTATATCTCCGGGTATTGGAAAGCTTGGAATCATGCCCACACATATATTCAATAAAGGGAATATTGGAATAGTCTCAAGAAGCGGTACACTCACCTATGAAGTGGCATACCAGATAACAAATGCAGGTATGGGTCAAAGTACATGTTTGGGTATAGGTGGAGACCCTGTTGTGGGATTGAATTATGCAGATGTGCTGCAGAGGTTTGAAGAGGATGATGAAACCGACGCGATGGTGATGATTGGTGAAATTGGTGGGAATGCAGAAGAGAAAGCAGCAGAATACATAGATAAAAACATTTCTAAACCAGTGATAGCTTACATTGCAGGGGTCACAGCACCCCCAGGGAAAAGAATGGGACATGCAGGAGCTATAATTGAGGGAAAAAGCGGGACTGCAGAAAGTAAGATGAATGCTCTCAAAGAAGCGGGCGTAAATGTTGCATCTAAACCATCTGAAATAGCAGATATTGTAAAAAACATTTTATAAATATTTCATGGAATCATAATCATAAAATAAAAGTTATTTCATATAAAGATAACAAAAATCAGAATTATTTAAATTAAAAATAAATTTTAATTTTTTGCCCTTTAAAAAAATAATCGTGAGAATTATGGCAGATAAGAGAGAAATCATTGATAGATTAATTAATAAAGATATAAAAATTCATGAAATTGAAAAATGCGTCGATTCAATTGATGAAGCGGTTGAAATCAGGCGGAAGTTTGTAGAAGAAATTAGTGGTACAGAACTAAAAGAAATATCCAATTACTCAATTGATATGGAACCAGCATCTAAAAAAAATATCGAAAACCCAATAGGAACAGTACAAATTCCGTTAGGGATTACAGGTCCTTTAAAAGTAAATGGAGACCATGCAAAGGGAGATTTTTATGTTCCCCTTGCAACTACGGAAGGAGCGCTTGTAGCATCTGTAAACAGAGGATGTTCTGTTATATCTGAATCTGGAGGGGTAACAACTCGAATATTAGATGACAAAATGACCAGAGCTCCAGTATTAAAGGCTAAATCTGTAATCGGTGCCCTTGAAATTAAAGCATGGATTAATGAGCACTTCAAAGACCTTAAAAAAGCGGCTGAAGTTACAACAAGGCATGGAAAACTTATAAAAATTGATCCAATTCTTGTGGTTGGTAAATATATTTATCCAAGATTTGTTTTCACCACTGGAGACAGCATGGGCATGAACATGGTTACAATAGCCACAGATTCAGCTTTAAACCTTCTAACACATAAAACAGGAGTTCATGTTGTTGCATTAAGCGGAAATGTATGTGTTGATAAAAAACCAGCATCATTAAACCTTATTGAAGGAAGAGGAAAAAGCATCACAGCAGAAATAGTAATTCCAAAAAATATTGTTAAAAATAAGCTTAAATCAACTCCTGAAGCCATAGTTGAAGTTAACACAGCTAAAAATCTTATAGGTTCAGCTATTTCGGGCAGTATAGGATTCAATGCACAATATGCAAACATGATCGGGGCAATGTTCTTAGCAACAGGACAGGATGAAGCCCACATAGTTGAAGGAAGTATGGGAATAACTACAGCAATGGAGGAAGAAAATGGAGACCTTTATTTTGCAGTTACACTTCCCGATGTGCCACTTGCAACTTTTGGAGGTGGAACAAGCATTGAAACAGCCCGCGAATCCCTTGAAATAATGGATTGTTATGGTAATGGGAAGGTTCATAAATTTGCAGAAATAGTTGCAGGAACTGTTCTTGCCGGCGAACTATCTTTAATGGGTGCATTGGCGGCAGGGCATCTTGCTCGGGCGCATAAAGATTTAGGAAGGGCTTAAATTTTTGTTTTTAAGGAGAAAAACTAGAAATGAAGATAAAAGAATTCATTGAAGAATACTTAAAAATGAGCAGATACGTTGCTCTGGGTACCATGGACGGAATACTTGCTGTTATGGGCGTAACTCTTGCTGCAAGTGGTGTTGCAACAGCTAGCGGCGCTCAAATTGAAAACTTTGTAATTGGATTAACTGGACTTAGCGGAGGAATTGCTTTGGCTATGTCCAATGCTTTCGGCTCTTTTATTGGTGAAAGAGCTGAAGAGGCCCGAACACTTCGCGAACTTGAAGAAAAAATGATGCTTAACGAAGGAGAGCTTGATGACACCCTCATTCACCAGCAGGCCAAAAGAAGAATTTATATGAGCATGTTCACCCACGGTTTTTCAAGTTTTATAGGTGCATTTGTACCTGTGGTGCCATTTTTAGTAATTGGAGATAGAATGACGGCTTTGGTGACCACCCTGGTGGCATGTTTCATTGCTCTGATTGCATTAGGCATATATCTGGGTAGAGTCTCCAGAGAAAGCCTTTTAAGGACAAGCATTGAAATTGTGATAATAGGAATTGTCATCAGTGCCATATCATTTATAATCGGTGGCAGTCACTAAAAATAAAGATTTTTATTCAAGGTCGATTCCATATACCTTTTCCACATTTTCAACATGAATTTTGTATACATCTTCTTCAGTTAAAATACCCTTCTGCAGCAAGTCTTTTGTACGTCTTGGCACAGTTTTAGGACCTAAAACAGCTCCTGGCCGGCTCTTCATGTCAAGGTAGTCTGTTTCCATAAGAAAATTATTTCCTTTTTTAATCCCTTCAACTACAACGTTTTTTGTTGCAATAAGGGAAGGAGTAAGTCCATGATTTTCATCTGGGGCCACAAGGGGACCAGAGAAGTGTTTTATAACCTTATGTCGTTTTAGCCCTGCTTTATCAGCCATTTCTGCAAATTCCAGAAACTGCTCTTCGCCAGCACTTTCTGTATGGAGCTGAATAGCGCAATCTGCTTCTGCTGCAAGCCCCATGGCATATAGAATAAGTCCATTGTGGACGTCCATCTCTTCTGGTGAAACTTCGTAGTGTGGTCTTCCAATTTCTCCAATTCCAATGGCCTTACCTTCAATAACCAGTTTTTGTGCAGATTCTAATGTGGCCTTCATCATCTTTGCAGCGGTTTCAAGTTTCATACCGTTTTCAACACGTCTTGAGAGTTCTGCAGGATGAGCTCCAACCACTGGAAAAGCTTTAACCTCTGTATTATTGTTTATTTCTTTTGTATACTTTATAACAAGGTTCATTGACTTATCAAAATTACATGAAGCTCCAACAGTCCATGTGGGCTTATTTGGAATTATCATGAAGCTCCCACCTGCTCGATAGAATTTTTTTGCAACTTCAACCGGGCCATCACCATTTTTAGGGTCAACATGTATATGATTGTCTGTTATTTTGATATTTTCCATATAATCTCCTCCGAATAATCATTTCATCTGCTTTTTAAAAGCATTCTCAAAAATATCTAAAGGGGGATTAATGCCCGTCCATATTTTAAAGGACTCCATACCCTGATATATTAACATTTTAATTCCTGAAATGGTTTTTGCACCTGCTTTCTCAGCTTCTTTAAGAAGTCCTGTTTTAAGGGGATTATAAACGATATCATTGCAAATTAAATCTTCGCACATCATCTCAGCTTTAACCAATGGCTCATGATTTATATTGGGATACATGCCGATGGGTGTTGTATTTATTAGAATATCAGCATTTAAAAGTTCATTTTTAAGTTTTTCTCCAAGATCAATGGTTTTAACATCAGCATTTAACCTTTGAATGAGGTCTTTTTGAAGTTTCAATGCATTTTCGGGGGTTCTATTTGCAATGATCAGTGATTCTGCGCCATTTATGAGTATTTGAAATGAAACCGCACGAGCTGCTCCACCAGCCCCTAAAATAATAACTTTTTTATTTCTAATGCTACATAATTCTTCTATTGACCTTACAGCCCCTATTCCATCAGTATTATATCCTTTAACCTCATTACCATCAAATTTAATGGTATTAACTGCACCTATGAGCTCTGCAGGTTTATCAAGGATATCTAAATAATTAATGACTTCAGTTTTATGGGGAATTGTAACATTAAGTCCTTTTATATTCAGGGCTTTAGCACCAAATATTGCATTCTCAAGAGATTCTTTTTTCACGGGATAAGGAACATAAACGTAATCAAGATTTAAATGCTTAAAAGCAGCATTATGCATTGGTGGAGATAGGCTGTGCTCCACAGGATCACCTATTAATCCCACTACATTTGTTTTACCGGTTATCATTGTCATCACATTATATTAATTCAATATTGAATATTTTATATTACTCGATTTATAAACTTTTTAAAGTTAATTGAAAAGATAATCTCTAAGAAATTAAACAGATTTAAAATAAAATGTAGTAACCATGTGCTTTTAATAGAATCAGATGACATAATAATAGATATATTTTATTAATTTGTAAGATGAATTTAGGGTTGAGGGGATAAAATGCCTGCAAAACAAAGGTTTGTTTTAGATACAACTGCATTTACGGATAATCAGCTTAGAGAAGAGTATGGGGAAGGAAAATTGGTAAAAACAGTTGATGTTTTGGCGGATTTAATAGCAGAGTCAAGAATAAAGCTTAATATCAGCTGTCATATGCCCCCGATCACTTATAAAGAATTTATAGACTATATGGGAAGATATGAATGCCCTGAGAGCATACTGGTTAAATCCGAAACATGGATAGTTAAAAAAACACCCAACAGATATGACACAAAAATACCTTCTGAAATTTTTTATGAATACGTGCAGGATATAAGAGAACGCATGAACAAAGGAATGAGAATATCAGAAAACGCCATCTGGGAGGCAGCAGTAGAATCCATGGTTAGACTATCACGAGGCGAAGCCAAAGCCGAGATTGAAATGGAAATTATTGGAAACGCCATAAAAGATTTTAGAAAGCGTTATAGGGCAGCTTTAAGAAAAGGAACACTTGACAGCGCCCCAGATCTCGATGTTTTGCTTCTTGCAAAGGAATTGGGAGCAGGAGTTGTAGCGGCTGATGAAGGTATCAGGGTCTGGGCTGAAAGACTCGGACTTAGATTCTTAAGCGCAAAATCATTCCCAAAAATGCTTAAAGAATATTTAAAGTACTATGAATAAATTGCTTTAAAATCAACGATTTTAATTTTTCATTTTAATTTACCAATTTGTCTTTATAGATAGTTTTACTCTACCAAAATGTATGAGACATTATAAGAAAAGATTTAAATTAAGCGAACTTAAACTCAGTTTTAACTCTACCAAAATGCATGAGACATAGAGGTGGCTTTATGATAGAAATAGTAGTTGGAGCTCTAATTTTAATGATATTTTTATCTGGTGTTTTACTGCTTGGAATTAAAAAACAGAAAGAATTGGAAGAAGCTTCCAGGTTAGTATACAGATAAACATATTTAATATCATCTTTTAGGGCTTTAATTAATTTTTTTATTTAAAACAAATTTTTACAGGTATCCTAAAATAATCTAATTTTAACTTATAAATTTTAATTCTTTTACCACAACAGACATTGCGTTATCTCTTAAAACCACTTTTTGAGCTTTATGCTTTCCTGATTTTACAATTACTTTGGTTTTTGAAATTTGCCTTGCTTCACAAACTATTCTATCGCCTTTTATAGTGCTACCCATTTTAGTATAAACTTTTGACATTTTTATGTTTCTCCTAAGTGTCCTTCTTCTATAAGTTCTTCTGTTATATGTATTACAAGTTCCAGATCTAATTCTAAATCATCTGCTACTTCATCCTGGTAAGCTTTTTGGTATTTTTCGTAATATCCCAAAACTTCTTTTTTAGCAGTATCGTAATCAACATCACGAATCTTGATTACTTCTATTGATTTTAGTTTGTCTCGTATAGCTTCCCTTGCAAAGTCGGAGTTGCTTAAGAAAAATCCTGCTTCTATTAAATGGTTTATTTTTTCGTATTCTTTCGAGGTTACTTTTGTACCCACTGTTTTATTTACATAGGTCATACTATATATTATGCATAGTTAACTATATAAAACTTCAGATGGGAAATATGGTAAGAATAATTTTCAAACAATTTTAAAATTCCCTTCCTGCAACATTTTTTTAAAATCAAAATAATTACAATACCCTAAATCATATTTCTCTATCATTTCAATGATTTCAATCCCCTCAAAAATCGAAGATTTTTTGAGAACTCAAACACGAAGCCTGCAAAAACTAGTTTTTTGCGGCGTCAAAATTCTCTGAATTTTTACAGTGTTTGGTGCATCAAAAACCACAGGTTTTTGATAGCGCTAAAATAGTCTGATTTTAACATTCCTTATCAAAACTGTATATTAGACATTTATTGACATTTCAATCCTAAAATAGTCTGATTTTAACATATGGACATCAAGTTCGATGCAGGACTTAAAAAGTATTTCAATCCTAAAATAGTCTGATTTTAACAATATACTGGTTTATCAGATTTTGAATTTGAAATGAATTTCAATCCTAAAATAGTCTGATTTTAACCTAATTACAACCAGTATAGAGGTTATATTATAGCTGATCCAGAATTTCAATCCTAAAATAGTCTGATTTTAACCAAGAAGAGAAGTAGCAATACAACTCTTACTAAAAAAAAATTTCAATCCTAAAATAGTCTGATTTTAACGTCATAGGATTTTCCACAATGTGGGCATTCTATTTATTTCAATCCTAAAATAGTCTGATTTTAACATGTGAGGGTTATTGTCCTTCTTTCATAGTCAATACTATTTCAATCCTAAAATAGTCTGATTTTAACTTTCCAGATTGTCTTGGACTAATTACTCCTGAAAATATTTCAATCCTAAAATAGTCTGATTTTAACGTATTTCGTTTACTAAATCTAATGCTTCTTGACTTTCTTCATTTCAATCCTAAAATAGTCTGATTTTAACACGACAGACTACCCAACTACACCGATTACAAAGGATACATTTCAATCCTAAAATAGTCTGATTTTAACTAAATCTAACATTACAAGCGGAACAATGTTCAATTATTTCAATCCTAAAATAGTCTGATTTTAACGGATTGGGGAGTAGCTGGAGTTCTAAAACTTAAAATATTTCAATCCTAAAATAGTCTGATTTTAACAGGCCGGAAATTTGCCCTATTTGCTGAGATTCTCTCTATCCATGTTCCTATAAATACGTTGTTATCGTCGATCCCCAATTTCAGAATTCTTTTATATGGATCAACGACTTCCGTTTTGCAATCATTTATGGAAACTGTAAAATATTATTGTTCTTATGTATATTTAAAGGTTGAATGGCTGGGTAAACATTTTAACAATTCATAAATACAAGTTATGGTCTATTCGGGACTTAAATAACTTCAGGTTATTTTAATATTGCTCTATAAAAACCAGACACAAACGATCAATAATATAAACTCTAAGAGTTAAAACTCTCAAATACGTAGTGTTTGAGGCACAAAAAATCGAAGATTTTTTGAGTGTAATTAAAGAAAGCTATCAAATGAAATAATAAACAAAGAAATTAAGATACATGAAAATCTTATTTATTAAAATTATGTTTTATCTATTTATTAAGCAAGGTGGAGCTAATGGAAATATCAAGACCCAGAGGGACAAGGGATTTCCTATTTAAGGAAATGAAAGAGAGAAAATACGTTGAAAACACATTAAGAAGAGTATTTGAAAATTATGGTTACGGTGAAATAAAAACACCAATTTTTGAGGATCTCAAACTTTTTACCACAAAATCAGGAGAGGCAATCAAAGAGGAAATCTATCACTTTAAAGATAAGGGAAATCGTGATTTAGCATTAAGACCCGAATTAACAGCACCAGTTGCAAGACTTTACCTCAATGAACTTCAAAGACAGGCAAAACCAATTAAAATGTATTATTTTGGAAGCTGTTTCAGGTATGAAAGACCTCAGGCAGGTAGATTCAGGCAATTCTGGCAGTTTGGATGTGAGTTAATTGGGGGAAAATCTCCAGAAGCTGAAGCAGAAGTAATTACCATGGCTGCCCATGCTTTAGAAGAACTTGGATTAAAGGATTATGAATTCCATATTGGAAATCTGGGAATTATCAGAAGTCTATTAAATGATGCTGAAGTTGCTGCAGGCGATCAGGAAAAAATAATGGGTTTAGTTGATAAAGGAGACGTTGAGGAACTTGAAAACTTATTGAATAACTTAGATGTGTCTCCAGGCCTTAAAGAAACTCTTTTAAATTTAATTGGAATGAAAGGACATAAAGAAGTCATAGAAAAAGTTAGAAACGTTATAGAAAATTGTAAAGGCGCTTTTAAGTCTTTAAATGATCTTGAAAAACTTTTAAATACCCTTGAAACATTTGGATTTACAAATTACATTGTAAATTTAGGTATAGCAAGGGGACTGGACTATTACTCTGGAATTGTATTCGAAATTTATGTACATGGACTTGGAGCACAAAAACAAATAAGTGGTGGTGGAACCTATAATTTAATAGAAGTGTTTGGCGGCGAGCCAGTAGGATCTACAGGATTTGCCTTTGGATTTGACAGAGTCATGGGGGCCCTTGAAAAGCAGAATACAGAGATTCCGGTTAAAGGACATATAGATATATTTGTTGCGCCGTTGTCTTGGGAAATGAGAGATGAGGCGTTTAAAATAACCCAAAATTTGAGGAAAAAAGGTATCAAAACTGATGTAGATCTTGCAAAGCGAAAAACTAAAAAGATATTGTCATATGCAGATAATCTGGGGGCAAAATACGTAGTTTTAGTGGGTGCAAGAGATATAGGGGCCGGAAAAGTTACCTTAAAAAATATGGAGTCTGGAGATCAGCAGCTTGTTGATTTAGATGACTTATGCAGAAAATTAGGGCATGAAATGGGATGATCATATGAATATAACAGAAAGCGGATTGAACTTCAGACATAAAGTAGGAGATCAGGAACTGGTCATAGCAGTAGCTCAAGATTATAAGACCTCAGAGGTTCTTATGGTGGCATTTATGAATCGTGAAGCTCTTCAAAAGACGATAGATACAAAAAAAGCACATTACTGGAGTACTTCACGCCAGAAGATATGGCTTAAGGGCGAAAGTTCAGGAAACTTCCAGGAAGTAAAGGAGATACTGGTTGACTGTGATGAAGATGCTGTACTTATTAAAATCAGTCAAAAAGGCGGCGCATGTCATGAAGGTTATGAATCGTGCTTTTTTAGGGAGCTGAAGGATAATAAATTGGAAATTGTTGGAAATAAGGTTTTTGAACCTGATGAAGTTTATAAAAAAGATTAAATTGATTTTAAGATACAGGAGAGAAATATGATGAGAATTGTTCCAGATACGAGCGTAATTGTAGATGGAAGGATAACTAAAATTGTTCAGAAAGATGAATTCAGAGGCTCAGAAGTAATAATACCAGTGGCTGTTGTATCCGAATTGGAAAATCAGGCTAACAGGGGGAGAGAAACAGGTTTTAATGGTTTAGAAGAATTAAAGAATCTGCAGCAATTATACGCTGATGGAACCATTGCACTAAATTATGTTGGAAAAAGACCAACTTTAGAACAGATATCTCTGGCAAGAGGCGGAGAAATAGATGCCATGATAAGAGATACAGCCCAGGATAACGACGCAACATTAATTACCAGTGATAAAGTGCAGACAGAAGTTGCAAAGGCCCAGGGACTTGATGTTGTTTATTACCAGCCCGAAATGGTTGAATATAAGGACCTGGAAATTACTAAGTACTTTGATGAAACCACAATGTCCATTCACCTGAAAGAAGATGTGGTTCCAATGGCCAAAAAAGGAACTCCCGGAAACATTAAACTTGTAAAGATCGGCTCAAGACCTATTAAATATGGCGAAATAGAAAGCATGGCCAGAGAAATCGTTGAAAGAGCAAAAAGTGACTTTAAAAGTTTTATTGAAATTGAAAGGGAAGGTGCAACAGTAGTCCAGTTTAGAGAATACAGAATATCAATTGCCAGACCTCCTTTTTCTGACGGATTTGAAATTACAGTAGTTAGACCAGTTGCTAAAGTTTCACTTAGTGATTATAAACTTCCGGAGCAACTTATAGAAAGATTAAGGGAAAGGGCAAAAGGTATATTAATTTCAGGCCCTCCTGGTGCAGGTAAAACAACATTTGCCCAGGCGATTGCAGAATTTTACAGCAGAGACTTAAATTCAATAGTTAAAACAATGGAATCCCCTCGAGACCTGCAGGTTGGAAACGAAATAACTCAGTACGCACCTTTAGAACGAAGTATGGAAAAAACGGCAGATATTCTACTTTTAGTACGTCCAGATTACACTATATATGATGAATTAAGGAAAACAAGAGACTTCAGGATTTTTGCAGACATGAGGCTTGCAGGAGTGGGTATGATTGGAGTGGTACACGCTACAAGGCCTATAGATGCAATTCAAAGGGTAATTGGAAGGGTAGAACTTGGAATAATCCCTTCAATTGTGGATACAACCATTTTTATAAACGATGGAAACGTTGCAGCAGTTTATGATGTTGCCCTAACTGTAAAGGTTCCAACAGGGATGATAGAGGCAGATCTATCAAGACCAGTTATTGAAATCAGGGATTTTGAAACTGGAGACCTTGCCCATGAGATATATACCTACGGTGAGCAAACAATAGTTATGGAAGTGGGAGCAACTTCCTACGAAAAAACTCCAGTTCAAAAGATTGCAGAGCGAGAAATAATAAAAGAAATTAAAAGAACAGTTCCTGGAGCACATATCGAAGTTGATATGAAATCTGATAAACGAGCAACTGTCTGGATGGATGAAGAACATATCCCAAGGTTAATTGGTAAAAAAGGAAAAACAATTGATGAAGTTGAAAAAAGAATAGGAATAAGTATTGGTGTTGAACCTTTTAAAGCAAGGGAAATTGAAGAAACATCTGACATCGATGTTGAACTTTCTGGAAATTATGTGGTTTTGAATTTCACTAAAGATTCAGTAGGTACTCCTTTTGACATTATAGTGGATGGAGAATACTTATTTACAGCAACAGTTGGGAAAAAAGGAACTATTAAAATAAAAAAGGATATTGAACTTGCAACAATTATTCTGGATGCATTAAAACGAAATATTCCTATCCATGCAAGAATAAGAAATGAATAAACTTTATAGATTTAATCGTTTTGAACAAGTGATATCATGAAAATTGGAGTTTCTACACTGGCTTTATTCCCAATGTCTCTTGAGGAGATATTAAATTACCTAAAAAACATCAATATAGAATATATTGAATTAATAAAAGAATATCCATATGATTCAATAGATCATGAACTTGTTAATTCCTATAATTTCAAAACAAGCATACATGCACCTCTTTCAGATGTCAATTTAGCGTCAGCTAATCATTCCATAAGAAAAGCTTCTGTTGAAGAAATAAAAAATTCAATGGATTTGGCCGTTAAAATAGATGCTTCGGTTGTTGTTGTTCATCCAGGACATATGGCATTTTTAGCACGTAAATTCAAAGAGCAAATTAGGGCTAATAGTTTAAATTCACTTAAAGAATGCGCCCAATATGCTGAAGAGCTTGGATTAAAGATGTGCGTTGAAAACATGCCAGACATGGAAGGAATGCTTTGTAAGGACTTAGATGAACTTAATGAACTAACAAAAGAAATTAATGCTCTCATGACTCTTGATATTGGTCATGCGCATAATATGGGCATATCCATTGAGGATATGATTGGATATGATAATCTGGGACATATTCATCTCAGTGATAACGATGGTTCATTTGACAACCATGATGCAATCGGTAGCGAAAGTATTGACTTTGAATATCTCTTTAAAGGATTAAATGATATTAAATTTAATGGGATTTGTGTAATTGAGGTCAAACAGCAGAATGAGGTTTTAAAAAGTCTTAATTATATATATAATTTAAAAAGAGAATTTTAAATCATTAGATTAACTCTCAGTTCATTTTTATTTTTCTTTCAGTTTTTTAATTAATCTATTTTTGTTTTTGACTTCAAATGTGTATGTGTAATCAAAAAAAGGCCTTGCAAATTCCCTTGATTCTTCAGACATTTTCATGATCATCCTTCAGTATTTGATATAATTTCTCACTTATAATATCATCTCTAAAACTAATTAAAGGCCTTTTGAAGGTTTTTAATTTAAATTTGGTAAATATTTTGAGCTTTTATATGATTTTATTAGATCTGGATGGGAATTCTCAATTTTGGATATCACCTTCAATTATTATTTATTTTATCCTAAGTATGATATTAATCTGATGAAATACAATTGGTTGGATTTGAGGTGAAAAATAATAATTAAAAAACAAAGGGAGTCTTTAAATTATGAAATGAGGAATAACCTCATATTTACAGATTCAAAAAATCAAGGGAATAAATTTATATAACCAAATTTTAAAGTTAAAATATCTATTTTCGAATCATGTATTGGATCATTCTTAAATATTGTTGATTAAATAATGTAATTAAGATAAAAATATTAATGATATTTAAAATAGGGATTTTTTTATGAAAATTGCAATGATTGGTGGAACCGGAGATCAGGGAATAGGATTGGCAGTAAGATTTGTAAAAGCCGGCGAAAGTGTAATAATTGGCTCAAGAGACATTAAAAAAGCCGAAAATACTGTTGACCTAATAAAAAATATGTTAGATGGTGATGAAGCCAGAAATGTTATTGGAATGACCAGTGAAGAAGCAGCAGCAGAAGGGGACATTGCATTATTAACAGTACCTCTTCAAGCTCAAATGGTAACTTTAAGAAATGTAAAAGACCATTTAGAGAATAAAATATTGATTGATGCCACTGTTTCTTTAGATGGATGTATTGGAGGAAGCCCAACAAGATATATAGAGGTTTGGCAAGGATCTGCTGCAGAGCGTTCTGCCGAATTTTTAAAAGACAAAAATGTAAAAGTTGTATCTGCTTTTAACAACATAAGTGCTGCAAGTCTGTTAAATATTGGTGAAGAAGTGGAATGTGACTGTCTGATATCTGGAGATGATGCAGAAGCTAAAAAAGAAGTCATAACTCTTGCTGAAAAAATTCCAGGCGTTAAAGCCATAGATTGTGGCCCTCTTGAAAATGCAAGAATTGTGGAAAAGATTACTCCATTACTTATCAATCTTAATATTAGAAATAAGATAAAATTAGCAGGAATAAGGATAACCGGACTTTAAGACTAAACATTCTGATTAGACTTTTGGAGCGGTTATAAAATAATCAGACTTAATTTAAATTAATTACAGTGAATTAAAATGAAATACGTAAAAAAAACAGCTAAAGAAATAACTCAACATGCTATTAAAGTTATAGGTCGGATAGAAGAAGAAAGTGTCTCTCAAATGATAAATACAATTTTAAATGCAAAAAATGTATTTATTGTTGGAACAGGAAGATCTGAGCTCGTTGGAAAGATGTTTGCAATGAGGCTCATGCATCTTGGTTTTACAGTACACGTAGTTGGAGACGTAACAACTCCCGCAATTAGAGAATCAGATTGTTTAATTGCAATATCAGGATCTGGAGAAACTAAAACTGTTACATTGGCTGCAGAAACAGCAAAAGAAGTCAATGCAAACGTTGTGGGGATAACTGGAAATCCAGAATCAAGACTCAGAAAAAGTTTAGATGTTACAGTTAATATTAACAGTAAAACAAAAAGACCATGGAAATATTACACTTCAAACGTTTTAAAAGGCCATTACGATGATTTAACCCCTATGGGTACTCTTTTTGAAGACAGTACTCATTTATTCCTGGATGGGCTTATAGCTGAATTTATGGCGTATCTTGGTAAAAAAGAGATAGATCTTAAAAAGAGACATGCTATAATTGAAAAATAGTTATTGTGATTTACCATGAATTCAGAGTTATCAGGAAATTTAGTTGTAATTAAAGATAAAAAAAGTATTAAACTCCATGAAAAAAGCCATTATGGAAATATGAGTGATGAAGGGTTACAGATAACCCTTATTGAAGCTCTTTATCTTGCTGAAAAAGGCAAATTAAAAATTTTAAAGAAAGGAAAAATAATCTCAATTGAGGAAATGTTTCAAAAAATTCGTAAAGAGAATCTATTCATAAAATATCTTGTTTACAGTGATCTTAGGAATAGGGGATATATTGTTAAAACAGGATTTAAATACGGCTCTGAATTCAGACTTTATGAAAGAGGAAAATCTCCCGGAGATGGACATTCAGATTACCTGGTAAAAGTTATATCTGAAAATTATGAAATTTCTGCAACCGATTTTTCAAGTTATGTTAGAGTGGCCCATGGAGTAAACAAGAAACTCCTTTTTGCTGTTGTAGATGAAGAAAATGACATTACCTATTATAATGTAGAATGGACAAGACCATAAAAAAAATGATCTTATTCTTTAATTTTAAATTAAAGACTTATTAAGTGAGAAAAACAACTTTAAGACCATTAGAGAAGAAACATGCCATATATTTCGCTGATTTAGAAAAGAAGGATTTTATAAAAAGTAATATTTACTTATTTAAATTTAAATCTTAATTAAGGTGAACAAAGTGATAGATCCATGGGGTTCAGTAACAGTAGATTATGAAAAGCTCATAGAACAGTTTGGGATTAAACCATTTGCAGATTTTATTGAAGAAATTGAAATTCCCCACCATTTAATGGCCAGGGGTATTATTTTTGGTCAGAGGGACTACGGCAGAATATTAAAATCGATGATTGAAGGAAAACCTTTTGCAGTTGTAAGCGGCATGATGCCCAGTGGAAAGATGCATATAGGCCATAAAATGATTGTTGATCAGCTTATATGGTATCAGAAGAAAGGGGCAAATATTTATATTCCTATAGCGGATATGGAGGCTTATTCGGCGAGGAGTGTTGATTTTGAAACTTCAAAAGAACTTGCAGTTTCTGAATATATTACCAATTACATTGCACTCGGCCTGGACCTTGAAAAGAAAAATATAAGTACCTATCTTCAATCAGAAAATAAAACTGTGGGGGATCTGGCTTATACTTTAGCAAAAAAGGTTACATTTAATGAAATGAAAGCTATATATGGTTTTCATGGAAGTACAAATATTGCACATCTTTACGTGCCTCTAATTCAGGTTGCAGATATTCTTCACCCTCAACTGGAAGAATGCGGTGGGCCTAAACCATCGGTAGTTCCTGTAGGACCAGATCAGGATCCGCACATCCGTCTTACAAGGGACATAGCAGAAAGATTTAAAAGCAAATTTAAGTTTATTCCACCTTCTTCAACTTACCATAGGTTTATTACAGGGCTTACTGGTGATAAAATGTCCAGCAGTAAACCAAATACCGCCATCTTTTTAAGCGACTCTCCTGAGATTGCCGAAAAGAAAATTAAATCCGCCAAAACTGGTGGTAGGGATAGTCTTGATGAGCAGCGTAAACTTGGAGGTATTCCGGAGGTTTGTACAGTTTATGAGCTTGTTCTTTACCATCTGGAGCCCTCCCCAAAAAAACTCACCGAATTATATAAATCATGTAAAAGCGGTAATATTATGTGTGGTGAGTGTAAAAAGAATGTAGCAGAAATGATAAAAGATTTCTTAAATGATTTTGCCAAAAAAAGGGAAAAATCAAAGGATATTGCTCAAAAAATTTTAGAAAGGGAACCTAAATGTTAGATAGAGATCTTGGAAGATATTCGAGTCAAGAAGGATATGAAGGCTTTTTTTCAGGCCTTTATAAACGTAATGAAATATTTTTAATAATTTCAGCAGCTTTATTTATGTCATCTATATTTGTTGGCTATTTCTTATCTGGAACCATTGACCAGTTCATGAGGCAGGTGCTTAGATCATTTAGAGACAGTGTAAGCAGAGGGGAAATTAAACTCACAACACTATCTATCTTTACCAATAATCTTAAAATTGCATTTCTGATCTACGCAGGTGGACTTATTATTGGATTAGGAACTGCGTTTTTACTGATTTATAATGGTGTTTTTATTGGATATGCAGCATCTCAGTACCCGATTGGTAATTTTATAATATATACATTACCCCATGGGATATTTGAAATTGCTGGAATTATTATTGCTGGAGCTGCAGGATTCAGACTTGCTAAAGTTGAATTCAATTTATTAAAAAATGTAACGAAAATAAAAGGATATTTGCCTCTGAGAAAGCAGCTGGAGCAAATAGTATATGCTGAATACGATAATTTAAAGGAATCTTTAGTTCTGCTTGTAATTGCAATAGTTTTAATTCTTATAGGGGCATTTATTGAAGCTAATTTTACCATAGCATGGGGAAATTACATTAGAGGCATGCTATAGCTTCTCAATTCAATATGTCCTTGAAGATACTAGAATATTTATTAAATTTTTATTTAAATTTTAAAGGTGAAATCATGATAAAATGTATTAAATGCGGTGCTAAATATGATTTAAAGGATATAATATATACCTGTAGCGAATGTGGTTCAATACTTGAAGTTATATGTGAGCCAGATATTTCTAAAGATGTTTTTAATTGCAGAAAATCCACAATGTGGAAATATAAGGAATTTATGCCTGTTGATCCAGCAAAAATAGTTACTCTTGAAGAAGGTGGAACTCCCTTCTGTAAATGCGATAAACTGGGTGAAAGACTCGGAGTAGATCTCTATGTGAAAGTAGAAGGTTCAAACCCAACTGGAAGCTTTAAAGATAGAGGAATGAGTGTTGGAATCACAAAAGCTATGGAATTAGGAGTGGATACTGTTGGATGTGCATCTACAGGGAATACATCAGCTTCACTTGCTGCATATGCAGCAAGAGCTGGTTTACGCTGTGTAGTACTTCTTCCATCAGGAAAAGTAGCTCTTGGTAAACTTGCCCAGGCAATGTTCCATGGAGCGGATGTATTATCAGTTAAGGGAAATTTTGATGAAGCCCTTGAAGCAATAACTGCCCTTGCACTTGAAGGCCAATTATATCTTTTAAATTCTGTAAATCCTTTCAGATTAGAGGGTCAAAAATCAATTGGATTTGAAATAGTGGATGATCTTGGATGGAAATCACCAGATAGAATTATTTTACCTGTAGGAAATGCAGGAAACATATCTGCAATTTGGAAAGGAATTAAAGAATTCCACAACGCAGGATTTATAGAAGATCTGCCCATGATGACTGGAATTCAGGCGGAAGGAGCTGCCCCAATTGTAAGGGCGATAAAGGAAAATAAAGAAGATATTGTACCATTTGAAAATCCTGAGACTGTTGCAACTGCAATAAGGATTGGTGCACCTGTAAGCTCCAGAAAAGCAATTATGGCCATAAATGAATCTAATGGATTTGCTGAAACTGTATCTGATGAGGAAATCTTAAGTGCCCAGAAATTGCTAGCCAGAACTGAAGGTATTGGAGTAGAACCTGCTTCTGCAGCATCAATTGCAGGCCTTATAAAGCTTGTAGAGGGTGGAGAAGTTGATAATAATGAACAGATAGTATGTGTTGTCACAGGGCACTTACTAAAAGACCCTAATACTGCTATTAGTGCCTGTGTGGAACCTATTGAAGTTAATGCAGATATAAAAGAGCTTTCTCGTATTATAGCCAGAGGATAAGGAATTCCATTTTTAATTTACTTTCTTTCAATTCTAACTTTTCTACATATTCTATTTTTTTGTGCCACTCGAAATAGCATATGATTTACAATGTGGTGTCTGAAAATCATATGGATCGTCTTCATGTGACTAAAAAACATATAGTTTTTCAAATAATCAGTGAAAAAAACGATAAATATATATAGGAGTTTCTCAACAGAGTATAATAACAAATATACAAAAATGAGGTGATTAAATATGGAATTACCAATTGCTCCAATTGGAAGAATAATAAAAAATGCTGGTGCAGAAAGAGTCAGTGATGACGCAAGAGAAGCTTTAGCAAAAGCTTTAGAAGAACAGGGTGAAGATATAGCAGTACAAGCAGTTAAACTTGCTAAACACGCTGGAAGAAAAACTGTTAAAGCATCAGACATTGAAATGGCTGTTAAAAGGTTATAATCCTTTTAATCTATTTTATTTTTTTATTTTTAATTTTATCAACGACTTTCATTATAAAAAAATTCTATTTTGTAATTAAAATATAATGAACTTAAAAAATTAATGCTATTATCTGCGCTATTTTAAGCAATTAAGAGGTATATTGCATTGAAAAGTGAAGTTCTTACTTATTTTTTTGTTTTAGTAGGATAAGATAAAGTTTATAAGCAATGATCGAGTACATATATTATACTAATTCTATATTTTATGTTTTAAACTACAAACTGTTTTAGAATTGGAATTTTTGAAAAAACCATAATCTGAGATTTTAATATTCAATTGAATAAATCATGGATTAAATGGTAAAAATAACATTTTTATGTTTTTGAAATCCTGCAGGCAACAACTTTTATATATGCAAAAGTTAAAAGTTAAGGATATGCCGATGGATGGTATAAAAACCAGATGAAAAAGGAGGTAAATCACATGGCAAAAGCAATATATGTAAAATTTGATGTACCACAAGAAATAGCTGATAAAGCTTCTGAGGCTTTAGAAATAGCAAGAGATACAGGTAAAGTAGGAAAAGGAACAAACGAAGTAACAAAAGCCATAGAAAGAGGCGACGCGTTATTAGTACTCATAGCAGAGGATATTGATCCTCCAGAAATAGCAGCTCACTTACCTGTTTTAGCCGAGGAAAAAGACACACCTTATGTTTACATCCCAACAAAAGATGAATTAGGGGAAGCAGCAGGTTTAAATGTTGGTACAGCATCTGCAGTCATAACTGATGCAGGTGAAGCTGAAGATTTAATCAACGAAGTAGTTGAGAAAGTCGAAGAACTCAAAAAATAATTAATTTTTTTTAAGAAAGGCAACTGCCTTTCTCACTTTAATAATTCAGGGTGATTATATGGCTGAAGCAACTCCTGCTGAAGTAATTGAAGTTCTTAAAAGAACAGGAATGACTGGAGAGGTCATGCAGGTAAAATGTAGAATACTTGAAGGAAGAGACAAAGGAAGAATACTAACAAGAAATATTATGGGGCCAATAAGGGAAGGCGACATCTTAATGCTACTTGATACAATAAGAGAAGCAAAAGAAATCCGTACTCCATAATTAAAAGGTGTTAATATGAGAACATGTTCATTCTGTGGGGAAGAAATACAAGAAGGTACAGGGAAAATGTACGTCAGAAAAGACGGAACTGTATACTTCTTCTGCAGCAGCAAATGCGAAAAAAATAGAATTAAGTTAGGAAGAGTTCCAAGAAAGGTAAAGTGGGTTAAACAATGAGTGAAAGAAGTTTTGTTATGCTCAAACCCGATGCTGTTCTTAGAAGGTTAATGGGGAAAGTATTAACTAGATTTGAAGAAAAGGGGCTTAAAATAGCCGCTGCAAAAATGATGGAGATACCTCAGGACCTTGCAAAAGAACATTACAGAGAACACAAAGAAAAACCATTTTTCAACGACCTCATAAGTTATATTACATCTGGTCCAGTTCTTGCAATGGTAATTGAAGGCGATGCCTGCATAAGTATTATAAGAAAGATGGTTGGAGCAACAAATCCTAAAGAAGCAGACCTTGGAACTATAAGAGGCGATTATGCTCTGGATATGGGTAGAAATATAATTCATGCATCTGATTCTTCAGAATCTGCAAAAAGAGAAATATCATTGTTTTTTGATGATTCTGAAGTCTGTGAATACTCCCTTCCTGACGAAAGACTGATATATGAATAATTTTTTTAATTTTTAGAGTTGAGAAAACCATGGTTTTTGAAACAAAAAAAATTAAAACTGCAAAAAACACAGTTTTTTGCGCTTTCAGAAATCTAAGATTTCTGATGCACCTAACACCCGGTGTTTGAGCGCCCCAAGAATTCATAGAATTTTTGAGGGATTTTTTTGAGTTTGAAGAAAAACTACGGTTTTTCTGCACCTTTGGAAATCTTTGGTTTCCAATGCCCGAACACTTTCAAAAACTTCGTTTTTGATGCTCAGAAAATGTTGTCAAATCGAAGCTTGCAAAACAAAGTGTCGCGCTCCAAAACCTATGGTTTTGAGAGATTTGACACATGGAAAAATTTTAAATTTTTCCGGTTGCGAATAATATTCGCAAACATTCGAAAATCATGGATTTTTGCATGCGTTGCATTTTTCTTTAGCTTTGTGTTCGACGGCCAAAAAATAAAGTTTTTGAGGTTGAAGAAAAATTCTTAGAATTTTTCTAAACCCAATTTTAGAAAAAAATTGAGGTTGAAGGAAATTGAAAATTTCCTGAACCACAATAATGAAATTATTGAGGTTTGAAGTTGAAAATTAGATCACCAATTGTATCTGTACTTGGACATGTGGATCACGGTAAAACTACTCTCTTAGATTTTATAAGAGGTAGTATTATTGCTCAAAAGGAAGCTGGAGGGATAACTCAGCATATTGGAGCAACAGAAATCCCTATAGAAGTAGTAGAAGATATTGGTGGTGAATTTTTAAGAAAACTTGGAATAAAACAAACCCTTCCAGGACTTTTCTTTATAGATACTCCAGGACACGAAGCATTTACCACTCTTCGTAAAAGAGGGGGAGCGCTTGCTGATCTGGCTATTTTAATTGTGGATATGAACGAAGGGTTTAAACCACAAACATATGAAGCTTTAAATATTCTTAAAATGTATAAAACTCCATTTATTGTGGCGGCAAATAAAATGGATAAAATATATGGCTGGCAATCACATCCCAGATATCCATTTTTAGAAACTTTTTCTAAACAGCCTCAAAACGTTCAGCAAAAACTGGATACAGGGATCTATGAACTGGTCGGAATTCTGCATGAAGAAGGATTTGAATCTGAAAGATTTGATAGAATTAGTGATTTTTCAAAACAGATAAGTATAGTACCTATAAGCGCAAAAACAGGTGAAGGAGTACCTGAACTTTTAGCTATGCTTATGGGACTTGCCCAACAGTATTTAAAAGAACAGCTGAAGATAGAAGAAGATGCTCCGGCCAAAGGAACCATTCTTGAAGTAAAAGAAGAGATTGGGCTTGGGGTGACTATTGATGCTGTAATTTATGATGGGATAATTAAAAAAGATGATACAATTGCCATTATGACAATGGATGATGTTATAAACACAGGCATAAGATCTCTTTTAAAGCCAAGACCTCTTGAAGAGATAAGAGAATCCAAGAAGAGGTTCCAGAAGGTTGATGAAGTCGTAGCAGCGGCGGGTATTAAAATTGTGGCCCCCAACATTGAAAATGCTGTTGCAGGTTCCCCGCTTCGCGTTGCAAGGGACAATTTTGATTTTGTCAGGGAAGAAATTTTAAGAGAAATTGAAGACATAAAAATAGATACTGATGAACTGGGGATCATTGTTAAGGCAGACACCCTTGGTTCACTTGAAGCACTGGTTAATTTGCTCAGGGACATGAAGATCCCAATAAGAGCTGCAAATATAGGCGACGTCTCCAGAAGGGATGTTGTGGATGCGATAATTGTTAAAAAAGAGAATCCACTTTATGGAGTAATCGTGGCTTTTAATGTTAAAATACTCCCTACTGCAACTACAGAAATTAAAGCTTCAGATATTAAGCTTTTCTCTGCAAATGTCATATATAAATTGACTGAAGACTATAAGGAATGGATCGATGATGCAGAAGAAAAAAAGAAGAAAGCATATCTTGATGCTATTATAAAACCTGCTAAAATAAGGATAATACCCAAACTAATCTTCCGAAACAGTAAACCTGCTATTGCAGGTATAGAAGTCTTATCTGGTACCATTAAACAGGATTATGGCTTAATAAGGAGAGATGGGTCAAAAGTTGGAAAAGTTGAAGGAATGCAGGATAAGGGTGAAAATCTAAAATCAGCTTCAAGAGGCAAAAAAGTTGCTATGAGTATAAAAAATGGTATTTTTGGCAAGAATTTTGATGAAGGAGATGTTCTCTACGTTGATATTCCCGAAAATCATTATAAAATCCTTGAATCAGAGCTTAAAAATAAGCTTACTGAGGATGAATATGAAACACTAAATGAAATTGTGGATATAAAGAGAAAGGAAAATTCAGGCTGGGGAATTCATTAAATACTATAACATAAATAAAATTCATATTAAACTAAAAAATCGGATAATATTACTATAATATGGAGGAGATAGATTGGCATTTAAATTAGTTATTTCAGAAGGAGAAAAGAGTCATCAGATAGAAGTTGACACAACACAAACAAGGAATTTAATTGGTTTAAAAATTGGGGACGAGATTGAAGCTTCCGTAGTAGGTTTAAATGGATATAAACTTAAAATAACCGGCGGAAGTGATAAAAACGGTTTTCCAATGAAAAGAGATGTTGAAGGACCACGAAGAATAAGAAGCCTTCTTTCTGGTGGTATTGGATTTAAACCAGACATGGATGGACAGAGAAGAAGAAAAACAGTTCGTGGGAACACAGTATCTGATGATATAGTTCAAATTAACACAATTGTTACAGAAAAAGGCAATAAAAGTATAGAGGAACTTTTAGGGGCCGAAGAAGCTCAAGAATAATTTTTAAAATACAGGATTTAGGTGTAACCCGTGAAAGTACAATCTGAAATAAATATAGGGCTTGTAGGTCACGTAGACCACGGTAAAACCACTCTAACAAAGGCTTTATCAGGTATATGGACAGATACTCATAGTGAAGAGACAAAAAGAGGAATTTCAATAAGATTAGGTTATGCAGATATAACTTTCAGACAGTGCACTGAATGTCCTGCCCCTCAATGTTATACCACAGCACTTGTATGTGAGCATTGCGGCAAGGAAACAGAAACTTTAAGGAAAGTTTCATTTGTAGATTCTCCTGGGCACGAAACACTCATGGCAACAATGTTATCTGGCGCTGCAATAATGGATGGCGCAGTACTGGTAATAGCTGCCAATGAACCATGTCCACAGCCACAAACAAAGGAACATCTTATGGCTCTTGACGTTATTGGAGTTAAAGAAGTTATTGTGGTTCAAAATAAAATTGATATAGTTTCAAAAGAAAGAGCTATAGAAAGTTACAATGAAATTAAAGAATTTGTAAAGGGTACATGCGCAGAAGATGCCCCAATAATACCAATATCTGCCCAACAGGGCGCAAATGTTGATATTTTAATTGAATTAATTCAAGATAGAATTCAAACTCCTGAAAGGCTGCTTGATAAACCTGCACGTATGTACGTAGCAAGATCATTTGATATAAATAAACCGGGCTGCACTCCTGCAAATATCTCTGGAGGAGTTATGGGTGGATCCCTTATCCAGGGAAAACTTAAAATTGGAGATGAAATCGAGATAATGCCTGGAATTCAGGTTAAAAAGAGGGGTAAAACATCATGGATAAGTCTTAAATCTGAAATTATAGGCTTAATTGCAGCAGGTAAACCTGTTGATGAAGTAGGTCCTGGTGGACTTATTGGTGTTGGTACAAAACTTGACCCTGCTTTAACTAAAGCAGATTCATTATCTGGATCTGTTGCTGGAGAGCCAGAAACGCTCCCTCCAATGTTATTTGATTTCACAATGAAAACACACCTTCTGGAGAGAGTGGTTGGTACAAAAGAAGAAAGAGAAGTTGAGCCAATAAAATCATCAGAACCACTTATGATCAATATAGGAACAGCCACAACCATAGGTGTTGTAACAAGTGCCAGAAGAAAAAAGGTTGATGTAAAGCTTAAATTACCGGTTTGCGCTGAAGAAGGTCAGAGAGTGGCATTAAGCAGACGTGTAGGGGCAAGATGGAGGTTAATTGGATATGGTATCATTGAATAAAGAAGCAGTCCTCGATGCAAATTTTTTATGATACCTGCTCAATTTCATGTGGATATACTGGATGAACTTGGGCAAATTTTACCTAATTACAGGCTTTTAGTTCCATCTTTCGTTATTGATGAACTGGAAGCAATAAAAAGAAGATCGAAGGGTAAGGCAAGAGTTGAAGCATCAATTGCTCTGAAAATAGCTAAATCTCCCAGGATTAACATAATAAATGTGGATTTGAAAAATAGAGAGAAAGTTGATGATGCTTTGCTTCGAATCTCTAATGTTCTATGTACCAATGATCTTGGACTTAAAAGGAGAGCAAAAGAGAGGGGAATTGCAGTTATATATTTACGTCAGAAGAATTATCTGGCAGTTGATGGATATTTAGGTTTATAAATATAAATTAGACTCATTTAATAAAATTATAATTTGGAAGACTTGGAGGATTTATATGAATCTTTGGACGGATTTATCGCCAGGACCATCAGTTCCTGAAGTAGTGTATGCAGTAATTGAAATACCAAAGGGATCAAGAAACAAATACGAGTATGACAAGGATATGGAAGCATTTGCACTGGACAGAGTACTTTACTCACCATTCCATTACCCTGCAGAATACGGAATAATTCCACAAACCCTTTATGATGATGGAGACCCAATGGATATCATCGTATTGATGGATCAGCCCACATTCCCGG
This sequence comes from Methanobacterium sp. UBA44, assembly GCA_002494885.1. Lineage (GTDB taxonomy): Archaea > Methanobacteriota > Methanobacteria > Methanobacteriales > Methanobacteriaceae > Methanobacterium_D. Next base: position 108,000 of record DACV01000002.1, read on the forward strand.
GCTGCGTGATTGAAACAAGACCAATTGGAATAATGAGAATGATCGATGACGATGACAATGATGATAAAATACTGGGCGTACCCATTAATGATCCAAGATGCAATGATATAACTGATATTAATGATGTTTCCAAACATTTATTGGATGAAATTGCACACTTTTTCAAGGAATATAAATACCTTGAAGGAAAAGTTACAGAAGTACAGGGATGGGAAAACGCAGAAAAAGCATTTGAAGCATTAGAACATTCCATAAAATTATATGATGAAAGTAAAAAGTAATCAGGCATTAAATAGCCTTGAACTTTTAATTTAATAGTTCATAAACATAAAATAAAAAGGATAGACCGAAGTGGTTTAATGTATTTAATATCTAAAATTGAAGATACCGTAAGAGTTCCGCCAACATTGTTCGAAGAACCATTGGAAGATGTTGCATTCCAACTTTTAAATGAAAATTACGTTGGAAAAATAGATAAAAAGCTCGGATTAATGGTTACAGTCAAAGAAGTTGAAGACATTGGTGTTGGTAAAGTTATAATGGGTGATGGTGCAGCATATCATAATGTAACATTCACAGCCCTATTTTACAGGCCAAAACTCCAGGAAATTGTAGAAGGAGAAGTCATTGAAATAACAGAATTTGGAGCATTCGTTCGAATAGGCCCAATGGATGGTCTTGTTCACGTATCACAGGTAACTGATGATTACATAAATTACGATGCTAAAAGAGGGGCCTTACTAGGTAAAGAATCAAAAAAGACCCTTGAAGAGGGAAATAAAGTCCGCGCAAGGGTTGTTGCCTTGAGCCTTAAAGGAAAATCCTCTAAAGAAACCAAAATTGGTCTTACCATGAGACAACCAGGTCTTGGAAGAGAAGAATGGATTGAAAAAGAGAAAAGGAAGAAGAAATAATGGTTACAAAAGCATGTACAAAATGTAAAAGGATAATGGAATCAGAAAGATGCGCAATATGTGATATACCTTCTTCAAAAAACTGGAGTGGGTTTTTAATAATAATCGATCCAGAAAAATCAGGTATTGCCAGAGAGCTTAATATAGATCTTTCTGGAGAATACGCATTAAGGGTAAGGTAAAAATTTTCAGGTTATAAAGTGTTAATATTAAAAAAAGAAGGAAGAATGTACTTTAAAAAGCCTTTAGGTAAACTTTACTCTTCTTTGAATGATATAGATAGAAAAATACTTCAAAATCATTTTATAATCTCCATTGGCGATGCCACAACCAGAACTCTTTTGGATGCCAGCATAATTCCAGATATTGGAATTATAGACAATAAAATTGAGAGAAAAGCATCAAAACATACTATTGAATATAATGCAATCATATTAACTGCAGATAATCCTCCAGGAACCATTACAGATGAAATATGGGATACAATTGATGAAGCATTTAAGATTGCCACAAAATCAAATGTCTTAATCACTGTAAATGGTGAAGAAGATCTGACAGTGATCCCCGCGGCTTTAATGTCTAAAGAAAATGTCATAATATTATATGGACAACCTGGAGAGGGAATTGTAGTTGTTGAAGCTGATAAAATTAAAAATAAGACAGAAGAAATAATGAATTTATTCAGGTTGAGAAAGCCTTAAGGTTTTCGATGCCCCAAATTCAAAGAATGGAGGTCAAATAATGGACATAGAAATTAAAGATAAAACTGAAAATCCGCTTTTAAACAGAACAGAAATACACTTTGGCTGCATGTATCAGGGAGAATCTACTCCTAATGTTATGGATATTAAAAATAAGCTTGTTGCATTGCTTGATGCAGATAAAAAGCTTCTCGTAGTTGATAAAGTTTTACCTAAATTTGGTGAAGGTAAAGCTGACGGATATGCAAAGATATATGATTCAGAAGAAAATTTAAACAAAATCGAAGCTAAACATGTATTGGCTAAAAACCAGGAACCTCAAGAAGGCGAAGAACCTAAGGAGGAAGAATAATGAAAAAATGTGACCTTTACGAAGTTAAAGATAACAAACTCGTTAGAAAAAATCCAGAATGTGTTAGATGTTCACATGGTGTTTTCATGGCGGATCATGGAGACAGATACGCCTGTGGAAAATGCGGATACACAGAATGGAAAACTAAAGAATAATTTTTTTACACTCAAAAATCTTTGAGGATTTTTATTAATTAAATAAGGTGGAAAACCTTGAATTTAAGATCTGGACGGCTTAAAGGTAAAATGAGCAGTGAAGCTGCCTCTTTTACTTCTTCTTTAGAATTTGATAAACGTATTTTTGATGCTGACATTGAACTGAACATTGCCCACACAACCATGCTAAAGGAAAAAGAAATAATTCCTGAAGAAAATGCAGAAAAAATATTAGATGCATTAAAAGAGCTAAAAGAGGAAGGAATTGAAGCACTTAACCTTGATCCTTCAGTGGAAGATATCCACATGGCAGTTGAAAACTATGTTACTTCCAAAATTGGAGAAATTGCAGGATTCATGCATACTGGAAAGTCAAGGAATGACCAGGTTGCAACGGATCTTAGACTTGTTTTAAAAAAAGAGCTTAAAACGATAGGCCCCTTAATACTTGATTTTATTGATAAAATGCTTAAAATGGCTGATGAGCATAAAGAAACCATAATTGTTGGATATACTCATCTCCAACATGCTCAACCCACTACATTTGCTCATCACCTGCTTGCATATACAAATTCTCTTAAACGAGACTATCAGCGCTTAATGGATGCATATAAAAGAGTTGATATGAACCCTCTGGGCTCAGCAGCCATGACCACCACAAGTTTTCCAATAGATCGCGAAATGACAACAGATCTTCTTGGATTTGATAGTGTTATGGAAAATTCCATAGATGCTGTAAGTTCAAGGGACTTTGCTGCTGAATCCGTGTTTGCCCTTTCAATGCTTGCATCTAATTTAAGTAAAATCTGTGAAGAGCTCGTAATATGGAGCACATTTGAATTTGGAGTGATAAATATTGCCTATGAATATTCATCCACTTCATCGATAATGCCTCAAAAAAAGAACCCGGATGTTGCAGAAATCGTAAGAGCAAAAAGCGCGATTCTTATAGGGGAATTAATGACAATATTAACCATTTTAAAGGCAATACCTTACAGTTATAACCGTGATTTACAGGAAATAACTCCTCACCTCTGGAATTCTGTAGATAACGCCAAATCAATGCTCATTATTATGCAAGGTATGCTATCAACAATTGAGGTTAATAAAGAACGTGCAGCAGAACTTGCAAAGTCCAATTTTGCCACTGCAACTGAGTTAGCAGATATACTGGTTCGTGAAAAAAACATGCCTTTTAGAACGGCCCATCAAATAGTGGGAAGAATGGTAACGGAAGCTTTAGATAAACAGGTATCTATTGAAGATATTGATTCAAAGTTTTTAGATAATGTAGCAGTTGAGCTGTTTGATAAACCACTTGAACTTGATGATGCAATGATAAAAAAAGCTTTGGATCCATTGGAAAATATTAAGGCAAGAACAGTAATCGGAGGATCTTCTCCAGAATCTACTCAAGATGCTATTTTAAAATTAAAACAATTTATAGCAAATGAATCCACTAAAAAATGATATTTATCTTTAATTTTAGTAATTAAAAATCAGCCAAAAAATTTAATAAATACATCCCGGGGGATGCGTTTAAAAAGAGAATTATTTAATTTTTATGCTGAAACTTTCTTCTTTTTCCTGTTTAGGTACTTCAACAGTTAAAACGCCATTTTCAAAAGTAGCTTCAGCCTCTTCAGCCATTACTTTTTTAGGGAACCTTACAGTTCTCCTTAAAACACCTTTTTTCCTGTCATGAAGAGTTATATGGCTTCCTTTTTGCACTTCATATTCAAAGTCAAAGTCAGCTTTAACCTTTAACTTGTTTTCTGTAACTCTTAAGTCAATGTCTTCTTTTTTAATCCCAGGTAAATCAACATGGATGATAACGTCTTCATCTGTTTCAATTATGTCTTTTCCTGGAACAAAGGTGTAATCAACAACTGATTTTTCCAGATCCTGTTTTATGGTGTCAATTGTTCTTGAAGTGTCTTCAAGCATTCTCTCAATTAAACCTTTCCTATCTAAAATAGTCTTTTTATATCTTCTTTTATTTTTCATTTTTTTCAGCCTCGTTTTTTGAGTCAACTAATATTATACAAGTAAAATATATAAATAATTTCTGGTAGAAGAGGCATTTTATAAAAATAGGTTCATATTATTAAAAATTTGCGAATGTTTATAGGCGGAAATTTGTTTATTTTTAAATTCAGGATAAAAACAGTATTAGCATGCTATTAAAAATAATTGATAATATTTATATATGAAGTAATATCAAATATATAAGTCATGAGAAGCAGTTCAACACCTCAATTAATTGGAATTATTGCAATACTCGTTGGTATACTCATAATTATATATCCACAGCTTGTGGGATATCTGGTTGGAATTTTCCTCATAGCATATGGGATACTGGAAATCATCAAATAGTTCAGTAACTTCGCATTTCCTCAATTAATTTTTCTTTCTATTTTTTAGATAATCAGAGTACTGGAAATCATAATGAAAGATTTCAAAGAGTATACAAATAATTAATTATTTCTAATTTCAATAAGCTTTTATAGGGATTTCATTATCATTTCAAGGGCTTCTCCAGGTTCTAATACGCCTGCACGAGTTTCTCTAAGTACCCTCTGGATTGAATATTTGCGCATATAGGGATATTTTTTATGCACCTCGTTAATCAGCGGACAACCATATCCTCCTTTCTTTAAAACACCATATCTGGAAGCCAAGCTTTTAGCTTCTCCCTTTGTAGCAGAAAACATGGCAGGTAGGTTTATTTTCACAATACTCTCCTCAAAAACAATGGATTGAGAACCGGTCGATAGAAGATCACCATAAATTAAAAATGGAATATTTTTTTCCTTTGTATAATCTAAAACCGCTCTTTTTATGACTTTAGAACATCTTCCGCACGGATGAAATTTACCTTCAAGGGAATCCCTTATTATTTCATCCATATCCACTTCAATGTACTCATGTTTTACATGAAGCTTCTGGGAAAGGTTTTCCACGTTATTTTGAAAATATTTGGGGAGAATTATACTTCCAGGGTTAACTGTCACTGCAACCGGATTAAATCCCATCATTTTAGCTACTATCAACGAAAAACTACTATCTACTCCTCCTGAAAGTGCAACAACTGCTTGTGGTGATTCAGATTCTTCAACATCTTCTTTTAAATCAAAATCAGTAATATTATGAAGTCTATTTTTTAGGAGTTTGCATAAATTATGCAGAGGTTTAAAACCTCTAAATTTAGGGAGATTTAATATTTCTTTTAGTTTATCCCGGGTTAATTTTATTTTGTATTCCCTGAGCAGAAGATCAGGGTAGGCTTCTACGTGAATTGAGTTTAAATTTAGCTCTTCTTTTAACCTTCCAACTACCCATCCTCCTTTTCCAATTACTATTGATTTTTCAGGCCTATCTGCTGTTATAATGAGTAATGTTCGAGTATCTCCATGGAATATAATGTCTTTAATGTTGGGTTTAACCTTCTCGTGTCCGATTTCATTTCTTATTCGGCATATTTCATTGATTAAATCCTTTTTTGTTAGTTTCAAATTGTTCACCAGTAAAATAATTTAATTAAATTATCTAATTCTCTATTAAAAGTAATTATTCCATGAAATCAGAGAAGTTTGCATTATCCCTAATTTATCTCCTGTAGTGCCCCATTAGTTGCCCTTCGTCAAGAACTTTTTCATCTAATGCTCTTAAAAACTCTGCTGGTTTGAAACCAGGGTTTAAATTTAAGGTGGTATCAAGTGCATAAATTTTGAAGATAAATCGGTGCTCAGTACCTCCTGGATTACATGGTCCTCCATATCCTGGAAATCCAAAGTCATTTATTCCTTGAATTGCTCCCTTTTCCAGTTTTATCTCCTTTTTTAAACCAGCTGGTAGTTCCATAGTATCTGGAGTAATATTTGCAATCATCCAGTGTGTAAATACTCCACCAGGAGCATCTGGATCCTCGCATAATATTGCAAAGCTTATTGTGTGCTCTGGAAGCGTATCCCAGCGAAGAGGGGGCGATATATTTTCATTATCACAGGTGTATCTTGCTGGTATTAAACCGCCTTCCTCAAAAACATCACTTTCCAGTTTTATCACCATTTTTAATTCCTCCTTCTTAAAAATTTATGAATTTTATTCAGTTTACTATTAAATATTGCACGGTTATTACTTAATATTTTATGTGTTTTGTGTATTATCTAAACGTGTTATTACTTAATATCTTGTCCAAAAAATTGGAATAAAGTCTTTAAAGCAATAATAACACATATTATTCTTAAATTATTACTAAAAAAACATTTTGTCGTCTTCATTTTCAAGAAAAAACCTTAAATTTGAAGTTTATTTCAAGGTTAAAATTACCCCAGTTTCTATAATTTGAATCTATTATTTTTTTAGAATTCATATGAAAAATGAAAAGTGACTCAAGACACATCTTTGATAATGGATTTAGATAAAGTCACATTTTTGATAAGGAATATAAAAAACCAATAAAATCGACAAATTTAAATACTATGGATTACTAATAAAAGATTGAGGTGAAAAAATGACTGAATTACCAATTGCTCCAGTTGGAAGAATAATAAAAAATGCAGGTGCCCAGAGAATAAGTGATGATGCAAGGGATGAACTTACCAAAGTTCTGGAAGAAATGGGCGAAGAAATAGCTTCAGAAGCTGTTAAACTTGCAAAACATGCTGGAAGAAAAACCGTAAAAGCGTCAGACATTACTCTGGCTGTCAGGTCAAAAAAGACAGCTTAGGTTTTTCTTTTCTTCTTTTATTTTTTTATTTTATTGAAAAGTATTACTTGAAATTGGATACTATTCTCGAAATTTGTTAATGATTCATAATGATTAAAGTAACTGAATTTACTTCATCATTTACAAATAGTTTATTTAAATCCTTAAATTTTATACTCCTTTTAAATCAAGATACTTTTGAATACTTCTTTTGACCCGTTTTATCTTCCAGTTTAAATATTTATTTTATATAATTTATGTATTGGTTAATGAAAAACATATACATTTAAATAAGAGTATTTACAATATTCATTTTTAGGTATAATTTATTTGGAAAAATGAATTTTATAGGGCAACTTTAGGATTTATGATAGTTATTATTAATATCAAAGAGTAGAACATCATTAATAAGAAAATTAGAGCCATTTAAAATAACAAAAAAATACCAAAGCTTATACTATACAGTAATAAATTAGGATATGAAGAAAGATGAGATTAAAAATCAATTTATCATCACAAATTGGTAATTATTTAATTCCTTATAATTACAACCACATTCTTTCTGCTATTATTTATCGTAAGATATCTGACCTTGATTTAGCATCTAAACTTCATTTTTCACGTGATTTTAAATTTTTTACTTTTTCACAGATTTATGTTCCAAAATTCAAGCTCACTAAAAGAGGTGTTCTTTCAAGGGACGGTAAATTAGAGTTTTATGTTTCTTCTCCAAACGATGATCTCATAAAAAGCCTTGTTGAAGGCCACCTTGAAAATTCTGAAGTTGATTTTAAAGGCGATAAGTTGATTGTAGAACAGATTGAGTTATTAAAGAAGCCTATTTTTACAGAATGCATGAAAATGAAAACCATGTCACCTGTAATGGCCCGAATAAAGCGTGAAGTTGATGGGAAACTTAAAATATGGGATTTAGGGCCTGGAGATGAGCGCTTTTATGAGAGCGTTCAGAAAAATTTGATTAATAAGTATGTTAAGTTTTATGGAGATTTTGATGGTGATCGGTGGTTGAGGATAAGGCCAGATATGAAATCTGCTAAGAGGCGCAGGATTGATATTAAAGGGAATTTTCATAGGGGTTTTATGATGGATTTTGAGATTGAGGCAGATCAGAGGCTTTTGGAGTTTGCATATGATTGTGGGCTTGGAGAGAAGAATAGTATGGGGTTTGGAATGGTTGATATAATTGATAATAGTGATTAAATAGAAAATAGGAGGTTAAAATGGAAGAAATAACATTTTATTCTACAAACAATGATTTGACGGTAATGGCGCAAAAAATGGATTTTGGCGATTAAAATAGAATTATAGTTATTTATCGCCGAAATAAACTTTTAATATTATCTTTAAACCTAATATAGCCTGATTTGGGGGAGATTATTCTATTTTATCTCCTTCTATTATTTCAATCCTAAAATAGTCTGATTTCACGGAGATGATTTGTATAGATAATATGATCGAAGAACTATATAATTTTTAGTTATCAAAATGTTCTTTATTAAACCCAATAGAAGGAGATAAAGAAACAAAATTTATATAATAAAATAACCAATTATATAATTAATTAGATAATGGAGATCAAAAAATGAGTGAAATAATTTATGATTTTACTGGAAATCCATTTGTTGATGCTGGAATTTGGGCAATTTCTACGCGGGTGAAGAAAAGCCCAAATGAACTGAATAAAAATGATTTGAAAGGAATTAGTGAGGATATTGTTAAATTGTATCTTACTAAAAAATGGTCAAAGAATATCTATTCAATCTTTCCTAACAATCCGATTACTAACCCTTCAGTTAAAAATAAAGATGAGAGATATTTAGGAATATTAAATGAGTTAATTGACGGAATAATTCCTTTAGGTAACTCTGGAGACTGTATATCTTGCGGAAGAAGAGATGTAGCACAACGATCAGGCAAAGATAAAATACCACTCACAGGATCAGGGAAATTAATAAATTATTTTTCATACGGGGTTGAAGGTGCAGATTATTGCCCTGCATGTGCATTTGCAGTCCAATTTTCACCTTTGATAATGTATGCATGTGGAAAACTACTACTGATACATTCCAATTCTGAAAAAGTAATGAATATTTGGTCTCGAAAGGCTATTAAAAACATAGATAAGCAATTATCCACAGGTAACATTACAGGATGCTTTAATGAAAAGTATACGAACCCAAAAAATGCTCTTTTTCATATTATTCAAGACATAGTTTTAGAATATGATGTAAGGTGGATCGATGAAGCTCCTTCAATTAACTGTTACCATTTTACGAATTATAATCAGGGGCCTGATTTAGACATTTATCACGTTCCAATGTCAATTTTCAAATTTTTGGCATATGTACCACAACATGAGAAATTTGAGGATTGGTTAAGGATTGTAAGGCGAGGTTATAGATTTGTGGACTGGAAAAAGGTTAAAGAGGAAAATGAATACAAAAACAATCCTAATACTGTTTATGAAAACCTTTTAACTGGAAAATCAATTATTGGATTCTTTATTGATAGAAAAAATCGAAAATCAATAGGTGGATGGGATCTTTTAAGCCATTACCTTGAGGAGGTAAGGAATATGGATGAAAAACGGATAGATGCAATAAAAAAAGTTGGAGACGAGCTGGCAGATTATATAAAAACAGCAGACGATATAAAAACCTTGAAAAAACTAGAAACTGCAAATAATTATAAAAATTATCGCAATCTTTTAAGAATTGTTATAAAAAAGAGAATAGAAAATGGAGCTGAGAATCCTTTGTTTTCTTTCGATGATTATGTTAATAATCTATTCCCTGAAGGTAATTTGACTTGGCGAGAAACTCAAGATTTGATACTTTTCAGGATTTATGAAGTTTTGCACGATTGGATAATCCAACAAGGAATTTCAGAAGAATTAATAGTTGAAGAAGATGAAATGGAGGCTGAAAATGTCTAAAACAGTAGTAGGTTTTATTTTAGTGGATGCACCACATTCTGCATTAAATAATGCAGGCGCTGATGCAGGAGACAGAACTGATAATATTGTTAGAGTTAAATCAATCCGAAGAGGTAGAAAAGTCTATCCTTATGTTTCTGGACAGGCTTTAAGGTACTGGTGGAGAAATACACTTGAGAAAAAGTATAATTGGAACATTTCACCAATAGAAAGACAGAAAAAAATTGCTTTTACAAGTGCAAACCCTATCGAATACGATGATGATGACGTTTTTGGTTATATGCGAGCTTTAAAAGCAAAAGAAGGCGGTACAGTAACAAGAATATCCCCATTAAAAACTTCTCCATTGATATCTGTACTAGGACAAATTCCAACTCAGGATTTCGGCGTTATGGCTCGTCATGAAGGTGATCCAGTACCTTATGAACATGAATTTTATTCTACTGTTCTAAAAGGTATCTTCTCCATTGATCTAGACAGTTTAGGTGTTTTTTATGCTGATGAAAAGACAGGGTATAGAAATATGTATCCAGAGCTTGAAGAAAAGGCTGAAGAAAAAGGACTATCTAAAGATGAAGAAAACGGTAAATGGACAATGCCTGAGGATATCAGGATAAAAAGAGCCCAAGAAGTAATTAAAGCTCTTCCATATCTTCAAGGTGGAGCAAAACTAACTTCACACTTAACTGATGTATCTCCAAAATTTTTAGTTCTTGCAGTAATCGATGGCGGTAACCATATTTTCATGAATATTGTAAAAGAGGAGAATGGAGAACCAGTGCTTGATATTGAAGCGCTTGAAGAGGTTATAAATGAATATTCAGATTGTTGCCTCACAGACATTTATATAGGTCGCAGAAAGGGTTTTATGGATGACTTAGAACAGGACATTACAAAATTAACGCAAGAGAATGAGAATATTAAATCAGGGACTATTAAAGAAGCTGTAGATCAATTTGCAGATAATATTTCAGAGCTGATGAAACAATGAATGCTCTAAGAATCCAAATTGAAGGCTGGGTAACTTCTTTCAGATACCCTGCCTTTATCAGTGGATTTCAGCCCACTTTACCAGTACCACCTTTAAGTACAATTTACGGTATTATATCTGCTGCTAAAGGAGATTTAGTTACTCCAGACGATTTGTCAGTGGGTTATGTGTTCAGTCACCAAGGAAAAGCAGTTGATTTAGAAACCATATATGAATTATCAGGTTTACAGGGCAAATCAAATGTTATTAAAAGAGAATTCTTAGTAAATCCAGAGATTCATTTATATCTGGATGATCCGGATTATCAGGACTACTTTAAAAGGCCTCATTATCCTCTTCTATTAGGACGTTCAACTGATTTAGTAACCATAAGCGAAATTAAAGAAATAGAACTGGAAAAACAGACAAATGTTAAACTTGGAAAAACCATACTACCTTTTGGTTTAAATGGAGCATTTGGCACTATTCAAGCACTGCCAACTCATTTCACCGACACAATCCCACGTAAAGCTGTAGGTACAAAACCATTTATCCTAATGAACCAGTTTTTTGACTATTCCGACGAATGTTACTACGACGAAGAAAAAGATTGGGGCGTTTGGTTTCATAAATAGGGGCTAAAAAATGGTACTTCTAGCGAAACCTGATGAAACAATTTTGGAACATACTGAAAATGCACTGAAAGTATTTAAAAGCATTAAAGAAGCTTATGAAAATGTTCCAGAGTTATGCGGAATCAATGATTTATGGGAACATCTTTTTTATTCTATTTTTTTCCACGATTTTGGAAAAGGAGCAACTGGCTTTCAAGATATGCTCAAAGATGATACCCATAAGTTGAGATGGAAATATCGCCATGAAATGTTATCTGCAGGATTTGTATCGGCTCTAAATTATGATGAGTTATATAAAAAAGCGATAGGAATCGCCATAATTACTCATCATAAAGATATCAATAAACTGCGGGAACGCTATAATACATTTCCAAGCCCTAACGGTAAAAAATTATATCAAAAGAAGTTATTGGAGTTAGAACCTAATTTTGAGGAACTTTTAAGTTATTTTAAGCTCATAGGAGAGTGGAGTAAGGAATACTTAGGATATAAATTGGATAATTATAATTTAATTTTTTCAATGGATGAATTAGAAGACGTTTACAAAGATTCAGCACTTCCTTACTACCTCGAATGGGAAGACGACGAGTACTCAAATTTACATGGAAAATATGGAATTTTTTTAAAAGGTTTTGTAAATGCCTGCGATCATCTGGCTTCTGGTTCAAAATACGAAATTTTAGATGGTATCAAGGATATGAGCTCAATATTTAACTTTTCTGAGCTTCGAAAAGTCCAACAAGAAGCCTTAAATACCCATGGAAGTGCTTTTCTAACTGCGCCTACGGGTAGTGGAAAAACAGAGGCGTCTCTGTTTTGGAGCGATACCAATCAAAATTTCACTAAATCAAAAAGAGTCTTTTATTTATTGCCTTACACAGCAAGTATTAACGCAATGTACAAAAGACTTCAAAAAGACTTTGAAAATGAGGATTTAGTTGGATTATTACATGGTAAAGCATCTTATTTCCTGTATAAAGCATTATCAGAGGATATGGACGACTATGATATAACAAAAAATAAAATCAGAGAGATAAAGGGTTTATCTAAAAAAATTTACAGACCATATAAAATTCTTACTCCTTTCCAGATACTTAAGGCATTTTTCGGGACTAAAGGTTTTGAAATGCAGATTTCAGAGATGACTAACGGTTTATTTATCCTTGATGAGATTCATGCATATGATGCCCATACAACTTCACTCATTCTGGAAATTCTAAAAATTTTGAAAAATAATTATAATGCAGAAATGCTGATTATGTCTGCTACGCTTCCAACGTTCATTAAAAATCTATTCAAAAATAATTTAGGTATTTCAACTGAAATAAAAATGGATAAAGAAGAGCTTGAGAAATTTACAAGGCATGAAGTAAATGTTATCCGAGGGGACATACTAAATAATCTTGATATTATAAATGATGACTTGAACGAAGGAAAACGGGTTCTTGTGGTATGTAACACTGTTTTAAGGGCTCAAGAAGTTTTTGAAGAATTATCTGAAGATATAGATAATAGTGCACTTTTGCATAGTAGATTTATGCTTAAAGATAGAGAGGAAATCGAAAAATCTCTGGATAACCTTGATTTATTAGTAGGAACTCAAGCAATTGAAGTCTCGCTTGATATAGATTATGATGTTTTATATTCAGAGCCCGCACCTATTGATGCTTTAATTCAGCGATTTGGTAGAGTAAATAGAAAAGGATGGAATAAAGATAAAATTGCTCCAGTGAATATTTTTTCTGAAGGTTCTGACAAGGATAAATATATCTATAATCCTGAAATCGTTCAAAAAACTGTAAAAAGTCTTGAAAACGTAGATATTTTAAAAGAAGACATTATTCAGAAACTTGTAGATGATATTTATGCAGATGGATATGTCGGAAAAGATAAAGAAGAGTTTGACATGGTACAAAAGCATTTTGAGTCATTTAATAGACAGATAGTTCCTTTTATTAATGATAGTGAGAGTGAAATGGAATTTTATTCTCTTTTTCAGTCTTATGAAGTGGTTCCATTCAAATATAAGCTTGATTATCTGGATGAAATAGAAGAAGGCAGATATTTTGAAGCAATGAGCTATTTCCTTTCTATTAGCGTTGGGCAATTTAAAAAACTTGAAAAGGAAAATAATGTTGAATTAGATGGAAAGACGTATTTTGTGGATGCAAAATATGATAATAAGTTAGGTTTGATGTTAGAAGCGGAAGAAGATCCGTTTATTTGATAGTAAAATCGAACGGTGACATCTTTGAGCATAATATGGGGTTTGAAGAGCTTGTGGCAAAAAAGATAACAGTCAGAAAAAATAATGCAGGAATTCATGGATATGGCTGCAAATAGAAGAAAAAGGCATCCGCATTTATGTTGGAAACGAAGATAATCTTAATGAATATCTTAGAGATTAATTATTCAAATGCATCTTTCCGGCGCCTATCCGGATCATCAAAAACAATCTCTTTAGGGTCAAAATGTTCCGGATCGAAATCTTCTCCAAGCCACTCCAATGTTTCTTCATATTCTTCATGATCAGGATCTTGTATAATCTCTAAAATCTCTTCATAGCCCCACACGCCCCCACAATCTTCAGGTGGGCATGCTCTTTTTCCTTTGATACATATTGGATAATTAACACCCTTTTCTCTGGGGATTATCTTCTCAAGTTCTACTTTGTGCTCCCATAAATCACCAAAATCGTAGGTGTAATTTGCCCTGCGGTTTTCCATATTTAACCAGTCGGCTATTTTTTCCTCCCATTCTGGAGTTTCAATTCTGATTCTTTCTCTGGTAGATGGATCGGTTATCTGGAATTCATGCATATGATAATCTTTCCAGCCCATGGCATCCTGAATGGCTACGTGTAAATCCCAGAATGTATAAGTTTCTGGGACCTGTATTCTACGCCAGATTGGTGGTCGGATATCTTTCAGGTCAATTCGGAACTGATAAACATGTTCAAACGTATTTCTCATATTTAACACCTCTAAACTATTATAGATGGGCCTTCTTGAAGTTCAAAAAGAATTCTATATCCCCCTACTCTTAAACGATAATGATTTTTAAAGCCTTTTAACTTTTTAATGTCCAGTTCAGGAGTAAAACCTTCTTTAAGTTTAATTATCTTCCCTTTTATATGGACACTGTCATGGGTATTAAGATTTTCCTTTCTGGACTTTCCTCTCTAGAAATACTCTATATTTTAACTCAAGAGTCCCTGATTTTTTTCTTTTTTTGATATGCATTTATCTCATCAATTTCGTCTTCATCAGGCTCTTCTATCCCTATTAACCTTGAATCTATTATCCCTTCGATTTTCTCCAGCATGAATTTAATTTCAGATATTTCTTTATCTATTTCGCTCAGTTATCTCACCACCCAAAAATCCAGATAATTTAATATTTTAATGGTTATATCTATTAAATTTTAGGGAATTATTATTCAAAAGGAAAATATTTTTCTAAAATACTTTGAAAAACTAAAATTTCAAAGATTTTAAGACCCTCATTTCCTTAAAAATAAGGAAAAAGTTCAAAGTAAGACCTGGTGACATTATGGAATGGAAATCAACTAAAAATGGCGCAGAAGTTAAATTTCGAAAGAAAGTAACCCTTGAAGACATCTGTGGACTAGTTGATGGGCCAGAAACTGATGCAGTTGAACTTAAAAAGAAAGTTCAATGTGGAGAAAAGATTTAATTTTTCTCATAAACCTGAGCAACCATTTATAAATAATCACTCATAAAGTTGAGTAAATAAATTGCCACGAATTAACTAAATCTCTATCTCTATTTTATCATAATTCACTACTGGCTTTTTTGCATTTTTAGGTCCGGGTTCAAATTTGAGTAAGCCGCTTTCTGCTAATTTCTGAACTTTTGGCTGCACCGATTTAATATCTTTATTCAGTATATGAGATAAATTCCTTATTGATTTTGGATGTTCTTTTTTAATGGTATTTAATAATTCAAGATCAGACATTCCAATTTTAAATTTATCCACGAATAAAACGTCAGTTTGCTTTACAGGGTCATCAGGATGTTCTAAAAAGTACATCCAATCGTCCAGATCTAAGCTATAGAGATAATTTCCAGGATATTTTTCAACTAATTTCTGGAGTTTGTCCAGGGAATCATATTGTTCTTCCATTTTTTGAACAAATTCCCTTCCTTTCATCTCTTTAACAAGTTTTAATCTCATAATCCTAACTCCTTTCTTAATTTATCGTGATTAATTCCTTTTTCCCTTTCTAAATGGTCTGCAACAATATTAAAGATAGTCTCACGACCCTTAATAGGTAAGACAGCTCTATCTGGATGTATGTGAACTCCATGATAAAAATTATCAATTTGTAACTGATCTGGCACTACTATGGCCCATCCTCTTGGGGACTCTCTTAATATTAGATGATTCCCATAGATTACAAGTACGGTAGTGTCGGCATTCTTCATATATCTTTATTATCTTCATCATATATATAAATATGTTGGTATTTGGGCCATCACTAAATAAAGTTTAAACCACAAATGAAGATTCATATTTCAAAACAATCAATACTCATAAACTTGAGCAACCATTTATAAACAATCACTCATAAAGTTGAGTGAAACCAAAAATCATTTGAAAAAAAGATTGACTTTGAAAATTATAAATACTTTGAAAAACAATATTTCAAATGGTGTTAATATGACTTCAAAAACTAAAATTTCAAAGGGTTTTCAGACTGTGGTTCCATCAGATATAAGAAAAAGGTTTGATGTAGGTCCTGGAGATATTTTGGAATGGAAACCCACCGAAAACGGGGTAAAAGTTAGATTTCGCAAGAAATTGTCTCTTCGAGATATTGCCGGCATCGTGAAAACTGACGAGAGAACAGATGCTGTTGAACTTAAGAAAAGAGCTCAAAGAGGAGAGAAATTTTGATATTTATAGATTCATCTTTTTTCATTGGCCTGGTTCTTGAAACTGACAAATGGCATGAACAAGCTCTTAAATTAATTCCGAAACTTGAAAAATCCAGTAAAATGGTTTCAGGCATTATAATTTCTGAAACAGTGACTATGGTAGGAAGTAGATCCGTTGGAAAAGCGGGTAAAATGGTTTATGATTATATAATGGAAGATTGTACTGTTTTCAGTGAAGAAAAATCAGTATACAATGATGCCATTCAAACATATCTGAAATATGATGGATCTTTGTCTTTTACTGATTCGGTGACACTGGAGATCATGGATATTTTCAATATTCATGAAGTTGTTTCTTTTGATTCTGATTTTGATAAAGTTAATGGCGTAATAAGAATTCATTAAGTGTTATAATGTTTATAGACTCCGAAAAACAACTGCGAATAATAGGAACTCAGATAAATTACTATTTCATCTGCAAGACCAAGCTCTGGCTTTTTTCCCACCACATCCAGATGGAACAGGAATCTGATCTGGTATCCCTTGGAAAATTACTCCATTCAAAAAGTTACAAGGATGAAAAGGAGTATACGATTGATAATTTAATCAGCGTTGATTTTATTAAAAAACAGGATTGCCTGGAGCTTCATGAAGTTAAAAAGAGCAGTAAGATGGAGAAAGCACATGAATACCAGCTCCTTTACTATATGTACTATTTAAAGGAGAAAAAGGGAATTAAAAATATAAAGGGCATAATTAATTATCCTAAAATGAGAAAGAAAGTCATGATAGATTTAAATGAATCTAAAGAAAAAGAATTAAACACTATAATTGGAGATATTGATAATCTAATTAATAGTGACATCCCTAAGTCTGAAAGAACGAAGATTTGCAGGAAATGCGCATATTTTGAGTTCTGCTGGGTTTGAATAAGGTCTTTGAAGATTAAAAGGAAGAATTTGCATGAACTATCAATTTAAAAGTTACAGAAAAGGAAACATAGTGCAGATTTGTATCGATGCTGAATTAATCGAAAAAGAGATTAAAGAGGCATATTATGATTTAAAATCAGCAGAAAATTCTATTAACAATGCAAATTACAAATGGTCCATAGTCCAAAGTTATTACTCCATGTTCCATGCGTTTAGAGGACTTCTTTTCAGTAGGGGTTACAAAGAAAAAAGTCATTCTGCCCTTAAATCCGCAATTAAAACTCTTTTTGTGGATTATGGTGTTATAAGTGATACTGTATTCTTTGAATTCGATTCAGCAATGAAGGCAAGAGAAATGGCGGATTACAGTTATATTTATGATAAAACTACTGCATTAAATATGCTTGAATCAACTAAAAAATTAATTGATGAGGTAGAGAGCTTGCTTTAGGGTGAAAGGTCATGAAAAAGAACTATTACTTAATGTCGGACGGATTGCTTAAAAGAAGAGAAAACACAGTTTATTTTATAAATAAGGATGTTAAAAAGCCAATTCCAATAAACAAAATCTATTCCATCTATGCCTACGGCTCGTTAACCTTTTCATCTCAGGCCATGCGGCTTTTAGCGAAAGAAGGCATACCGGTTCATTTCTTTAATTATTACGGCTATTATGATGGCAGTTTTTACCCAAGAGAAAAGCTCCTATCTGGAGATCTGATCATAAAGCAGGCTGAACACTATCTGGATCATGAAAAGAGGATGTTCATAGCCAGGAAGTTCGTGGAAGGCGCTGCAAAGAATATGGAGAAAGTTCTCAAATATTACAGCCTTGAAAACCATATAAGTGGCATTTTACCTGATCTGGAAGGTTGTAGTATAATAACTGAAGCTATGAATGTTGAGGGGAGGATTCGAGCCCATTATTACACAAAGATGAATGAAATTCTACCTGAAAATTTTGAATTTGAAAAAAGGGTTAAAAGGCCTCCTGAAAATATGGTAAATGCACTTATAAGCTTTGGAAATTCTATGCTTTATTCAACGGTTCTATCTGAAATTTATAATACTCAGTTAAATCCAACTGTTTCCTATCTTCACGAGCCTTCTGAGCGTAGATTTTCCCTGGCCCTGGATTTAAGCGAAATTTTCAAGCCAATTCTTGTGGATAGATTAATTTTCTATCTTGTTAACAAAAGAATGCTCAACGAAGATGATTTTGAAAAGGACCTTAATTACTGTCTTTTAAATGACAATGGAAGAAAAATTTTCATAAAGGAATACGATGAACGGCTTAAAAAGACTATAAAGCATAGAGAACTTAACAGAAAGGTTTCTTATAAAAGATTAATCAGATTGGAAGCTTATAAGCTTATAAAACATCTTTTAGGTTCTAAAGAGTATAAGCCATTTGTCATGTGGTGGTAAATTGATTTCAGGATGATGATCAAATGTATGTGATAATTGTCTATGATATTAAGGTGGAACGGGTTAATAAAGTCAAAGGATTCCTCAGAAAACATCTCTACTGGATTCAGAACTCTGTCTTTGAAGGGGAAGTGACAAAAAGCGAGCTTGAGGAGATTAAAACAGGTCTGCTGGATATAATCAATAAAAATGAGGATTCTGTGATAATATATAGGTTCAGGACAGAAGATGCATTTCATAGAAAGGTTTTAGGAATTGAAAAGTCACCTATACATGGTATACTTTAATTTATTAATTGCTCAAAAATCATAGATTTTTGGCACCCAAACACAAGTGTTTGTGGTCTTTTCTAATTCAAGTTAATTTAAACTTATTTTTTGGTTTTTAAAGTATAGATTACTGATCGTTTATATTAGCACTTTTTAGCTCCTGATTAAACTTACTTCAGGTTACTTTATCCTTAAATTGGGTTTGAAAATTTATTAAACATTAATTCAAATTTTACCTTTCTATTATATATTTCAATAAATAAAGAAGAAATTTAAATCCTTAATTTGTTAAAATGACAATACTGTGGAGGTCGTTGATCCATATAAAAGAATTCTGGAATTGGGGATCGACGATAACAATGTATTTATAGGGACATGAAGAGAAAGTATCTAAGGAAATGAGGCAAATTTCCGCCCTGCTTAAATCAGACTATTTTAGGATTGAAATTTCGACAACAAAGAAATGGATGTAGACGGTACTAAGTGCTTAAATCAGACTATTTTAGGATTGAAATACAGTGAATGATATAGGGCAACGTGCTATCCTGATGGGTAAAGGCTTAAATCAGACTATTTTAGGATTGAAATTTAAACAAGGACATATATGGAAAAGAGCCAGTAGATGCTTAAATCAGACTATTTTAGGATTGAAATTTAATAAATACCATACTGGACAGAAAGAGATAATTTGCTTAAATCAGACTATTTTAGGATTGAAATCACTTTACAAGTGATGAAGAGGAAAATAAAAAAGCATGCTTAAATCAGACTATTTTAGGATTGAAATTTTATCCGCTTCCCCTCCTATGAAGACGTTATTTTCAGCTTAAATCAGACTATTTTAGGATTGAAATCATTATCATCTCCTACTATTGCTTTTGCGTTATATGCTTAAATCAGACTATTTTAGGATTGAAATTATAGTTCAAACCGTTAGTTTATAAAGTCTTATCTGCTTAAATCAGACTATTTTAGGATTGAAATGGCTCTGCCGGGCAGAGAAGCAAGATAGCTTATTACTGCTTAAATCAGACTATTTTAGGATTGAAATATTAATGTCATGAACAAGTTGAAAAAGAACTGCACAGCTTAAATCAGACTATTTTAGGATTGAAATGTATTTGATTTAATATCATGTACGCTTGGTTTCTTCGCTTAAATCAGACTATTTTAGGATTGAAATATATCTACCTAATGGGTAATCACTATCGGCAGCAGGCTTAAATCAGACTATTTTAGGATTGAAATTATGAGGATCGGAAGAAGAAGAAGCTTGTAGAGTATTGCTTAAATCAGACTATTTTAGGATTGAAATTGCTAAAACTTTTATAATGTCCGTAACGAAACTTAGCTTAAATCAGACTATTTTAGGATTGAAATATACAATGAAAGTCCTTGTACGTGGTAAGGTAACAAGCTTAAATCAGACTATTTTAGGATTGAAATTTTAAATATTCAGCTATTGCTTGATCTGCTTCTGCAGCTTAAATCAGACTATTTTAGGATTGAAATAACACATTAACAGAACTATTAGAAAGCACAAATTTCTGCTTAAATCAGACTATTTTAGGATTGAAATGGTAATTATTTAGGGCTGTTGTTGTTGCGACATTTTGCTTAAATCAGACTATTTTAGGATTGAAATACAGGCTATGATTTTTACTATAATGGCCGTTTCAGCGCTTAAATCAGACTATTTTAGGATTGAAATATTATGTCCTCGTTTTTGTCGAGGATTAGTAATGTTGCTTAAATCAGACTATTTTAGGATTGAAATAGCTCAACAGGAATGTTGTGCTGAATCCCGATACTTTGCTTAAATCAGACTATTTTAGGATTGAAATACACGTGCATCAGCACATTCAAATATATCACCTAGAGCTTAAATCAGACTATTTTAGGATTGAAATGAGAGTAGTTCGTAAATCTACTGGAGAGGTTTTACAGCTTAAATCAGACTATTTTAGGATTGAAATTTGTATAACCCCGAACAGTTAACGGATCTTCTTGAAAGCTTAAATCAGACTATTTTAGGATTGAAATTTCTCCAGCACTTTTTGTAATGCAGTATTATATCCCTGCTTAAATCAGACTATTTTAGGATTGAAATCCCTCTTCTTGCAAAATCGTTTAATTGGTCTGCAAAGCTTAAATCAGACTATTTTAGGATTGAAATCAAATTCAAGGCAGGACAGGTATAATGGAATATAAAAATGGGCTTAAATCAGACTATTTTAGGATTGAAATGTTGGTCTAGATTGATGAGCTTCATTACCTAAAAATGCTTAAATCAGACTATTTTAGGATTGAAATGTAAATGACACCAGAACTATTACTACTTTAAATAAGCTTAAATCAGACTATTTTAGGATTGAAATATCGTTAATTATGCTTTTGAACTCACAGTCAATGCGTGCTTAAATCAGACTATTTTAGGATTGAAATACAAAATGTTCTTTATTAGTTTGAGCTATTAATTCAGCTTAAATCAGACTATTTTAGGATTGAAATTCATCTGTTTTGACTATAAACGCATCCGGTCTTTTTTGCTTAAATCAGACTATTTTAGGATTGAAATTTTGATGAATTAACCACATACACCCATAAACGTAAGCTTAAATCAGACTATTTTAGGATTGAAATATTTATAGAAATCTACAAAATCGGAGAGCGAATTAAAGCTTAAATCAGACTATTTTAGGATTGAAATTTAGCTGTTTGCTCTCGTAATATTTAAGATTATGATGCTTAAATCAGACTATTTTAGGATTGAAATATGACCCTATACTAACTCATGAATAAAAATAAAAGTGCTTAAATCAGACTATTTTAGGATTGAAATTTAGAGAATTTAGGAAGTGTTACACCAAATAGGGCAAGCTTAAATCAGACTATTTTAGGATTGAAATGTCTCAGAAACTAATAAAATTATGGATCAAAGAGTTTGCTTAAATCAGACTATTTTAGGATTGAAATTACCACGTAGGGAAATGTTTAGAAATTTCAAACAATACGCTTAAATCAGACTATTTTAGGATTGAAATATATTAGAACTGTTAAAAAAGCAATTTCTTGATGTTTGCTTAAATCAGACTATTTTAGGATTGAAATGCGTTAAATGCTTATGGAGCTGAAGGCTTAGATAGTGCTTAAATCAGACTATTTTAGGATTGAAATTACCTGAAAATATTAATAGGTATTTCAAGCTTAGTAGCGCTTAAATCAGACTATTTTAGGATTGAAATGTATTAACCACTTCTACCTCAGAATCTACTCTTTTATGGCTTAAATCAGACTATTTTAGGATTGAAATGTTCTTTTGATGTTCAGGTATGATGAAGCCATAATAATAGCTTAAATCAGACTATTTTAGGATTGAAATTTTCCTCCTCATAATGTGGACAAATTGAGAATTCTATGCTTAAATCAGACTATTTTAGGATTGAAATACGATTGGCCCGGGATTTCCTGCACTTCTTAAAAGGGGCTTAAATCAGACTATTTTAGGATTGAAATTCTATTTCTAGTTCATATAATAAAGTACTATTCCAGAGCTTAAATCAGACTATTTTAGGATTGAAATGCTACAAACATTGTAGAAGCTACTCTTTGAGTACCAGGCTTAAATCAGACTATTTTAGGATTGAAATTTAGTAGTGTCCCCTACTTTTTTTGCAACTTTTGAGGCTTTGTCGGTTGCTTTTATCATTATTGTCATTAGTGCAGACATTTTTTTATACTCCTGGAAAATTTTATTATCATGAATTTTAAATTAATAAATTAGTGGAGGTGAAATTACATGTTTAGATTATGGAAATGTCCCAACACTGAATGTTGGTGGAGTGGTTATGGGAATGAAGGTGAATTTTGTCCAGAATGTGGTAAAAGGTTAGAGAAATTTGGTTTAAGGAAAGGAAACAAATTAATGCAAGCTAAGAAAAAAGTTCCTAAACCTAAGAAAGAAAAACCAGTTAAGGAAGTTAAAAAAGTAAATCAACCACAAACTGATGTACTTAAAGGCCTTTATAAAGGCAGTGATGGTATTTTAACACTAAAAAATGATAGATTAGAGCTTAATGCAAGAGGTACTTTCGGTGCATGGGCTGAATCTAAAGAAGTTAAATATTCTGATATTACTAGTATTCAAATGTCAAAAGACTTGTTTAAAAACAGGCTCGAAATAAAATATTATGGTGGAGACCTTATATTAAGTCATTTCAATGACAAAGTTGGTGAATTATTTGTTGAAAATGTGAGGAATAAAATGCAATCCTCTGCACAAAAAGTAGAACCAACTTCAAACCCTGCTGCAAGTCCTATGGATGAGATTAAGAAAGCTAAGAAACTGTTAGATATGGGTGCTATTACTGAGGAACAGTTTGAGGAAATAAGGGATAATTATCTTAAAGAAATTAAATAGTGAATAAAAAGAAGAGAGTTACTACCCTCATGGAGCCTAAATGAAAAAGAAAACGACCCCTCTAAAATATTTCATTAGAGGATTGCATGATTTCATTGTTAATCACCCTCAATTCCGAAAAGATACAAGCTCAAAATCCGAAGGACAAATCCAAACAGAAATACGTCCCCTCATTATTCAATACTTAGAAACACATTTCAAAGAAAAAGGATATAAAGATTATACTGCAAAAGCAAATCAATCCTTTTATTGGGAAGGGCAGGAAGGTAAATTCGGGCGTGAACATGCTTCAACTTTCGGTTCAAGAAGTTATCCTGATTTTATTATTACAGAACCATATCTGATTGCAATAGAATATAAAAAGAATCTTAGTGGTTCTCTTGTAAAGCATGGAATAGGTCAATCTATCATACATACAATGTGTGGAGACTTTGATTTTGTGTATTTTCTCTTCCATGATGAAAACAAGGATGAACGCATAAAGAAAGCTTCAGAGAGAGACTTAGAAAAAGAAATTATTGGTAAAATTTGGAAAAAATTCAATGTCTACATAAAATTTGTGTAGATCAAATAATTATTTTTCTTTTACTTCATTCATCTCCTTATAGCTCAAGCTGCCTTTTACAATCACTGCTGATTGAACAGCCTCATTTTGGATTGGCAATCAAGCTCAAATCGGACTATTAGGATTTAAATAGAAATTGGGAATGAATACAAACAACTATATATGAAAAAGAAGGATATACATTTATAAGAGTTAGACCAAGGTGATTTATTAGGTCACATCTTGTAATAGAAGAAAAATTATATCAATTTGAAAATATGAAAGAGGTAGAGGCACATCGGCGTGAAATAGAGCATAAAAAAAGAAACATTAGCCCGCCTTAAACGTGAAGCTAAAAACTCCAAAATTCCAATTGTAAATTACAATAAAATTGAAATTTAATTTTCTATTTTAAAAATAGATTTTAAATTAAATTCCAACCCTTCTTTTAACAGTCTCTTTGTAAATTGCATTATTTTTCCGTAAAGTAGTCTATAATGGTCCAGAAACTATGGTGGTTGTGCGTAATCCTATTTTTTAATATTTACTTTTGTTTATTAGATTAAAATTTTCATAAAATCTAAGTTAATCTCAATGTACAGCTGAAAAATCGAACATTTATATTACTGCAAATCAAAATAATAATTAGAAATCATTTTTCAATTAGCTTAAATAAAATCATAATTAAAACTTATTTTGGTGATATATTGACTAGAATTGCGATATTAGACCATGATCGATGCCAGCCTAAAAAATGTAACTACGTATGCATAGAATACTGTCCAGGGGTGAGAATGGAAGAAGACACCATCACAGTTGATCCTAAAACAAAAAAACCAGTTATATCAGAAGAATTGTGCTCTGGATGCGGAATATGCACAAAAAGATGTTATTTCGATGCAGTAACTATTATCAACCTCCCTGAAGCTCTTGATGAACCTATCCACCGATATGGGCAGAATATGTTTGAATTATTCGGCCTCCCCAACATAAAGGAAGGATCAGTAGTGGGAATTTTAGGTCCAAACGGGATAGGTAAATCCACGATTATTAGAATACTTTCTGGAGAATTAAAGCCCAATCTTGGAAGTTATGATGCAGAACCAGAGTGGGATGAAATAATAAATTATTTTAAAGGTTCACAACTTCAATCTTACTTTAAAAAGCTCTCTGAAGGAGATATTAAGGTCTCACATAAACCACAAATGGTGAACATGCTTTCAAATGTAGTTAAAGGGGAAGTAAGAGGACTCTTAGAGAGTATCGATGAGAGGAATAAACTGGAAGAAGTGGCAAAAACCCTTGAAATAGAGCAGATACTGGATAGAGATATCTCTAAATTGGGGGGAGGTGAACTCCAGCGCGTGGCAATATCTGCAGCAGTATTAAAAGATGCTGATTTCTATTATTTTGATGAACCAACATCCTGGCTTGATGTAAAGCAGAGACTAAACGCAGTTAAAGTTATAAGGAGCCTTGCAAATGAAGGAAAATCTGTTATGGTCATTGAACACGATTTAGCAGCTCTTGATGCAATATCTGACTACGTACACATACTTTACGGCCATCCCGGGGCTTATGGTGTTGTAGCCCAGATGAGAGGTGTAAGAGTTGGCATAAACACTTATATTGGCGGATTTTTGAAAGAAGAAAATGTAAGATTTAGAAGACAGCCTATTGTCTTTGATATAAGGCCCCCTGCAGAAATAACCGGAGGAGAAGTTCTTGCAGAGTACACGGAACTTAAAAAATCATTTAAAGGATTTTCTATCGATATAGAAGAGGGAGAAGTGCAGTATAATGAAATTGTAACTGCATTTGGGCCAAATGGTATTGGAAAAACCACCTTTGCCAAGATGCTTGCAGAGGTAATGAAACCAGACCAGGGAAAAATCAAGAAAAAGGTTTCTATTGCTTATAAGCCACAGTACTTATCTTCTAATTATGATGGGACAGTACAGGAACTTTTAATGACAACAGCACCTAATTATGGCACAACACTATTTAAAACTGAAATTGTAAATCCATTTACATTAGAAGAGATCATGGATAAAACTGTCAAGGATTTAAGTGGAGGGGAACTTCAGCGCCTTGCAATTGCCACTGCACTTTCAAAAGAGGCAGATATTTATCTTTTTGACGAACCCACCGCATTTTTAGATGTAGAACAGAGGCTTCGCGCTGCAAGGGCAATAAGAAAGATAGTGGAAAGCCGACATGCTGCATCAATCATAATAGACCACGATATTGTCTTTATTGATTATATATCAGACAGGGCAATGGTATTTTATGGCGAACCTGGAGTTGAAGGTCACGCTACAAAGCCAATGGATCTTAGAAATGCTATGAACAGGTTCCTTTCTGATGTTGGAGTAACATTTAGAAGAGATAAAGAAACTAAAAGACCTCGTGTTAATAAGTTTGAAAGTTATCTGGACCGTGAACAAAAAGAAAAGGGAGAATATTATTATCTGGAGAGTTAATCCAGATACTATTTTTAAAATTATTTTGTTTTTAAATGTTTTATTGCATCCTGGAAGTCTATTGCGAACTTTTCCACAAATTCCCGAGGTATAGAAAAGCTTACTCTCAGGTATCTGTGCCCAAAAAGCTTGCTTGTGTAGTTCCCTTCCCTTGCAAAGATTTTTCTCTTAAGAAGGAACTCTGCAACATCAACTGGTTCTACGCCGGTTTCATAAAGATCAATGGCCAGCATATTGCCGTCTGAGGGGTAGACAGGAATAAATGCACCTTCTACATTGTCTACTGCTCTTTTAATGATTTCCTGATTTGACCTTGTTATATCTCTTATTCTGTCAATCCATTCTGGTTTTGATTTTAAAGCTGCCATGGCACCTTTTTGAGCAACAACATTTGTTCCCAGATCGTTTATAACAATGCTTCTAACTGAATCTAAAACATCTGGAGTACTTATCATTGCCCCGATACGCAGTCCTGCCATTCCGTAAATTTTAGAAAAGCTGTAAACAGTTACAGTGTGATCTGGAGCATATCTGGCTGCAAGATGATGTTCTCTTGCAAAATCTCTGTAGGTTATATCATGGAGAAGATAAATATCATTGTCAATGGCTAAATCTGCAAATTCTTTAATTTCTTCTTTAGTATAACATGATCCAAGAGGGTTTAGGGGGTCAACAAGGGATATTATCTTGGTATTTTCGTCCATGTTTTTCTTTACAAGTTCTGGTGTTAATTTGTACTCATTTTCGGCACTGTAAATTGGAATTGATTTAACGTGATCAGCAAATCTGCTTGCAAAGTTGTCTATGATAAGATATCCAGGATCACAGGTTATGACATTGTCTGTAGGGTCCAGTATATCATTCATGCAGAGATAGAGGGATTCTGTTCCTCCGGCAGTTACCAGAATATCATTATTTCCATCGTTAAGCCCTAAGTCATTAAGTATAAGGCCTTTAAGCTCTGGAAATCCTTCTGGTGGGGGGTATTTGCAGTAATCTTTATTTTTAACGCTATCAAGCATTGCATGCATTATATCGTTTTCTTCGTGTAAATGGTTCGTGTTTTGACCCATCCAGATCATTTCTTCGTCATTATAAACGCAGTTGAAGAACTCATTAATGGTGTCATATCCTTTAGGTAGCCTCTTGGCTGCTTTTGCATATTTTTTAGGTGAAATCATTCTTCTCACAACCACATAAAATAATATTGAATTTAAATCAGATTCCAATGCGTTTAAATTACAATATCCTTTTGAAATATATTATTTAATCAGTTTTTGTATTTTATGGCATGATCTTTCTTCATAAAATAGTTAACTAATATATTTAATTTTAAATTATATAATCTTTCATATTTGTAGCTTAAATTGAGGTACTTTTTATCTTAATCCATTGTCTATAATTTCAAATTTAACTTTTTGCCCTTCTGGCCGAGTTTTATGACGCTTTAAAAGTGCATATCTTTCTCCATTATCTTTTTTTATAAGTTCTACAATGATCTTGCTCCAGTATTTTAAGATCGTACCTCCAACAGGCTCTATTATGCCCTCTTCATCAAAAACTGAGTATATATGATTTGTGATTATCACCGCAATGTTGTATTTTCGAGCGATTTTGGATAGAAGTCCCATCTGTTTTCCAAGATCTCTATTAATTTGAGTTTGACTGCCTTCTTTTAGCCTGTATAGGGCAACTGCCGAATCAAGAATAATAAGGTCTATCTCTTCATTTCCAGATTTTAGGATACTTTCTACCTTTTTTAGAGCCTCATCCTGTTCCTGAAAATCGGTAGGTTCAAGGACAATTATGTTGCCTGCAAACTGGCCAAAAGTATCTCCTGAAATTTGTTTTATTCTTTCAATTGATAGTCCACCTTCAGTATCGATGAATATTGCCTTTTTGCCCTTTTTAGCGCACTGTACAAGCATTTTAAGTGCTATATTGGTTTTTCCAGATCCGGGAGGTCCATAAAACTGAGTAAGAGTCCCTTTTTCAACCCCGCCACCAAGTATGGTATCTATTGAGCATTCTAACGGTATTTTATTGCTTTTTTTCATGTTAGATAATGTATTCAATGTTAATTCCTCGATAAGATCTTATTTTAAATCAGGATATTTTTTCTAATAGTTGTTTGGTTATTATAATAAAAATAATTTTTTAACTAAACAAGAAAATGTTAGCACCACCCAGATACTGTTTTTAATATCCCTTTACCTATAATAAGTCTTTTATTGTTTTGTTTTTTGATTCTGGACAGGTGAGTCCTAAATATCTGGCGAATAAGTAAATAGTTGATCCTTGTATCAATGCTGAGGTTACAGTTATGAAGAAAATTATGTTAAAGATTATGTCTGCGCCTTCTATTCCTGCAACAATAGGTAATGTTGCAAAAATAATGGGGACTGCACCTTTAATACCTACCCATGAAATTAAAACCTGATCTTTGAATCCGGTTTTAAATGGTGTAAGGCATAAAAAGACAGCGATAGGTCTTGCCACAAGGATCAGGAAAAATGAAATTAGGATTCCGATTCCCATTATTGGAATAATTTCAGAAGGGAAAACCAGAAGACCTAGTATTAAGAACATGATAATTTGCATTAACCAGGCTATTCCATCAAAGACTTGTACCTGAAACACTTTTTGTGCAAAACAACTATTTCCCAGTATAACGGCTGCAATGTAAACGCTTAAATATCCATTTCCACCTAAAAAGTAGGTGACTGAGTATGTTAGAAGTGCTAATGTTATTGTAAGAACAAGATAAAGGCCGCTGATATCAAGATTAATCTTGTTAATGATTTTTACCATTCCTTTTCCAAAAATAACTCCAAAAATAACTCCAAGTCCAAGAGACTGTATGAGTGATACTATTACAGTAGTTCCAATTGATGTTGCTGGATTTAATATGAGAAGTATAACTGTGGTGGTTAAAAAGTAGGCCATGGGGTCGTTACTTCCGCTTTCAAATTCAAGAAGGGGTTCGATATTATGTTTTAAACTCGTCTTTCTAGAGCGGAAAATAGAAAATACTGCTGCAGCATCGGTTGATGAAATAATTGAACCAATTAATAAGGATAGTAATAGTGGAAAACCTATAAACCAGTGAATAAAGAATCCAACTGCGATTGCAGTAATAAAAACACCGAATGTAGAAAGGGTCAGTCCTTTCCAGAGAACAGGTCTTATATTATTCCATTTAGTGTCCAATCCTCCTGAAAAAAGGATGAAAATAAGGGCAATAGTACCTATATATTGTGCAATATTAGGATTATCAAAATAAATTCCACCTATACCCTCAGAGCCAGCGAGCATTCCTATTAAAATGAATAAAAGCAAAGATGGAATCCCAAGCCGGTATGAAGTTTTGCTTAACACTATACTGATAAAGATAAGAATAGAACCCAATAAAATATATTGTTCAAAAATCATGTATATTATATTTATTTTTATGCTTTATAAACCTAAATGATTGAACAAACTTATAACATAAGTGGAATTCTTAATATTTAATCATATTCATTATTTAAAGTCAGGCATTACAGCTCCAGATCTTAATATTTTGGGTGGAAAAACAGTCATATCTATTACTGTGGAGTGGATTTTATTTTTATAAACTCCAGCATCAAGAATTAAGTCAATTTCATCATCAAGCTGTTCTAAAATACCCTCTGCAGAATTAGGAATTTTTTCACCGGAAATATTAGCACTCGTGGTTGTTATGGGGAAATCCTTTGAAATACATCTACAAATATCATTATCAGGAATTCTTATACCTATATTTTCACCACCAGATGTTAATATTGATGGAATATTGTTTTTTTTCTTTAAAATAACTGTGAATGGCCCTGGAAAGAGTTGATTAATCTTTTTTTCAATGATTTCACTTGTGTAGGCTATTTTTTTTATATCATCGATATTAGAAACACATATAGAAATTGGCTTATTAAAAGACCTCTTTTTAATTTTGAATACTTTCTTTACTGCATCCTGATTAAATACATTTGCCCCTAAGCCATAAAGAGTATCGGTTGGATAAATAATTGTACCGCCATTTTTTAAAGTATTAATTGCGCTTTTTACTGCACTTTCTTTATTATCTGGGCTTATTTTAATTATTTTCATTTCATCATCCATTCTTGACCAGTTTTATTGTTTTTTTTTTAATTGTATAGGTTTAGATTGATTTTTAAGTTTTTTTTATTTATTATTTAAGTAAGTCCTATATTTTTTAAACGGTTCTTATGAGAGAACTAAAATTTGCTCTTTTTCCAAAATTATATTTATTTGTATTTATAAATAACCAATATGCTCAATAGATTACGACCACAGCTTAAAGTCATAATTGATCCAGTTGCAAAACGAATTCCAGTTAATCCAAATATTCTTACTATTTTAGGACTTATTATAAGCATTGCATCAGGTTACATGTTTTCACAGAAGTATCTGTTACTGGGAGTGTCTTTAATAGCAATTGGCGGAATTGTAGATATACTTGATGGTGCAGTTGCTAGAAATCACTCTACAAGGACGCCTTTTGGGGGAATTTTAGATTCGACCTCTGATAGGTTTTCTGATGCGTTTATTTTAATAGGTATTATATACGGAGGATATGTTGACTGGTTTATTGGGGCTTTAGCTATTGTTGCATCCCTCAGCGTCAGTTATGTAAGGGCAAGAGTTGAAGTAGAGGGAATAGAAGGCAATGTTGGAATAGCTGAACGGGCCGAACGTCTGGTTATTCTTATAATGGGTGTTTTATTAACATATGTCCTCAATTCAAATGTTATTTACTATGCTGTCATTTTAATAGTATTGCTTGGATATTTAACTGTCCTGCAGCGGTTATATCATGCATGGAGGCAATTAAAGGATAATAATTAATAATTATCGGGAAAAGATACTATGGATGATGAAAAAAGCACTGTAAATCGTATTAAAAAGGATATTGAATTATTTACAAAAAATATAAAAGAAATAGAATCAATAGAATTAGATGGTAATGAAAAAGAGATAATTGAAAGAGCTAAGAGCTACTTTAAAGATACAGAATATTATCTTAAAAAAAGAGATTTGATTACATCTTTTGGATGTATAACATACGCTCACGGATTGCTGGATGCAATTCGGTTTATTCATGGTATGATATAAAAATTTTGGGCATATCTACGTTTTTTGAGAAAGGGATAAAAATGAAAAGATTTTTTGGTAAAGAGACCAATGTTGAGAAGTTTTCTAAACTGCATGTAGAACTGGTCTATGCTTGCGCCCATAAACTCAAAGATGTCATGAAACATTTCTATGAGGGAGAATTTGATTTACTTGAAATGGAAGTAGATCAGGTAAGTCGCCTTGAGCATGAAGCTGATGAAATCAGGAGAAAAATGGAAATTGAATTTTATAATGGTGCTTTTTTACCTTTTGATAGGGAAGATAGGATAATTCTTGCCGAACTTGTAGATTCTGTTTCTGATGCCACCCAATCAGCAGCATATGCAGTATCTCTTGGAAAAATTAAATTCCCCCAGAATTTTAAAGAAGATTTTCAGGAGCTAACTGAAAAATCATGTGAAACCGTTTCAGTGCTCAAAGAATGTGTATCAATGCTTGATATGGATTTAAGCACTGCACTTGCTAAGGCGCACGAAGTAGAGGAAAAAGAAGAAGAAGGAGATATAATAGAAAGAAAAATCATCCGTAAACTTTATGATGCATACAGGAAAGATGAAATCAGTATTTTGAAATTTATTGAACTTAAAAACATTACAGAAAAAATAGGTAATATTTCTGATCGCTCTGAAGATGCATCTGACCGTGTTCCTATAATAGTAGCAAAAAGAAAGGGCTAACTGCTTAATATAATTTTTATAGGGTATTTTAATTAAATTACCCTTCATTTTCATGCAAATTAAAGATAAAAAGGTCAAAGAAGCAGCATATGATTTAAGGTTCCTTCTTAACAGAAAATACCGAAAAAAGAATGCTCTGGAATTTGTTTCTAATAAATATCTTTTAAATAAAGAGGAAAGAAATTTTCTTGCAAGATCAATATACTCTAAATCAAAATCTGATGAAAGAAAGCATAAAATATTGAATATGGGTGAAATTAAGGGCAAACTATTGATTGTAGATGGATATAATGTTCTTATTACTGTAGAAAGTATTTTATCTCGAGATTTTAATTCTATAATTCTATGTGATGATAACGTTGTTAGAGATTTAAAAGCTGTTTTTGGAAAATATAAATTTAGTCAGGTTACTGAACCAGCATTATGCCAGATATTTGATTTAATAGCACCATATAATCCTTCATACGTTATTTTTTATTTTGATACTCTTGTGAGTTTCAGCGGTAAACTTGCAGAACTTGTAAGGCGAATCATGGCTGATTATAATATTGAAGGGAGTGTTAAACTTTCAAAAAACGTTGATATGGATATAAAAGCGCTTGCAAATCAAGAAGAATGCCTTGTTGCTACGAGCGATAGTGCCATAATAGACAGGGTAGATAAAATTGTTGATATTCCTTCCTACATTTTAAAAAACAAAAATTAAAGAATATCTTCACGTAATTTTTAATTAAAATATTATAAAAAGAACGAACAACATAGAGAATCTAGAACTTTAAATTCCACAGAATGATTCAGAAATAAAAAGTATATTATAAAAATATAAATAACTGTGTAAAATGGTGATAATATGGAATCTAATAATGAGTTATATAAAGAAAAAGTAGGACAGGAACTTAAATCAAGAATGAAATGGTTTAAAGAGGCCCTAGATGATGAAACTAAAAGGAAAGAGCTGCATGAAAGTATTCAAGGATCTGAGATAATAATACGTCTTGAAATTTATCTTCCAACGGATGATCCTGAAAATTTTATGGATGGGCTCTATTTATACATCAACAACAGTGGAGAAATAGTTGATGCTGACTATTACTTTAGAGATTCCTGTAATGGAGCAATTACCAGGGTAGAAGGCGATGATCTGCAGGTAATAAAAAATCTGTTTCAGGATGCATTTTCATTAGAAATAGAATAATAAACCATTTTTTTCATTAAATCAATGAATTTACAAATTAAACACTTTTTTAAAATTGAAAAGAAACTTAGATCTATACAGGATTAATATATCTGAAATATTTAAAAAAATAAAACCTGAAATGATTAATTAAAATAAGTTAGACTTTTTTCATTGGCTTTAAAAATTAATTAATGTTCTAATGTATAAAGTAATATAGAAAAATAAACATAATATTTATCGAATAATAGCAATTACAAAACTCATTATAATCTTTAAACGATTTCTAAATAACTTTCAGATTATATATGATTGCTCATTCTAATTTAAATGAAATTATTATTTAAAATTATGGAGGATTAAAATGCGCAGCTTCGAAAGACTGACCTCCTTAAAGGATCATATTCCTTTAAAAAGAAGGGAGTCAGGGGCAAAGAATATTGGTCTTCTTGTTGATGGACCTAATATGTTAAGAAAAGAATTCAGCCTTAATCTTGATTTAGTAAGGCAGATCATATCTGAATATGGGGATATGAGGGTTGGTAAAGTTTTATTAAACCAGTATGCTTCAGATAAACTCATTGAAGCAATAGTTAATCAGGGATTTACTCCGGTTGTTGTTGCTGGTGACACAGATGTCTATATGGCAGTTGAAGCCATGGAATTGATTTATAACCCTAATATTGATGTTATTGCTCTCATGACCCGTGACGCTGATTTTTTACCCATTATAAACAAAGCAAAAGAGAATGGAAAAGAAACAATTGTTATTGGGGCCGAACCAGGGTTCAGTGCAGCACTGCAGAATTCTTCAGACCATGCAATCATCTTAAAAGCCGAGAATAATAAGGACAAACCAGATAATCCGGATTTAAGGGAAGAAAATGCTTATTAATTCAGCAGTAGATGAGGTAAAAAAAAGGGAAAACTCATTTAAAATAATAAATTCTATTTTGAAGAAGCATGGAAGAGAAGAGTTTTACGACTTAACAGGCCTTGCGGGTGGGTTTAAACTAAATCAATCGGATATTGATCTTCTTGAAACATATGCAGGCCCTGCAATATTTGAAAGTCAGCTACAGGAAGCTGGGAAACAGCATCTTGGTGGGGAAAAGATACTTGCTTTTAACAGGACTACTTCAGGAATTCTTGCAACCATATTAGCTCTTGTAAAACAGGGTGATGAAATAATTCATTATTTACCTGAATTCCCTTCTCATCCCTCTATTCCACGAAGTGCTGGGCTTGTAGGAGCATCTTACAAAGAATTTGATAACATAGATGACTTTAAAGTCGAAAAAAATACCTCTTTAGTTATAATTACTGGCTCAACCATGGATCATGACATAATTAATGAGGATGAATTCTCGAGAATAATTTCAATTTCAAGATCAAAAAATATCCCTGTTTTTGTTGATGATGCCTCTGGAGCCAGATTAAGAACTGTAATTTATAATCAACCAAAGGCCATGGATATGGGTGCTGATATTGTAATTACCAGTACTGATAAATTAATGGAAGGTCCAAGAGCAGGTCTTATGTCTGGAAAGGCTGAAATTATTGATTTAATAAAATCAAAGGCCCATCAATTTGGCCTTGAAGCTCAAAGTTCTATTATGGTGGGCATAATAAGAGCTATCGAGAAATTCAGTGGAGAGAGAATGTTAGAAGCATTCCAGAAAAAACATGCGGTCTATGAAGTTTTAAAAAAGGAAATTAATTATATTAAGGAAACCCCAACAGGAATAATGCTTTCTTCTGAAGATCTAATTCAGGAATTAAAACAGAAGGATATTAAAACAGAATTTACACCAGACGATGTGGCATGTGTATTTGCATCTCTTCTACTTAGAAATTATCATATTTTAACAATTCCTGCAGTAGGAATGCCTGGAGCTTCTACAACCATCAGAATTGATCTTGCATCTGGCGATGCAGAACGTGTTGATAATAGTTACATTGTTAAGGCTGTTGTTGAAACATTTTCACATCTTGGGGAAATTGCAAACTATAAAAAGGCCTGTGAACTAATATTATACGGGAATGACCTTGAATAATTAATAAGATGTTTCCAATTATTTATATTTCTTTTAAAAATCATTTATGAGGCTCTGTGATCAAATGGTTGAAATTGATGGTTCATATGGTGAGGGAGGAGGAGCTATTATACGTATATCTGCCGCTCTTTCAGCTTTGACATTAAAACAAATATATATAAAGAATATACGGGCAAATAGGTCTAAACCAGGATTAATGCCCCAGCACTTAAATGCAATAAAGGCAGTAGCCCAGTTATCAAATGCAAAATGTGATGGATTAAGTTTAGGGGCCAGTGAAATCTCTTTTAAGCCTGAATTTGTTAAAGGAGGTAAATTTAAAATTGATATCAAAACTGCTGGAAGCATCGCCATGGTTCTACAGGCTTTTATGCTACCGGCAGCATTTGCAGACTCTTCAGTAGAAATTACAATTAAAGGAGGTACTGATGTCCGATGGTCTCCCACAGTGGATTATCTCCAAAATGTTACTTTGAAAATCCTTGAAACAATGGGATATGCTGCAGAAATTGATATGATACGTAGAGGACATTATCCGCGTGGAGGGGGTGTTGTAAAGGTTAAAATTGAACCTGTTAAAAAATTAAATCCCATAAAACTCATAGATCTTCAATTCAATAAAATTAGAGGATTGTCTCATGCAGTAAATCTGCCAGAACATGTTGCAGTAAGACAGGCAGAAAGTGCAGAAAAAGTGCTTAAAGCAGGTGGAATTGAATCAGAAATTGAAATTGAACATACGAATAATGCTGTGGGTTCTGGATCAGGCATTACCCTGTGGAGTGATGGAAAAATCCCTGTTGGAGGAAGTTATATAGGTGAACGTGGCTTAAAAGCCGAAAAGGTTGGACAAAAAGCTGCAGAAGAGATATTATATTCTATATCAAAAAGTGCAGCCCTTGATAAATATATGGGAGATCAGATTATCCCCTATATGGCAATTGCCACCAATTCAACCATAAAGACAGCTGAACTAACAGATCACGCCCTTACCAATATTTACGTGGTTGAAAAAATAATGGAAAAAAAGTTAGAGGTGGAGGGTAAATTAGGGAATATTGCCACTATTTCAGTAATTTAATCGATATGTCTGCATTCACCAGAAATAATTTTTTTAAGGGATCCATCATCAAGTTCTAAAATTAAAGCACCTTCATTGTTTACTCCCACAGCTTCTCCCCGGATAAATCCAGTTCCTTTTCTAATTTCTACATTCCTTCCGATTGTTTTAGAATATTTACGCCATTTATTTAAAATATTTGAAAAATTACCTCTGTTAAATTCATCATACATTTTTTCAAAATTTTCAAGGAATTTTTTTACAAGCAACATACGGGAAATATCTTCTTCCAGTTCCCTTTTAAGGGAGGTAGTATGTTCTCTTAGTTCTGGAGGAAGTAATTCTAAATCTACGTTTGCATCGATTCCAATTCCTGTAATAATATAATCAATTGCATTTATTTCAGTGCTTAGTTCTGTTAATATGCCACAAACTTTTTTATTTTCAATTAAAATATCATTAGGCCATTTAATACCAACATCCAGTCCATATTCTTCTTTAATAGTATCGGCAGCTGCAACACCCGCCGTAAATGTTAATTGGGGTGCATTTATCGGTAACGTGTCAGGTCTTAAAATGATGGACATCCAGGCACCGCCTAATGGAGAAATCCATGGTTTGCCATGTCTTCCCTTTCCTCTTTTCTGGCTTTCGGCTATAACAACAACCCCTTCATCTGCTCCTTCCTTAGCCAGTCTTTTTGCAACTTCGTTGGTGGAGTCTACCTCTCTAAAATAATGGATTTCTTTCCCAATATATGATGTGCTGAGTTGATTTTTTAATTTATGGGGTAAAATTAGTGTTAATTCTTCATCAAGTTTAAATTCCTTATTTGAGGAAGATTCAACGGCATATCCCTCATTAATAAGCGATTTAATATGTTCCCTTACACTTGATTCTGGAATTTCAAGTTCCTGTGCGATCTCATCAACCAGTACATATTCTCCTTTTTTTTCATAAAGTGTTTCCAGTACTTTATTTTTCATTTTAACACCTGCATTTGGCCACATTAAATATTGAAAATCATGATCTTTTGGATAGTGTATTTGCCATATAACTATTAACGGCAGCAGATACTGCTGCAACTTTTGGAGAAGGTTTAAATGTTGATCTAAGTCGTGCTGCCCTTTCTTCATCTGCCTTAATTACTTCTGCCATATGTCCCATAATTTCATCACGGTACTGGTCAACGAAGTGAGTGTGAAGTTTTCCTTTCTGGAAATGTTCGCTGAGCATCATTGATTTGTGGAAAGGTATTGTTGTCTTTACTCCAAGGATGATGTATTCATTCAATGCCCTTCTCATACGTGCTATGGCCTCATCTCTGGTCATTCCATACACTATAAGCTTGGATATCATTGAATCGTAGAATGGGGGTATTGTATAGTTCATGTAAACTCCACTGTCCACTCTAACTCCTATTCCTCCCGGAGACCTGTAACCAGTAATTTTACCAGGATTTGGGGCGAAATCATTAAGAGGGTCTTCAGCATTTATCCTGCATTCTATGGCATGACCTCGCACAACGATATCTTCCTGTGTACAGCAAAGTTCTTCGCCTGAAGCTATATTTAACTGTTGTTTTACCAGATCTATACCTGTTACAATTTCTGTAATAGGATGTTCAACTTGTATACGTGTATTCATCTCAAGGAAGTAATAATCACCATCAGAATATAAAAATTCTACAGTTCCGGCATTTGTATAGCCTATGGATGCAGCAGCTCTAACTGCAGCACCACCCATCTCTTCCCTTAATTCTTCAGTCATAATAGGGGATGGAGATTCTTCAATAAGCTTTTGATGTCTTCTCTGGATTGAGCATTCCCTGTCTGCAACGTGAATTGTATTTCCATGCTCGTCTGCAAGAATCTGGAATTCTATATGGCGGGGTTCTTCCACATATTTTTCTATGTAAATAGTTGGATCTCCAAATGCTGATGCTGCAACAGATTGGGTGGATTCAATAGCACGTACAAGCTCGTCTTCTTCATATACTGTACGCATACCTATTCCCCCCCCACCTGCTGAAGCTTTTACAATAACAGGATATCCAATAGATTCAGCAATATCAACTGCATCTTCAATTTCACTTACTCCTTTTGCAGTTCCAGGGATAACAGGAACTCCTGCACCACGCATTAATTTTTTAGATTCAATTTTACTTCCCATAGATTCTATAACAGATTCTGTGGGCCCTATAAGTTTGATCCCATGCTTTTCACATTCTTCTCCAAGTTTAGGGTTTTCAGCTAAAAATCCATAACCCGGATGGATTCCTTCAGCCCCGCATTTTTCTGCAACGTCAATTATTTTCTCGATACTTAAATAACTCTGTGAAGGGCTTGATTTTCCAATATTATATGCTTCGTCAGCATATTTTGCAAAAAGGGAATTTTTATCTGCATCAGAATATACTGCAACACTTTTTACACCGAGTTCTTTACAAGCTCTCATGACTCTTATTGCTATTTCACCACGATTGGCAATCAGGATTTTATTAAACATGATATCGCCTCTTAATATTTCTGGGAGTTTAAGACTAACTTTGAAATCATTTTTTTACAAATTTATTTATTTTTAACATTCATTTCTAATTATAATTATTATTCTAACCTATATTTATTTCATTATACTTCATTAAATATAATATATTTAAAATTTAACGTTGTTAAAATGAAAAGGAAACTAACTAAAAAAAGACATCTTGAAATGATGCTTCAAAATATACCGCCCCACGATAATCCAAAGGTTCATTTAGAACAATATACGACCCCTGCGAGTATAGCATCAGATATATTATGGAATGCCCATACTTTAGATGACATAAATGATAAAGTTGTTGCTGATCTTGGCTGCGGTACTGGAATATTTGCAATAGGGGCAGCACTACTTGGAGCAAGAAAAGTAATAGGTTTAGATATAGATAATGATGTAATAGGAACTGCAAAAATGTGTGCATCTAAAATGGGCGTTGATGATATAACAGAATTTAAGAGTGGAGATATGAAAAACTTTAATTTAAGGGCAGACACTGTAATTCAAAATCCGCCATTTGGAGCTCAAAAATCAGGAACAAAAAATGCAGACAGGGTATTTATGAATAAAGCTGTTGAAATAGCCCCTGTAATATATTCACTCCATATGGGCGAAACCGAAAAATTCCTGAATGAATATTTCCATTCATTAAATGCTAATATAACCCATAGATTTTACTATAGTTTTCCAATACCACATATTTACCATTTTCATAAAAAAGAGAAAATAAACGTTGATGTTGTGGTATTAAGGATTGAAAGGAATAATGGGTAATTAATCATATGAAATGTCCATAAATTAAATATTTAAAACCACAAAATATTATAATCAATTAAATCATAAATATTTTAGATATATTCAAAGGTAAAATTTCTAAAATTTATCTTCTGTATTTATATACTACTTTAACTAAATCTAAAAAAGTTATACACTAAATATATAAGAAGATAAAAACAGATAGTCGAAAATGGAAAAAAGACATTTATCCATTTTTATACCTGCCTCAATAACAGCTGAGACAAAGGACTTAAGAATCAAAACTTATAAGGTAGGTCTTATTGGTAGATCTGCAGCTATCTTCAAGGCTGATAAGATTGTCGTTTATAACGATAATTCGGATGAGAAAGAGGTAAAGTTTATTAGTGATGTTCTCACTTATATGAATACCCCTCAATACCTTAGAAAAAAGGTATTTCCAATCTCAAGGGAACTAAAAAACGTGGGAATTCTTCCACCACTTAGAACTCCCCACCATCCTACAGGTGAACTTGCTGTAGGTGATTACAGACAGGGATTCACTATAAAAAGGACAAAGAAAGGTACAATAGTTGATATTGGGGCGGATAGACCCGCGCTTTGTCGTGAAAAACTCAGCATAAATAAAGTATTCAGCTTTCGAATTGTAAAGCTTTCAAAAAAAGATATATTAATAGAACCAGATACTCCTGATTTTTACTGGGGTTACGAGGTTTTATCTACTTATAAGGACTTGTATGAAAGCGTTTTGGAAGTAAAACCAGATATTGTTGTTGGTACTTCCAGATATGCACAGCCCATCACTTCTATTTTAGATGAAGTAAAGCACAAGATAAAAAATGCCAGACATCTGGCTATTTTGTTTGGTGGTCCTTATTCAGGCTTGCATGAACTTATTCAGGGCCGAAAAAACATAATAGATCTTGAAGTCAATACAGTCCCATCACAAGGAACTAAGACTATAAGGACTGAAGAGGCGGTTTTAATAACTTTATCTGCATTTAATCTATTTTTAGATGCAGAGTAACTCGGAAAATTGAAAGAATTGTGAAGTAAGGAGGTAAATTAAAAATGACTAGACATCACCAACCACGAAAAGGATCAGTGGCATTTAGCCCTCGAAAGAGAGCATCCAAACAATCCCCGAGGATAAAATCCTGGCCTAATTCTGATGAAATGGGGTTATTGGGATTTGCAGGGTATAAAGTTGGAATGACTCATGTTACAATGACAGACAACAGAAAAAACTCACCAACAGAAGGAATGGAAATTTCAACTCCAGTAACTATATTGGAAGTGCCACCTGTTGTTGTAATGGGTATAAGAGCTTACAAAAAAACCACTCATGGACTTAAAACCATGATGGATGTTATGGCTAGCGATTTGAGTGAAGACCTCTGGCGGAAAATACCACTGCCAGAAAAATATGATACTGATTCTAATTTAAATAAATTAAAAGAAAATATTAAAAATATTGATGATATACGAGTTTTAATATACACTAACCCTAAATTAACCAGCGTTCCTAAAAAGAAACCTGAAATAATTGAATGCGGTGTTGGTGGAACTACAGTTGAAGAGAAACTTGAATACGCTTCAGGTATTATTGGAAAAGAAATAAATGCAGCAGACGTTTTTTCTGATGGGGAACATGTTGATTCTATAGCAATTACCAAGGGTAAAGGATTCCAGGGACCAGTTAAAAGGTGGGGAATCAGAATACAATATGGAAAAGCTGCAAGAAGTAGTAAAGGCAGACACGTTGGTTCTTTAGGTCCATGGTCACCAGAAAGAACAATGTGGACAGTTCCACAAGCTGGTCAAATGGGATATCATAAAAGAACTGAATATAATAAAAAAATTCTTAAAATTGGCGATGCATCTGAAGTAGACGCTGTTAATCCTGATGGTGGATTTGTTAAATATGGTCTCGTTAAAAATAATTACATTATGGTTAAAGGATCACTACCTGGACCTTCAAAAAGGCTTGTAATATTAAGAAAAGCAATGAGATCCCATAGAAAAAACAACGATGCGCCGGCAATATCATTTATCTCAACTGCCTCAAAACAGGGAGTCTAAGTTTGGAATTAATTAAAGAGGGATATAGATGAAAAAAATCAAAGTTTATTCATTAGAAGGCGAAGTCATTGATGAAATCAAGCTGCCTGATATTTTCAACGAAGAATTCAGACCAGATATCATTAAAAGAGCAGTAATTTCCGCACAAACAGCGAGGATTCAACCATGGGGAACAGATCCTATGGCTGGAAAAAGAACAACTGCAGAATCTTATGGTTCTGGTCGTGGTGCAGCAATGGTACCTCGTGTAAAGGGAAGCAGACACCCAGCTGGTTCAAAGGCAGCATTTGTTCCTCAAGCTGTAGGTGGTAGAAGAGCACACCCTCCAAGGGCTCAAAAAGTTTATCATGAAAAGATAAACAGGAAAGAAAGAAAAATAGCAATAAGATCAGCAATTGCTGCAACAATAAATAGAGATCTTGTAGAAAATAGAGGCCATAAAATCGAAAACGTGCCTCAAGTGCCATTTGTAATTGATGATGAATTTTCTAAAGTTAAGAGTACCAAGGAAACAAGGGAAATATTCAAAAAGATTGGAATAATGGATGACATCGTCAGAGCAAAAACTGGTAAAAAGATAAGGGCTGGAAAAGGTAAAATGAGGGGCCGAAAATACAAAGTACCAAAAGGACCTCTCATAGTTGTCGGGGAAGATAAGGGAATAAGCTTAGGCGCTAGAAATCATCCTGGTGTTGATATAGTGTCTGTAGAAAACCTTAATGCTGAACTTTTAGCTCCAGGTACACATCCAGGAAGATTTACAATATACACCAGATCAGCGATTGAGAAGTTAGGTGAATTATTCCAATAATAAAAAGGACGTGTGAAAAATGGATCCTTATGCAATAATAGTAAAACCACACTTAACAGAAAAAAGCATGAATGCAATTGATC
Source organism: Methanobacterium sp. UBA44 (assembly GCA_002494885.1). Classification (GTDB taxonomy): domain Archaea; phylum Methanobacteriota; class Methanobacteria; order Methanobacteriales; family Methanobacteriaceae; genus Methanobacterium_D. Next base: position 150,780 of record DACV01000002.1, read on the forward strand.
AAAATAATGAACTCACATTCACCGTGCAACGAACTGCAACAAAATCTGAGATTAAGAGTGCATTTGAAGACCTTTACGCTGTGAAAGTTGTAAGAGTAAACACTCAGATTACATCAAAAGGTGAAAAAGTAGCTTACATTAAACTTGCAGCTGAACACAGCGCAGAGGATATAGCAGTTAAAATGGGTGTATTCTAATACATGAATGTAATTATAATATCCGCAAAGACCTTTTAAGGTCATGTATGGAGGTTGAAGAAAAATCCTTTAGGATTTTTCTGAACATTCGAAATCTCTGATTTCGATGCCCCAACACGGAGTGTTGGGGGCCCCAATTATTTTCAATAATTGGAGGAATAGAGAATGGGAAAACGTTTAAAATCACAGAGAAGAGGGAGAGGAACTCCCACATATAAGAGTGCGTCACATCGTTTCAAAGGAAAGATCGAATACAGATCATATGATAATATAGAGAAAGAAGGTAGTTTAAAAGGAAAAGTTACCGATATAATTCATGATCCTGGACGTACTGCGCCAGTAGCATTAATTAAATTTGAAAATGGTGAAAATTTACTTGTATTAGCACCAGAAAGCATACAAATAAATGATGAAATTGAATTTGGAGCTTCAGCATCAATAAAAGCTGGAAACGCATTACCACTTGCCCAGATTCCGGAAGGTACACCATTATATAATCTTGAAAAAAATCCTGGAGATGGCGGAAAATTCGTTAAATCTTCTGGTACTTACGCTTCTTTAATAACTCATGATGTAGGAAAGGCAATTGTAGAATTGCCCTCAGGAGAATTAAAAGCATTTAACCCTGCCTGCAGAGCAACAATAGGAGTTGTTGCTGGAGGAGGAAGAAAGGAAAAACCATTCCTTAAAGCAGGAAATAGATTCTACGCTTTAAACGCGAAGGGTAAAAAGAATGTTAGTGTTAGAGGAGTGGCAATGAATGCAGTAGATCACCCACACGGTGGAGGAAACAGACAGCATCCAGGAAGGCCAACAACAGTTTCAAGACATGCACCACCGGGAAGAAAAGTTGGGTCAATTGCTGCGAAAAGAACAGGGAAACGAAGATAAGGAGGCGACCAATTGGCAAGAAAAGTATTTAAATATCGTGGTTATACATTAGAAGAGTTACAACAGATGCCTTTGGATAATGTTATAGAACTATTTCCATCAAGACAAAAAAGATCCTTAAAAAGAGGATTTCTTCCAAGGCAAAAGAAGGTACTTGAAAAGATAAGAAAATTAAAAAAGGAAGGAAACAAAGGCGGAAGACCACAAATAATTAAAACCCATTGTAGGGACATGATTGTACTTCCAGAAATGGTAGGAATGACCTTTGGAATTTACAATGGAAAAGAATTCACAGAAGTTACAATGCAGCCAGAAATGATTGGATGTTACTTTGGAGAATTTGCACCTACAAGAAAACGAGTAGAACACGGAGATCCCGGTATGGGTGCTACAAGGTCATCTATGTTTGTACCTCTTAAATAAGGAGAGAATACAATGGTTAAGATTAAATACGCTTTTACAGATGGCGATAAAACTAAAACAGCAAAGGCCCTTGGAAGATCTCTTAAGATCTCTCCAAAACATGCTGTAGAGATATGTAATAAGATAAGGGGAATGAAGGTAGAAAACGCCAAGAATTACCTTGAAGAAGTAATCCAAATGGATAAAGCAGTTCCATTCAAAAAGCATAACAAAAAAGTAGGTCACAGAAGAGGACTGGAAGGATGGCCAACTGGAAGATATCCAGTTAAAGCAGCATCCCAGATCCTTGATGTAATTAATAATGCTGAAGCAAACGCAGAATACAAAGGACTTGATTCAGAAAATCTCAAAATAATGCACATATCCAGCCATAAAGGATACGTAATACGAGGATGGACTCCAAGAGCCTTTGGAAGAGCAAGCCCGTTTAATACTCCAACCACCCACATACAGATAGTCCTAGGGGAGGCATAGATTTACATGATTGAGAAAGATTTTGTCACAGAAGGTCTTAAAAGAACAAGAATTGATGAATACCTTGAAAACGAGCTTGAAAGAGCAGGTTACGGTGGAATGGAAATTCAATTAACTCCTTTAGGTACAATGATTGTTGTTTACGCTGAACGTCCCGGAATGGTTATAGGAAGAGGTGGAAAAACCGTTCGAAACATAACTCAAACCTTAAAAACAAACTATGGGCTGGAAAACCCACAGGTAGAAGTTAAAGAAGTAGATGTTCCTGAACTTAACCCTAAGATAATGGCTCATAAGATTGCAGCAATGTTGCAGAGGGGAATGCACTTTAGAAGAGTAGCATACACAGCACTTAGAAGAATTATGGGTGCAGGGGCACAAGGTGTTGAAGTAACAATTTCCGGTAAAATAAGGGGCGCAAGATCAGCCACTGCAAAGTTCAATGATGGTTACATTAAAAAATGTGGAGAACCTTCCACAAGATTCGTTAAAGAGGGTTTTGCAACAGTCCAACTTAAACCAGGAGTTTTAGGAATATACGTTAGAATCATGCCTCCGGGAATGATTTTGCCTGATAAAGTAGATATCTTAAAAGTTGAAGTGGAAGAACCAGCAGTTGATACAATTATGGACACTCTCGAAACAGAGGAAGCTGAAGAACCTCAAGCAGAAGAAATTGAAGATACTGAGCTCAGCGAAATAGAAGTTGAAGAAGAACCAGTAGAAGATTCCATTACAGAAGAACCATCTGAAGAATCAGTAGAAGATGCAGAAGAGACCAAAGAAGAAACAACTGAAGAACCAGAGAAAACAGAAGATAAAGCCGAAAACAATGAAGAAGAACCAAAAGAAGCAGTTGAAGAACCAGAAAAGCCAGAATAGAAATACTGGATATGCATAAATATAAAAAGGATGGAATAACATGGTAATATTAAGGAGCAAAGAAATACGTGAAATGGAAATTGAGGACATTCAGAAGAAACTGGATGAGCTTAAAGCAGAATATGCAAAAAATGTTTCAAAAAGTTCTGCATCAGGAATAAATGAAAATCCTGGAAAAATCAAAGAACTTAAAAGAACAATCGCACGTGTCCTTACCATAATAAACGAAAAAAATCAGGAGAAATGAAAATAGATGAAAGTCTGTGAGATATGTGGTCTTCCAGAAGAACTTTGCGTTTGTGAGGAAATAGCCCGAGAAATTCAAAAAGTTAAAGTATACACAGTGAGAAGAAGATTTGGAAAACTTATGACCATTGTAGAGGGTATTGATGAGCACGATATTGATATAAGGGAACTTACAAAGGAACTCAAGGCAAAATGCGCCTGTGGAGGGACTGCCAAAAAAGGTCAGATTGAGCTTCAAGGGGATCATAAACGGAAGGTCAAACAGGTTCTGGCTAATATGGGCTTTTCTTCAGATACAATTGAAATAAGGTAATTTTGCAGGAATTCAATTAAAGGTATTCCATATAGACATATCCATCTCGGGATTCAAATAAATCCATCAATATGACTTTCAAACACGATTTAGAATGATAACTCCAAACAATATTTTTCGTCATGAGTTAATGGGTCTTCATGTTAAAGTTGCAGACAGCACTCATGATGGATTCGTTGGAATAGAGGGAAAAGTTGTTGATGAAACAAAAAATACTATCTTAATTGAGCAAGAGGATAAGACTGAAAAAATGGTCCCTAAGGGAGTAGCAACTTTTCATTTTAATTTGCCTGATGGCAGAATTGTTGAAATAAATGGTAAAATTATTATTGCTCGCCCTGAAGATAGGATTAAAAAGAAATTCAGGAAATTTTGGTGATAACATGGTAGGTATCGACGTTCAAGAACCTAAAGAAAAATGTAATGATCCTAACTGCCCATTTCATGGAACTCTTCCAGTAAGAGGCCAGATTTTAGAGGGTATAGTTACAAGTAATAAGGCAGAAAGGACAATTACTGTAGAAAGAAGTTTTTACAAATTCATACGTAAATACGAAAGATATGAAAAGAGAAAATCAAAAATAACCGCACATAAACCTGATTGTATTCAAGCAAATGTTGGAGATGCAGTTAAAATTGCAGAATGCCGACCATTAAGTAAAACAAAACATTTTGTGGTTGTAGAAGTTAAAGGAGATAAATAAAATGAAAGCTATCACTTCAAATGTTACAAGGGTTTTACCAATAGGCGCCAGGCTCCAGTGCATTGATAACACCGGTGCAAGAGAAGTTGAAATTGTGTCTGTTAAAGGGTACAAGGGTGTAAGAAGAAGACTTGCAACAGCTGGCGTAGGTGATATGATTATAATTACTGTTAAAAAAGGGACTATAGACATGAAAAAAGAAGTCATGACTGCGGTAGTTGTAAGACAGAAAAAAGAATTCAGAAGAGCAGATGGCTTAAGGGTTAAATTTGAAGATAATGCAGCAGTTATAATAAGCCCTGAAGGTACATTAAAAGGTTCTGAAATAAGAGGCCCTGTTGCAAAGGAAGCAGCTGAAAGATGGCCAAGCATTGGAAGTGCTGCAAGCGTAATTGTGTAATTAAATTAGTGGTGATTAATATGTCAAAACAACCAAGAAAACAAAGGAAATTCCTTCATAATGCACCTTTACACGTACGCCGTAAATTTATGAGTGTTATGCTAAGTAAAGAACTCAGAGAGGAATATGGAAAAAGATCCATTCCCGTAAGAAAAGGAGACACTGTACAGGTAATGCGTGGTGACTTCAAAGATCATGAAGGTAAAGTGGAAAAAGTAGATCTTAAAAACTACAGGGTCATGGTTGAAGGAGCTTCAGTACAGAAACCAGATGGAAATCCGGTTTATCATTCTATACATCCATCCAAACTCGTGATAGTAGAACTGGATATGGATGATGATGAAAGAAATCAAATAATGGAGAGGAAGGGATAATATGGCAATAATGGGATCCAGAAAACATCTCAAGCGTTATAAAGCGCCTAAACACTGGCCAATTCATCCAAAAGAAAATAAATGGACTGTAAAACCAAACGCAGGTCCGCATGCTATAGAAGAATCATTACCTTTATTGCTTATAGTTCGTGACATTCTCGGTGTTGCAGATAACTCCAGAGAAGCAAAAAGAATTATAAACAACGGAGACATTCTTGTTGATGGGAGAATCAGAAAGAATTACAAATACCCTGTTGGATTTATGGATGTTATTGAAATACCAAAAACAGAAAGTGTCTTCAGGGTTCTACCAGATGAAAAAGGTAGGTTAATACTTCATCCAATTGCTGCAGAGAACAAGGCATTCAAACTCTGTAAAATAACTGATAAGACCACAGTAAAAGGTGGAAAAACTCAGCTCAATCTTCATGACGGTAGAAACTATCTTGATGAAGGAGAATACAAAGTTGGAGATGTAATTATCCTTAAAGTTCCAGATCAGGAAGTTAATGAAGTTATGAAATTCGAAAATGGCACAATTGGTCTTATAACTGGTGGAAAGCACATCGGTGAAATTGGTAGAATTAAAGAAATCAATATTACAAAATCTTCAATGCCCAACACAGTTGAAATGGAAACAGAAGATAAGAAAGTTTTCCTTACATTAAAAGATTATGTTTTTGTAATTGGTAAAGAAGAACCAGCGATCACGCTTCCTGGAGGTAAATAGATGAATCCTATGGAAGAAGTGAAAATAGCAAAAGCAACCATTAACATAGGTGTTGGCGAAGCTGGAGAAAGACTTGCAAGGGCTGAAAAATTAATTGAAAGCATTACAGGTCAGCAACCAGTGCGTACTTATTCTAAAGTCACAAATCCTGAATTTGGTATAAGAAAAGGGCAACCCATAGCATGTAAAATTACATTAAGGGGTGAAAAAGCTGATAAAGCCATTAAAATGATACTTGACGGTATTGAGAACAGGTTAAGCTCAAAACAATTCGATGATCAGGGTAATGTTTCATTTGGAATACATGAACATATAGATATTCCAGGAATGCGTTATGATCCAGATATTGGTATATTTGGAATGAATATGTCCATAACATTTGAAAAGCCAGGCTACAGGATAAAAAGAAGGAAAATCCAGAGGAAAAAGATTCATAATAAACATAAAGTCACTCCTGAAGAGACTATGGAGTTTATGAAGAATAATTTCCAGGTTAAAATAAAAGGGTTAAAGGAAACAGATGATTCCGAGTATTAAAAATCAAAGCATACAAAAATCTTTGATTTTTGTGGTGTCAAATCGGAGATTTAACAAATTTTGAAGGTGATATATTGCCAAGAAAATATGGAAAAGCATCAAGAGAATGTAGAAGATGCGGCGATCATTCTGCACTGGTTAGAAGATACGGGCTCATGTTATGCAGACAATGCTTCAGAGAACTCGCACATAAAATAGGATTTAAAAAATACAATTAAGAGGTGTTATTCGTGCTTATGGATCCTCTAGCAAATGCCCTTACAAATATGAGAAACAATGAAACGCAGGGAAATAAGAGATGTAAAATTGTACCTGCATCTAAAATGATAGGGCGCGTTTTAAGAACAATGCAAAAGGAAGGTTACATCGGTGAATTTGAATTTGTCGATGATAACAAGGCCGGACAGTTTATAGTTGAACTTGAAGGTAATATTAACAAATGCGGTGTCATAAAGCCAAGACACGCAGTAAAGAAAGATGAATTTGAAAAATTTGAAAAGAGATATTTACCATCTAAAGCCTTTGGAATTATGATATTAACTACACCAGAAGGTATCATGACTCATAAAGAGGCCAAAGACAAGGGAATTGGTGGTAGACTCTTAGCATACATATACTAAGGTTGAAGAAAATCAAAAAATTTTCTGAACAATATTTAAGGTGATAATATGGCTCAAGCAGTAGTCCTCAGAGAAGAAATAGAAATTCCAGAGGACATAGATGTCGATATAGATGGCGGAATAACTGTAAAGGGATCAAAGGGTCAGCTCAGCAGGAAATTTAACTATCCAAACGTTATCATAAAGAAAGAAAATGATAAAATAGTATTGGAGAGTAATTTTCCTAAAAAAAGAGATAAAGCAATGCTCGGAACTATAAGATCCCATATTAATAATATGCTTATAGGATTAACAGATGGTTTTACCTATAATATGAAAATAGTTTATGCTCACTTCCCTATGACTGTTAAAGCTGCCGGGGATAAAGTTACAATAGAAAACTTCCTTGGTGAGAGATATCCCAGAACTGCAAAGATTGTAGGGGATGCTAAAGTCCAGGTAAAAGGCGATGAAGTAGTCGTTACAGGAATTAACAAAGAAGAGGTTGGACAGACCATGGCCAATTTGGAACAGGCCACTAAAATTAAGGGAAGAGATCCAAGGGTATTCCAGGATGGAATATACTTTGTAATTAGGGAATAAGGCGGTGGCAGGATGAAAAAACCAAATTTTAAAAGACAGGAATGGTTCAGATACAAAAAACTTGGAGAAAAATGGAGAAAACCAAAGGGAAAAACAAGTAAAACAAGAAGATACGAAAAGGGAAAACCTGCAATGCCTTCTATTGGTTATGGTTCTCCAAAGGTTACAAGAGGACTTCATCCTTCAGGATATAAGGACGTGCTTGTAAGCAATATGACTGAACTTGAAAACCTTGATCCAGCTACACAGGCCGGTAGAATCAGCGCTACAGTTGGAAAAAGGAAAAAAGAAGTTATGCTTGAAAAAGCAAAAGAATTAGGAATTAAAATTCTTAATAAAGGGATTTAAGTACTCAACGCCAGAGTTACTTATGTCAGTTTTCTGACAAATTGCAATGTGAATTGCATTACAACTATTAAAAACCTGAAAGAGGTTTTTGGATCGACCTTTGAAAAGATTTTCATTACAAAATCAATGATTTTGTAAACTTTGAAAATTAATATAATATTTTTTCAGGGTCGTAGGAGGTTTCTTCATGAATCTTACTACTCAAAAGAGATTGGCTGCAGAAATTCTGAAAGTCGGGGAAAACAGGATATGGATAGATCCTGAAAGGGCAGAGGAAGTATCAAGAGCCATAACTCGAGAAAGTGTTAAACAACTTATAAATAATAAAGCAATAAAATCAAAGCCACAAAAAGGAATAAGCAGCTACAGATCAAAGAAAATAGCTGCACAGAAGAAAAAAGGCAGAAGAAAAGGTCATGGTAGTATAAAAGGAGCTAAAGGAGCTAGAAATCCCAAGAAAAAAGCTTGGATGACTACTATAAGGGCTTTAAGAACAGATCTAAAAGACATGAGAGATAATAGGGAAATTAATAAGACTACCTACAGAAAACTCTATAAAATGGCTAAAGGTGGCGCATTTAGAAGTAAATCCTACATGAAAACTTATGCCAGGGATCATGGTCTGCTTAGGTAAAAGGAGGAATTTAATTGGCACACGGATCAAGATACAAGGTAGCATTTAGAAGAAGAAGAGAAGGAAAAACAGATTATGGGGCAAGATTTAAGCTCATTGGATTGGATAAGGACCGAATGGTTGCAAGAATTACAAACAACCATGTAATAGCTCAGATCATTAAAGTATCTCCAGAAGGAGATGAAACTGTTATTTCAGCACATTCAAATGAACTTAGCAAGAAAGGATGGCTTGGATCCACAAAAAACATTTCTGCAGCATACCTTACTGGATTTTTATGCGGTAAAAAAGCCATTAATGAGGGTGTGGATGGAGCTGTACTTGACATTGGATTAAAATCTCCAACTAAAGGTACAAAGGTCTTTGCAGTACTTAAAGGAGCTGTAGATGCTGGTCTTAATATTCCACACGGTGAAGTGGTTCTACCTGCTGAAGAGAGGATAAGGGGAGAACATATAGCACAATATGCTGAATCTTTAAGTGAAGATGAAGTTAATGCCAAATTTTCACAATACATCCAGAAAGGATTATCCCCAAAGGATCTCCCGGACCATTTTGATGAAATTAAACAAAAAATTAGTGAAGAGGGATCATAATGAACTTTAATAAGGAAGAATGGGAACCTAAAACCAATCTGGGACACATGGTAAAGGAAGGTACAATAACTGATATTGACGAAATATTTGAAAAAGGACTTCCTATCATGGAACTTGAAATTATAGATGCTTTACTACCAGATTTAGAGGAAGAAGTAATGGATGTTAACCTCGTTCAGAGAATGCATAAATCCGGTAGAAAAGTGAACTTTAGAGTAATAGTTGCAGTTGGAAATAAAAATGGATATGTAGGACTTGGCCAGGGCAAAGCCAAAGAGGTAGGTCCAGCTATAAGAAAAGCTGTTGATAATGCTAAATTTAATGTAATAAAGGCCAGAAGAGGCTGTGGTGATTGGGGATGTGTATGTGGTAGAGAACATACAGTACCATTTAAAATATCCGGTAAAAAAGGCAGCGTAAGAGTTACCTTAATCCCTGCACCTGGTGGAGTTGGTCTTGCAGTAGGTGACGTTGGAAAAACAATATTGAAACTTGCAGGAATAGACGATGTATGGTCCCAGACCATGGGTCAGACACAGACAACCATTAATTTTGCAGGAGCAATTTTCGATGCCCTTAAACATTTAAGCATGGTAAAAGCAAGCAAATCTGACCTCAAAAATCTTGGAGTAGCAGGGTGATTCTCATGATTGCAGCGATAAGAGTAAGAGGTAGAACCGGGATAAAAAAAGAAATTGCAGATACTCTAGATATGTTAAAACTTACCAGAATTAATCATGCAGTCTTAATTGAAGAAAATCCAAGTTATCATGGAATGCTTCAAAAGGCTAAAGATTACATAACATGGGGAGAAGTAGACCCGGGAACAGTAGTCCAGTTAATATCTAAAAGGGGAAAATTAGCAGGTAATCTTAAAGTTACTGAAGATTACATAAAAGAGAACACAGATTTTTCCTCAGTAGAAGAACTTTCAAAGGCTGTTATAGATTCTAATGTTAAACTGGAAGATAGTGGAGTAAAACCAGTGTTCAGGCTTCATCCTCCAAGGAAAGGATATGAAAATACTAAAAAAACAGTTAAAGAATCTGGAAGCCTTGGTTACAGAGGAAATAAAATAGGAGATCTCATTAAAAAAATGATCTAATCATCACCTTTAGAAGGTGGAGGTGTATTGCGATGATAAGAAAGACAAGAAAAATAAGGAAGTTACGAGGATCACGAACTGTGGGTGGCGGAAGCTCAAAAAAACGAAGAGGAGCCGGTCACAGGGGTGGAAGAGGAAATGCTGGTCTTCAGAAAAGTAAATGGACATGGGTTGTTAAATACGATCCTGATCACTTTGGAAAATACGGTTTTAAAAGACCACAGGGAAGTATTTTAAAGTTCAATCCTGTTAATATTGATTATTTAGACGAAAAATCAGAAGAGCTGGTAGAGCAAGGTCTTGCTCAGAAAAAAGATAAAGCCATTGAAATAGACGTTACTGATCTTGGTTACAATAAAGTACTGGGAAAAGGTAAAGTAACCAAACCTCTGATTATAAAATCACCTAAATTCTCCAGTTTAGCAATACAAAAGATTGAAAAAGCTGGTGGAGAAATAATAAACCTTTAAATGTAATATGGGTAAGGAGTGAAGCTCATTGATTGAAAAATTACAACCAATTTTTTCATTAATTCCTCAAGTTAAATCACCTGTACATAGATTGCCTTTTAAGGAAAAAATTAAATGGACAGCAATTATATTGGTTCTGTATTTTTTCTTAACCAACATTACTCTTTATGGGTTAAGTCCAAATGCTGTTGACCAGTTTGCACAGCTAAGGGCAGTTCTTGCAGGTAATTTTGGTTCAATTATTACTCTGGGTATAGGGCCAATAGTTTCAGCATCTATTATACTTCAGCTTTTAGTTGGGGGAAATATTTTGAAGCTGGATCTTTCAAAACATGAGGATAAAGCTTTATTCCAGGGAACCCAGAAACTCCTTGCCGTTGTTTTCACTTTATTTGAAGCAGCAGTACTTGTTTATACAGGAGCACTTCTTGCTGATCCTGGATATCAATTGATTGTAATTGCTCAGATAACTCTTGGCGGACTTCTCATTATCTTCCTTGATGAAGTTGTTTCCAAATGGGGATTTGGAAGTGGTGTGGGTCTTTTCATAGTTGCTGGAGTTGCTCAGGCCATAATGGTAGGAGCATTTAACTTCCTTTCATCACCAGCATCTCCAGGAGTACCTGCAGGGGCGATTCCACAATTTATATATCTATTAACTACAGGATCTCCTGATTTCAGCATACTCCTGCCAGTAATTGCTACTATTGTTGTTTTCCTGATTGTAGTATATGCTGAGAGTATGCGTGTTGAAATACCTCTTTCTTATGGAGGAGTTAAAGGAGCAAGAGGAAAGTACCCATTAAGATTTATTTATGCAAGTAACATGCCAGTTATCCTTACAAGTGCACTTCTATTAAATGTGACATTATTCGCTTCTTTATTCCAGAAATTAGGATTTCCAATACTTGGAACTATCTCAAATGGCCAGGCTATAAGTGGAATTGCATATTACCTTTCAGCACCCACAAATCTGAGTATAATTCTCACAGATCCACTAAAGGTAGTGATCTATGGTGTTGTCTTTACGTTACTATGTGTACTTTTCGCATGGCTCTGGGTAGAATTAAGTGGAATAGGGCCTAAAAAGGTTGCTGGAGATCTTCACAGGATGGGGATGCAGATTCCAGGATTTAGAAGCAGTAAAACCCAATTTGAAAAGATACTTAAAAGATATATTCCAATTATAACTATTCTTGGAGGAGCATTTGTAGGTCTTTTAGCATTTGGTGCTGATCTTACAGGTGCATTAGGTGGAGGAACAGGTGTTCTTCTAACTGTAGGTATAGTATACAGACTTTATGAAGAAATAGCTCAAGAACAGTTAATGGACATGCATCCAATGCTCAGGAAATTTTTAGGTGATTAAATAGAGGTTTAGAGTGATAATATGAAAGTAGTCGTAATTGCAGGAATTCCAGGATCAGGTAGTACAACAGTGTTGAACAAGGCACTTGAAAGTCTTGATTATGTGAATGTGAACTATGGAGATGCAATGATCAAAATTGCCCAGGAAGAAGGTATTGTGGAGGATAGAGATTCTTTGAGGAAGTTGTCTCCAGATGTTCAAAAAGAAATTCAAAAAAATGCTGCAAAAAGTATAAGAGAGATGTCAGAAGTAAATAATATAATCGTTGATACTCATTGTACTATAAAAACACCTGCTGGTTTTTTACCTGGACTTCCAAAATGGGTATTAGATGAACTCGAGCCAGATATGTTCATATTAATTGAAGCAGACAGCGAAGAAATTCTGATGAGAAGATTGAGTGATGAGACAAGAACACGAGACATGGAAAAGCTGAGTGACATAGAACTTCATCAAGAAATGAATCGCGCCGTATCTATGGCTTATGCTGCACTTACAGGTGCTACAGTAAAAATTATTAAAAATCATGATAACCGACTTGAAGAGCCAGTAGAAGAAATGATTAATACTTTAAAATAAATTCTAAAGGTTATAATTTAAGTAAAGAGGATATAAAAAAATGGTATTTGAATCAATATTAGGCGGAATATTTGGAGCATTGGATAGTTTATTTAATCCATTTATTCAAACAGTAGGTCCAATGCTGGCTATAATGATAATAGCCATTGTTATAGCTTTTGTAATTACAGTTGCTAATAAATATCTTGTTGATCAGGATAGACTTCAGTATCTCCAGGGAGAGATGAAGGAGTATCAACAAGAAATGATGGAAGCAAGAAAATCCAATGATTCAAAGGCACTGGAAAAAATACAGAAGAAACAGGCAGAGTTTATGGACATCCAGAAGGAAATGATGACCAACTCATTTAAGCCAATGATAGTGACATTCATCCCCATACTCCTTGTATTCTGGTGGATATCGGCTAATCCGTTGTTAAACAAATTTTATTTAGAATTACCAGCATTAGTTTACTATCTGCTTTTAGTTCCCTTATTCCACATGATATATCATCCATCAGAATGGGTGCCAGCAGGTATCATGGCCATAGAATGGCTTGGGTGGTACATATTATGCTCATTTGCATTTTCGCTGATATTCAGAAAATTAATGGGACTTAAAAGCGGTGGGATGTAAATTCATAAATATTCATTTTCATGGACTCATAAGCGTTAAACAGCTTTTAAAAATTTAGGAGAGATGTATATGCCTCAATTAAGATATAGATCTAGATCATACAGAAGAATATTCAAAAAGACCCCTGGAGGAAAAACAGTCTTACGTTACAAGAAAAAAAAGCCAAGTAAGCACATTTGTGCAGAATGTGGCAAACTACTTCATGCTGTTCCAAGGGGAAGACCATATGAAATAAGAAAACTTTCAAAATCCAAAAAAAGGCCAAACAGACCTTATGGTGGATATCTTTGCCATGAGTGCACTCGAAAAATGTTTAAGCTCGAGGCAAGGGAAGGATGATCATAACTATCAGTGGATTGGCTGGAAGTGGAACCACTACAGTATCTAAAATCCTTTCAGAAAAAACAGGTATTCCATTTATCTCAGCAGGCGATATATTTCGCCAGATGGCTGTAGAAAGAAATATGGATATTTTGGAATTTAGTAAATTCGCTGAAGAAAATGAAGAGATAGATATTGAAATAGATAAAAGACAAGCAAAAATAGCTAAAGAAAGGGAAAATTTAATTGTAGAAGGGAGGTTATCTGCTCATTTTGTGGATGCTGACTTTAAACTATGGTTTATAGCTCCATTAGAAACTCGTACAGAACGAATAAGCCAAAGAGAGGATAAACCATATGATACAGTTAAACAAGAAATAATTACAAGAAGTAGAAGCGAAGCAAGGCGGTATCGTGAAATTCATAATATCGATATTGAAAATATGGATGTTTATGATATGATCATAAATACCGGGAATTTTAATCCCGAAAGCATCGCTCTTATCATATTAAAAGTAATAAAGGTGATTTCATGCCAGCAATAGAAGTAGGAAGAGTATGCGTTAAGATCGCAGGAAGAGAAACAGGCGAAAAATGTGTTATAGTTGAAGTTATTGATGATAAATTTGTTGAAGTTGTAGGAACAAACATTAAAAACAGAAGATGTAATATTAAGCATTTAGAGCCAGTTGATCAGACAATTGAAATAAAATCAGATAATGTGGACGAAATTAAAAAAGAACTTGAATCAGCAGCTTAAGAGTGATTCAAAATCAGGTTTTTCAATGGCAGATTTACTCATAAAATCTGAAGGTGAAACTGATCCAGGCTATGGGAGCTTTCCAGAAGAAAGACCAATAGAAGATCATATAAAAAGGGGAATAATAAACCTCGATAAACCTTCAGGCCCAACATCTCATGAAGTTGATTCATGGGTTAAAAGAATGCTTGGTGTGGAGAAGACCGGCCATGGAGGAACTTTAGACCCTAAAGTTACTGGAGTTTTACCTGTAGGCATAGATTATGCTACAAGAGTCATTCAAATGCTTTTAGGTGCAGATAAGGAATATGTATGTTTAATGAGGCTGCACGAAGAGATCTCAGAGAAAAGAATTAGTAACATATTAAATGAATTTCAGGGAAAAATCTTCCAGACACCACCACTCAAATCTGCCGTTAAAAGAGAACTTAGAGTTAGAAACATTTATTATGTTAATATCCTTGAAATAGAAGGTCAGGATGTTTTGTTCAAAATTGGATGTGAAGGCGGAACTTATATACGAAAATACTGTCATGATGTAGGTGAAGCTCTTGGGATAGGGGCTCATATGGCAGAACTTAGAAGAACTAAATCCGGACCTTTCAGTGAGGATGAAACACTGACAACACTTCAGGACTTAACCGATGCATATTCCATATGGAAGGAAGAAGGAGATGAATCCCTTCTTAGAGAAGCCATACTTCCAATGGAAAGAGCAGTCCAACATCTACCCAAAATATTCATAAGAGATTCAGCTGTTGATGCAATCTGTCACGGTGCAGACCTTGCATCTGGCGGAATCATGAAAATTGAAGAAGGTATTAAAAAAGGAGATACTGTTGCTGTTATGACCCTTAAAGGCGAACTTGTTGCAACAGGCGAAGGCCTGAAAACCTCTTCAGAAATATATAAATCAAATAAAGGTATAGTAATAGACATAAAAAAAGTTTTTATGGAGCCAGATACATATCCAAAGATGTGGAAGTAAAAACTACTATTTAAACCAGCTTCTGCAGGGTTTGGATTTATATTTTCAACATTTGATTATCATATTTGAAATATAACTAATTACCATAAGCTTTTAAGTGTTTGAGGACATAAATTTTATGTCTATTAATTAGATTTAAAATCTAAAATCAATGAAATAATCACATGCCGGGATAGTCTAGCTTGGTAAGGCGCAAGACTGGAAATCTTGTGGAGCGTGGCTCCGCCTGGGTTCAAATCCCAGTCCCGGCGTTCAAAAACCAAAGGTTTTTGATGCATGCGAAAAATGAAATTTTTCGCTGTTAAGAAACATAGTTTCTTAAACATCAAAATTAAAAATTTTGATTTATCCCTAAGGCTAAGCCTAAAAAATTGGGAAAATATAATCAACAAATGTTGAGTTGGTATCCTTTGTATTCACCCGTCCAAACCAAACTGAATACAGAATACTTGCACAAAAAAATCAATCGCACAAAATTAATAAACTTAAATATGAATTAGGCATTTCGCGCTTATTGGAGGTTGAAAAAAATACACAGTATTTTTCGAACATTCAAAATCTCTGATTTCGATACCCCAACACTTCGTGTTGGAGGGCCCAAAAACGTCATTTTTGGAGGTAATATATATGGAAGAAGACTTTAAACACATGGTTCGTATTGCCAGAAAGGATATAAACGGTAATAAAACCATTGAAAATGCTCTTGCTGATGTAAAAGGTGTAGGAAAAGCATTATCAAGGTCAATAGGCATAGTTATGGGTCTTGATTTAAATCAAAAAATTGGATATCTTTCTGATGCTAAAGTAGAAAAGATTGAAGAAGCTATAAGAGATCCTAAAAGTAATAATGTCCCTGACTGGATGCTAAACAGACGTGATGATTACGAAACAGGTGAAACAGTTCACTTAATTGAATCAGATCTTATGATGACATTAAGGGATGATTTAAACAGAATGAAAAAGACCAGAAGTTATAAAGGAAGAAGACATGAAGTTGGACTTCCAGTTAGAGGTCAAAGAACAAAAGCTACCTTTAGAAAAGGTTCATCTGTTGGTGTTAGACGGAGAAGGGGAAGACAATAATTTAAAAAGGAGTTATTTAAATGGGACATCCAAGAAAAGCTAGAAAAAAATATGATACACCATCTCATCCATGGAACGCTGCCAGAATAAAAGAGGAAAACAGGCTTGCCCAAAAATATGGTCTTAAAACCAAAAAAGAGATCTGGAAAGCTGAAACCATGGTTAAAAAGTACAGAAGGGATGCAAGACATCTTTTGGGAATGGTAACTGAACAAACAATTAGAGAAAGACAGGATCTCATAAATCACCTTGTAAATGCAGGTATTTTAGGAGAAAACGCAAAACTTGAAGATGTACTTGATTTAACTGTTGAAGACGTTCTAAGAAGAAGATTACAGACTATGGTATATAAAAAAGGGCTTGCAAACACAGCAAAAGAAGCAAGAGTCTTTGTAGTACATGGACATGTTGCTTTAAACGAGAAGAAGATTGATTCACCCAGTTACTTAGTTAAAAAAGGTGAAGAAGACTTAATTGGTTTCTATCATTCTTCCCCAGTAGAAAAACAGTACAAAGAAAGGACAGAAAAGAAAAGTACTGAAGAGACATGACTAATAAAATGGTTGAAGAAAATCAGAGATTTTCTGAACAATCGAAAATCAAAGATTTTCGATGTTCCGAACACTATGTGTTCGAAAACCACAAAAATAGCAATTTTTGAGGTGATAATATGGCAGAAAAGGAAAAATGGGGCGTAGCTAACATTTATTCTTCATTTAACAACACAATAATAACCATAACTGACATAACTGGGGCAGAAACAATTACTCAGTGGTCAGGTGGAAAAGTGGTAAGGGCAGATAGACAGGAATCATCCCCATTTGCAGCTATGGAAGCAGCTACAAGAGCAGCAGATGATGTAAAAGAAAAGGGAATCATAGGATTGCATATTAAAGTAAGAGCCCCTGGTGGAAACGGACCAAGAACTCCGGGACCTGGTGCACAGGCAACCATAAGAGCCCTTGCAAGAGCAGGTATTAGAATTGGAAAAATAGAAGATGTCACTCCAATTCCTCATGATGGTACTGGAAGGCCTGGAGGTAAAAGGGGAAGAAGGGTCTAACATGGAGATAGATATTAAAGAAAAAAATGATAATGAATTAACATGTATCGTTGAAGATGTAGATGTATCCTTTATAAATGCAATAAGGAGAATATGCACCGTTGAAGTTTCAACCATGGCCATAGACACAGTTTCAATTTTTAAAAACGATTCAACATTATTTGATGAAGTATTAGCTCATAGATTAGGATTAGTACCACTTAAAACAGATTTAGAAGCATTTGTATTACCTTCAGAGTGTGATTGTGAGGATGAATGTCCAAGTTGCAGTGTATCATTAGTTCTGAAAGAAAAAGGCCCGAGGGTGGTTTATTCTGGAGATCTTGTTTCAGCACACGAAGCTGTAACACCAGTATATGATAGTATTCCTCTTTTAAAGTTAAAAGAAGGGGAAGAAGTTGAACTAGAGGCAATAGCAAAACTTGGAACAGGGCTGGAACATGCAAAGTGGCAGCCTACAACAGCATGCGCATACAAATATTATCCATTAATAACAATCGATGATAGTTGCGAAGAATGCATGAAATGTGTAAATGAATGTCCAAGAAATGTTTTAGAATATGATGAATCAGAAAATAAAATCATCATCGCAGACATTGAAAACTGTTCTGCATGTAAAACATGCATGAATAATTGTGAACAAAGCGCAATTAATGTTGATGCAGTAGAAAATAAATTCATATTTAAAATTGAAACAGATGGATCATTATCTCCTGAAGAAGTTCTAAAAAATGCATGTGATATATTAAACAATAAATCGGAAAAAATTGTAGCATTCTGTAAAGAAGGAGCTAAAAAATGAAATTCACAAAAACAAATCCTAAACTCATTGAGCTTATTGGAACTCTAAAAGAGAAATCATACCAGGAAGAAGTTGCAATATGGAAAGATGTTGCAAAAAGACTTGAAAGATCAACAAGAAGAAAAGCAGAGGTTAATATATCCCAAATTAACAAACATTCATCTCCAGATGAAACAGTTCTTGTCCCAGGAAAAATACTGGGAAGTGGAGAACTGGATCATAAAGTTAAGGTAGTAGCGCTGGGATTTTCACAAAAAGCTGAAGAGAAAATAGCTGCTGCTGGCGGAGAATGTTTAAATATTTCTGAAATACTCGATGAAAATCCAAAGGGAAGTAAAATAAGGATAATTGAGTAATTATAAAGAAAAGGTGTTTTTAATGATTATAGATGGAGAAGGACTCGTACTGGGAAGACTTGCAAGTACTGTAAGTAAAAAACTCCTGGATGGCGAGAAAATAGTAGTATTAAATGCCGAAAAGATTGTAATCTCCGGTACAAAAGAATGGGCATATGCAAGATACAAACAAAGAGTCGACAGGGCAAGTATATCAAATCCAAGAAGAATGGGGCCAAAATATCCAAGAAGACCTGATGATATCTTTAGAAGAACAGTAAGGGGAATGTTACCCTACAGAAAAACCACCGGAAGAGAAGCATTTAAGGGGCTTAAAGTTTATGTGGGAATACCACAGGAATTTGAAGACGCTGAAGTGTTTAAAGTACAGGATGCAGAACCTAAAAATATTAAAAAAAGCATAGAGCTTGGGGAAGTATCCAGATTACTTGGAGCAAAGTTTGAAGTATAGGTGAAATGATGAAAAAAGTAATTCACACAAGCGGAAAGAGGAAAACTGCAATTGCAAGGGGAAGATTCAGAGAAGGAAAAGGGAGAATCAGAGTAAATAAACGCCCAGTTGAACTCTACGACCCTGAGCTTGCAAGACTCAAAATCACAGAACCATTAGCACTTGCTGGAGACGTTGTAAAAAGTGTAGACATAGATGTCAAAGTTGTTGGCGGAGGCGTAATGGGACAGGCTGAAGCAGCACGTATGGTAATAGCCAAAGGCCTAATACAGTGGACAAGTGACATGGATTTAAAAGAAAAATTCATTCAGTACGACAGAACCATGCTTGTAGGAGATCCAAGGAGATCAGAACCTAAAAAGTATGGTGGAAGAGGAGCCAGAGCAAGAAGGCAGAAGAGTTACAGATAAACGAAATATAAAATCTTCTTTAAATCCCTTTTAGAGGAAGATTATTTAATAAAAATATAGTTAAATATTCCTGCATGCAGGAATGAATTAACTTTATTTAAAAAAATTTAGAAGATGGTTTAACATGATTCCTGTAAGATGCATAAGCTGTGGTAAAGTTATATCTGCCTTTTTTGATGAATACAAAAAAAGGGTAGAAGATGGGGAAAACCCAAAAGAGGTCCTTGACGATCTCGGAATAAATAAATATTGTTGTAGAAGAATGTTGATAACACATGTTGAGGCATGGTAGGGGGCTGTAGGGTAGCTTGGTCCATCCTCTCAGCCATTGAAATAAGTATTCAGTCTGAAGACATTATGTCTCAATATTTTTTCAACTGAATCGGGGATGGTCACACCGGAACGCTGGAGACCCGAGTTCAAATCTCGGCAGCCCCATTTCGAAAAAAAAATGTATTTGTAATTTTTTGAATAATGGTTCAATAATTGAATCATTTAGGAGAAGATGTTATGTCATCTAAACTTACAAGATTTGAAAAAGCAAGAATTATTGGCGCAAGAGCGCTTCAACTGTCAATGGGAGCAAAGCCTTTAATTGATGTAAAGGAAGCACTTGATCCAATAGATATTGCAACTTTAGAATTGAAAAAAGGTTTAATTCCTCTTGATATTAGAAAATAACCATTTTTTTTGCAAAGAGGTGTTTTTGTGGATAGTATTATTGAAGACGTCCGTGTTAGAAAAATTTTAGATAGTAGGGGAAACCCGACAGTAGAAGTAGATGTATTAACCTGGAATGGTTTTGGAAGGGCCGCAGCACCAAGTGGTGCAAGTACAGGAATACGTGAAGTTACGGCATTTCCAGAAGGCGGTGTTGATAAAATAATAAGTGAAGTTGAAGATATAATCTCATCTGAACTTATTGGTATGGATGCTGAAGATTTAAATGATATTGATATGGTTTTAAAGGAAATAGATGGTACTGATAATCTATCTTCTTTAGGCGGTAACACAATAGTTGCTGTTTCAATGGCAACTGCAAAAGCAGCCGCTGCATCATACAATATGCCTTTATACAAGTTCCTTGGAGGAAATATGAAAAATGAAATTCCTTATCCTCTTGGAAACATGATAAATGGGGGAGCACATGCAGGTAAAAACGCTCCAGATATTCAAGAATTTTTAATCCTTCCAGTAGGCGCACAAAATGTTAAAGAAGCTGTATTTGCAAATTCCAGTGTTCACAAGAGAATAGGGGAATTAATAAAAGCCAAAGATAGTACCTTCACAGGTGGAAAAGGTGATGAAGGTGGATGGGCACCTAACCTTACCAACGAGGAGGCACTTGAAATTCAGGCAAAAGCATGTGAAGAAGTCAGTAATGAAACAGGAGTAAAAATAAGGCCATGTCTCGATATGGCAGTAAGTGAACTCTGGAATGGCTCAAAATATGTTTATGAAAGAGAAGGTGTAGAAAGGGATACTGGTGAACAGATAGACTTTGTTGAAGAAATCATTGACACTTATAATATGTTTTACGTTGAAGATCCAATCCAGGAAAGTGATTTTAACGGGTTTGCAGAATTAACACGAAAAGCAGGAAACAGATGTCTCATCTGTGGAGATGACTTATTTGTAACCAATGCAGAAATTCTTCAGGAAGGAATTGAAATTGGGGCTGCAAATTCAATTATCATAAAACCAAATCAAATTGGAACTTTAACTGACACTTATGAAACAGTAAAACTTGCAAAAGCTAATGATTACGTCCCTGTTGTGTCACACAGGTCAGGAGAAACAACAGATGATACCATATCTCATTTAGCGGTTGCTTTCTCAAGCCCTATTATAAAAACAGGCGCTTTAGGTGGAGAAAGAATTGCAAAATTAAATGAACTTATCAGAATAGAAGAAGAAATGGTAAATTCAAAAATGGGAGATATCTAAAGAATAAAATACGGTGAAAACTATGGTGAAAATAACAATCGATAATGAAAAATGCGACGGTGCAGACTGTGCAGAATGCGTGGATGTTTGTCCAATGGAAGTTCTCATAATCGATGGAGACAAAGTAATAGTCCAGAATAAGGAAGAATGCAGTTTATGCGAAGTTTGCATGGACGTATGCCCAAACGAAGCAGTAGAAGTGGAAGATTAATCATTCCACGTATTAATAAAAAAAAACCTTTAAATTTTGTATTATAATTAACTAAAACGATTTAATTATTGAGGTTGAGAAAACACCCAAATGAAATGTTTGGTGCATAGAAAAATTTTCAATTTTTCAGGCTACAAAACTTTCAAGCTTGTAAGCATCGAAAATCAAAGATTTTCGATAGCTTTTCGGTTTTCGAACCACAAAAATAGAAACTTGCAAAACTGCAAAAATAAAATTTTTTGCGCAAAGAAAATGCATGCATTTTCTTTAGATTTGTTTTGCGTCCCAAAAAAATCAAAGATTTTTTTGAGGAATTATTGAGGTGATAATTTGTCAGAACTATTAATCCCACTTGACAAGTATTTAGCAGCAGGTTTACACATTGGAACACAACAGAAAACCAAAGACATGGAAAGATACATTTATAGAGTAAGAGCAGATGGCCTTTATGTTTTAGATGTAAGAAAGACAAACGACAGGATTGAAGCAGCAGCAAAATTCCTTTCAAAATTTGATCCAGATGATATACTTGTGGTTTCTACAAGACAGTATGGTCAGGCTCCTGTTAAGAAGTTTGGACAGGTTACTGGAGCAAAAACAATTCCTGGAAGATTCATACCAGGTACATTAACCAATCCAAATTACGCAAAGTTCATAGAACCAAAAGTACTTGTAGTTACAGACCCTCGCTCAGATTCACAAGCTATAATTGAGGCTAAACAAATGGGAATACCTGTTGTTGCATTATGTGACACAGAAAACTTACTTGGAAACGTTGATATTGTACTACCTGTAAATAACAAGGGTAGAAAAGCCATTGCGCTTGTTTACTGGTTACTTGCAAGGGAAATACTGAGGGCACGAGAAGTTTTAGGAGAAGAAGAAGACCTCGAAATGCAGCCAGCTGATTTCGAATTAAAAATTTAAAGCTTAATCTTTAAGATTGAGAATTAGGAAGAATTTTAATCAATCCGTAGATTTTAAAGAATCCTAACTTTCTAAAGAGAGGAAATATTAACGGATTGATTGGCTCATTTGAGCTATAAAAAGAAAGAGGCAGTGATTCTATGATAAGAAAACCTGCAGTTGCAGGAATTTTTTATGAGAGAAATTCTGATTCTTTAAAAAAACAAATAGAATGGTGTTTTGAACACAGATTAGGTCCCGGAAAAATTCCAGAAAAAACATTAGAAAGAAGAGAAATAAAGGGAGCAATGGTTCCGCATGCTGGTTACCAGTATTCTGGACCAGTTGCAGCACACTCCTATTATAAAATCTTTGAAGATGGATTTCCAGAAACATTTGTGATACTCAGTCCTAACCACACCGGACTTGGATCAGGCATTTCAACTATGCTTGAAGGAGAATGGGAAACTCCCCTTGGAAATGTTAGAATAGATGAAGAACTTACTGAAAAATTAGTGGAAGATGCAGGAATAATTGATTTAGATGCAATGGCACATGTCCAGGAACACAGTCTGGAAGTTCAACTTCCGTTTTTGCAGTATTTTAATAGGGATTTTGAAATTGTTCCAGTCAGTATGTGGATGCAGGACCTCGAATCATCCTATAAAATAGGTAAATCAATTAAAAAAGCAGCAGAAGAGCTTGGAAAGGACATAGTGGTAATTGCAAGTTCAGATATGACTCATTATAAACCACAAAGCATAGCAAAGGAGAACGACAGCAAGGTACTTGATGCAATAAACTCTCTGGATGAAAAACTCATGATTAAGAGAGTTCTTGAAATGAACGTTACCATGTGTGGCTACGGTCCAGTAGCAACAACAATTATTGCTTCAAAGGAAATGGGCGCTCAAAATGCTGAGATATTGAAGTATGCAACAAGCGGTGACACTACTGGTGATGAAAGCGCAGTAGTTGGCTATGCATCAGCAGTTTTCTGGTAAAATAAATCTTCTGATTAAAAAAATGGATCTGAGTTAGTTTGGGGAAGAATACTAAATCCTCATGGAGATTAAATGCAAGTTATAGCTTCTGCTCCAGGTAAAGCAATTCTTTTTGGAGAACATGCAGTTGTATATGGAAAGCCAGCTATTGCAATGGCTATAGATAGAAGGGCTTATGTTAAAGTTTCTAAAAATCCAGATAAGAAAATTCATGTGAATATAAGAGATTTAAACATAAGAGGTTATATTGACTTTCAAAATAATGCTATAATATCTGATTCGCCACAAAAAGGGATTTTAAAATATATATTAAATTCCCTCAAAAAAGTTCATGATGGCTCTGGTTTAAACATATGCATCGATGTTAATATTCCAATTGGTGGAGGACTTGGCTCTTCAGCAGCAGTTACTGTTGCAACAATAGCAGCAGTTTCTAAATATAATAATATTAATTTAAAAGAAATAGAAATAGCTAAATATGCTCATGAAGTTGAATTAGAAGTTCAAAAATCAGCAAGCCCCCTCGATACTACTATAAGTACATATGGTGGATTAATTTACTTAGAAAAGGATGCTAAAGATATTATTCAATTAGAAATTGATTATAACATTCCTGTCGTGATAGGATATACTGAAACAAGGGGAGATACAGGAAAGCTCGTTGCTGAAGTTAGGAAAAAAAAAGAATTATATCCCAAAATCATTGATCCTGTAATTGATTCAATTGAATCCGTGGTTGAAGAAGCAAGGAATTCAATCCTTAAAAATGATAAAGAAAGAATAATAGAACTTATGAATATAAATCATGGACTTTTAGATGCTCTTGGAGTAAATACAAAAGAACTTTCAGATATGGTTTATACTGCACGAACAGCAGCTAATTGTGGATCTAAGATCACTGGTGCAGGTGGTGGG
Organism: Methanobacterium sp. UBA44; assembly: GCA_002494885.1. Lineage (GTDB taxonomy): Archaea > Methanobacteriota > Methanobacteria > Methanobacteriales > Methanobacteriaceae > Methanobacterium_D. The sequence continues at coordinate 175,087 of DACV01000002.1, forward strand.
GGCAGCATTATAGCTTACTGCCCTTATGAAACTGAAGAAGTTTTATCAGCAATTGAAGAAATAGAAAATGCTATAAATATAAATATTTCGAAAGAAGGCGTAAAAATAACTGTCTCAAATTGAGAGGTAGATTGATTGATTATTCTTAAATTAGGCGGAAGTGTGATTACAAAGAAGGAGGCAAATGAGCCTACTACTGATTATAATAATTTAAATCGGATTTCTGCAGAGATTGCAAGCTCATCATTTGATAAATTAATAATAGTTCATGGGGCGGGTTCATATGGGCACCCATTTGCTAAAGAATATGAAATAGGAAAGCCCATAAAAGATAAAGAAGATTTTAACAGTAAAAAGCGAGGATTTAGTACAACTCAGAGCTGGGTAAAAAAATTAAACACCATTGTTTGTGATAGTTTAAGAGAAAATGGAGTTTTAGCGGTATCAATACAACCATCCTCTTTCATATTAACAAGGAATAAGAGAATTTATTCATGTGATCTTGATGTGATCCGAAAATATTTAGATATGGGCTTTGTACCGGTTATCTATGGGGATGTAGTTGTAGATCTTAACGAAGAAATCAAAGTATGTGTTTTATCTGGAGATCAGATTATAACCTATTTTGGAAAAAATTTGAATACTGAACGCGTTCTTTTGGGCTCAGATGTAGATGGTATCTATACTAAGGACCCTAAAAAATATGAAGATGCAGAATTAATGAAAATAGTTACATCCTGCGAAGACATGACAACAGAAGGTTCAATAAATGTAGATGTTACTGGCGGAATGAAAGGGAAACTTTTAGAACTCATAGAACTTGCAGAACTTGGAGTTGAATCTGAGATCATTAATGCAGGTAAAGAAGGTTTAATAAAAAAAGCCTTAAATCATCAAAGAGTCATTGGAACTATAATTAAGAAAAAAAATGAAGTTTAAATACTTCAAATTGATAAAGCGAATTATAGTTAATTAAAAAAGGAAGGAAGTAAAATATGACTTCAGAACGTAAATTAGAGCACTTATTGTTATGTGCAAATTGCGATGTAGAATACAGAGGGAAGAGAACTGGATTTGAAGATATAGAATTAATACATAAAGCTCTTCCAGAATTAGATAAAGAGGAAATCGATGTTTCAATAGATTTATTTGAAAAAAAAATGGACATACCTTTAATAATTTCAGCAATAACTGGTGGTCATCCAGCATCACTTAAAATAAACAAAGAGCTTGCTAAAGCAGCAAATGAACATAATATTGGTATTGGAGTAGGCAGTCAACGTGCTGCAGTAGAAAACAAAGAATTAATATCAACATACAGTGTAGTGAGAGAAAATGCACCTTCAGCATTTGTAATAGGTAATATAGGCGCTCCTCAGATAGAATATGCGCAAACAGCTGCCGAAATGATAGATGCAGATGCACTTGCCATCCATTTAAATCCTTTACAGGAAGCAATTCAGCCAGAAGGAGACATAGATGCAACAGGATATATTGACTCCATTAAAAAAACTGTAGAAATTGTAGAAATGCCTGTTATAGCTAAAGAAACTGGAGCTGGAATTTCAAAAAGTGACGCAATCATATTAGAGAAGGCAGGAGTTGCTGCAATAGATGTGGCAGGCTCTGGGGGCACAAGCTGGGCTGCGGTTGAAACATACAGAGCTAAAGATGATTATCTTGGGAATTTATACTGGGATTGGGGAATTCCAACTGCTGTAAGTACAGTGGAAGTCTGTGAATCTGTAAATATCCCTGTTATATCCTCTGGAGGTATAAGAAGCGGACTTGATGCTGCAAAAGCATTGGCATTAGGGGCAGAAGCGGTGGGAATGGCCTTACCTTTACTTAAAGAAGCTTATATTGGTCATAAAGCTGTTGAAGCCAGGATTGAAGAATTTAAGGAATCACTTAAGGTAGCTATGTTTCTTGTTGGTGCGAAAAATGTTAAGGAACTTAGAAAATGCGATCTCCTTATTAAAGGAGAAACAGGTGAATGGCTGAAAGATCGAGGATTCAATACAGGCAAATATGCACAAAGAACATTTTAAAATAATTTACAATTAAATTTCATTTGAATTAAGTCATAATTATGTACAGGTCTCTATTTTAATCTCTATTCGGGATTAATTTTTGGAGATTTGTTTTTTTATAGACAAAAACGCAAGGAGGACAATTATGAGCGTTGAAGTAATAGCAATAGGCGGATACGAAGAAGTAGGAAAAAATATGTCCGCTGTAAAGGTTGGAGATGATGTAATCATCTTTGACATGGGAATTCATCTTGATAGAATTCACATTCATGAAGATACAGATATAGCGAGAATGCACAGTTTAGATTTAATCGAAAGAGGAGTTATTCCAGATGATACATTAATGAAGGAAGTAGATGGTAAGGTAAGGGCCATAGTATTTACCCATGGTCACCTTGATCACATAGGAGCAGTTGCAAAGCTTGCACATAGATATGAAGCACCCATTATAGCAACTCCTTATACATTAGCCCTTATAGAACGAACTATTAAAGGAGAAAAGAAGTTTAATGTCACAAATCCACTTCAAGTCTTAAACCCTGGTGAAAAATGCCAGATATCTCCAGATATTACACTTGAATTCATTAATATGACTCACAGTATTCCCCAGGCCACAATGGCAGCTTTACATACATCTGAAGGGATAATAGTATATGCAAATGACTTTAAATTTGATAATTATCAGATGATTTCTCCACCGCCAGATTACAGCAGACTGAAAGAACTTGGCAGAAAAGGAGTTCTTGCATTAATAGTAGAAACTACAAGGGTTGGAGAGGATGGAGAAGCCAAAACTCACTCTGAAAAGATTGCAAGGATTATGCTTAAGGATATAATGCTTGATCCCCTTGATGAGAAGAACGGAATGATTGTTACAACATTTTCATCCCATATAGAGCGTATTCAGGCAATATGTAATATATCTGAACAAAGTGATCGTAACTTGCTTCTTCTTGGAAGGTCTATGGAAAGATATTGCGGTATGGCGGAAGCTATGGGAATTTTAAAGCTTCCTGCAACTGCAAGTATATATGGAAGCCCAAAAGCGGTTAATAGGGCACTTGCCCGGGCAGAAGAAAATAGAGAAGATTATCTCCTGGTTACTACAGGGCATCAGGGAGAACCAGATGCACTTTTGCCTCGTATAGCAAGTGGAAGGACACAATTTAATGTAAGAAATGGTGATAACGTGGTGGTATCCGCACCTATCATTCCCAATCCTATGAACATAGCAAACAGAAATTTGCTGGAGAGAAGACTTAAATCAAGTGGTGCCAGAATATTTACCAATGCTCACGTTTCAGGTCATGCAGGACGTGAAGATCACAGGGATTTCTTGAGAATGTTAAACCCAATGCATATCATTCCTGCCCACGGAGATCTGGAAATGCTTGCTGCATACACCGAACTTGCAGAAGAAGAAGGATATAAATTAGGAAATAATATTCATATACTTAGAAATGGACAGGCGCAGGTATTTAATGGAGGAATTTGATGATGGTAATGGATATACTGAGTAAATACTCTGAAAGCATAGATAAAGAAATTGATGAATCATTAAGCACAATCGACCCCTCCATGCTTTGTGAAGCATCTGATCATCTAATTAAAGCTGGAGGGAAAAAAATCCGTCCATCACTTGTGATTTTAAGCTGTGAAGCTGTGGGAGGTAGTGGCAAAGATACCTTAAAAACAGCCGCTTCTATGGAACTTATTCATACATTTTCCCTTATTCATGATGATATAATGGATAAAGATGAAATGAGAAGGGGAAAACCCTCAGTTCACATGATTTGGGGAGAGCCAATGGCTATTTTAGCAGGAGATACTCTTTTTTCAAAGGCATTTGAAACAGTTCTTAAAACAAATACTGATAATATCCCACCTAAAAGAGTTGTAGATGCACTTAAAGTTGTGGCAGACTCGTGTATTAAAATTTGTGAGGGTCAGGCCCTTGATATAAGCTTTGAAGGAAATTTAAACGTTAAAGAAGACGAATACATAACAATGATCTACAAGAAGACGGCTGCACTTATTGCTGCTGCAACAAAAGCAGGAGCTATACTGGGTGGAGGAACTGATGAACAGATAGAAGCTCTTGCAGAATATGGTCGTTTAGTGGGATTAGCTTTCCAGATTCAGGATGATTATCTGGATGTTGTAAGTGATGAGGAAGATATTGGAAAACCAGTTGGAAGTGACATAGTAGAAGGTAAAATGACTCTCATGGTTGTTCATGCACTTGCAAATGCATCAAAAGAGGATAAAGAAAAATTAATATCCATATTGGAAGCTAACAATGAAGATCTGGTCCCTGATGCAATAGGAATTTTCAATAAATACGGTTCAATTGAATACACCAGAAATATTGCCCTGAACAACGTTAAGGTTGCAAAAGAATTATTAGATATTTTAGAGGATTCTGAAGCGAAAGAATCTTTAAAACTAATCGCGGACTTTGTACTTGAGCGAACACATTGATTGTTTTATTTTTTATATATTTAAGCAGTGATTTTATGGATAATCTAAAAGACCTTGTTTACAAATATGCCCTTCAAAATGCTGTTAAGCACAAAGGAAAAGCTCAAAATGGTGCTGTTATAGGAAGTATAATGAGTTCCCACCCTGAGTTCAGAAAAGAAGCTAAAGAAGTTTCAAAGACTGTAGGGGGAGTTGTAGCAAAAATTAACGCCTTAACTCATGAAGAACAGGTAAAAGAGCTTGAAAAATTGGGCAGCATGGTGGTGGAGGAAAAAAGGGTTCAACAAAAAGGCCTTTCTGACCTTCCAGAAGTTCATGGGGACATAGTATTAAGATTTGCCCCTAATCCAAGCGGTCCACTGCATATTGGGCATGCAAGAGCCGCAATTTTAAACAATGAATATGTAAAAAAGTATGGTGGCAAACTGATTTTACGTATAGAGGATACCGACCCAAGAAGGGTAGATCCTGATGCATATCAAATGATAGATGAAGATATGGAATGGATGGGTATTAAAATTGATCAGAAGGTTATACAAAGTGATAGACTCCATATTTACTATGAATACGCCGAAAAGCTCATTATACTTGGCGGAGCTTACATGTGCACCTGTGAAGGGGGGGAATTTAAAAAATTAAAGGATCAATCAGAAGCATGTCCATGTAGAGATTTAAATGTGGAAGATAATCTTAAACGCTGGGAGAATATGGAAAATATGAGTGAAGGGGAAGCAGTACTTCGAGTAAAAACAGATATTGGACATAAAAATCCGGCAATAAGAGATTATGCAGCAATGAGAGTTGTGGATGCAGAACATCCCCGAACTGGTAAAAAATACAAAATTTATCCAATGATGAACTTTTCAGTAACTGTAGATGATCATTTACTTGGAGTAACCCATGTACTGCGTGGAAAAGACCATCTGGCAAATAGTGAAAAGCAGAAATATATTTATGAATATTTCCGATGGGATGTCCCTGTTTTCATTCATTATGGGCGCCTTAAAATGGAAGATATAGCTTTAAGTACTTCTAAAGCTCGAGAAGGTATTAAAAAAGGTTTATATTCAGGATGGGACGATCCAAGACTTGGGACAATAAGAGCTATCGCTAAAAGAGGAATAAGGAAAGAAGCCCTTTATGAGCTTATGAATGAAATAGGGGTTAAAATTGCAGATTCAACCGTAAGCTGGAAGAAAATATATGGATTAAATCGTTCAATATTAGAAAAAGCTGCAAACAGATATTTCTTTATATGGAATCCAGAAGAAGTTAAAATAGAAGATATTCCAGATTCTGTTAAAGGAATTATTGAAAGACCATTACATCCAGACTTTTTAGACCGTGGGTATCGTAAAATTCCTTTTAACGGTGAAGTTTGCCTTGTAAAAGAAGATATAAAGGAAAATAAAGTTTTAAGGCTTATGGATGCTGTTAACATGGTATTTAAAGGTCGGAAAGCCATTTTCCATAGTTTAAGCTTTGAAGAAGCAAAGGAAGCAGGTGCACAGATAATTCAGTGGATTCCTAAAGATGATAATTTGAAAGCTGAAGTGGTAATGCCTGATGCAAGTATTGTAGATGGTTTAGTTGAGCCTTTCTGCATAAATCTTAAAGTTGGAGATATTGTTCAGCTTGAAAGGTTTGGATTTGCACGATTAGATGAAATAAGGGATGATAAGCTAATATTTTATTTTGCACATAAATAAATATGGATATTTGAGTTAAAGGAGAATTTAAAATGGCAGTACAGATTAATGAAAACTATTTATTGCTTAAAAGCAGTTACATATTTGCTGAAATTGCCCGAAGAGTAGAAAAATACCAGAATGAAAACCCTGATGCAAACGTTATTCGTATGGGGATTGGGGACGTCACAAAACCCCTGCCAAACGCTGTAGTTAAAGAATTCCATAAAGCAGTTGATGAAATGGGTCAGGACAGCACATTTAGAGGTTACGGACCAGAACAGGGTTATGAATTCTTAATTGAAGAGATAATAAAAAATGATTATCTTTCAAGAGGTATTGAACTCGATAATGGTGAAGTATTCATAAGCGATGGAGCTAAGTGTGATACAGGGAATATTCAGGAAATTTTCGGTTTAGATAATATTATAGCAGTAACTGACCCTGTTTACCCGGTTTACGTTGAAAGTAATATAATGGCGGGCCGTGGAGGTAAAATGGGAGAAGATGGGAAATATGAAGGTTTAGTTTATCTTCCATGCACTGAAGAAAACAATTTTGTCCCTGAACTTCCTGAAACTCCTGTAGATTTAATATATTTATGTTTCCCAAATAACCCTACAGGTACAGCACTTACCAAAGAACAGATGGCCAAATGGGTGAATTATGCACGAGAAAACAAGGCAATAATCCTTTTTGATGCTGCTTATGAATCATATATACAGGAAGATAATATACCTCACAGTATTTATGAAATTGAAGGCGCTAAGGAAGTTGCAATAGAATTTAGAAGCTTTTCTAAAAATGCAGGATTCACAGGAACTCGATGTGCCTATACAGTGGTACCTAAAGGGATTATGGGCTATGATAAAGATGGAAATCATTATCCTTTAAATCCGCTTTGGAATAGGAGACAGACCACAAAATTCAATGGCGTATCTTATCCAGTTCAGATGGCTGCTAAAGCTGTTTATTTTGAGGAAGGACAGAAAGAAATCAAAGAAAATATTGATTATTATATGAAAAACGCGGCAATAATCAGGGATAGCATGAAAAAACTTGGTTTAAACGTTTATGGTGGAGTTAATTCGCCCTATATTTGGGTTAAAACTCCAAATAACATGGATTCATGGGAATTCTTTGATCTTCTTTTAAATGAAGTCAACGTGGTTGGAACACCAGGTGTTGGCTTCGGGCCAAGTGGAGAAGGTTACTTTAGAATAACAGCCTTTAACACACTTGAAAACACCAAAAAAGCTATGGAAATGATATCTAAACTATCCTTCTAATTTTTTATTTTAAATTATTCTTATTTGCAAAATTCCTTTTTTTTCTTAAATTTTATTAACTGTCTAATTCAGATTATATATTAATTTTTAGTGGGTGATCTGATGCAGGAAGCACTGAAACATGTTGATAAATTTGGATTTGATGATGTGGAAGTTAATTTCCTCTAGGGATATGAATCTGCTAACAGAGCTTCTTCTTTTGCAACTGAAATTATTGAAAAAGCTACAACTAAAACTTATGGCCTTGAATCCCTAGTTTACCAAATATCAGTTGGAAGTAGTCCGATTTATAATTTTATCAATAAATTGAGCATACCAGCAGCTTCAGTAGGTGTAGAATATTGGGGGATCCATTATACATGCTCCAAATGAGAATATAAAGATTGAAGACTTTAAATTAGGTATTAAAAATATAATAAACATCATTGATGAGTTAAAGAAAATTTGAGTTATAATCAGAGCCTTTAATGGTTAATTTAATAGTTTATATTACTTATTTATCATTGAATCCTTTAAATATGTTTATCCAGGAAAAATCAGGTAAAAATATTAGATATTAGTTTCAAAATATTAAAGTGAAAATTCACATGGGCAACATAATGGAAAGATTTTTATTTAAGGCTTCCCAAAGTATGAGAGGCAAAGAAATATGGAGAACTAAACATGACATGTAGTATATTAGTCGGTGGCGGCTGGGGAGATGAAGGTAAAGGAAAATGTATCACTTATCTCTGTTACAACGATAAACCTGATATTATAGCAAGAGCAGGTGTAGGTCCAAATGCAGGACATTCTGTTGAGTTTAAAGGTGATAAATATGGTTTAAGACTTACCCCTTCTGGATTTTTCCACAAAGACGCAAGATTACTTATAGGGGCAGGAGTTCTTGTAGATCCTGAAGTTTTTATGCATGAACTGGACTATTTAAGTAAGTATGATGTAAGAGGTAGAACCTTTGCTGATTACAGATGTGCAATAATAGAACAAAAACATAAAGAAAGAGATCGGGCTTCAGATTACCTTGCAAAGAAAATAGGAAGTACAGGGACAGGATGTGGTCCTGCTAATGCAGATAGGGTAAATAGAACAGTGAAACGTGCTGAAGACTTTGAAGAATTGAAAAAATATTTAACTGATGTTCCTCGTGAGGTAAATGAAGCTTTAGATAATGAAAGAGACGTTTTTATCGAAGGATCACAGGGTTTCGGGCTTTCGCTCTACTATGGTACATATCCATTTGTTACAAGCAAAGATACAACTGCAAGTACAGCTGCAGCAGATGTAGGTGTGGGGCCAACAAGAATAGATGACGTTATTGTTGTTTTCAAATCATACATAACTCGTGTCGGCGAAGGGCCATTTAAAACTGAAATTTCGCAGGAAGAGGCGGAAAAAAAAGGCCTTGAAGAATATGGGACAGTAACCGGCCGTAGAAGAAGGGTTGGAGCCTTTGACATGGATCTTGCAAAGGAATCATGTATGATAAATGGTGCTACTCAAATTGCTTTAACATGCGTAGATAGGATATTCCCTCAATGTGAACGTGTAAAAGATTATTCAAAACTTTCAGCAGAAGTTAAAAGATTTATAGATGAAATTGAAGGAGAAACAGGTGTTCCTGTAACTATAATTTCAACAGGGCCTGATCTTGAAGATACTATTGATTTAAGGAAGGAACTTCTCTAAATCGGAGTTAAAGTCTTTATTTTTTCTTTGTATCTTCTAAATATTTTTTTTTATTAACTATTCTCATTTATTTAATTTCTTATTAATAAAAAATAGGGTATTTATTAGTTTTCAGGTCGCAATACTTATTAAAATCAGCAGTAAAAGTACATGTAATATAATATCTGCTGAAAAATATGCTATTATGGCTGACTCTATCCATTTTTCCAGTAAAGCCATCCAAATCTTATTAGAGAAAAGTTTGTATGAATAACCTAGTTACCATTTTAGTTCGTTATATGTAGCTATAACGAATCTAATTTTTAAATAGAACCAAACTTTTTTATTTAATTTATAATTTAATGAACTGGAATTATTAAATTATCTGGCATATTTGCTCTTTTATAAATATTAAAATATAAATTAGATATTATTACGGATAAAATTTATCAAAATTGGCATGAATGAGCTATCTACCCTATATGAGACCATGAAAATTTAGACATTATTAATTATTTCATTAATATCATTTTTTAAATAAAAATTTTATTTTTTTAAGAGTATTTAAAAATTAATAACTATGAGTTATATAATTAATAATTAACTTTAAGTTACGGTTATTTTACATCCTAAAAATTAGGTGTATTTTAATGAAAAAAAATCAACAAGAGAATGATAGTGAATTCATGCCTCCAATATGTCTTTTAGCAGAAAGTTATTGTGATATATTTGAGAACATGCATGAAGGAGTTTCCATTTATAAAATGGTAAAAAATAATAATGGAAAAGTGATTGATTTAAAGATAAATTATTTTAATTCAAAATCTGTACTTAATGATGTTATTTCATTAAAGGATGCAATTGGAAAATCATTCAGTGAAATTTATGGTAAAAATATTGCTGCTCCCTATATACAGATGGCAAATGAAGTGATTAAAGATGAGGAAGGGAAAACTCTTGAACTATTTTTTGAACCTCTTAATAGATATTTATTAGTAACAGGCTTTTCTCCAGAGAAAGATTTGTATATATTGGTTGGAATGGACATTACAGAGAGAAGAAAATCTGAAAATGCTCTTAAAGAATCAGAAAATAAATATCGAACTATTTTTGAAAATACTGGAATCGCTTTTATAATAATGGAAGAAGATATGACAATATCTTTAATGAATTCAGAAGCTGAAAAACTTATGGGTTATTCAAAAGAAGAAGTAGAATTGAAAATGAAATGGACAAAAGTTATATCTAGCAATTATCTGGATATAATGAAAGAATATCATCAAAAAAGGCGAAATGATGCAGAAAGTGTTCCAGAGAGATATGAATTTCAAGCTATTGACAAATATGGAAATATTAAAGATCTTCTTACAACTGTTTCAGTTATTCCTGGAACTAAAAAAAGCATAGGATCATTTTTAGACATCACTAAGCGTAAAAAGAACGAAATGGCTTTAAAAGGAAGGGAAGAAGAATTTAGAACCCTTATTGAACATTCTCCCGATGCTATAACCCGTTTTGATAAAAATCTACGCCACACTTTTATAAATCCTGCAGGAACACAGATGACAGGGTTAACAGAAGACGATTATATTGGTAAGACGCATACCGAGTTAGGAATGCCTGAAAAACTGGCTGAAGAGGTTGATAACCTTTTAAAAATGGTATTTGAAACTGGAAAAACAAAAACATTTGAATTTGAGATACTTACGCCTGAAGGAATCAAATATTATTATTCTTATAATATCCCTGAATTTGATGAAGGAGGAAATGTAAAATCAGTTCTGGCAATTGCACATGATATAACAGAGCGTAAAATGATAGAAGAGGAGTTAATAAAGAGTGAAAAGAAATTTAGGGCCACCATCGAAGAATCCAATGATGGAATAATGTTAATCAATGAAAAATGGAAAATTATTGAATGGAATTATGCAATGGAGGAAATTACAGGAATTAAAAGGGAGAAGATCTTAGGTTCATTTTTCTGGGATTTTATGTTTAATGTGCTGATTGATGAACGAAAAACTCCTGAAATGCATAAAAAAATTAAATCATCTCTAATTAAAAATTTAAGAAATAATACAGAACTTCAACCAAATCGTAGAGTAGAAATGGAAATGCAACGTCCTGATGGAGAAAGAATATTTATTGAAAGTACAATCTATCCTATAAAAACAGAAAAAGGAACAATATATGGAAGTATAACTCGTGATATAACCGAAAATAAAAGATTAGAAGAAGAATTAAAAAATGCAAGGGATAATCTTGAAAAACAGGTCCAGGAAAGGACAACTGAACTTGAAAACACTTATAAATCATTGAAGATGAGCGAACAAAAATTTAGGGAACTTTTTAATAAAGCGAATGATATGATAACACTTACTGGATTAGAAGAAAGTGGATTGCCCGGCAAATTCATTGAAATAAATGATGTTGCATCGGATAGGCTAGGTTATAGTAGAGAAGAGCTCATAAATATGTCTCCTAAAGATATAATAGTTCCAGAAAAGTTATCAGAGGTTTCAGAGATTGCAGCAAGACTCCAGGTGGATAAAAAGGCCACATTTGAAACGATTCACTTAACTAAAGATGGAAGAAGAATACCTGTAGAAGTTAACAATCATATTTTTAAATTTGGTGAAAGAAATGTCATTCTTGCAATCGTTCGTGATATTAGAGAACGTAAAGAAATGGAAGAAGCCTTAAAGGGAAGTGAAGAGAAGTTCAGAGAAATATTTAACAATGCTAACGATATGATTTCTTTAAATAAAATGAAGGAAACTGGCATGCCTGGAAAATTCATTGAAGTAAATGAAGTAGGAATTAGAAGATTAGGATACAGCAGGGAAGAATTACTTAATATGTCTCCTGTTGATATTGTTGCTCCTGAAAAAAGAAAAGAAATGCCAAAAAACGCTGCAGAACTCAAGAAAAAAGGATATGCTACTTTTGAAATAGATCATATGACTAAAAATGGAACCAGAATACCTGTAGAAGTTAATAATCATCTTTTTGAGTTTGTGGGGGAAACAGTAGCTCTGGCTACTTCTCGTGATATTAGTGAGCGTAAAAAAGCTGAACTGGCTCTAAAGGAAAGTGAAGAACAATATAGGCAATTTTTTAAAGCATCACCAAATTTTACAGTACAGATCGGATTGGATGGTGTAATCATTGATGCAAACATCGCGGCTCAAAAAAACCTTGATAAATCAAAAGAAGAATTAATTGGCACAAATTTTGTAGAATTGGACATGCTATTTGAAGAAGATGTGCCAGTACATGTAGCAAATTTTTCACGTTTACTGCAGGGAGAACTTGTGGAACACTATGAAACCAGAATAAAAGGTAAAAATGGTGAAGTTCGCTGGGGCGATACATATCCTTTATTATTAACAAAGGAAAATAAACCAAATGCTATTTTAGTAATTTCCCACGATGTCACCGATCGAAAGAGGGCTGAGGAACAATTGAAAGATACTATCAATGAATTAGAACGTTCAAATGAAGAATTAGAACAATTTGCATATATTACCAGTCATGATCTTCAAGAACCGCTTAGAACTATGGGAAGTTATGCAGGATTACTTAAAAGGCGTTATAAAGGAAAATTGGATGAAGATGCCGATGATTTCATTGATTTTATGATTGAAGGGTCTAATAGAATGAAGGATATGATCCAGGCATTACTTGAATATTCGCGTGTAGGAACGAAAGGAGAAAAATTCAGAGAATTTAACGCAGAAGAAAGCTTACGCACTGCCATATACAATTTAAGAACATCTATTGATGAAAATAACGCATTGATTAGCCATGATCCACTCCCAACTATTTATGCAGATCCCAATCAAATAACACGGTTATTCCAGAACTTAATCAGCAATTCTATTAAATTCCGTAAAAAAGATGTACATCCAGAGATCTATATTTCAGCTCAAAAAAGTGAAGATGAATGGGTTTTTTCAGTTAGAGATAATAGCATTGGAATGGAACAGGAATATACAGATCGTATATTTGAGATTTTCAGACGATTACATCCTATTGGAGAATATCCGGGTGCAGGAATAGGCCTTGCAATTGTAAAAAGAATTATTGATAGGCATGGGGGTCGTATCTGGGTTGAATCTGAATTAGGAAAGGGTTCAACCTTTTATTTCACCATACCAGTAAAAAAATAAGATTATTCTGGCGCTCCACCAGCACCACCAACATTTTCACCAGTTTCTGGATCAATGTGAATTTCACCAACTTGCTTGCTGTTGGATAAGACTGGAACAACATCAGTCTCTTTGTCACCTATTTTTATTCTCTTAGGCTTTCCTGCTACTGCTCCTTCTTCTTCAATATATTTTTGTGCAATTGATTGAGAATCGTAATTTGGACTGCTTTGTCTGGAGCTGTTTTTTGAACTTTGATCGCTGGAACTTTTTTCTAATTTATCAGATGATTCCGGATTCAGTGATTTATTGGAGTCATTAATATCAGGGTTTGTAGAGTTTAGTATAGGATTACTTATTCCAAGCATTTGATCCCTGTCTTTAAATTGATAGCCAGTTACACCAATACATGCAACGAGTAAAATTCCAGTTAAAAATAATGCTTTTCTTTTAATCATACCACCTCTTCATAAAACTGTATCTTTTATTATGTTTCTCATAAGTTATAACTATGATGTTTAATGCATTTTAGATACCAAATTTTACATACTTTAAAGAATAAGTATCAAGATTATACAGGATAGAATAAAAATAATTAAGCGAACATGGGTTAAATGGTTCTGGGAAAAGATTAATAATTCTTGCAGTGTTTCTAATAAATAGATTTATTAATTGAATTTGCTTAATAAAGCGTGGAAATTAATTTGATTGTTTATTAAAACTAATAAAGTTAAAAAGATATATTATAAATAAAAAAAATAATTTTAAATCTTTAATCACGGCTTTTAGGGTTAATAATTTCTGTCAATGGCTCGATTTTAAATTAAGGTATAATTTAAGTGATCATTACTAATCTTCATTTTTCATTTCCATAACTTCAAAGAAAACTGCCCACAGATGTTTGCAAAGAAAGCTACCTGGCTCTCTTTCGCTTCTATACTGGTAATCATCGCAATCGCATATCCAGACATTTTCATTCATGCTTACCTGATAGTTTTCTTTTCTGGATCCTTTTACGTTGAATATCATTAAATCATCATCAAATAATTCAATTTCTACATTTCCTTTTTTATATAGTTTCAAGCCTTCCTTCATCCTATTTGCCATAATACACCCACAACAATGTTTAAATTTAAATAATGCTTTATCAGATTAACTAATGGCTCAAAGGAGTCATTTTAACATAATAATGTTATTATCTTTCTATTTCCATTAAATCAAGTAATTGCTCTATTATAAAAATTGTACCTTTCTTATCAAGAGGTTTATTGTCATTACCGCATTTAGGTGAATATATACATGCCGGACATCCTTCTTCGCATGTACAGTCTCTAACAAGCTCATAGGTCATTTTTAATGTCTCTTCCATAAATTCATATGCCTTTTCAGTTAATCCAATACCTCCTTCAAAACCATCATAAATGAAAATTGTTGCCATTTTTGTATCATTATGATTGGCTGTAGAAACTCCTCCAACGTCAAATCTGTCGCACATAACATGGAATGGAATTATGGATATCATGGCATGCTCTAATCCATGTATGCCTCCTTCAAATATGTTTTCTCCAGATAAAGCGCATTTTATACCATCTTTAACACTTTCGGGTAATGTAATCCATAATCCTTTGGTTTTAAACTGTATTGGGGGTAGATTAAGGTTTCTAACACTTATTACCTGACTTTTTTCAATTATCTTATATTTTGGATAGAATTCACTTACTTTAAGCTCTCCAAAAGAAATTTTAAGCTTTCCTATTTCTCTCTGATTAATTTCTTTAATTATTTTGATATCAATATCCTTCTGGACGCTTGTATGGGTATCCAAGTCCTTTTTGGCTACTTTAATGGTATTATTTACTGAATTAAAATCATAGACAATGTAGGTATCGCCCTGGTTGATAAGCACTGCTCCCTGATGTGCCTCTGTATAAGCCTGTCTTTTATCCATGGTTTCCAGGAGTTTTCCCTTATGATAAACTTTAAAAATTTCAGAAGAAATGCTGCTTAAATTTACTTTGAATGGAGGGTAATCTGTTCCTGAGTAGACCCATGTGTCCGATGATTTTTGTATTAATTTTTTGGAGGCCAGCGATTTAATATGATCTTCGAGAGAGCATTCAAAGTCAATTTTAATTAACTTTGGATTTACTGGCATTTCTTTTGCAGCACACATAAGATGTCCTTCGATGATATGGAAATTTGATAGGTCAATAATTGCATGTTCATGAGGTCTATCAAAAAAGACTGATGGATGCTTCATAAAGTATTGATCTAATGGATTTTGAAATGCAACGAAAGTTACAATGGAATCATCAGTTCCCCGACCTGCTCGACCTGCCTGCTGCCATGTGGACATTATTGTTCCGGGATAGCCAGATATTACAACGGCATCCAGTGAACCAATATCAATACCTAATTCCAGGGCATTTGTAGCAGTTACTCCCCTTAATTCGCCATTTTTAAGCCTATTTTCTATGTTTCGCCTATCCTTTGCCAGATAACCTGCCCTGTATGCAGAAATCTTTTCTGCAAGTCCTTCATTTATTTCTAATATTTCTTTTTTGGAACGTCTAGCAATTAACTCCGCCATTTTTCGTGAGGTTGTAAAGCAAATGGTTTGTAAATTGTTAATTAGAAATAACTGAAATAAATTTTGGGATTCTACGTGGGTAGTGGTTTTTCCTTCACCATCGAAATATGGATTGTAGAATATAAAGTGTTTTTTTCCCTTGGGCGAACCATCCTGGGAAATTAATTTGAATTTAAGCCCTGTTAGTTTTTCACTGAACTCAAGGGGATTGGCAAGAGTTGCTGTCGATAAAACAAATTGAGGGTTAGAGCCATAATAGTTGCATATTCTTTGAAACCTTCTGATTAAAAAGGCAACATTGGAGCCAAAAACACCTCTATACTGGTGAGCTTCATCTATAACCACAAATTTAAGGTTACTTAAGAAATCTTCCCATTGATGATGCCAGGGTAGGACATTGTGTAACTCATAGGGATTGGTTATAATTATCCTTGAGTTTTTTCTTATTTTTCTTTTTTGTTCTTTGGAGGTGTCTCCATCATAAACTGCAGGATCAAGTTCGGTTCCACAATATTTTTCAAGTTCTTTCATTGATTTAAGCTGATCGTTTGCAAGCGCTTTTGCTGGATAAATATAAAGAGCAGAAGCATTATCGTCTTGAATCAATTTTTCAAAAATGGGGATATTAAATGCAAGGGTCTTACCAGAGGCAGTTGGAGTGGTTATTGTAACATTTTTACCGCTTCTAAGATGGTCAATAGCATCGCACTGGTGCTGGTAAAGTTTAATATTCTTTTTTAACAGATAATTTTTTATGTATTGAGGTAAAATTGCTTTTGTCTCGCCATATGATGCTTTTTGATGGTCAAGAACTTTTATATATGTTACCCTGTTTTTATACCACTTTAATGAATGCAGTGTTTTTAATGTTTTTTCTATCATTAACGATTCCTTTTTTTAGTATGCAGTTTATAAAATAAGAATAATACATGGTAAGGCATTATAAATGAATCTATATTCCAAACAACGATTAAATAATATGAATTGATTAAACTGATTTAAAAATCTTTTCTTTAAAATAGGAACATGGCTAAAATTAGAAAATCAAAAAATATTCAGACTATATGATATTAAATATGGGATAAGGGAGATATTCTCCCCAAAATACTTATTTACTATTCATTAAAGCCATTTTGCTTGTAACAATCATTTTAGCTCTTAAAAGGATATTATCTGAATATTCTCTGTGATCTATTTCAGATTCTATTCTTCCAAGCAAGGACTTTAATTCTACATGTTTGCATCGGTAGGCTTCATCTAAAAGATTGTTAGATATGTTTCTATTATTAATATAATCCATCCATTTTACCTCCAATTACATAAGGGATGTAATATTATTTGTATTACTATATATTTAGATTTTATGGTTCTGCATAGAATTTTTATATTCTTCAATAGTTTTTAATGAATAGAAAAATTATAATTCGACATCTAATCCTACAGGACAATGATCAGAGCCAACCACGTCACTTAAAATGTATGATGATTTAATCATATCTTCAAATTCTTCATTTATAAAGAAATAATCGAGCCTCCATCCTACATTTCTATCTCTTGCTTTTGTTCTATAGCTCCACCAGGTATACTGGTCAGTTTGGCTGTTAAACATTCTAAAAGTATCTATGTATCCATGGCTTAAAAATTTATCAATCCAGGCGCGTTCTTCAGGTAAGAAGCCTGAAATTTTTTCATTTGCCTTTGGTCTTGCCAGATCTATCTCTTTATGGGCTGTATTTAGGTCTCCGCAAATTACCACGTTTTTACCCATTTCTTTCAAGTTATCTGCGTAATCAAGAAGAGCATCATAGAATTCTAATTTATAAAGAAGTCTTTCAGGGGACATTTTACCATTTGGGAAATATATATTGAGAAGAATAAATTCTTTGTAATGTGCAATTAGTATTCTACCTTCATCATCAAATTTTTTGATTCCAAATCCATATTCCACTTTTTCGGGCTTTATTTTGGTATATAAGGCTACTCCACTATACCCTTTTTTTTCTGCACCTTTAAAATAGGAATAATATCCATCAACATTTTTTAGAGTCTTGGGAAGTTGTTCTTGGGAAGCTTTTGTTTCTTGAATGCATAAAATATCCGGATTTTCTTCTAAAAACCATTTAATGAATCCTTTTTTATGTATGGCCCTTAAACCATTTACGTTCCATGAGTAGATTTGCAATGTCATTTTTTCATCTCTCTTTTAAAACCCTGATTTATGCTTTGATTTAATTTAAATTTTTAAATAGTTTTGTTTTTGCTTATAAAACAATAAATATAAGTTCATATATAATCATACTAATATCTAAATTAGTATTAAAAAAGAAATAAATTTATATAAGTAAGGATTAATAAGGATAAAAATAATGTATTCATAAAATTGTATTGGAGCGAATATTAATTGAAAAAATTCATGTTCATAACTGGTTTATTGATTTTAGTCATTGCAGCATCAGGATTTGTAAATTTTAACACCCAGAATAAAATAAAGCATTATGAAATGGGTGAACTATCCTTTGATTATCCGGATACCTGGAATATAACCAGTGAAGATAATTCAACGGTATCTTTTTTTGATACTGAAGATTTATATAATGTTACTATTATTAAGCAAAGAAAACCACAAGGCTATTCTTTAAAAAATAGTTTAGAATTAAATTCTGCAGGTAATATTAATAAAAACTTCCAGTTATTATCAAAAAATAATTTAACTGTAAATGGGCTTGAAGCATATGAAAATAATTATCGTATAAATGATACACAAAGAAAAGAAATATGGTTTGAGAAAAATAACAAAATTTATTCTGTAATTTATACCGGGCCCAGCAACATAGAAAATGAAGACTTTTCAATTTTAAATCTAAACCTCATAAATAGTAAAGGCTCTTTTGATAAAGCTGTTAACAGTATACAGATTAAAGATAATGCCAGTGCAAGCCAATCCACCCATTGGGCAGAACTTTCAATACCCTCAATTCACGCAGAATGGTGGATAACTTCTAAATCAGTAAATACAGCTAATTCTGTTTACCACATGCCTAATAGTTATTATCCTGGAGAAAAAGGCGAAATGGCTTTAATGGGCCATCATACAACACATCATGCCCCATTCTTGTATATTAATACATTAGATCCAGGAGATGAAGTAATAATAAAGGATTTCCTTACTCAGAAGAAATACATATATGAGGTTGAATACAACGGAGATATAAGATGGGGTGTTAAAGGTAAAGACATTGAATATAAAGCAAGTGAAGAACCCAAACTTCTTTTAATAACATGTTATCCTCCTGGTTATTCAAGGGCAGCATGGATTGTTCATGCAAAGCTTGTATCAGTACAACCATTAGATAAGGAAGATTAAATAAAAAAAACTTTAATTGGTAGGTTACCAATTATTGTGAAGAACCTGAGTAATTAAACTTTACTTAAACAAAATAACCTGTTTAAAAGAGTATAAGACTTCAACCCTAATCAATTAATGAATAAAACAAAATCAAAGTATAAAAAAAATAAGTATCTAACTATAATAATGAAAAAGAATAAATAAATTAGGATATAAGACAAAATTAAATATTAACATTTATTTTATGTTTAAGGAGTGAAAAACTTGGTAGAGGTAGCGACAGTAAGTGGAACTTTAATATTTTCTCATGTAATTCCGGCAATTTTCGGATTTTTGAGTATTTTACTTATTATATCTGGAATAATGGATAATAAAATGGAATATACTCTTGGAGGGATAGGACTCTTTTTTGCTGCAGCACTACTTCCATTTGTAATTCTTCCATTGTTGTTAGGAATATAAATTTTATATTTCCATTCTTTTTTCAATTAAATCCCTTTTTTTGTTAAAGGGGCCTTTATTTTCGAGTTTTATAACGGCAGCAGCGGCTGCAAATTTTCCACATTCCAGAGGGTCTTCTATTTGGATTTTCCTTGCAGAATATGCTGCCATGAAGGTATCTCCTAATCCAGTAGGATCTATTATTTGATTTGCTTGAAAAGCAGGTATTCTATAGATTTTCCCGGATTTATTTGAGTAGATCAAAGCCCCATTACTTCCTTGAGTTATAATTACTTCTTCTGGGCCAAATGAAGCCAGAATTCTTGCAGTTTCTTCTAATGAAATATCTTTATCAAGGATAACTTTTGCTTCAATTTCATCCATAAAAAGAATTTTGATAAACTTTAAGAACTTTTTAAAGTCATTCCATGGGTTTAGAACTATTTTATCTTCTTTTAAATGCCTTAAGTACCCTTGAGCCCCAAGGTAAATTGGAATTTCAAATTTAGATAAAAATTCAATGGTCTGTAGAGGGATATCATAAGGACAAAGTGGACCCAATAGGATAACATCAATGTCTTTTAAATTAAAATTAGCTATATCTTCAGGGTTTATAGGATTAAATGGAATATTAGCCTTTTGTATCCTGAAATCAGGATCATCTGTAGGATAAATATTTTGAAACTCAATAGTTTTGTGTTTAAATAAGGGAATTATTTCAATACATTCGCCAAATTCATCCAGTAAATATTTATCATCCTTTGAAAGGGTAATAAGTGCTCTGGTGTTTATCTGGAGGTTTTCCATGACGTTGGATTGATAATAAACTGACCCTCCAACAGATTTATGGGTTTCATTATTTTTTATTACTCTGTCTTTAGATAATGGACCAATTAGTGCGATATGCGACATTTTATCTCTCTAATTATATTTTCAAATCTTTGACAGGTCTTCAATCAAATGCTGTTTAAAAATGGAGGGGTAATCTATTTGTATGCAGTGCTGTTCCCACTAAAAACTTATTTAATCCTAATTTTTCAAGTTCTTTAATATCTTTGATTCTAATCCCGCCCCCTATGATTAAAGATGAGTTAAGTTTTAAAAATTTTTTTATCAGGATTGGATTAACTCCCTTTTCAGTTCCGACCCTTGAAATATCCAGCAATATAATTTCAGAGGGATTAAGTTCTTTCATTTTTTTGATAACAGTTTCAATGTTTATATCTAAATGTTTACTGAAAATTTTGTTATCTTTTATATCAATACTTATGATGTATCTGTCTTTATCATAGCTATTTAATATATTATCAAGCTCATCCATACTTTTCAAGGTCTCAGTGGCAATAATCACCTTTTCAGCTACTTCTAGAGCTTTTTTCGCCTTATAAACATTGCTTACTCCTGAATCAAGCATTACAGGTATTTTTTGACTTATCTTTTTTATAATATGATGATTCGGGGTCTTATTTTCTATTGCATCTAAATCTGCGATATATATTCTTCTTGCGCCTGCGTTTTTAAGGGCATTTGCGATTTTGTAGGGGTCAGATGATGGATGAAATACGGTTTCAAGAGGATTATAGCTTTCTCTTTGACCTGACTTTCCAGAAACTGCTATTCCATTCATTATATCTAAAACTGGTATAATCATAGAGTTATTATATTTTCTAGGTTAATCAATTTAACGTAGAAAATGAGTTGTTAGATAGTGTGATTATTCAGAAAAAATTCCTTTTAATTGATATTCTTTAATATAATTTAATCTGGAAGTATCAGGACACTGTACATTTGAGCGAAACTAAATATGATGTCCTGATACTGTTTTAGGGATTATCCATGGCCTCATTAAGGAGGGGTTGGCAAAGGATAAAATTAATTAATACTTATTTGGACTAAAGTATTATTTATTATGTATTAAATAATATATAAAAATTTCTATATTGCTTAAAAATAAAAATTCAATATCAGAATATACAAAAAGATAAAAAAATAGAGATTAAATTTTATCTAAAAAATTTTCAACTGCTTTTATTGCATGATCTGCAGCTTCATCAGCAATATCTGCGTTTGCAGATGAAAGGTCATCGAATATTATATCCACCGATACATCTATATCCAGACCTTCATTGTAGCAAAGTTCTACACTAATATCTATATCAATAACTTCTTTTTTTGAAACTTTAGAAAAAATAAAGTTTTCTACAGAAGATACAACCATCTCTGAGATTTTGTCCACTTCTTCATCAGTTAATTCTATCAATTATTAACCTCTATTGTGGTCCTGGCCCCTGCATTGCCTCTTGAATAGAAGCCTGCATTTCCTGGAGCCTTTTCATGATTCTTTCTTCCTGTCTTTTAACAGTTTTCTCACGAAGCTGCAAAGTTTCAAGTTTATCTTCAAGCTCTTTGGTCATTTCATCTTTTTTTACTTTTATAAGCAATGTTCCTGCGGTTTTATAAACATCTGCATCTTCTTCAACTTTTTTTAATTCTTCAAGTGCTTTTTCAGTTTCTTTAAGTTGTATATCAACATTCTGCTTTTGTATTGAAATTGCCTGAGCTTGCTGCTGCACCTGCTGGAATTGAGCTAATTGGTGCTGTACATTTTGGGGAAGTTCCATATTAATCACCTAACCTTTTTTATAAGTTAAATTCATTTTCTACATTTCATCCAAGTCAGATTTTAAGTTTTGAACATCACAGGACAGTATTATCCATCTTAAATAGGAATTAATAGATGCCCTTAAAGATGGAGTATCTTTAGCGTAAATCTCTAACTTCAGGGTTTCTCCATCTAAACTGGTGTTAATAGAAGATCTTTCAGACGGTGAAGTTGTGAGTTCAGGTGCTATTGCTTTTAGAACCAGTTCTGCATCATCTTCACTTTCGAATTTTATTTTAAATTCTGCTTTTACATGTTCTGGAACATTCATTCAAATCTTCTTATGTAAATTTTAGGGTCTATCAATTTACCTTCTTTGTCATAAAACTCTAAAGTAGCTTTATTTTCGCCTTTACCCTTTTTAATCCAGAGAATATTATTCATGTTTTCATGACTTTCAGGTATATTCAAGATATCAGAAAGGGATTTTTTAAGATCATCAATCTCAGATCTTATACTGAGCTTATCTGAATCTATTTTACCTTTTAAATTGGAAAGTGATCCTGAAACATACAGGGTTAAAAGAATCTCACCTTTATCATTGTATATTTCAATTCTACTGGGGTTTCCTTTAACCTGTGAAACCAAGGCAATTTTTTGAAATCCAGATTGTGATGCTTTAATTAAAACATCTCTGAAACTCATTTTACCTCTGTTTACGTACTTAGAGTTTAAAGCACGACTTAAGCTCTGGCAAAAAGACCTTGTTTTAGCAGATGGTTTCCTTGATGTTGTGATAAACATTTATTACTAGCTTTAATATTAAAATTCAGGTTATCTTGCGCTTATGTCTCTTTTTACTGGTGGAATTTCTTTAAATAGAATTCTATTCCTGCATTTAGGACATTTAGCTTCAGTATATCCTTTAAGATCTACTAAAGTACCGCATTTTGCACATTTGTACAAATTATAAACCTCCAAAATATTTTAATATTTTGGGTTCAGGAAAGTTCACTTTCCTTCAACTCCAACAATCCTCTTTATGTTTCTTGCGGCTGTTCTGGCCATTGGGGTTTGTGGAACGTATGCTCCGCCGGTAAATACTGTATTACACTTTTTACATTTCCATATGCCGCTGCTTATTCTTTTAACAGCGACTCTATCACATTGAGGGCATGTATGATTCTTTTTCATTTTTTCTTCTATACTTTTAACGGTCCTTTTGGCCTTTCTTCCATATCTTGGACCAAATCTTCCGGTTATACCGACTTTTTTTGTTCTTGCCATTATTATCACCTGTAAACATGATTTTAAGTATTTTGTCTTATTTTAAGTGTTCTCTAAGTTCTTTTGTTTTCTGGGAAGTTATATTCACTGCTTTTCGTATCTCTTCCTTTGTAAAGGGCATTTCCCCACCTTTTTGCATCGCACAAATGCTGCCATCTTCTCTCATTCCAATTGAGATTCTTGAATCCATGATGTTTTCTTCTTCAAGTGATGGGTCAACAACCAGTTCACCACCTATTTTTGCAAATGTACACATTAAAGGTTTTTCTTTAATAGGAAGATCAATGGAATTTTCTTCATCAATGACTAATTTATCATTTTCAATCCTTGCAGCTGGTATCTTTGTGTTTAAAAGTGCAGCTACACTTCCTAAAACTGCTGCATCCATTAAATTACCGTCATAATCCAAGACGTGAAGATCTAAAAATATCATCCAGACCTTTTCATCTTCTATAATGCAGAGTTTTTCCAGATCTATAACTTGACCTTCTCTTAAACAACGATCAGTAACTCTTGAAAGTTCTACAGACCTTTCATCAGGAGGTCCGGGTTCAAATGTTGGAGATGCCATGGGTAATAATTCAGAGTTGGTCATCAACACACCTACATTAGGTGTATCAGCAAAGGGTTCACCAATTTGAGGTTTTATTCCAATCATTATTTGTGTGTTACCTATTTTGACTCTTGCAGAGCCTTCAGCTTTTTCGATTACTCCTACTTCAAGTTCCACATCTCTGTACTCATCAGGAGATCTGCTGTCTGCACGCTCTCCTTTCTTTATAAGTTCTGTTATACTTTTTCTTGTAATTTCAGGAACTATATTAACCATTTTCTTCACCATACCTGTTTTTTATGGCTTCTTTCTGTATTTCATTGATTTTTTTGCATCCTTCAACTGCAAGATCAAGTGCTTTATCAAATTCTTCAGATGTTAAATGTCCATCCATTTGAAGGAGTGTTATCTCACCTGTTCTTGGCATAATAGCAACAGGTAAATCTGCTTCACCCTCTTTATCTTCATCCTCTGAAAGATCAAGTACAACATTACCATCTGCTTTTCCAGCTGCACATGATACCACTAAATCTCTCATAGGTATACCTGCATCAGCCAGGGCAACAGAGGCTGCAGTTATTCCTGCACATCTTGTACCTCCTTCAGCTTCGAGAATTTCTATAAATACATCAATTGTTGATCTTGGAAATTTTTCAAGGAATACAGCAGGCTTAAGCGCATCTGCAGTTATTTTGGATATTTCTACAGATCTTCTATCTGGGCCAGGTCTCTTCCTGTCTCCAACAGAAAATGGGGCCATGTTATATCTGCATCTTATAACAGCCATATCTGGTCTCATTATACGTCTTACATGAAGTTCCCTTGGACCATAAACTGCTGCGAGGACTTTATTTCCCCCAATTTCAAGATAAGCAGAACCATCAGCTCTTTCCAGTACTCCTGCTTCTATTTTTAATGGTCTTAATTCGTCAAAATTTCTTCCATCTGCCCTTAATTTGTTGTTATTATTATTTATTAGGATATAATCACCCCTGTTATTCTTCTATGTCTGGCTCAGGGACTTCTTCATCTACATCTTCTTTTTCTTCTTCGATTTCTTTACCAAGAAGTTCATAAAGCATGTTTCTTACTCTATCTGTCAATCCTGAGGTGTGGGCCTGGTCTTCTATCATGTTAATTACTTTTTCCGCAACCCTTTCCATTTCTGGTTCTCCTTTTACCCATACCACTCCATTTTGACCAACGATGATGTCACATTTTGTTTCATCTTTTATCATATTGATCATGGATCCTTTTTTACCTATAAGTCGTGGTACTTTAGTTGGAGTAATGTAAATTAATATTCCACCTCTGAATTTACCAAGTCCTCGTCCTTTTAAACCCAATTTTACCTTTTTTACTTCATCAATATCAACAACTCTTAAAAAAAGAACATCGCCAATATCAAATGCTTTGTTTAATTCTCTTTTTTCTTTTCCAAAAACATCTGAGGCAGGTAAAATTCCGGAATACGGTGAATTAATGTCTAAATTCCACATAGAAAATCTTATATCGGTTATTTCACCAATTACAACATCTCCTCTTTTTGGAATGTATTTGCTCTGTAAGGGTATTACACTGATTTTTTTGTCTCTTACAGCAACTAATCCAACGAGAGATGAACATATTTTGTTACCTTCCCTAAATGTTCCTCTTCCTGTATGATATTCATCATCAGCGAGAACATCTCCAGGAACTACTAAATTTTTATCTTCTACAAATATCACATTCTGCCTCCTTTACTGTGGAAAGCCATAAAAAGTGTAGTGAAGTATCAAATGTTTTATTAGGTAGTTTCTATTATTGAAAATAATTTATTAGAATTATATATAAGCTTAATAAACTATGCTCTTCACCATAAGAAGTCTATTTTATTCGTTTTGTTTCCACCTGTCCACCTGTTAGCTCACTTAATTTTCTGTGAAAGCTTTCCTGTAGACCTCCAGGCACTTCAACCACAGCTATCCATGATCCGTCCTTCTGCCATTCTTCTTTTTTTGTTTTTCCATATTCAGAAATTACAGAATACACCTTTCCAGTATAATCTCCGGGTATTTTAATTGCCATATCCACTTTTTCAAATCTTATGGGTATTTTCACGCGGATGGCTTTAATAACGTCATTTACCTGTTCATCAACACTTTTAAATGGATCTATATGAATTTTAGCTTCTTCCATAGCTATTTCAATTCTTCTTGCAGGATGGGGAAGTTTTGTCTGGGGATTTATAGCCTCTCTTGTTATTTTAGCAATTACTTTTTTTCTTTTTTCTTCTTGCATCTCTTTTCGCTGCTGGGCAGTTAATTGAACATGCCCTTTCTTTATTATAATTGCTGCAGCTTCAATGGGATCAGTACTGTCAAAAGCTTTTTTCATTGCTTCTTCAGATGCTTTATCCCCTTTACGGGCGTCTTTAAATACTTCTTCAACAGCTAGAATTTCTTCTAACTCTATGTTACTGCCTCTTTTGTATTCTGATGCAAGATCAGGGTCTACCAGTATTTCAAAGCGTTCGCCAAAATATTCAAGACGGGCTATCACTGAATCTTCGAGAGTTACCATCTTTTTACTCCTCTTCTTCCTCTTCCTCCTTCGGCTTTCTTAAGAGAAGTTCTTCAATATATTCCTCAATTTCATCTTCGGTTAATTTCCTGAATTTTTTAGTACTGTACTCTATAACTGCAATTTCTACGCTTTCAGCTGTAGTTTTACCTTCTGTAGCTTCATAAACGGCATCTAATGCTAAGTCAATAGCTTCATTTAATGTCATATCTTCTCTATATTTCTTTTCAAACTCATCCATTGCGATCTGTCTTCCGGCACCTATTGCTGTTGCTTTATATTCAATTAGTGCTCCACTTGGGTCGGTTTCAAATAGTTTGCACCCGTTTTTATTTACTCCTCCAATTATTAAAGCTGAGCCGAAAGGTCTCACACCACCATGCTGGGTGTACATCTGCTTCATATCACATATTTTCTTTGCCAAGCCTTCTACTCTAATTGGCTCGTTATATGTTATTCTGTTTATTTGAGATTCTAATCTTGCTCTTTCAATTAGAGACCTTGCATCAGCTACAAGTCCGGAGGTGGCTGCACCAATATGGTCATCAATCTGGAATATCTTTTCTATGGATTTTGGCTCAACCAGTTTACTTGTTGGCCTTTTATCAACAACAAGTACGATACCTTCACCGGATTTTACACCTAATGAGGTTGTACCTCTTTTTACAGCTTCTCGTGCATATTCAACCTGAAAAAGTCTTCCATCTGGACTAAATACAGTTATAGCCCTATCATATCCTGCTCCTGGCATCGGTTGCATATATATACCTCTCTTTTATTTTTCAATTTACTATATGAATTTGATTTTTAGATTTAATATATATTGGGTTAATAAACGGAATAATCTACAATTTATAGATTTATTCTGAAGTACATTTAATCTAATTTTTGATATTTAGAACTCATGGTAAAATTTAGATGAATTCAAATATAAATTAAAAACTATTTATTTATGTTTGTCTTCTAGTTTAATATACTTTTTTATTGCTGCTTTGATAGTCCCTGAAATACCAAGGGTATGGAAGGCAACTGGCCTTCCTTTAAATTTATTTATAAGTGAAATGGATGCTCTAACTAATTCTGTTTCTTTCCTGTTGCACTGAATAATTCCTTTAATGACTTTTTTATCATTTGATGATTCACAATTCCACATCTTCGTTATCCATAAATCAAACTTGCTGGTTTTGCATTCTCCATGAAAGTTCAGTGAAGATTCCCAAACCAGTGAAATTACATCCTCCCTTGTTAAAGGTACTGTTGATATAGCTTCAAATGCGATGTATCTTTTTTTATTTCTAAGTGTAGGAGGTAATATTTTGAGTTTCATTTTTTACCATCTTATTCCAGTATTCTTGCCCCTTTAACCACCATATTGTCCCTGATTTTCTTCTTTTCATATATTTGCAGTGGATTTTGAGATAATGAATTTTTTGCTTCCTGTGAAGTTAACCCCAGACACCTTAATAATGTGATAATGTCTTCAGGAGTTCTAAGATTGTATATAGAATGAGCGTTACTTGTGGTTATCAATGGAAATTTGAATTTATGCTTAAGTTTTATAATTTGTCTGAAATTACTTAACATTTTAGCCCTAAGTGATAATCTGGTATTGATTATATGATTAAGGCCAATTTCAACTGCTACTTCATTTTCTGCAGCTTTTTTTGCAATAACATGATTTATTCCACTATCCCTCCGGGTTTTAAAGGGATTTACAAGTATATCGACTCTTGGATCCTCACATGCTGCTCTGTTTATTTTTATATTTCCACCATTTACAATAATAACATCTACTTTCTTTCTGAACTTTTGAACTTTCTTTTTCAGGTCTTCAGGATTTTTAGCATATATTTCAACGCCATTTAAAATAAGGAAATCTTCTTCAATAAAATCTTTTATAGGCTCTGGTTTGAAATTATTGGATGGTTGAATTAGAGCAATGCCTCTGTATCCTAATCTTCTGGCTTCGCAGGCTAAATGGGAATCTCCATGAACATGAAAATCAAAATACATTTTATCCACCGAAAATTTCCCTTGCGAGTTTTAAAGCATTTTCTTTTTTAGCTGGATATGCGGCAATCTTAATTTTAACGTGTATAGCGTCGCCGTGTTCAATGATCTTTAGTTTTCCAAGATAAGCTCTCTGTTTATCGAATCTCAAGAATAAATTCCCTTTATCATCCATTTTACTATTCAGTTCATTAAAAAGTCTTTTTTTAACCTGTGGATCTAAATTTGATAATATTTTAATGAATTCTTTGATATCGTGATTTCTGGTAATTTTGTCATAAAGTATTAAAACTGGATTTTTAAAATAGCCCTCTGTGATATCAGTTTGGGAGGAAGAGTTTGGAAAGAGAACTTTAACTGCTTCTCTAACTTTTTCTTCCTTTTCTGTTCCATAAACAAACACGCGATAGGAGATGTTATGGATCATGGAAATTTTACCTTATTTTTTAAAGATTAAGGCTTATCTTACCTTTTCAGCGCCTTTACCTTTTCCTCGAAGTCCACGGGTTTTTTTACCTTCACTGGTGAGTCCACGATGCACACGGCCTGTATGCTGATTTTCACAGATCCAGTTTATGTTCTTGTCGTTTTTAATTGATGGATGATTTGGATCAACCAGTATAACTTCAAAGAACTTGAATTTACCGTCTTCCCATACCCAGTATGAGTTTAAAACTTCCAGGTTAGGATATTTCCGGGCAACTCTTTCTTCAGCTATTCTTTTAATGGATTTTGCTGGAGTTATTTTATTAACACCCATTCTTTTAGGTTTTCTTCCGGCGGTGAATCTGGTCTTTCGCCTTCCACCACGCCTAACTCTTGTTCTTACAACAATATATCCTTTTTTAGCTTTATATCCTAAAGATCTTGCTTTATCAATTCTTGTAGGTCTGTCTATTCTCTGAATAGTACTTTCCTTTCTCCATAATGGAGCTCTTTCCTGCATGAGTTCCTTTACATAGGAATCACTAGGGTTTTTCCATGCGTCTCTAATATATTTATACAAATTTAACACCTCTTTTTGTTCAGCTTTCGCCACATCCATGAGACTATGTCTCAAAAAAAAGATAGTTTCACCAATTTAGTGATGATCATTATTGGTTGAAGTCTATATAAAAAGGTTGTGCTTAATGAAGTTCATCTATATTTCGTGATTATAAATGATTTTTTCTTTTTTTTATTAAATTTAAAAGTTTAAGTTCTTAAGCCACACAAAAAAAAAAATTATTATACTTTTTTACTGATTAAAAATGGATTATCGTTCTATCTTAGACCAACCCTTTGGTAAAGGTTCATCATTTTCCAGAACATTTAATGCCCTGGAAACCCTGTTTCTAACTGCAGCACTTTTACTATTTTCAAGCAACCTTACCTTAACAGTTATTTTGCTTTTTTCATCTAAGATTTTCCATGTATTCTGGATAGCATCTGCTGCAACATCATCTGTATGGCCGCCTGAACGTAGATCTCTTCCTTTTAATAATTCAAGAAGATCGTTCATGTTGGTTCCTCATTAAAATAATTTAAAGAAAGTTATTTTTTAAATACAGCTTGCAAGATCAGGATCTTCAAGTAATTTATACAGTATTGCAACTGCTTTTGTAAACTTTGGCTTTCCTGCAGTTAAAAGAACGACTCTTAAAACATCTATTATCTCATCTCTTTTAATTCCGAGCTCTTTCATTCCACTTAACATCTGTTTTCGTATTGCTCTGTCATCAGAAGCTGCTGCATTTACAGCTATAGCTATTAGCTTTTGAGTCTTGTAATCAAGCACTTTACCAGTATAGCATGTGTCATTTAAATGCACGCTTATTTCATATAGGTCAGGATAGTCTTTTTTAATGTGTGGCATTCCTTTTGAAAAAAATACTTCTTCTTTCATATTATCATCTCTTTTATCAGGTTTATAATATTTGTATTTTTTCTTATTTATAATTTGAATTTTAAAAAGCAGATTAAAAAAAAAAATTTGGATATAAATTTCGTTATAAAATTTAATGATTATACAGGGCCTACATCGGGGCGTCCTTCTCTCATCCCTTTCCCAGCTTCTTTTTCCATCTCTTTAGGTTTAAAGAGCATTTTAACCAGATTCTGGGCATGTTCTCTGGCTCGATTTTCTGCAAGCTGTTTGAGGTCTTTTGGGCTTTCACCTTCATCTTCATGGACAAATACTTCCAGAATGTGGGTATTTGTCATAAGTTGGGCTTGAATAAGTCCAGTTGATGCTTCATGAGCACAAACTTTGTCTTTTTCTTCGCCTCCAGGCATTCCAAGCGCCATTACAATTTCACATCCCTCTTCTTCGATCAATTTTTTTGATGCTACAGGAAGATCTTTTATTCCTGGAACTGTGCGCCGTATGAACGTAATGTTCCCTACATGCTGCTTGATTTCGTCTATGGCATGTGCACCCATGTCCACTCGGGCAAATGTTGTATCACAGATTCCTATTTTCATTTTATCACCAGTAAATTATACATCTTTAAAATGATCCTTTAACTTTCTTCTTGCTTCACCTATGGTTAATGGATAAGGTCTATCAAAGGGGAGTTCATCTTCTTTTTGCAGTATTTCCATAAGATGTGCAATTCGTGGTAGCCTTAAATTGGCATCTCTTATGGTTTTTACGTCTTCAAATACTTCCTGGGGATTTCCTTCTTTAATTATTTCCCCTTCACTTATAATATAGACTTTATACGCATATAGAGGTACCAGATCCACATCATGGGTTGAAATAATTATAGTCATACCTTCCTTATTTAAATTATATAACAACTTTAGAATTTGGGACGCTCCCTTAGGATCAAGACCAGATGTGGGCTCATCAAGAACCATAATCTTTGGTTTCATGGCCAGTATCCCTGCAATGGCAACACGCTTTTTTTGTCCCCCGCTTAAGTGATGAGGAGGTTTCTTTTCAAATCCTTCCATTCCCACACGTTCAAGAGCTTCTTTAACCCTCATTTCAACTTCTTCTTTGGATAATCCTAAATTCATGGGACCAAAAGCAACATCTTCAAGCACTGTAGGAGCAAAAAGCTGATCATCGGGATTTTGAAACACTATTCCCACTTTTTGCCTCACCCTCATTAAATCTTTTTTATTGTATTTTATTTCTTCCCTATCAACCAGCACATTACCAGAATAAGGTCTTAAAATACCGTTAAAATGTAAAAATAAAGTGGATTTGCCTGCACCGTTGGGTCCAAGAAGAGCAACAATCTTACCTTCTTCTGCTTCAAAATTAACAGTTTTTAGGGCTTCAGTGCCGTCAGGATAGCGATAAGTGATGTTATTGGTTTCTATAATATTCATGATCTCACCTGAATTAATAAATTAAATATAAGTTAAACTTTATTTTTTACTTCTATCTTTAATAGTTTTCAGCTACTGGATATCAAAGTAATATTTAACTTATTTTTCACTTTATTCTAAATTAATTAAATTTTGTTGGTTAATTTATCCAAATTTGCCTTATAATTCAATTTAAACAGATTTTAGAGGTATATTGAACATTTAAATTGAGATAATTGAAGTAATTATTATATAATTTTAAAACCCCATGTTAAATATATACCTAACAAAAGAAATGACTCAAAGAACAATAATATCGTTATATTTTTAACGCTAATCTTTTCATGGGCTTTAAATGATTTAATGGAGCCATCATAGCATCGTGACTCCATTGCAATATAGGACTGTTCTCCTTTAAGCCATGTTCTTATAAAAAGATTGCTTGCTAATAATCCTAATGATTTAAATGTGTTCTTGATACTTCCATAACCCATACGTGTTTTTTGAGAGTAGTACATATTCTCTGCTTCCTCTAAAAACAGGAATATATAGCGGTACATTAGCATTGCAATTTCAATAACTATTTTTGGCATTTTTAAATTTTCAAAAATGGAAAACATTTCATTCATAGGTGTGGTGAGGGCTAAAAAAGCAAGACAGGAAAATCCCCCCATGATTCTACTAAAAACCAGAAATCCAAGATTAAAACCATCCTCAGTCACTGCAAGATTGAATATTCCTGGTTCAAATAGGGGTGCACCAGTTCCGAAAAAAAATGCCATGAAAATGAATGTTAAGAATCCAAAAAAGAAAGGTATGGTCAGAAATTTCAGATAAAATTTCCATGGAATCTTGGCTTTGAAAATAATTAAAAATGACATTAAGAAAGTTATAAGTAATGGAATTACTGGTGATGTAGAGATTAAGCTCACTAACATGGTCAAAAATGCAAATAAAACTTTAAAATTTATATTCACATTTTTGAGGTTGTTAGAATGAGCATAACTGTCCAATGTGTTTTCAAACATTAAATCACCAGTTTAGTAATTTTATTTAGAATTTTTCGCAGTTTTATTAGCCTCATTTTCAATTTTTTTCCTTTCTTTTGCCTGTCCGTGGTAATAACCAAAAACATAACCTATTACAATAGCTCCAATAGCTGCCTGTAAGGCAAACAACAGACTTTCTATTTCACCACTGGGAGGTTCCCAGATAGAGCTAAACCATGGCTTATAACCAGTTTCTTCTATCGCTTCACCCGCTGCACCGTCAGCGCCGCCGAAATAACCTTCATCTTCCCCCATACCACTGTAAAGAACCAGAGGAATAACTGCAATAATTGCAACCAAGGAAAGTAAAATGATCGACTTTTTGTCCACCATTTTAAATCAACTCCTTTGCAGTTTCCTTTATTTTTGGTACTATGACCTTTAAATCTTCTAATATGTCAGGTCTTAATTTCATAATGTTCCAGAATATAAATACTGTTAAAAGACCTTCAATAATGGCCAGAGGAACCTGAGTATAGGCAAAGATCACCATGAACTTAACAAAAGATTCAGTGAATGTTGGTATGGGGAAAGCCAGTGATAACTGTGTTGCAGTAACAATGTAAGTTAAGAGATCTCCTATAAATACAGCGAAAAATACTCCAATCGATGTAGATAATCCTGATTTTTTAACAACTTTATAGATTCCCCATGCTGCAAAAGGTCCAGCAATACCCATTGAGAATATATTAGCACCTAATGTGGTAATGCCACCATGTGCAAGAAGTAAAGACTGGAAAAGTAGGACAATTGTTGCTAAAACGCTTGTAGCTGCAGGTCCAAATAGTACTGCACCTAATCCAGTACCAGTAGGATGAGAACAGCTTCCTGTAACTGATGGAATCTTTAAAGATGATAGAACAAATATAAATGCACCAGAAACTGCTAAAAGTGGCTTTGATTCGGGGTTTTTGTCAGTAATCTTTTTTATTTGAATAACTCCGTATGCAACAACTGGTAGCGCTACAATATACCAGAATAAACACCATTGCCATGGTAAAAATCCTTCCATTATATGCACATTAAAGTCTCCTTTACTTTTTATAAAATGCCTCAATTATTCCTTTTTAAACTGAATATTGACATATTTTTAACATGATTCTTATTATAATATTTAAGAGTTTTTCATTGGGGTTAATTATCTTTAAAATAAGTTATTTGGCAAGGTATATAAATATTTCCATTTAACTTGAAAAAAAGTAAACTAAACTTGATCTATTTGAGATAAAATTTGAACTAATTCATGAGTATCAAACATTTTCATCTTATTCTGCGATACAAAATGGACAAACAGCAAGAGGATTATCTTCATTGTTCTTTTTCACAGGGCAAGTGTACCTGTTATTTTCCTTTTTGACCTGAAAACCTCCAGGGAATGGTGTTCCTACTTGATGGATGGGTTCTTCCTTAATAAAAGTAGTGTATAATGATATAATTGAATATATTCTGAGGAAAGCAGGGTCTACTTCTTCCATATCTTCTTTCATTTTTTCCTGTTCTTTAAGAAGGTCAATAGCAGTGTTCAATTCCTCAATATCCACATGACCACTGTATTGCAAATTATCATTTTTAACATCCCGAATACGGATTACTAATTCGGTTTCAGCTTTTATGTAATTCTTCTTGTAACTAGTATGTATGCATTCTGCTTCTTCTTGAATTCGAAGACTGCAACGTACAATATCATTAAAATTTAAATTTTCAGCGTCTTCACGAAGTACATCTAAAAGCTCATTTCTGGTAGTCTCACCATGAAAGGTCAAACTTTTCACTTTACCTAACATCAAATAATCTCCTTTAGTGAATCAGGAATTAAGATAATATTCCATCAGCTAATCTTTGTTTGTCTACTGTAAATAGTTCTATTTTTTGACATCTCTTCAAATCTGTCCCTAATGGAATTATAATGCTATTTCCTAACTTTAATATGATAGACCTTATTTTGTTGCTTTATAATAAAAATATATTATTTAAGATATATTAATAAAGTAGTTTTAATTAGTCAATTTACTGAGTTTATATACATAAATTTATTAAACACATATTTATTTTATGAAATATTCCTCTAATATTGAAAAATTATTTTTAGAATATATTAAAGATATAGGTGAAGCTCTAGGAGGGTGTATTAACATTTGTGACCCTAAAATTCTTGAAGAAGGTGATCCTAAAATTTTAGGAAGACAAATGCAAGTAGGGCAGATATTTTAGAAGATGCAATTAGTATGGTAGATTTTCAACCATGGGAATATGAGAAAAATAAAACCGCATCAAGATTATTAGCTGCAATTAGTGTATATCGTGAAATTGGAAAAGAAGTCGAAAAAATGACTGAAAAAGAACCTAAAGAATATCATCTTTATATAATATTCTTGCTAATTGACATAATTTCCAGTTTATTTAACCATATTAACCTTCCTAACGATATCGAGGAATAAAAATTAATCTCTATTAAGATATTTTATACCTATATAATCGAGTACTTTAGAAAAATAGATTTTAAGATAATCTTCTATCAAAAATGCAATTAATGAGAATGCCCATACGAATAAAGCAAGTTCCCATCCAATAGGTGCTAATAATACGCCGGATAGCACGAATATAGTTGCAATTATGTCTGTCAGTATAACAGACCAGAAAAAGATACCGCTTGGCCGTACTGACCAAAAATGGCCAGAATTACGAGTTACAAACATGGTAAGGTGCCCTGCAACTACTAATTTTAAAAATATAATTGATTGTAACACAGGTCCATCTAATTTTAAAATATTTATTCCAATATAAAATAAGATTAGAGATGATAATACTCCTAATAATCCCAGAAAAGTTGACATACCTAATACTTGATACATATCCCATCTTTGGGGGCTATTTACTTGTTCAGTTTTGTCATAAGCAATTGTCATTACCGGAATATCATCTAAAAGTGCTATTAAAACTAGCATTAATGCATTTACAGGATAAAAATCATAGATCAATATGATCATTGCCGTAAATATCAGAATTCGTATGGTTTCGGCCACCCTAAATATGGTATAACTTTTCATCCTATGAAAAATTTTATAGCTTTCTGTTATGGCGTCTATTATGATAGAAAGTCCTGGTTTTGTAAATACAATGTCTGCTGCAGATTTTGCTGCATCAACTGCACTGGCTACTGCAATTCCTGCATCTGCTTTTTTAAGTGCTGGAGCATCGTTAACTCCATCTCCGGTCATACCTACAATTTTCCCTCTTTTTTGCAAGAGTTCAACAAGCCTATATTTATGCTCTGGAAATACTTCTGCAAATCCACTGGCTTCCTCTACAATCTTTTCTGCTTCTTCATCTGATTTTTCTAAAAATGATGAGGGTAACTCTATATTTGTCCCTAAACCAATATCTTTTGCAGTTTGCTTGGCAATGGCTTTATGATCTCCAGTAACCATTTTAACGTCGATTCCAAGAGATTTAGCTTTAGTAATGGTGTCTTTAGAAGTTTTTCTTGGGGCATCATGGAGAGTAATTAAACCTACAAGTTCCCATTCACCTTGTAAATCTGTTTTTGCTACGCCTAAAGCTCTGTAACCTTTTTCTGCAAAGATATCCACACATTTACACACATTTTTCTCAGTACTTTCATCACATTTTAAAAGTGATAAAATAACTTGGGGTGCTCCTTTTGATACTTTAAATTTATATTCTCCACTATATTCTATTTCTGCGACTGATTTTTTGCATAATGGACAAAAAGGACTGAATTCAAGCGTTTTATATTTTTCTATTTTATTAGATAACGTTTTTGACTCGCTAATTTTTTCATGTATTGCCTTATCAATTGGATCAATATCCTCAAATCCTGAAGCTAAACCGGCATAAAATAACACATCTTCTTCATTGAATTCACCATAAGGCTTTATCTTTGCAATAACAATTTTATTTTTGGTTAAAGTCCCGGTTTTGTCTGAAAATAAAACATCCATACCTGCCATTTCCTCTATGGACGTTAATTTGCTTACAATGGCTTTCTTTTTTGCAAGAGCCATAGCCCCAACAGTCATAGTAACAGAAAGCACTGCCGGTTGTGCTACAGGTATGGAGGCAATGGTCAGTACAAGTGCAAAGCCTAAAATATCAAAAAAGCTTTCATTTCGGAATAAGCCTGCAAAAAAAATTAATGAAACCATTAAAACGTCTAAAATAATGAGATAATTTCCTATTTTAATAACTGCTTCTTCAAGATGACTTTTTGGTGTAGTTCCTGCTATGAGTTCTGCAGCTTTACCAAAATAGGTACTCATTCCAGTTGCTAAAACCAACCCCAGTATTTCACCTTTTTGAACAACAGACCCTGAATACGCAACATCTTCAACAATTTTATCAACGGGTAATGATTCTCCAGTTAAGGCTGATTCATCTACAATGATATAGTCTCCTTTAATAAGTTTAATATCTGCAGGAATTATGTCCCCTAAATGTACTTTTATTATATCTCCAGGAACTGCCTCTCTTGATGGAAGTTCAGCCCACTTGCCATCTCTTAAAGCATGTACATGATATGATAATTTTTCTTTTAGTAAGTCAATAGCGTTATCAGCTTTATATTCTTGATAAAATCCAACACCACCATTTATTAATAGCAAAATCAGTATAATTGCGAATTCTTCCCAGTGCTGGATTAAAATGGATATAAGAAGGGCAATTTCAATCATCCAGGGAATTGGCCCCCAGAAGAAATTAAAAAATTTTTTTATGGGATTTACTTTTTCTTCAATAATTTCATTGTAGCCATATTCTTCATACCGTTTCCGCGCTTCTTCTGATGAAAGACCGCCAGGACTGGCAGATAATCTTTCCATCAATTCTAAAGCTTTGATATTTTTTGCCTTTTGGATATCTAATCCATTACCCATATAATCAAACTTCCTCATCTTGTTCTGCAATACAAAATGGACAAACAGCAAGAGGATTATCCTCATTATTCTTCTTCACTGGACAAGTGTACCTATCTTTTTCCTGTTTAACCTGAAAACCACCAGGGAATGGTGTTCCTACTTGATGGATGGGCTCATCTTTGATGAAGGTAGTATATAATGATATAATTGAATATATTCTGAGGAAAGCAGGGTCTACTTCTTCCATATCTTCTTTCATTTTTTCCTGTTCTTCAAGAAGGTCAATTGCAGCTTTTAATTCTTCCATATCGATATAGCATGTATAATGTTGATCATCATCTTTGACCTCTCTGATACGGATAACTAACTCGGTCTCGGCTTTTATGTAATCCTTCTTGTAACTGGTATGTATGCATTCTGCTTCTTGTTGAATTTTTAGACTGCAACGCATGATATCGTTAAAATTAAACTTTTTGGCATCTTCTTTAATTACTTTTAAAAGCTCATTTTGGGTCGCATGACCTTGGAGGATCAAACTTTTTATTTTGTTTAGCAAGGCAGAATTCTCCTTTAAGAACGTTTGAACAAGTAGGTAAGATTTTTAATTATTTTTTCATTAAAATATAACTATATATGGCCTATAATGTCATCAAGCTATTGACTTTCTTCTATCTCATCTAAGCAATTTAAAAGATTGTTTCGAACAATAGTGTATGCTGCTGCCCCACCGAACTTTACACCTATAGCTGCTGATTCAATAACTTCTTCTCTTGTAGCTCCTGCAGAAATAGCATTTCTTGCAGAAATAAACATACAAGGGACACATTTAGTAGCTACGGATGCTGTAACACTCATTAACTGTTTATATTTTGTATTCAAAGCTCCTTCTTTATAATAATGATTTGCCATATCCATAAAACCGTTATAGAGATCAGGAGCTTCTTTTTCTAGTCGTTTTTCATTAATTTCTTTAGTTTTTAATATATCTTTTAATGAATTCATTTTTTTTACTCCATTTAACAGATTAATCGATGCTTAACATGTAAACAGATTTTTGATAATTAAAATAAATTAAAAAAAGTAGATAGCATCTACTTCATGGCTTCTTCAAATGCATCCCTATGGAAACCAGATGCCATTTCCTTTTTACACTCTTCATCTGAAAAGAGCCTCATTTTAGCTGCCCTACAAGGATAATGTTGTAATTTAAGACCTGCTTCAGTAGCCATCTCATCTAAATCAGAACTATTTGAATATTTATCCAGTATATAATCTGTTACAAATGTGGTTGATCCACAAGGTGATGACCGTTCAACAGTAATATCTGCAATTTTACCATCTTCAAGTTTAATATTTACTTTAGGTTTCCCTATTTTAGATGTAAATTCATCAAATACTGCATTACCATTTCCTTCTAATTCACACATTATATAAGGGCAAGTCACATTTTCATATCTTTCTAATTGGTTTTTGAATCCTTCTCCTCTCCATGCAGCAACAATTATATAATCTACATCTTTATTAACCATATCAACAAGGTCTAATGTAAGATCAGGGTGTTGGGTATAAGTTATCAAGATATTTGCATCTTTAATTTTTGCTAATGCATCTTCAGGGATATCTATTTCATCTATAAACATTGATGTAGGTTGTTCTAATTCTATGAATTCTGTTTCAAATTCTTTTTTAATGTTTTCAAATGCTCTTTCACCGTATGGCCCATCTGTAGCTATTACAACTTTTAACATAGTATTCACCTGTTTTTAAATAAGATTATTTTCTAAATTCGTTAGTATCCACATTATAATTTCATCTCTAACTTCTCTAAATACTCTCATTTTTTCTTTTTCGTCTCCTTTAACACATGCAGGATCTTTAAAACCTTTATGAGTGTATTTTTTGCCTCCAAGGAAAAATGGACATGCTTGATCTGCGCCTCCACAAACTGTGATCACATGATCAAATTCCATACTTTCAAATTCTTTAATGCTTTTTGAACTGTGGCTAAAGATATCGATGTCTATTTCTTTCATTACTTTTATAGCGTAAGGATTAACTGTTGTTGGTTCAGTTCCTGCACTGTATACTTCATAATAATCCCCATAAGCATGATTAAGATAACCTTCTGCCATTTGAGACCTTGCAGAATTATTAGTGCAGATAAATAATATTCTTTCTTTTGATTTTTTAGTATTCATTTATTCAACCTCAAATAAATAATATTCGTATATCCAAATATTTAAATATAATAATTAATTTACAATACACTATGAAACCATGTGAAAAAGATGATAAATGCGGACCTACTGCTGATCAACTTAATGCACTTAAAGATGTTGTCAGTAAAATCCCTTCAGATGAAATTTTATATGAACATGCAGAGATATTAAAAGCATTTTCTGATCCTACAAGACTTAAAATATTATATTTACTTCAAGCGGGTGAATTATGTGCTTGTGAGATCATTTCAGTATTAGAAAAGCCCCAACCAACAGTATCCCATCATCTTAACATTTTAAAAAATGCAGGATTGCTAAAATGGCGCAAAGAAAGAGTTTGGATACATTATAAACTAGCAAATCAGGATATTATTAGTCTTTTAGAGAGTTTATCTAAAAAATGAGTGAGATAAACAATGAAAAAAAGTACTACTGATGAAGTTACAGGACAAATGTGTGATGCAACACAGCTTAGTTTCCTTGATAAATATTTAACACTATGGATTTTCCTTGCAATGGCTCTGGGAGTTTCTTTAGGGTATTTTATACCGGGAGTAGAATCATTTATTAATAATTTTCAAGTTGGAACTACGAATATTCTCATTGCCATTGGATTAATTTTAATGATGTATCCTCCACTTGCTAAAGTTAAATATGAAGAATTAGGGCAAGTGTTCAGGAATACCAAAGTATTAGGATTGTCTTTATTCCAAAACTGGATAATAGGTCCCATATTAATGTTTGTTTTAGCAATTATATTCTTAGCGGGTTATCCTGAATATATGGTCGGTTTAATTTTAATTGGAATAGCAAGATGTATTGCAATGGTAATAGTTTGGAATGAACTTGCAAGAGGAGATACTGAGTATGCTGCGGGACTTGTAGCTTTTAACAGTATTTTTCAGGTTTTATTTTACAGTGTATATGCATGGGTGTTTATTACTGTCTTACCTCCATTATTTGGTATTCAAGGAAGTGTTGTAGATATTACTATACTTCAAATAGCAGAAAGTGTATTTATTTATCTTGGAATTCCATTTATAGCAGGTATAATAACAAGATTCACTTTGATAAGGTTGAAGAGTAAGGAATGGTACCATAACAAGTTTATTCCTAGAATTAGCCCAATTACACTTATAGCCTTACTATTCACAATTGTGGTAATGTTCAGCATACAGGGAAAAACAATAGTTATGATCCCATATGATGTTTTAATTATTGCTATACCCCTCCTAATCTACTTTGTGATTATGTTCTTCGTGTCATTCTATATGGGACACAGATTGAAAGTGGATTATTCAAAAACAACTGCATTATCATTTACAGCAGCAAGTAACAACTTTGAGCTTGCAATTGCTGTTGCCGTAGGAGTTTTTGGAATAGGATCTGGTGTTGCATTTGCTGCAGTAATTGGACCGTTAATAGAAGTTCCAGTACTTATAAGCCTTGTAAATGTGGCTTTGTATTTCCAGAAACGTTATTTCACAAAATAAATTGTATTTTAACACATGAATAACATTTCATTGGCAAATATATTGGTATATTTGAATATATAAATATCGTGATTAAAATGAAGAAATGTAGGGTTACTTATGATGTAAACAAGGAGTTTGGGCACTATTATGTATTTTTTCAAATCCCTAATATTTATGGATATTTTTAGATAAAAATATTGTAATAAATTATTTAATATAAATCATACTATATTTTAATTAAGGGATGTGATAGAATGAAACTAGAATTTTTTGAAGCACCAATGTGCTGCCCAACAGGACTTTGCGGCCCTAATCCTGATGAAAGGATAGTAAAACTAAATGAAAATATAAAAATTTTAGAGAAAAAACACTCTGAAATTGATATTCAAAGGTACATGATTACCCAGCAACCATCAAAATTCAAAGAAAATGAACAAGTATATAAAATTATTATGGAAAATGACAAAAATGTGCTCCCCATAACAGCCATCAATGGAAAAGTAATTAAAACCCATGAATATCCTGATCTAGAAGAAATAGAGAAAAAGTTGGAGGAATAGCTCTATGAACATTAAATACATCTTCTTTTCGGGGAAAGGAGGAGTAGGTAAAACTTCCATGGCATGTACTACTGGAGTATATTATGCTGATCAAGGTAAAAATACCTTAATTGTAACAACTGATCCTGCGGCAAATCTATCTGACGTGTTTGAACAGGAAATAGGGCACGTAGTAACTAAAATAGAGGGAATAGATAACTTATTTGCCATGGAAATTGATCCAGATAAAGCAACTAATGAGTACAAAGAAAGATCACTTGCGCCTATGAGGGATCTGTTCGATGAAGAGATGTTAAAAGTTGCTGAAGAACAATTAAGTGGACCATGCACTTCTGAAATGGCGGCATTCGATAAATTTATTGATTTTATGGAAGAAGAAGATTATGAAATCATAATATTTGATACAGCCCCTACAGGGCATACTATCCGGCTTTTAGAGTTACCTGTGGACTGGAGTAGGCATATAGAAGAAAGTGCTAAAGGGAGTGGTCAAACATGTCTTGGACCTGTAACTCTTATTCAGGAAAGCAAAGATAAATATGATCGAGCTGTTTCTAGATTAAGAGATCCTAATCAAACTGACTTTATATTTGTAACGCAACCCGAAGAAACTTCATTAGAAGAAACGGTACGATCTTCAAATGAACTAAATACAATCGGAATAAAAACCACCAGACTTATAGTAAATGGATTTATACCTGAAGGTGAAACTGATAATCCCTTCTTTAAAGCCAAATATACTGCTCAAATGAAGCAGTTCGATAAAATTAAAAAAACTTTTTCCAAAATACCAATTCAGACTATGGAACTTTTCGATGATGAGCTTAAAGGAGTTGAAAAGTTTAGAATGAGTGCCAAAATTCTTTTTGAAAATCAAAAAGTCCAAAAAGAGATATCACCTGAAGAAACGCCTGAAATAATGGAAGATAAATATCATAGACCAAATACTGCTGATTTAATTTATCCTTCCGACGAATCAAATAAAAATATATTCGTTTCAGGCAAGGGTGGTGTTGGTAAAACCTCTGTTGCATGTATTATTGCTGTAACATCAGCTCAAAGAGGATATAGAACATTACTAATGACCACAGACCCCGCTGCTCATATTGGAACAGTGCTTGATAAACCAGTAGGGGATGAAGTTACTCCAATAGAAGGAACTGAAAATTTATA
Organism: Methanobacterium sp. UBA44; assembly: GCA_002494885.1. Taxonomy (GTDB): domain Archaea; phylum Methanobacteriota; class Methanobacteria; order Methanobacteriales; family Methanobacteriaceae; genus Methanobacterium_D. Next base: position 218,435 of record DACV01000002.1, read on the forward strand.
TGCAGTTAAAATTGACCAGAAAAAAGCCACAGAGGAATATAAAAAGAAAATATTAAGCGACGCAGAGTGTAAATTTGATGAAAACACCGTAAAAGCCATGGAAGAAGAGCTTAACTCCCCCTGTACTGAAGAAATGGCGGCATTTATGAAATTTATAGATCATGCAATACATAAGGAATACCAAGTCATTGTTTTTGACACAGCACCTACAGGCCATACCCTAAGACTTTTAGAATTACCTATGGATTGGAGTAAACAAATACAACTTAAAACAGGATTATCTTCATCAATAACTGAGGAAGATAGGAAAGAAAAAGAAAAATTTGATCAAATAATGGAAATGATGAGGGATAAAGATTCTACAACTTTTACATTTGTAATGTATCCTGAAAACACACCTATAATGGAGGCATACAGGGCCTCTAAAGAGCTTGAAACTATTGGCATAACCACACAAATGATCGTTGCTAACCTTCTAATACCTCCAGAGCAAGCAAAGTCTCCATTCTTCCAAAAAAGAAGAAATATGCAGCTTAGATATATTGAAAACATGAAAGAGAAGTTTAAAAATGCAGCTATAATTGAGATGCCCCTTTTTGAAAAAGAAATAAAAGGATTAGACATGCTTGAAAAAATATCTGGAGATTTGTTTGACAACAGATAAATTTCCAATTTTTTATTAAATGAGAATAGGAATTCATATGTCAGAAGAAGAAAAAGGCTTTGAAGCAAAGATTAAAAGCATGTATAGTGGAAGTACATGCGCATGCCAGACAGGGACTTTAGAAAAGAAAAAGTCATCACTTAAAACAGTTACATGTAGGAAGTGTGGAAAAACCTTTAAGACAAATAGAGATGCGGATTTATGCTGGAAATGTGAAAAAAGTAAAAATAATCCGTAAATCAGAGCACTACCATAATTTTTTGAAAACGGACTAAAACTAAATAAAATAATCATCATAAGATTTAAGAAGTAAGAGATGACTTATCATGGCTGAAAGACAGTTAACCAGTAAACTGATGGTTCAAGTTGAAAATGCTGCAAAACATGCTATAATAAGGATAAATAAATATGATTCCAGGATTTATGTTTTAACTGTTCTGGAAACTGACCAAACTCTGGTGTAACCATCTATATTTTAAAAAAAGAAGGTGAATTAGCTTTAGATAATATTTCAAAAGTTTTTAAAGAAATTGAAAAAGAACAGAGTTTTAAAAAAGAAATAAAAAAAAATTTTCCTGATGGAAGAAGGCTCTGCAGCAGAACAAATACTAAAAACTTCAGAAGAAGAGAATATGAACATTATAGTTATTGGAGGGTCAGGAAAACACCGTTTAGAACGATTTATACTGGGAAGCGTAGCTGAGAAAGTAGTAAGAGATGCTAAATGTCCTGTTTTGACCGTTCATTAATTTTATTTTTATATTTTTGGATTTAGGTGGATAATAGCGATATTTTAATTATATTTGGATGAATTGATTATTGATAAATCAACATATTTATATATTTGAATATACTGATACATGGAATAAGAAAGTGATTTTTATGAAAAAACATGTTATTGAAGATGGATGTAATCCCGATATAGAGAATAAAAAAGAATTAAACAAAGCATTGCCAGAAAATGTCGATGAAGATGCTTTATATGAAACAGCAAGTATACTTAAAGCTCTTTCAGACCCTACAAGAATTCAAATCCTGTGTTCATTACGTAATAATGATCTATGTGTTTGTGAAATGATGAGTCTACTTGAAAAACCTCAATCAACGTTATCTCATCATTTAATCATCTTAAAAAATGCAGGATTGATAAAACCACGTAAAAAAGGAGTTTGGAATTATTATACACTTATAAGACCTGAAATCGGGAAATTTTTAGATAATGTTTTATTAGAGAAATTTTAATGAAGGATAACATATTATGACAATAAAAGAAGTCCAGAAAATAGGCCAAGAAATCATATCAATTTTAGAACTTCATAGCTCTCCAATAGGAGTTAGATTTCTAAAAAAAGGTGAAAAAGCACCAGTAGATGCAGAAATTCTTGAAAAACACAGATACTGCCAGGCTTTAATGAAAGCTCGAAAAGGTGAAAACGTTATTTTAACTGGTGAGGAAATTTCATGTCCTGCTGCTGCTTCAGCATTTGGATTCCGCCTTTTACCTGAAAAACTTGAGTCCGGAAAAGGTCTTATAGGTTTTGGTATAGTATCAGATCCTGAAGTTGGAAAGGAAATGTTTAAAGGCATGCCAAGACTTGAATCTGGCCAATTCCAATCTTTACACATTTATCCATTAGAAAAAGCAGAATATATTCCTGATATTGTAATTTTAGAAGATGATCCTGAAAAACTCATGTGGATTGCTCTTGCATATCTACATGCTGTGGGTGGGGAAAGAATACAAAGTTCTACGGCCATATTACAGGCTACTTGCGTTGATATCTCGATCATTCCATTCCTCAGTCAACGCTTGAACTTTGTTTTTGGATGTTATGGCTGCAGAGATGCCACTGATTTAGGTGAAAATGAAGCCATGCTGGGATTTCCAGTATCATCACTTCCTAAAATTATAGAACATCTGAAATATCTTAGTAAAAAAGCAATACCACGTTCACGATCAAAAGGAGCGCTCTCACTTTTAAAGGGAAAAGATACTGGTATAAAAGGCTGTTCAGATTAATAAAATCAAAAAAGTTACAAACGAAGATTAAATAAAAAAACTCAAGTTATAGGAGGTAAAAAATATGGAAAACAATAAAAAAGGATGCTGCGGAGATGCAGAATATGAAGAAGAGCCAATTAAAGATAATTCAAATATTCAAGAAGAAGGGTGCGGATGTGGAGCTGAACATCCAGATGAATCAACTATAAATAATCCAGCTAAGCCAGAATTCATAGCGAATGAAAAATTTATTAAGGAATTTGAAGATTATGCCCATTCAATCGGTATAAAAGCTATAGGATACACTCAACTTACTCCAGAACTACTGATTCAAGATAAATTCATCCAGTATCCGAATGCCATTGTTTTGACCATGGAAATGAGTAAAGAACTTCTCGAAACAGCTCCAGGGAACAAAACACAAGAATTAAATGATGCACATTATGCAAAATTAGGTACTTTAACCTACAAACTTTCTGATTATCTTAGAGAAAAAGGTTACGCAACTGAGGTTGCCCATCCTTACGGTGGTTTAGTGAATTTCTCTCCACTTGCACAAAAAACAGGTATCGGATTTATAGGAAAAAATGGCCTCTTAATAACTCCCGAATCTGGTCCAGGACAGAAAATATCAGCCATATTTGTGAGCATAGCAAATTTACCAGTAAAAAATGAAAATGAGCATGTATGGATACCAGAATACTGCAAAAGATGCGGTAAATGTATTAAAGCCTGCCCTGAAAAAGCATTGATAGAAGAGGAAACTTGCTGCGGAGAACCAGAGGTTAAATTTAAACAAGAACTTTGTATAGGATGCAGTCAAGGCTGCACATACTGTATAGAAGCTTGCCCCTTCAATGAAAAAGGTTATGAAGACGTTAAAAACAAATTCGACAAAATAAATGCCAAATTAAAAGAGAAACAGAGAAAAAACTTTGACGTTGAATTATGGAATAACTGGGCTGAAGAAAATTCTTCTTTATTTAGTGGATTGGTTAATGGCGCTACTGTTGCAATGACAATGACAGAAAATGAAGAACAGATAATTCTTCTAAAAAAAGAAGATAATGGCTTAAAGGTTAGTGTAAAAGCTCCAGAGGAATTGGAACGCCCTGTAGCTGATTTAATGTTTGGTATGGATACAAAAGACATGGCTGGATTATTAAAAGATGTTAATTCTATAAAATTCATAGAATTACTTTCATCTGGAAAAGTAGGAATTTATGCATTAGCAAGCCAGTCAGAACTTATTAATAAAGGATATACACCATTTCTAGGTAGATTGGGTTTTAGATTAGGTGGGGGAGGTTGCTGCTAAACATCATTTTTTTATTTAATAATCTTAAGAGGTGAAAGAATGGATTCAAAGATAAAAGAAATGTGTCAGGAAATGATGAGAAATATGGATAACTCCAAAATGATGCAAAACACAGAAATGATGAAGGAAATGCCTAATGAAGAAATGATGTTAAAAATGTATGACAGAATGAAAAAAGGAAATTTTAACTTTCAAAAATTCTTTAAAGGCTCTATGAAATCATTCCATAAAAAACATGACTAAATCTCATTGACTAATTGTTATGGTATTTAAATGGCCAAAGGAATTAAACGTAGTGTTGGTGGATCTTCATGCAGCTTAAGCATAACTCCACATAAGGAAAGTTCAAAAGAGGCAATATGTGAAGTTTGTGATAAAATATTTAAAACTGATGAAGATGTTTATATCTGTCCAGAATGCAAGAAAAAAGCTAAAAATATCCATCAGTAGGGAATTTCATGTTAAACTTTGAAAATAAGGTTGTGGATATGGATGCCAATAACACCAGAGCATGAAAAGGAATTTGAAAAAGCAGTAAAAAAGGATAGGAAGAAACGATGCAAATGCAGTATTTTTAACATAATAGATACAAAAAGAAGCGGTGAAAATTGCCATAAGTAAAATTCATCATAAAGTCCTCAAAACAGATAAAGATATTTACATCGGTTCAGAATGCCATGAAAAATCAAAAAAATAAGTGATTAATGGATATTATTTAAATAAGGTTAAATAGTGGGATTAATGTTAAAATCTGAAAATATAATAAAATTTTTGGTTGATAATTCAACTTTACAGCGTATACCCTTATATGGATTTTTCCGTAATTATCTTAATTTTAGATATTACAACAAATTTTTAGATAGTCACGTTGATTTAGGAGGTTATGATTTTAGATATATAAATGTATATTCTGTTAGTGATAAATATAACGTTAAAATCGGTAAATTTTGTACAATTGGGGCTGGATTAACAATAATCCTTAGTTCTGCGTACAGAGCTGATTGGGTAAGTACATTTGCATTTGACGGTCAAAAAACAGGTTCGTTTCAGTCACGTTTTAAAAAATATGCAGAAAAAAATCTTATAAGCTCTAAAGGCGATGTAACAATTGGTAACGACGCTTGGATTGGTATAAATACAACAATAATGTCCGGAGTAACCATAGGTAATGGCGCTATAATAGGCGCAAATTCAGTTGTAACCAAAAACGTAGAAGATTATGAAGTTGTAGCAGGTAACCCCGCTAAACACATCAAATATCGGTTCAAAGAAGCAGAAATAACTGAATTAAAAAAAATAGAATGGTGGAACTGGCCCATAGAAAAAATACTCGAAAATAGGACATTAATAGAATCTCAAGACATAAAAGAATTCATAAAAAAACATAAAAAATGAAATTCAACTATTTTAGAGGATAAATATGCACATTGGATATATTTTAACAAAAACACCATCAGAAAAAGGCTTTAATTCCTTTTTAAAGTTTGTTGAACTGTATCAAAATAAAAATCAGCTTTCAATTTATCTTGTGGGGAACGGTGTTTACTGCGCTAGAAAAGACAATATGGCCTTTGATAAGATAAAAAATCTTCTTAATGATTCGAAAATTTATGCAAATAGCGATGACCTTAAAGCAAGAGGAATATCAATTGAAAATCTAATAAATGGAATTATACAATTCTCTCACTATGATCAAATGGTAATAGACATAATGGATAATTTTGATCAAGTTTTAAGTTTCTAAAAGTAATCAACATACAATTTAAAGGTGAATTAACATGAATAAAGATGAAAAAGGGTTCGAAGCAAAAATTAAAAGCATGACAAGTGGCAAAGGATGCCCCTGTCAGATGGGCATAATTGAAAAGAAAGAGACAATATTAAAAACAGTGATATGTAATGTGGTAAATTCTTTAAAACTAGTCGAAACACCGAATTATGCTTTAGCTGCGAAAAGGGTAAATTAAACCATGTTATCAGAAAACACAGAAACATATAATGATACATTAATTATTGTATTATTAGACGGCCCTTATGTTTCAGAATATGCAGATATAGGTTATAAACTAGCAAGAAGCGCCTTAAAAAATGATTATAATGTTAAAATATTTTTATACATGGATGGAGCGAACATACCTGTAAAAAATCAGGCCCCACGTGCACTTCCTGTTAGTTCAGTGCTTTTTGAAGATTTGATAGAAAATGGCTGTGAAATAAAAGTATGCATAAGATGTGCTGCTGCAAGGGGGCATATTGACGAATCAAGTTACATAGAAGGCGTTGGGATAACCAGTGTTTATGATCTGGCAGAATGGATGGAAAAAACAGATAAAGTCATCACTTTAGGGGGTTGAACATGAAATCGGTATTAGTAATTATAGATAAAGCCCCTTATGGTCGCGAAAATGCTTTAGGTGGCTTATATATTGCAATAGCATGTTTAGATAAAGGTTTCAATGTTGACGTTCTTTTAATGGATGATGGTGTTTATGCTGCCCTAACTTGTCAGAATTCAGAAGAGTCTATAAATTATCCCAGTATTGGGGAATTGATGTATTCTGTGTTTCCAGAAGGTAAAATATTTGCTCATGTGGATTCTTTAATTCAGCGTGGTTTAGATGATCATGATTTAATTGAAATAGTGGAAATGATTGAAGATAAGTCACTTCTTGATGTAATAAGTTCTAAAAGTAAAGTGATTAGGGTTTAGGAGGAATTTTAATGGAAATGGACGAAATTAAGTACGATATTTTTAAAGATGGGGCACTCGTAAATGGTGTTTCAATTAAAAAGATTTTGCCTTGTATTGCAACTAAAGGCAGAATCAGGCTTACAATGCAGCTTGATTCAAAATTAGAAGGAGATGTAATACCGATTTTAGCTTCTAAATATTCTCCGGGAAAAATTAGTTTAATTCCACGTAAAAATATCCTTACACTTTCAGATTTTGATAGGGTAATTACATTTTATCCTGATGGTAAAGTAACTATGAACAATACAAGGGATCAAGAGGAAGCAATCGAAATAATAAGTGGAATTATGGAAAAAATCAATGAATCTTACTTGGAATCTAAAGATGGTGGTCCTGTAGGGGAAGATCTGTCTCAAAAATTATCAAAAATTGGGCCTCTCGCCATTTATAATTGTTTACCAAAGACAAATTGTGAAGAATGTGGAGAAGTTACATGTTTGGCATTTGCAATGAAATTGCTTTCAGGAGAATCAGCACTTGAACAATGTACTCCATTATCTGAATCTAAAAATAATGGTTGTGTGAATAGTTTAAGGGATTTACTTGGTGAACAATTAATGAAAACTCTTGGTTGGAATGGGTAGGATATGAATCATTTACAGTCCTTATTTTACTAGAAAACATTCTGCAACTTCTTAGAGACCCAGAAAACCACTGGTAGACCTTCACAGAGTTACAATCCGTATTTTACTAGAAAACCTTCTGCAATCTAAGGGACAACAGAACTATGGAGGTTTATTTAGAGTTACAATCCTTATTTTACTAGAAAACATTCTGCAATCCACTTCTATAACCTAATGCGTCAAATATTAGGTGCTGTAATTCATGCAAAAGTGCTAATTCCTGATGTTCCTCAGGATAAGAACTATTTATACGGATCCGACCTTTGCCCCAGCTACACTCTCCGTATAGTTCGTCGCCATCGTTGATAAGGTTTTCAACAAATTCAATATGAAACGTTTTTGTCCCAATTTTAATTTTGTCTTTAATAATCAACTTAATAACTCCAAAAATAACTTAAATATTGAATAGAAATTAGAATAATTGATTTAAAAGAATTTAAAATAAAATTGAAGAATTAAGGGAAAGAAGGTTTACCTTTCTTCTTTTCATCTTTAGGGGGATCATAAATTACCTCTGGCTCTGCAAACACATCTCCAAACCTATCATAATATTTTTCTTCGTCTTTAATCTTTTTAAGAGTCATTTCTATCTCTCTACAATATTATTTTTGTCCTAATGTCCTATATATTACTATCTTTTTATCAACATCTTTCCAGAGTATTTTGTATTCTGTCATTTTGTTACAATCCTTGTTTTACTAGAAAACATTCTGCAATATGTTTTGGAATATCTAAAGATGGCAATGGAGACAAATATTAGAAGGTAAGAGAGAATTAAAATCTCGTAAAATCTTTATTAGAATGATCTATGAATCTGATCCACTCAAAAGTTTTGGTTATTGAGCCTGATTTTACCGACTTATCCAACTTATTAACTCAATAGGAAAATCATTTAAACTGGTCTTACCAATTAAGCACATGGAAGTTGAAAATAACATAATTCTTGCACTCGATGTTTTAAATATGGATGATGCTATTGGAATAGTTGAAAAAGTTTCAGATTACATAAATACCATTAAAATTGGTTATCCTCTTGTTTTAAGCGAAGGGCTAGAGTCAATAGCCTTTATTAAAGAGAATTTCAACTGCAAAATAATTGCTGACTTTAAAGTTGCAGATATACCAGAAACCAATGAAAAAATAGCCAATCTCACCTTTGAAACAGGAGCAGATGCATTAATAGTTCATGGTTTTGTTGGTGAAGACAGTGTAAAAGCATGCATGGATTCAGCCAGAATATACCGTAAACAAATCTTCCTTTTAACTGAAATGTCTCATCCGGGTGCTTCAATGTTTATCCGGAAGCATACAGAAGAAATTGCTGAAATGGGGGTCAAATTGGGTATAAATAAATACGTCGGCCCCTCAACTAAACTGGACAGGCTTGAAAAGATCAGAAACATCATAGGTAAAAAATCATTCCTTATTTCTCCAGGAGTTGGAGTTCAGGGAGGAGATCCTAAAGAAACGTTAAAATTCGCCGATGCTTTAATAGTTGGGAGATCGATTTACCTTGCACATGACCCTGAAGAGGCAGTTAAGGACATAATTAATAGAATTAAATTTTAAAACTATTCAGGATTTTTATATTTGCTGAAAAATCTTTCGTAGATAGAATCGAATTTAATTCCAGCAATTTCATAGGCAAGTTCAAAGGTAAGGAACAATAGAAATGTTTGAACTGCCATGAAATGAATTCCATAAAGGATGAAAGATGGATAAAAGCTGCTTATAACTCCACAGATTGCTAAAACGAAGATTGTAGTTTTAAGTGCAAATCTGTACTCGAAAAATAATTCTAAAAATCTGCTTTTTTTGTAGATATTTTTGTTATCATTTCCAATCTCATCAATATAGGCGGCAAGAGTACATATTAACAGTGTTCCTAATCCAATTGCTGGAAAGCCCAGAATAGATATAATGGCCAGGAATATAAGCGCCGTAACAATATGATTGATACAGTTGATTTTTTTGGCAAAGAAAGTTCCAATGAAAACTGCAAAGAAAATATAAGCTGCATCTACATTAATTACGACCAAGAAACCCAGCATTATCCCGCATAAAATTCCTGCAAGTATTCCAAGCTTCCTATTGTTCTTTTTATCGTGCATATCGTCGGATATTTTCATTAAAAATCCTGATAATGGATAAAGCAGTATTTCTAACACGTTAATTCTCCAAAAAAATTCAGTTATTTTAAAAATATATCAAATGTTTTTATTTTTCTTTATTTATAATTTCCCTTGCTCCAGCAACCATCAATGGAAAAATAATTGTAACGTCTCCAACAACAGTTACAAGATTTGAGCCAGCTTTTGCCTTTGCCCATGATTTGGCTTCCTCCAGGGGGGCACCACTTAAACTCCCTGTTTCGCTCCGGTCCATTGTAATCTGAATAGCAGCATCAACGCCTCCCTTAAGAAGATTTGATGCTAAAGCATAATGTTTGGGCAATCCACCACCAAGAAGAACTGCTGCAACTTTTTTTGATTCAAAAACAATATCAGAGAGTTCATGCATGTCTGCAACAGCATCAATATGGAACTCTCTATCCTGGGTAAACATCCAGAGCTGCAGACCAAGCATACTGTCAATTAATCCTGGTGCATAAATTGGAACGCCTTTCTGGGCAGCTATTTTGAGTATAGAATTCTCATCATCGATATTATTACCGATTTCAGTTAAAAATTCCCTTATAGAAATGATTTTCTTTTTATCTGCAATTTTGCTCATGATTTTATTAATTCTGGATTCAAATACTTCAAAATCCTCAGATTTTGTATATAAATCACCAATTCTACCCATGCCCTGCTGGCATAATTCTTCATCATCAGCATGAATTCCACTGTAATGACTTCCACCAAATGATTCAACCAAATCGTGGGTGATATTAGCTCCACTTGTAATTAAAACATCTACATAGCCATCATTTATTAAATCTGCAATAATCTTTCTTAGTCCACCAGGTACAAGAGGCCCTGCAGCACTTAAAAAGACAGTAACATTGTTATTTCCAATTGAATCTGCAAACAACTGGGTAGCTCTGGCTAATCTCCCAGCACCGAGAACTCCCGATTTTTTCATTTCTTTTATTAAGTCCAGAACGCTCATCTGGTCTTTAATATCCATATGTTGAATTTTCAGCCTTACACAACCTGATTTAAAGTTTTTAATTCAAAAATAAAAGGTAATTAATTAAAATAATATTAATATATTCAGCTATTTTAAACCAGCGATTTTATCTAAAAGATCTGTTCTGGTAACAATTCCAACAGGAACTTTACTGTCATCCACAACTATGAGACGGCCGACATGTTTTCTGTTCATGATTTCAATGGCTTCAGATATCATTAATTCTTCTTTCACTGTTATTATATGCCTGGACATTATTTCCATCACCTTAAGGTTTTCATTGCCCTGAGAAATGGCTTTAGTTATATCGCTTTGGGTTAAAATACCCATAACTTTGTGATCTTGAATTACTGGTGCGCCTTCAATTTCTTTTTTTGATAAAATGTTAGCAGCTTCTTTTATATCCATATTGGGCTTTAAAGTTATTAGGTCATGGCTTGCAACGTCAGTCACTGTTTTATGTGGAATACTCCTTATGCTTGTGGTATCCAGCAGTAAAAGATTATCCATATCATCTCTTCCAACCACCATACCGTTTACTACCAGTTTATTTACAGGTGTGGGGCCCACCCTTATCTTATCTCCAAGATCTAGCTGTTTTATATTACCAACGACTTTAATCGCTGCTTCGCACTCCCCTGGATGAGGAATACTTGTGAATTCTATTCTGGCCACATTTAATTCTTTTACCTCTTCCCCATCTTTAAATATAGGTACAAGAGCTTCTTTATCGGTTGAACTTATATTCAGGGTGTGATATGCTTCTATCGTCGGCTTATACCCGCCTCTTGGCCCGGGGACACCTTTAACAAGTCCTAAACTTCTTAATGATTGCATCTGGTTTCTTATTGTCCCAGGATTGCGGTTCATCATGCCGGCAATTTCCTCTCCCTTAATGGATTTGCCCTTTGAATTTCGGTATAGATTTATTAAACTTTGCAGTATTTCCTTCTGCACAGAGGTAAGCATAGGATCACCTAAATATTTGTTAATTATTTATAATTATAATTATTTATCTATCATGATTATGCATATATAAAGGTTTTTATTTAAGTAATCATGAAAATCCGTTTTCAAAAATAAACTTTAACTGAACAATGTATTTTTCTCAGGATTACAATTAGGAATTTTTTAGGACTTTTTAAATATTATTCGGAGTATTTAATTATAGATTCTTTTATAACTATTCCCCTTCCCAATAAAACATCTTTAAATCGAACAATTGTATAATAGATGACAAATCCTGTTTATATCATTGTTTAAACCTATTTCATAAGAAAATTTAATTGACTCATTTGAATGTATATACTCAAATTCAGTTACACTATAACTATTTTATCCCTCCTTTATCTCCATTACACATGTAGTTTGGCATTTATATGCCAATAATTTGTAATAAAAATATTTTTTAAGTATTTAGAATTGCATTTATTTTCGTTATAGCAGCGTATGGCGAATCATTTTTAAATGTATGAAAAAAATTAAATAGCAATTTATTTAATTAAATTATAAATTCTGTGATAACAAAAAGATTATAATGAATTATGTCTACTAAAATTTTGATAGTTGAAGATGAAGCTATTACAGCAATAGATATTAAAAATACATTGGAAAGTATGGATTTTGAAGTAGTTTCAATAGCTTTTGAAGGAAAAGAAGCTATTCAAAAAGCAGAAGAGCTTAAACCAGACTTGATACTAATGGATATAGTTCTTAAAGGAGAAATAGATGGTATTGAAACTGCAAGTAAAATAATGAATTTTTTGGATATTCCAATTATATATTTAACCGCTTTTTCTGATAAAAAAACCTTAAAAAGAGCTAAATTAACGGAACCTTATGGATTTCTCACCAAACCTTTTAGTCATGAAGGAATCATAAATACTATAGAAACGGCCCTTTATAAGCATGAACTTGATAAAAAATTAAAAGAAAGTGAAGAAAAGTTTCAATTGATGTATCAAGATGCCCCCTTGCCATATCAATCTTTAAATGAATCAGGATTTATCACAGAAGTTAATCAAGCATGGCTTGATACTCTTGGATACTCAAGAGATGAAGTTATTGGAAAATGGTTTGGTGATTTCTTAAACACTAATACTATTGAAAAATTTATGGAAAATTTTCCAAAGTTTAAAGCAAAGGGAGAAATTTGCAATATAAAATTTGAAATGAAACACAAAAATGGTTCTATTATAAATACAGATTTTAATGGTAAAATAAGTCTTGATAAACATGGTAATTTTCAGAGGACTCATTGTATATTTCTAGATATAACAAAGCAAATAGAAGCAGAAAAAAAGCTTATGGAGAGTAAAAAACATTATAAACAGTTTTTTAATAATCCCCTCATGGGTTTTGCCTTATGCAAAATTTTAATCGACGATGAAAATAATCCAGTTGATTTTATGTATTTAAAGGTTAATAAAACATTTGAGAATTTAACCGGCCTTAAAAGGGAAGAGGTTTTAAATAAAAAGGTTACAGATATTCTTGTCCCTGAGGAAGTTGCTGAAATAATCCAAATATATGGAAAAGTAGCTTTAACTGGTGAATCAGCTAAATTCCAATATCCAGTACCTTCTTTAGGTAAATATTATGAAGTGGCCGCTTTTTCACCTCGAAAAAAACAATTTATAGCATTTTTTACAGATATTACTGAACATAAACATCTGGAAGAAGAATTAAAAAAATCACATGATAATTTAGAAATTAAAGTTGAGGATCGGAATAGGGAAATTAAAGATGCTTATGAATCGCTTAGTGAGAGTGAAGAAAAATTCCGAGAGATATTCAATAAAGCCAATGATATGATTACACTGGTTGAACTTGGAGAAAATGGCTTACCTGGACGGTTTTTAGATGTAAATGATAATGCACCTAAAAGATTGGGTTATAGTAAAGAAGAATTTTCAAAAATGAAAACTGAGGATATAATAGATCCCGAATACATGCCTCAAATGTCTGAAAACGCGAAGAATTTAATTAAAAATGGACATGCAAGATTTGAAATTGTCAATGTGGATAAATGGGGTACAAAGATACCGGTTGAAGTTAGTGTTCATATTTTTAAGCTTAGAGAAAAAGATGTCATCCTTGCAATTTCTCATGATATCAGAGAGCGTAAACAGGCAGAAAAACAGTTACAAAAACGTGTAGAAGAGTTGCGGCAATTTGCTTATGTTGCTTCTCATGATTTGCAGGAGCCGCTGCGAACTATTGCTAGTTTCACACAATTATTGGAGAGGCGTTATAAAGGTCAGTTGGATGGTGATGCTGATGAGTTTATTGATTTTATTGTTGGGGCTGCATTGAGGATGAAGCAGCAGATTCAGGGTTTACTTGAATTTTCACGTGTGGAAACCAAAGGAGAAGAATTTGAACTTGTAGATATGATTTTCCTTCTAAATCAGGTAATTAAGTGTCTTAATTCTATAATTGAAGAGTGTAAGGCTGAGATAATGATTGATGAGCTTCCCTGTGTAATTGGTGATGCGGGTCAGTTGCAGAGGGTGTTCTTGAACCTGATTTCCAATGCTATTAAATTCAGAAAACCTGAAACTCCTCCTAAAATCCATGTATCGGCTTATAAATCCCAGGATGGGGAGGAATATGTTTTTAGTGTGCAGGATAATGGTATTGGTATTGAAGAGCAGTATTTTGACCGGATTTTTACCGTATTCCAGCAATTACATTCCATGAGCGAATATAAAGGTACTGGTATTGGTTTATCCATAGTTAAAAAAATTATTGAACGACATGGCGGACATATATGGGCTAAATCAGAATTTGGTAAGGGTTCTACATTTTATTTCACAATACCCATTAAAAGCCAAAATACTGATTAAATTTGATTTAATTAAATAATATATATAATATTTTCATTTTGGTTCTTTAAAATAAGTATTTTTGCCTAAAGGTGGTGTTTGACCGGGATTTTTTTATATAAAAATAACTATTTATTATTACCTTTTTGTAGTTATAGCAACGATAGTGAAATATTTTTAAGATTTAATATGCCGAATTATTTAAGAAAATGTCGTAAAAAATGAAAAATAATTTATCTATCCCTTTAAAGTCCAGTAGCATCTTTTAGGTGAATAAATGGTTTCATCTTTTTTAAGTTCTTTCATAATTTTATCCACTTCTTTTTTATCTACACCAGAGATTTGGCTGACTTTAGTGGCGTTTAAAGGTTCTTCAGAGTCTTTGAAAGTTTTAATTACTTTTTCTTTATTATCCATAATATCACCTACTGGAATTATCCCTTTAAATCCATATATTTATTGTGGTAATTGTTTTAGAATTGGCATTGGTAAAAGTTACAAAATGGTGGCCCATTAAATCTTTATGCAGCGAATAACGTAATTAATAATAAATATTAAAAAGTTATTATAATGAGTTTCAACATAGAAATATTATAAGTTGTAAGGAGATGGAAAAATGGTTTATGTAATTGCACAATTAAAACTCGAGAATTATGATAAGTGGAAGTCTATTTTTGATGAAAGAGCAAGCATACGTAAAGAAGCTGGCTCTAAAGAAGCTCGTCTCTTTCGTAACTCCAATGATGATAATGAAGCTATGATCTTATTCGAATGGGACACTATGGAAAACGCAAAAGAGTATCTGGAATCAGAAGCTCTGCGAAAAGCTCTAAAAGAAGTAGGTGTTACCTATACTATTACTTATCTTGATGAAGTAGAAAAAACATTTTAAAAGGAAATAGAGCCTATGGGTAAATATGAAGATGTTTTAAAAGATATTGAGAAAAATTTAGGTATTGTTCCAGGCTACATGAAATCTCTACCAGAAGATGTCCTGATCCATGATTGGGCACTTTATAAGAAATATTCTCTTGAAGAATCTAAGATCCCTGCTAAATACAGGGAAATGATTGGACCGGCTATTGCAGCAAATATAAAATGTCCTTACTGTCAGTATGATCATCTTAATGCGGCTAAATTAGAAGGAGCTACAGATGAAGAACTAGCTGAAGTCTATTATCTGGCAAGTTTTACTTCCAGATGGAGTGCAATGGTCCATGCCCAGAACTATGACCTGGAAACCTTTATAAAAGAATCGAAAAAGATATTCCAAAATTTTGAGAAAACTACTAGATAAAAGAAATAAATTTAGATTCCTTTTTTAATTTCTTCAATATCACTTTGCAATAGGTTTATCCATTTTAAAAAATAATTGAACGCCGTGATCGTGTATTATGTTGATTTGAGTTAAGGTTAGACTTTTTATTTCACTATTCTGATAAAGTCAAAATTATGTTAATTTTATTTTAGTTCTTTAAAATAATTATTTTTACCTAAAGGCGGTGTTTGGGCGGGATTATTTATAATTACAATTAATTATCTATACACATACACCTTTCTGCTGAGCATTAAATCAATATTTCAAAAATTAGCACAATTTAAACGCTGATGGTTTAACATAGTTACAAGATTGTGAATGAGAATTATAAAAAATAAATTTATTTTTTAATTAACTGTAAAACATCCTCTTTAGCATTTAATATATCCTTATCATCTGGATCTATCTGGATAGCGTAATCAAATGATTTAATTGCTTCTTCATATTTTCCAAGCTTTGAGAGGGCTATTCCTTTCCCCTGCCATGAATTTATTAGGTTTGGATCTATTTTTAAGGCATTTTCATAGCTTTCTACTGCTTCGTCATATTTTCCGAGATTTAAAAGAGTGTTACCCTTATTTTGCCATGTATCGGCACTCTCTGGAGCGATTTCTAAAACTTTATTATAGGATTCAATTGCTTTGTTGTATTTTCCAAGCAGAGATAGAGTGAAACCCTTATTGTGCCACGCATTAACATATTTTGGATCTAATTCAAGGACTTTATCATAGGCTTCTAACTGTTTATCATGTTCTCTTAATTTCCCTAAAATCACTCCTTTATTGTACCATGCACTGGTAAGCTCAGGATCGATTTTGATAGCTCTCGAAATTTTTGATTTCGGCGCCTCAAAATCAAGGAGTTTGATAGCTTTATTAAAGCAATTTAAAGCTTCTCTATATTCTTCCATTCTTTCTAAGGTTACACCTTTACTATACCATGCCTTAATATTATCTGAATCTATTTCAGAAATTATTTTATCGTAATATTCTAAAGATTCTTCATATTTACCCTGTTTAAATTTATTTTCAGCTTTTTTAACCATTGAATTTTTCTTATAACTATCTAATAAACCCATTATGTCACCTTTGTAAATCTTTTAGAATACTTCAAGTAATATAAAAACTTAATTTAAAATCTTTATTTACTAAGTAACCTTATTAATATTTCTTTTTTCATTTATAATTAATAAATCATGATTTGTGGATTTGGCACTTTTACCAATCATCTTAAATTTTTTGATCTAATTTCAATTTAGATCAAACAATGGATTTTTACTAAATTGGTAAAAGATTTAGAAATTATTATTAATTATCATATATTAAATAATAATAGTGGTAATATGGATGATTACATTAAATCTGTGATTTCATCAGATATCAAATTTCTAGACATATTTGAACAGATGGAAGAAAAAATAAATATTTTTGAGTTTATTTACAATGAAAAAGGTGAAATTGAAGATTTAATCGTTAAATATGTTAATAATCCAGTTGAATTTGGAAATAAGCCTTTAAAAGGACTCATTGGAAAAAAGATCAGTGAGATACTGGGATATGAAAACATTAAACCCTATTTGAAAATTGCAAGAGAAATTGGAATTGAAGGAAAAAATATAAAATTTGAACATTATTATCCTCCAACTAATCAATATTTCTTAACTTCTGCTTTTTTTACCTCAAATGGGCTTTATGTTACCCTCAGCATGGATATTACTGAACAGAAGAGATCAAAGGGAAAATTAGAAAGCTCGCAACAGATTTTAGGAAATATACTTGAAAATTTTCCAGGAGTTGTATTCTGGAAAGATATTAATTCAGTGTATTTAGGATGTAATAAGAATTTTGCCAGGGCTGCAGGACTCAAAAACCCATTAGAAATTATAGGAAAAACAGATTATGAACTTCCATGGGCCGAAACTGAGGCTGAGGCATATCGTGCTGATGATAAGCATGTTATGGGAAAGAAAACACCAAAACTAAACATTGTTGAGACGCAGCTTCAATTCGGAGGGCGTATAGCCTGGTTTAATACCAGTAAAGTTCCTTTATTTGGCTTTAAGGGTAGTGTGATTGGTATTTTAGGGGTTTCAAATGATATTACTGAACTAAAAAGAACTGAAGAAGAACTTATACAGGCACGCGACCATTTGGAGGATCAGGTTAAAAAACAGACGGTTAAACTTCAGGAGGCCTATAATTCCTTAAAAGAGACCGAATCTCAGTTCAGAGCCCTTGCTGAGAATTCGCCCGACCTTATTATTAGAGTTAATAGGGATTTGAATTATCTGTATGTTAATTCTACTATTGAAGAAATTACAGGAAATCCTCCAGAATTTTATATTGGAAAAAATATTGATGAAATAGGACTACCTGAAAAATATATATCATATTTTAAGGAAAACTATTTAGAACTCTTCAAAACAGGAAAAACGATACATGGTGAATATGAATTCTCTACAATTAATGGATTAAAGTTCTATAAAACTTCAATAGTTCCCGAATATAATACAAAGGGTGAAATTGAAACTGCACTAACTTTAACTCGAAATATCAGTGAAAGGAAAAAGTTAGAAGATGATTTGAAAGAATTGGTAAATGAATTAGAGCGTTCAAATGAGGAACTTCAACAATTTGCCTATGTTATAAGTCATGATTTACAAGAACCATTAAGGACTATTAGCAGCTTTACGCAGCTTCTGGAAAGGCGTTATAAAGGCAAACTTGATAAGGATGCTGATGAGTTCATAAACTTTATAGTTGATGGCAGTAATCGTATGAATCAAATGATTAAAGATTTACTTCAGTATTCTCGCGTAACTACTCAAGGTGGGGAATTTTCTAAAACAGATGCTGAAGAAGTCCTTAAACAAACACTTTCTAATTTAAAAACCGTTATTACTGAAAATAATGCAGATATCACCTATGATCACCTCCCAACAGTTATGGCTGATGATAAACAACTTCAAAGGGTTTTTCAAAACCTTATTTTAAATGCTATTAAGTTCAAAAAGCCGGATGAACCTCCAAAAATACATATCTCAGCAGATAAAGATTCTAATGAATACATATTCAGTATATCTGATAACGGAATTGGAATTGAAAAGCAGTATTTTGACCGTATTTTTACCGTATTCCAGAGGTTACATACAAGAATAGAATATGAAGGTACAGGTATTGGTTTATCCATAGTTAAAAGAATTATTGAACGACATGGCGGACGTATATGGGTTGAATCAGAATTAGGAAAGGGGTCAACGTTTTATTTCACATTACTTGTAAAATAACAAGCTTTAATTACATATAATTAGTTTTTTAAGTTATTTTCATTAAAATAAAATTTTTTTAAGTTCCTGTAGATTTTTTGTAATGAAAGGCTCTGCATCTGGCTCTGCAAGTATTCTCAGCTGTTCTTTTTGAGTTTGAAGGTATGCACTGTTTAAAATTCTCTGAAGTTCTGGAACCGGCATTTCAGTTACCTTTTTAATTTTTGCAATTTCTTCTAATGAAAGCTGGGATTTATAATCTATTATCTGTGACTGGAATTTTTGTACCATATTTGAATTTCTGGATACAATTCCCCTTAATATAATAACAGGGATCTTTGTAAACAGATCCAGCACCTCTAAAACATTATCTTCAGTTATTTCTACTTCTTTTGAATTCATCCTAATTTCTCCAGCTAATAGTTTAATTATTTATTTAAAAAGAATTGATATTAATGAAAATTAGTTACTAATAAAAAATCAGTCATATCTGTTTTTCATTGAAGCTAGTCTACTGGTTATTATAGTTTTGGCAATAAACAGGTCATCATTTCTGCTTTTTGAGTTTTCAATTTCAATTTCAACTATATTAAGGAGCTCCCTTAGCTCATATGGTCTGCATTTGCTGGCCTTTTTTAATAATTTTTCTGTATCGTTTTGGGTGTTTTTTCTGAATTTCATAATAATTTATCCTTTTTCCATTAAAGAGTAGTTTTGAGTTTTCAGAGATTCCAATAGTTATAAACTTGATATAATGATGAACATTCATTAAACTTATGATGGAATTGCAAAGATTTTGAGGTTTATTAGTATCACTTATTTTATTATATATAATAAAATATATAATTTTTTAAAAAGATCAGTTCATTTTCATTAAATTATAAACCTATTTTTAATAATATAGTGATTTTGTTATTAAATAAGTAATGTGTGACTTCAGAAATTATTTCCAGCTAAAATATACTATTTGTCAGGGATTTATTAAATCAAAAAATAAAAATTTTATTAAATTAATAAATAATACTGGTGTATCTTATGGTAGTTGAAAGTGTAAAATGTGGAAGATGTGAAAAATGGTTTAAAAGAGAAATACTCGAAGATAAGGATATAAAAGAGTCAGGCAAGGTTAAAGAATATCTTTGCCCAGAATGTGATGATGAAATAAAGAAAAAGGATAGTGCTTAAAAAATTAAAAAAAACATTTTAGTGAATTAAAGTTACATTAAGGTCACTAAAATGCAAATGAGATCTTAACGAATTCATTTTCCTTAGAGCTGGCTTTAAATCAATGTGCATAACTCTTTCCAGCCCTTTAATTTTTTGTTTTGCTTCTCTGATTCTTTGAATAATTTCTGTTATCTCTGCAGGTTCAAGATAGTCCCATAGTGATTTATCGTATCTGAGTTTGGCAATGATATTCCACCAGTTTACTGTATTTTTTTTCATATCTATCTACCTCCACATAGATCATAAATGAACATAACAGAATCTATCAAAAATATGATTCAGTGTCAATAAAATAATAATTTAATAGATGTAAATCAAGAATATAGTATATTATAGGGTTTAAATCACTAATAAGCTTTTCTATATTGATATACTACGGAAATATTACTTAATTAATATATTATTACTTATTAAAGATTATTTTCAATAATATTATTATTTATTTTACATTTTTTGATAATTACATGGCTCTAAAATCAATAATTTGCTTTCTTATTAATATTATGCTTTGATATGGAAAATATAATAAAAGAATTTTCATGAATTGATTTAATACATGCACATTTAATTTAAATTTCTAAATAGTGTTAACTCTTTTAAATTATAGTGAAGAACCTGGGTAATTAAACTTTTCTTAAAAAGATAACCTGTTTAAAAGAGTTATAAGACTTCAACCATAATCCATTAATGAATAAAACAAAATCAAAGTATAAAAAAGTAAGTATCTAACTATAATCGATAGCATTAGTAGGGATATATAACTTGAATAAACAGTGTATGATCAATATTTTTATATAATATGTTATTTATTGGCAATTTTCCATATATGCAGGATTTTTAATTGCTTTTAGAAGTGGTCTGGTACTCCTTTAATAAAAATATAGCTGTAGAGTCATTAAGGAGTACCTTTTTATTATATTATTTTTCAATGATTTAAATTAAACGGTTTAATGTGAATTTAGTCACATTCTAGTTATATAGGAAGCCCTAAATAGTTATTACACGGAATTATTGGATATATAACTTATTTTTTGGCTTTAATAATAAATTCACAGCTTTCAAGTTTTTATTAATCGCTTTTATTCTGTAAAATAAATCGTGAATTTTTAAATTTCTTTTTTTGTATTTTAAAAGCATTTATGATGTTTAATTATCTACTTTTTACCTTATTTTCAATTGAATTATTATGATATGATTCTCTGCAAGGGTTAAATTTCATCATTTTATTATATTTTAATAATAAAATCATATAAACAGCTATTTATAAGTTTTGAAGTTAAATAAATACTTAATATGAAAATTAAAGTGAAACAAAACCCTGAATCCATGGAATTAATTAATTTTCTAAATGAAGCATTATCTAAAAGGGCATTTATAATTCTTATTTCATGCTGTAGAATTAAATATAGGGGAAGAGCCACAAGTAAACTGGGATTAGGAGATAGAACAATAGTAATTAAGTCTGATGGGTC
This sequence comes from Methanobacterium sp. UBA44, assembly GCA_002494885.1. Classification (GTDB taxonomy): domain Archaea; phylum Methanobacteriota; class Methanobacteria; order Methanobacteriales; family Methanobacteriaceae; genus Methanobacterium_D. Next base: position 240,035 of record DACV01000002.1, read on the forward strand.
CTTTTTAATACACCAGGATCATAATTTAGATCCTGTAAACTGGCAGCCTCCAAACTGCAAATTTCAGGCGATAATTGAGGAAAATAAAGTATTTATCAGGGGATTCAGGAGAAATCCTTATGAATCTCTGGAGGTAGAAATAAATAAGACATATTTAGCATCTTACCATGTTGGTAATGACAATAAAACCCTTGAATTAGCAGGTTATGAAGAAGATATGCGTGAAATGGTATTTAAAGATCCTTTCCTGATTGAAAAAGGTTTTAGACCAACTTCAAGAGAATATGCAGTCACCAATGGGTTTATAGATATTTTAGGCAAGGATAAAAACGGTGATTTAGTTATAATTGAACTAAAAAGCAGGCGTGCAGGAATTAACGCTGTAAAACAATTAAAAAAATATTTTGATGACTTTGAAGATCATAAAAAGTTCGTAAGGGGAATTCTGGCCGCACCTTCTATTACTGAAGATGCTATGGAGCTGCTTGAAAAGTATAAGATGGAATTTAAAGAATTAGAACCGCCTAAAGAGCTTAACCATGAAAAAAATTTGACCCTGGATTTTTTTAAGAAATAGATATGATTAATAGGGGTTTAATGGCAAAGTACTTTTATTTGTTTCACAGTTCATTCTTTTAAAATAAATACAATGAACAGATCCTCCCGGTCCTTTTGGATGTTTGCAGGATAGATTTATTTCTTTTTTTTCACCAACAATAACTTTGCACTGAAATTTACAATCTATACATTTTTCTGTTGAAGCAAAGACATTATATACTTCGCCACTTATTATTCTTGACTGATTCATAGGATTCCCTTTAACTATTAAATTAAGTTTAATAATGGATTCTATTACTAAAAATAATCTCTTTTAAGCAGCTAAAATTTTATAAGTAAATTATAAATTAATGGTAGTTAAATTTTTCTAAAACTTAATTATAGAAAGTAATATAATAATCATATTTCATAATAGGAAATGTATCCTGAAAATGGGCAATAATGCAAAATTAGGAGAATAAGAAGGTGATCATTATGGTTGAGAAAAACAAAAAGCGATGGGTTATACAATGTGATAACTGTGGAAAAGAATATGATATACCTGAAAAAATTTCTACAAATATTGAAGATATGGAGGGTACTGAACAGTTAGTTCTGGAAACTGCACCAATGTGCCCTTATTGTAATACCCTAAATTCAAGGCTTGCACAGCATAAAATTTAAATTTTTACATATATTTAAAGGGTTATTTTATAATTTAAAAGATTAATGGCAATAAATTGAAAATAGTTGATGAATTAGTGCATGGTTACTATTTTAATCACTAATTTTTGATTTTAGAGTTCAAATGTTTCTTCTACCTTTCATTTTTCATTTTTCTTCAGCAACTTTACCTCTGGCTTTTCCTTCTATTTCGGCTGTTTATCCTTTTATTTTTCCTTCTAATTCTTTAGCTTTACCTTTAATATCATGTTTATCAACCATTTAATCACAAGATGCTTTTTTCATACTTATACATGTTTTTTTATTAAATATATATTTTGACTTAATGACTAAAATATGGTTAATTTACAGTATAATTATTTAAATCTCCTACTTACATATAATAATCTTATTTATCATCTTAATTGCATTTATAAGATGTATTTCCTGATTGCTTTATTGGGAAATAAAATTATATTAGTAATAATATATTTATAGTTGGTGATAATGATGATTCAATTAAAAGGAGAAATGGAAGAAAATCAACTTCATTTTTTTGATTATGAGACTCCCTGGGAATATAAAGATTTGATCAAAGATGAATTAGGGGATTATAAAGAACAAGCCTGGATAGAAGAGGCAAGCAGTGAACCCGGTGCAATTTCCATAATTCTCAAGTTAGATCCATCTAAACATGAGTTAAGTCCTGAGTACAGAAAAGAACAATCTCAGAAATTCAAGAAATATTACGAAAAGATTATTAGGAAAATTAGAAGCAATATTGCTCAAAATAATTAAATGGGTGAATAAACACTTTAACAATGAAAAAAAGGTTTAAAGAACAATTTATTTAAATTTAAAGATTATAGATGGATTTTTAATATGAATAGGGATTTTGAATACATATAAATAATTTTAAAATCTCTTGTTAAAATTATCCTGAATTTTTACCTAATATCTGCAGCCATCCCAAATCCAAGGGATATTCCAAATATAACCCCCAGTAACCCCCCAATTATATTAAATATATCTGAAGAACCTGTTATAATCGAAATTAAGTATGACCCCATGTTAAAACCGAAAAATGCGAATAATATGCTCAATGAGATTCCAACTAACCAGAACTTTATTTTCATAATCATTCCTGTTATGTTATTATTGGGTTCTGAATTAATTAATGTTTTGGTTTTAGATAAAAATGTTCATAAAGAGAAATATAATAAAAATAAAGCATTTAAAAAAAAATTAATTTTTAAAATTAATATTATATCACTATGATCTATATTTAATCATTTTTAATAGTTTTAAAGGTAATCTACCATCCAGACCAATCTTGTCTAATTCTTTTAGCGTATTTTTAATTACATCATCTGAATTTAAGCGGCATCTTAGATTTTCTATGGTTTTATCTGTCTTCCAATTATTTAAAATCTTCTTAAAATCTTTTAATTCCTTATTTTTAAATTCACTTAACTGTGCTTTCTTAAAATCATCAAGTTTAATATCGCTAAATTCATCATTTTCTAATTCCTTAAAGCTTTTAAATTTAAAGGAAACTCTATCTTTTTTATTATGAGCTGCATATTTCATTTTATCATTATTATTTTGAAATTTAAGTTTTATTAAAATTTCTATAAAGATTTGTTTAAATCAATTAGAAATCAAATTTTTACTGTCTAGGATCATAGATCAATATTAGAAAATCATTAAAATTGGTTAAGGAGTAAATTCCAAATCATCTCTTAAGTGGTTTCAGCTATATTATCATTTTCAAAATCTCTATAATGTGTAATTCTAGAATAGTATTCACTGAAATCCATTACGTATCTATTGACAAAAGTATGAAGTTCTTTTTTCTCATCAGGAACTTTCCTGCTTGGAAATGTTATAATCAACTCGATTTCGGCTATTTTTTTAAATTCAATGTTGAATTCGCCTTTACAGTCGTATCCTAAATAAATTTCATATTTTTTTATTTCTTCAATCATATATTCAATCATTTCCTGGGTCAACTCATCATCAATGAATTTAAATTTAATTGAAGATACAGGAGAATCTTTATTATTTAGTAGCTTAAAATCTTTAAATTCTAACATTTTTAAGTCCTTCTAATAATCTTATTTTTAAATTAAATGCTTAAAATTTATATTAATAAATTGCAATTAAAAGATGTAATAAGTTCTATTTCATTATTTAAAAAATTTGCTTTATTAAGTAATTAAAAAATTAATATTACATTTAAGGTGATTCTACCCTTCAAGATACACTTGAAATATTGCTAAAAAATAAAAATAATCCAGTAAAAATTTCAAAAAAAGCAATTTATTTATTAAAAATCCAATTTCAAGTAAATCCTTAATTCAATACAGAGCTATCTTTTATTGAGTAGTTGGATAAGTTTATCCTTATCTTTAACTATGAAAGAATACTCAAATTTGTAGTCGCTAATACGAATGCCCTTTGGTGAGCCAGGTATTACTGGAGAGTCTTTTGGGCTGTTCCTACGTATAATGTTTTTTTCAAACCAGCTTGCATCTTCTTTGTTATCAAAACCAATTTTAAGAATTGTCCTTTGATACAGAATACAGCATTCATTAAATTTATTTAAAAAAACATTTTTTATTTCTCTAAAGATTTTATCGTCGTTCATGAGTAATATATTATACGAATTAATTAATAAATATATCGATCGATTATTCTATTTATAGGATTAGCTAAAATTTGAATTAAATTTTAAAAAATAATAAATTCAAAATGTTTAAAGCCGTGATTTCAGCTGTTTAGCTTTAAATTTTATCCTTTTTTTGTATGCAATGTAATTATAAGTTATTTCGTATTTATTAAAAGGATTTGCCACTGTTTTGAGTTTTTGTAATGGTGGGCTTAATTTTAGACTTATATAATTATCTAATCCTTTTATCTTCTCTTTAGCTTCAATAATCCTTTCTAAGAGCTCTATTATTTCTGCAGGTTCAAGATAGTCCCATGTTGAGCTATCATGGTCAATTTTATTGATAATATTCCACCAGTTAATGGATTCTTTCAACTAATCACCTCCAGATGATAATCTATAAAATAATTGATAATTTAGAAATATGGATGAAATAGTTGCAAAAAGTACTGATATGTTAATATTGTACATTATGTATAATATATTTTTTGTATTTGTAATAAGGGATAAGTGCCGTTATTATTACTCAAAATTCACTTATTTCAGAATTATTTGTTTGAAATAGCACATTAAGCTAATTTTGGTATTTAATAATTATATTAGTTGATATAATTGCTTTTAAATCTATTTTTATAGTTAATAAAGTTTATATTCATAAATATATTGCTGAATTCCTTATTTAAGGGAAATATTACAGTTATATGAATTAAATTTAAAATTTATTAAATTTACTAAGTTATGAATGACTTAAGTTAATTAATAATAAACGATATAACAGTATTATTATATAAATTACCATATTTAATCTAAAATTAAATACTAAATATTTATTAGTTATTAATGGCAATAATATAATAATAAGAATAGATTATTATATATGAAATTTTTTTCAATAACTGGAATATAACTTAAAAATAGGACTAATAAATCCGATTTAGCTTAATTTTAATCTATTCTGGCATAATGAGGGGTGGATTAATGAAGTATTTAATTTGTAAAGAATGTAGAGGGTATTACAGGCTAAAAGAGAATGAATATGTTGATGATTTCGATAGTTGCACCTGTGGTGGAGAATTAGAATATATAACAAATCTCAGTAAGTATATCAAAGAAGCATTAAATAATAATGCTAAATAAAAAATTAAATTAATTCTATTAATTTTCCAAAGATTTTAAAATATCTACAGCAAATAATAATCAACCATTTGATATTATCATGTTAGCTTTTTTAGTTTAATGACTTAAAAATCTGCTGGATATTATTTATAATTCTAAAATGATTAAGCAAGATATAAATAGAAAAATCAGTTTATACTAATATTAAAGCATAAATGGTGATAAAGTGGCTTTTCATGTAATGATCATACCTACACTTGGTTGTCCTTCAAATTGTAGTTACTGCTGGAGTTCTGAAGAAGGGTCTCCTGTAATGAGCATTGAAACTATTGAAGAAATTGTAAACTGGTTAAAGGATTTCCGCAGCGAACCCGTTACTTTTACCTTTCATGGGGGAGAGCCTCTCCTTGCAGGATATGATTTTTACAAAAAAGCGTTACCATTACTTGTTAATGAATTAAATCATCTTAAACCAGCACTTGCTATTCAAACTAATCTCTGGTATATGACTGATGAGCTTGCAGAACTTTTTGCAGAATATAAAATTCCAATTGGTTCAAGTTTAGATGGTCCAGAAGAAATTAATGATTATCAAAGGGGTGAAGGGTACTTTGAAAGGACCATGAGGGGATATGAAATTGCAAAGGCGCACGATTTAAAGGTAAGTTTTATTTCTACATTTACTTCATACTCCATTGATTTTATGGAGGATATTTTCAATTTTTTCCTTGAAAATGATTTAAATCTTAAGTTGCATCCTTCATTACCATCTCTACGCGACGAAAACCCAGAGAAATGGGCCCTTTCTCCTGAAAAATATGGTGAGTTATTGATCTATCTTCTTGACCAATATCTGGAAAATATTGATAGAATTGAGCTTAAAAATATCGATCATCTCTGTAAGAATGTATTTACACGTAGAGGAACTGTTTGCACATTTGTAGACTGTATGGGCGATACATTTGCAGTAGGGCCTGATGGAAGCATATATCCATGCTACCGTTTTGTTGGAATGCCTGAATATGTAATGGGCAATGTCCATGACCATCCTACAGTAGAGGATCTGGAGAAGTCAAAACCAGCAATACTTCTACAGGAATTTAAAGATCATGTAGATACAGAATGCGCAGATTGTAATTATATTAAATTCTGCAGAGGCGGATGCCCTTACAATGCTTTAAAGGTTAATAATGAGACCAATAAAGCAGAAATAAAAGGGGTAGATCCTCACTGCACTGCCTATAAAATAATATTTAAAGAAATTACCGATAGATTAAATAAGGAATTCTCATCTTCTGCCAGCATGATGTTCCATGGTTCCAAATCAGAGAATACTCAATCTAAGCCAGGAATAATGTCCATAATGCTTAAACCCATTTAAAATATCTTTTTTGTCCTTTATTTGAATAATTTAATAACCATAAAATTATTTCTAATGTGATTTAATATATTATTGTAAAAAAGTAATATAATCAAACGTTTGATTGTGTATTTAATTTAACTTCAATATGGTAAGGGGGAATGAAGATTTCTAAAGTTGAATTCAACGTTTCAAATATTAAAAGATGTTTATGCCCTGAATGTCCAGTTCAGGCAGAAAGTGTATGTGTAGAAGGTAAAAAAAGGATAATGGCAGAAATAGCCTGGAGCAGCGAAAGTGGAATGTATTTTGAAGCGGATAGAGTCCCTGGAATTTACTGTTCGACTGGAAAAGCCATGTGTAAAGATATTAATCAGCATAAGAAGTGTAGATGCGGTGAATGTGAAGTTTGGAAGGAATATAATTTAGGTGAAGGATTTCCTGACTTTTATTTTTGTCAAAATGGGGAAAAAAGGTAATTGGTTAGATTTTACACCATTTAAATACATATATACAATTTGTACAGCGAAAATTGTTGAAAAAAAGAAGTGCCATGGGATATGGTTAAAACCGTAGGTGACAAAGTATTGTTGAAAGGCAAACACTTCATTAGGGGGTAATTTACCCTGTAATCATTATATTTTCTATACCTTCTATTTTTAAATTAATTTCCAGTAGTTATCTAAACCTCAATGTATATCTAAAATTAGGATAAAATAAATATTGATGAAATTAAAATAATTAACATAATAATTGGAGTGATAACTCATGAAAATAGGTGATTTAAGCCAGAAGTGTCCAAAATGTGGTTGTGTAGATAAAACTGTTAAAAGAGATCTTGATACAGAACATCATGCTCATGCAAAAACTGGGGCTGTAATTTGCTCTGAGTGCGGATACGTTTTTAAATCCCCAAAATCAGAAAAAAAAGAAGAATAATAGAAATTTTATGTAATTAAATCGTAAAATAATGTTGTTTTACGATGTAATCATATTTTTAATTTATTTTTGCGCTATATTAAGTTTTATATTCAATTAAAACTGTTTTAAAGAAATTTATGTGAAATATGTCACAAAAATTTACACTTGAAATGTATGTCCAGTGAATTTGATGATATAAAAATAAAATTTAAGGTGGGTTATCTTTAATTTGGAGTCTTTTTTATGAAACGGTAGGGGTTGAACCATTTCTTTTTATAATAAAGCCCATGACATAGCTCATGATGTGGATGATGAACTCAAAAGGACAATTTCAATAGAAGATGTTGTTGTACCTCTGGAATCTATAAATACCTGATTATATTATTTAATACCTTTTAGGTTAGTTTTTTACAGAATTTTAACATATTTTTACCCTTTAAGTATTAAATCATGTTTCACATACTAGATGAAGAAATTGGGGTAAATGCATAAACCAGTATGAAAAATAAATAGAACCTTTCTGAAATTACTTTTTAAATGTGCTTACTCAAAAAAAATATTTATTTCGTTAAATATAAATACTGTAATAATTAAAGCTTAAAACTTAATTTAAAGACACATGCATTAAATTTTTTAAATCACTCCTTAGTAGGTTTTATGGATGGAAATAGCTTTATTAAATGGAATATTACAATATAATGTTGTTTTATTTTATTTAATCAACCATGGGATGGATAATAGGATTTTTGATTTTATAATGCCTTCAATAACTAATTTTGGTAGTATAGTAGCATGGGGATTAGTATGTGGATTACTATTCGCATTTGGAGGCGAAAAAGCTAAAAAAGTGGCAATATTAGGTTTAGTAGCATTGTTTATAAGCAATGTTGCTGTTTTTGCTTTAAAATATCTTATTGCTGAACCCAGACCTTTTATTGCATTAAGCAATGTAGATTTATTAGTTCCAGAAAATGAAATTTACTCATTCCCATCAGGGCATACTGCATCATCATTTTCAGTAGCAACTGTTATAGGATTAAAATACAGTTTCCTAGTAAAAAATAAGAAATACAGATTGATTTACCCTTTAATAGCATTTGCCGCATTAATAGGATTTTCAAGAATATACATAGGAGTGCATTATCCCCTGGATGTAGCTTTTGGAGCTATAGTTGGTACTATATTTGCTTTACTTGTCCTTAAATTTGAAGATAAAATCTTCTTAAATAAAATAGTTAATTTTATTGGGTTACAGAAAGTATTGAATTTTAATTTAGCAGGTAAATTCAAAATATAATAAGAAAAATTTAAAAATAAAGTGTTTTTCACTTACTGTTGCTAACTCATTTTATGATTAATAATGTTTTTTTTGAATTTAATGAATTTACTTATTATTCGTTGGGTTCTATATGTATTAAAACTTCTTCTACTCCAGGAATAGATTCTTTAATTTTTGATTTTACATTACCACCTATTTGATGTGCTTCTTCAATAGAAAACGAAGGATCAACAGTTATATGTAGATCCACGTATATTTGAGATCTTTTACCCCTTGTTCTGATCTTATGAGTTTCAATAACACCGGGCACTGATTTTGCAATTTTTTCAATAATTTCATTACTGACTATTGATGTATCTATCAGAACTTCAGAACTTTCTCTAATTATGTTAATACCTGTTCTTGCAATTAGTACTGCAATTACTAAAGATATAACTGGGTCAATCCATACATATCCTGCAATAATCGCAATAAATCCAAATATAACAGCCAGTGAAGCATAAATATCACTTCGAGTATGGAAAGAGTCTGCAACAAGAAATTTACTGTCTAATTCCTTCCCTTTATTGTATTCATACCATGAAACACCTATATTAATTGCTATTGTAATTCCCATGACTAAAAAACTGATTATACTTATTTCAGGAGTTGAAGGACTAAAAAATCTTCCTATGGCAGATTGAACAATTTCTAAACACACTAAAAAAAGTAGTACTGCAATTATTATAGATGAGAATGTTTCGATTTTCCAATGCCCATATTGATGTTTTTCATCTGCTGGTCTTGAAGCCAATGTGATTCCAATAATTCCTATTATGTTAGATGCTCCATCAAAAAATGAATGAAATCCATCTGTAAGCATGCTTAAGGTATTTGAGTACCATCCGTATAGGACTTTGGCAATGGCTACCGTAAAATTAAGTATTAAAATGTATATAAGGATTTTTCTTACTGTGCGGTAATATTCCTTCAAATTTAATCTCCAAAAATTGTTTGTTATTAATTTTCTATAACTTTATGTATTTAATGCTAACATAAATTGAACGACTCAAATACGGGGTGAAAGAATGAAACTTGATCCAAAAAAGGCGATAGACTCTACATTAGACTAAATGTCTGAGAGTAGCCGAAAAAGATATGATGAACGTGATAGAGGTTCTTATGGTCGTAAGGTGATATTGAAGATTTAATTCATAGAATCACCAGAGACATTGAGGAAATTAGAATGAAAAATCGCGACTTAAATGGCCGAATAAATGATTTAGAAAGAAATATAAGTCATTTAAAAGATTTAATGAGAGACAGAAGATACTAAATCTTAGATTTATACCTATTTTTTTCTTAGCTGATGAAAATTAGTTTAAATATTTTCTTATTTTAGCAGAAAAAAAATATCAAATGCTAATTGAGCATATGATAAAATGACTAATCATAAAGTTTTTTCAGCAAAGGATTGTGAAAGTTTCATAGAGACTAAATCATTTCATAAGTTATGTTCAGTATTTAAAACTTTAAAAACATCTAAAGGGCATTTTGTACTTGTTTTAGCCACACCAGGCACCGGTAAATCTGCAAACATATATGAAGCACTTTCTCTGCTTGATCTTAACATTCATGATGCTCATTTGTTCATTGATACTGATTCCAGGCCTGGAGATGTATTCAGAATTTTTTGGAATATTCTTAAGGATGATATGGGAGTTAAAACCAAGGAAGAAGCTTATAAAAAGGCAAGTGAATATGATCTGGTTCTCTTTGCTGATTCTTTCCTTGATTCAGAATACATTGACTATAATAAAATGGGCCTGGGTCTTTGGACTGAGGAAAATGGACCCCGCACATTTCCACTATATTTTAAAGTATTATATGAATATCTTAAACATTACAGGGAGTTAAAAAAGATTAATATAGTTGCGCAAACATCTTGGATCATTAAGTTTCGGGGAGTTCGCTATAATATACTCACCGATTTGAATTTTATATCCAAAATTTTAGTTTTTTTATTGAAAAGATTATTTCAAGTAGTTAGAATATCATATACAAAAGAAGAAATGATTAAAATTATTAGAAATCATTCTATAGAGATTAGTAATGAGAAAATTGAAGAATGCATTGAAAAATATGGTAATAGGCCGCGTTTTATCTTTAATGCTTTAGATAAAGAATAAAATGAATAAAAATATGATCAAAATGTAGAGTTTCTCTCTATTTCTGCAAAATACATATTATTTAAATACTAAAAGAAATAATTCTAAAATTTAGACATTTACAAATATATTATAATTTTAGAATTTTAAAAGGTGAAATGAGAATGATAGTAAAGGAATGGTGCATGTACTGCGGCGAATGTGCCGGTGTATGCCCGAGAGGATTGATTGAAGCTCGTGAAATAAATCTGGTATTTGATGAAGAGAACTGTAAAGATTGCCAGATATGTATAAACTGCTGTCCTGTAAGGGCGCTGGAGAAAGAGGAGTAGATTAAATGATTGAAACTGATGTTCTTGTAATTGGAGCAGGGCCTGCAGGTTCCTCTGCAGCAAAACACGCTGCACTGAATGGTGCCAAAGTATTAATGATTGAAAAGAAATCGGAAATAGGAGCACCTAAAAGATGTGCAGAAGGCGTATCCAAGGATGGTTTGATCCAGTTGGGGGTAGAACCCAGCAGCAGATGGATAACTTCAGAAATTGATGGAGTTCGCCTGGTATCTCCTGGTGGAACAGATGTATGGCTGACCAGGGATACTGTAAAGCTTCCAGAAATGGGATATGTAGTGGAAAGAAAGGTCTTTGATAAGTTCATGGCAATGGACGCTGCAAGAGCAGGCGCAGATATAATGGTTAAAACCCTTGCCAGAGGTTTAGAGAGAAAAGGCGGCCATATTATCGTAAAAGCTGAATGTATGGGTGAAGAATTTGAAATCAAAGCAAAAGTCATAATAGGTGCAGATGGTCCTGAATCCAGAGTTGGAAGGTGGGGTGGCCTTAAAACTACAGTTAAACCCAAAGATATGGAATCGGGTGCTCAATTTGAAATGGTGGGCGTTGAAATGGAAAATCCAAATGCACTGGAATTCTATTTTGGAAGCGTTGCCCCTGGAGGTTATGCATGGGTATTCCCAAAGGGAAAAGACATTGCAAATGTTGGTCTTGCAGTCATATCAACGTTAACTGAGAAAAGTGCCTATGAACATCTGGTTGAATTTGCAAAAAATTGTCCAACAACAAAAAACGCCACAGCAGTCGAATTAAACATAGGCGGAGATCCAGTAGGTGGAATACTTAAAAAAATATCAACAGATAACCTTTTAGTTGTTGGAGATGCGGCAGGAATGGTAAATCCTTTAACTGGTGGAGGAATTATAAGCGGTATGCAAGGAGGGGTTATTGCTGGTGAAATTGCAGCTGCAGCAATTAAAGAAGGAGATGTCTCTGAAGAAAGATTCGCTGAATACGATGAACGCTGCCAGAAGGAGCTTGGATCATCATTCAATAAATACATGAAAGCAAGGAACTATCTTGAAAGCCTTTCTGATGATGAACTGGATTCAATTGCAAAAACATTCAATGAAAGTGAATTTGAAAGAATAAGCACAACAGAACTTTTAAAAGTGCTTGTAAATGTTTCTCCTAAAGCTCTTTTAAAATTAGGTAAATTATTCTAATTATTAACCAAAAATGTAAATTTTAAATGAATTATTTTTTTTATTTTTTTTTAGTATTAAGAATTAATTTTAGTTCATTATTTAATGCCCTTTTATTTTAAGTGTATAGGTTACAAAATTAATAATTACATTTATTTTGAGGATAAGACGTAAAAATGAGACTTTTAAGCCTTGTCGTAAGCAATATTCTAAGATATTCAGTAGTAGAGTGAGATAAGTTAGTAATAAATAGTTAAATATAAATCATAATATTTATTTGTCTAAAAAAACATAATAGATTAATGGTAATCATTGAACCAGGATGCCTCCACATTTTGGGACTTATGATTAACCAGACCATTTCAAGGGATAGCTTAAAGGAGAATCTCAGAATACCAAACCCTCTTTTATGTTTTGCTGTCCCTAACTTATAAACCTTGAAATCTAATTCTATTATAAATCTTAACGGTGGTATAAATGAAAATTAAAAATAGTGTTGTTGCTGTGGAAAATTTAGATGAATCTGCTAAGTTTTACACAGATGTTTTAGGAATGGATGAAATAAGAAGATTCAGCCCAGGGCCAGGTTTAACCATTGCCTTCTTTAAAGGTGAAGGAGAAGCAACAATTGAATTAATAGAGGGTGAAGAAGGCAAAAAAGGTTTATACATGGTAGGTATAGAAATTGAAGATATGGATGCTGAAGTTGCTAATTTAAAAGCTAAAGGGGTTGAATTAACCCGCGGACCCTTTAGTGCACCTGGAGGACCTAAAATAGCATTCTTTGAAGGTCCAGATGGAGTTGAAATCGAGCTAATTGAGGTAAAAAATTAAATTAATTTTAATTAGGGAAGTTGTGTATTATGGCAAAAGAAATAAAACAGGTAGTAGTAGGAATAAGTCGAGAGGGCGATATAATTGTTAAAAGTGCAAGAGGCAGAATATATCCAGTTAAAAAAGCTGCAAACTTAAAATTCAGTTGTGAGGATTTGTTTCAGGATGTAGAAAAAGATTTATTCGCCACAATTGATACAGAAGCCCAACCATGGGAATGTATTTCCATAGGATTCGAGCAATGACTCATTTGAACTACCATGACCTTTAGAGGTCATGGATTCCTAATCCATCAACTGATTTTACCAAAGGCAAGCCCCGTAGTTCCTACGGTTAGAATATTCTGTGCAGCGTTTATATCCCTGTCATGTTGTATATTGCACTCAGGGCACATCCACTGACGAATATTCAAATCTAAACTTTCTGTAACATATCCACAGTTACTGCAAGTCTTAGATGTATATCTTTCATTAACAACCTCAAAGTATTTGTCATACCAATTAGATTTATATTTTAATTGTCGTTTGAACTCAAACCAATGCTGGTCTGCTGTTGTTTTTGCCAAATGCTTATTTTTTAAACCTAACTGACTATTCACATCTCCAACATAGATTTCATCACATACTATTCTGGTTGTTGTTTTATGTAGAAAATCATTTATTATATTCTTTTTCATTTGATATAATCGGTTAAGCCTGGTTTTCACTTTCACCCAATTACACCCATTTTTAACCTTCTTGCTCAATATCTGATTTTGTCTTTCTATCTTTCTATCAACTTTTTTTAACTGTATTTTACCTGTTTTAAAACCATTACTAAATGTTGCCAGGTCTTTTAATCCGAGGTCTATCCCTATTTTTTGATTGGTCTTTTTTAAACGTTTAACAGGGCTGTTTTTAACATTTAATACTTACAAAATACTGGTTGGAATTGTTTCTGCTGATAGTTGCAGTTAATATTTTTAAGAACTCAGTACTTATTATAGTAAATATTTCATCTCTTTTTAAAAAATAATGATCAAAATGCATATAAAGAAAAAAATCATGGCCACCTGATGGTATGCTACATCTGCAATCGATGTCATCCTGTCTTTTTCTGTAAAGAGAGATAAATAAAGTGGTATTGCTGCTAAGCCTGCAGGAACAACAGCAACTAAAAATTGAACAAGATTCATCTGGTCGTTAATTAATATGTAGGCCAGAAGAAGACCTGCAGCACCTGCCAGAATACTTGCAGGAACTGTTTTGGCTTTATACATTAAATAAGTGCACATTCCAGCTATATACATGAATAAATACACGCTTGTAGGCACAAGAAATATGTTACCTATCAATACACAACATGAGGCAATCCTGAGAACTGTATTTGTAGCTGTACTTGCAAATGGGGCAATTAAAGTATCTTTAAGTCTTACAGGGGGTAATGTGTATAAAAGCTGATTTAAAAGCATTAATCCTAAGATTATAGTAAAAGCTGGCTTTAAGGTAGCTAAAGAAATAATAAAAACTGATATGATTAAAATTCCGGCAAATAGAACTATCCATTTACCATCTATATTGTTCTTTATAAATGCCCTGTTTCTTTTAGCATAGTCTTTTCGGTCAATCTCTAAATCAGTTAGGTCATTTAAGCTGTATAATGCACCCCAAAGTATGGAGACTAATAATAAACCTTCTAATATCTCGAAGGGGTTGTTAATGGATATGCCTGCAAAATAGGCATAGGTAAGTGCAAGAAGATAAGCATTCACATTTTTTGATGCCCAGGTGATCCTTGTGGATTTAATAAGGGTTTTTATCATTTAAAGTTCCCCATTATGAATATTATTCCCTATTTTAAGTTTATCCTATTATCATCTATTTTAAATCATTTTCCAGGGCATTGCATATAAATCTTGGTCTAAGTCCGAATTTTTGTATATATATTTTAATCTGAACTTCATCAGCGTTTTTAATGTGTAATTTAACTATATTTATGGTTTCCATCTGGGAATAGGATATCTCCACTGCCTGAAAGAATATTTTAAGGATAATTTTAATGAAATTTGAAAGTAGTCCGAAATTCGAGAATATATCATATTTTTTTCCTCTTATATAAATTCTCCAGGCTGTCTGAAAGACTATATTTATCTTTTTAAAATCTTTTCGATGCTGTAAATATTCAGATATACATAGTAGATAAAAATAAAAGGCTTTAAAACCATTTTTATCTGTCCATTTGCTGAATCCGACTGGGGTTTCCCCAAAAAAATGTGAATCGTGGAAATTATCTGCAATAAGAACTAAATCATATTTTGAAAGTTCCCTGTACATTTCTTTCTTACTTTTAACTTTAAGATCGTGGGCAATACTTTCAAAAAGAGAATTAAACACCTCTTTGGGGCTTGCATTAATATCTTTTAAATCAAATTTAACGTCATAAACATTTAAATCAGTATTATCTAATGCATAGTAAATATTAGCTGATTTACCAGTTCCTGGAGCTCCAATCACATGGATAATATTTCCCTTAGTATTTTTTAAACCTTCAAAGGTTTTAAATAATTCTCTGTAAGAACGGGTAATAAAAAAATTGGTGTTATCTTCAATAGAACTTACTTTGAATTTTTTCATAATTTAATATATGAATTTTTAGGGTATAAAATTAGCGATTCAATTGTTTATAATTAATAAAGCTTTATTTTAATTTATCATGGATATTTATGAATTTATGACGAATTAAATCTAATTTCATTTAACTAAAGCTGATTTATTAGATTTCATTCATGGTTAAGTTGAATAGTTCACAGTATCGGTGTTCATTAAAGGATATTTGTATGTAAGATTTAGAATATTTTATTACTTTATAAGATCATAGTTATCTATAAAAATGTGAGGCATTAAAATGGCAAAATATAGGTGTGTGGTCTGTAATTACATTTATGATGAAAAGATAGAGGGAAAAAAGTTTCAGGATTTACCAGATGACTGGAAATGTCCTGTATGCAACGTATTTAAAGATTTATTTGTTCCTTTAAAAGAAAAAGGCGAAATAGAAGAAATAGCAGAAACTACAGTATCAGATGTACTTGTAGATCAAATGGTTGGATGGGGAATAAAATATGTTTTTGGAATGCCAGGTACATCTGTTTTAGGTATAATTGAATCAATAAGAAAACGTGACGATATAAAATATATACAGGTCCGTCATGAACAATCGGCTGCGTTCATGGCATCAGCTCATGGTAAGCTCACAGGACATGTATCTGTATGCTTAACCATAGCTGGTCCGGGTTCAACGAATTTAGCAACAGGTCTTTATGATGCCCAGCTTGATCATTCGCCTGTTTTAGCCATAACAGGTATGGTTAAAAGACAGATAATAGGCCCTGGATCTTTTCAGGAAATTGACCAGTATTCCTTTTTTAAGCCGATATCTGTATTTGATAAAACCCTTATGACTCGAAAACAGACAATACCTCTTATAACTCTTGCAATAAA
This sequence comes from Methanobacterium sp. UBA44, assembly GCA_002494885.1. GTDB lineage: Archaea > Methanobacteriota > Methanobacteria > Methanobacteriales > Methanobacteriaceae > Methanobacterium_D. The sequence continues at coordinate 256,540 of DACV01000002.1, forward strand.
GCATGCATTAATAGATGGGGGTGTTTCTCATTTAGGAATTCCAGTTGATCTTCAAAGCAAGCTTCATAATGATGATGTAGTTCCATTTGAAGGAAATTTTCCTAATAATTCCATTTCACAACCGGAAATTATGGTAAAAAAAGCAGCCAGAATTATGGATGTGGCTCAAAGACCAGTAATAATAATAGGATTTGGAGCAATGGGACAGGGAGATAATATAGTTGAATTAGCAGAGAAAATATCAGCCCCTATTGTCACAACATTCAGGGGAAAGGGAGTTATTGATGAAGATCACAGGCTTTATGTGGGAAGTCATGGAGGAATTGGTTCATCTGTTGCAGCAAAACTGGTTAGGGATTCTGATCTTTTAGTAGTGATAGGATGTTCGTTTTCTGATCAAAGCCAGATTCCAGAAAAACGAATGGTGCAAATTGATATTAATCCAATGATGATTGCCAAAAGACATCGTGTTGAAGCAGGGCTGTTTGGAAATTCGTCGGTTTTAGTACCACAGCTAAAAGAAAAAGTTAAAGAGAATAAAAAAGATAAATATTTGGATGAAATAAAAAATTTGAAGCAAGAATGGTTGGATTTACTTCAAGAAGAAGCAGACTCCACAAAAACTCCAATACGCCCTCAATATATTGTTAAGGTTCTAAATGATAAGATTGCAGATGATGCTATAATAACCCTGGATGTTGGAGAAAATGGATGGTGGCTTGGAAGAAATTTTTGGATGAAAAAGACCCAGAAAATGATATTTTCAGGTTATCTTGGTTCCATGGCCTTTTCATTACCTGCAGCAATAGCAGCTCAGCTTGTATATCCTGAAAGACAGGTAATATGCACTGCTGGTGATGGTGGGTTTTCAATGATTATGGCTGATTTTATGACGGCTGTAAAGAATAAACTGCCAGTGAAGGTATTTATATTCAATAACAGTGAATTGGCGATGATCAGGCAGGAACAACTAATGGAAAACTACCCAAATTATAAAACAAAATTGCATAGCTTTGACTTTGCTAGATTTGCCCAGAATTGTGGTGGTGTAGGAATAAAAGTTGAAAAACCAGAAGAACTGGAAGGAGCAGTTGATAAAGCCTTAAAGTCAGATAAACCGGTTATTGTTGATATTATTACTGATCCAGTAAGATTTGTTTGAATTTAATACCAGGCAGATTAAATTAATACGAGGATAAATGCACTTTAAAGAATCTTAAAAATTTATATAAAATCATGGCCGATATTAGACTATGAACCTGGAAAAAGGGAAAGTTGAAGATTCAACTGAAAACAGGAAAAAATGTGCATGCCCCTACTGTCCAAGTTATCCTCATGATTGCAGCGGAGATATTCTGTACTGTGCAAAAGGTAAAAGCAGCTGTGATATCCATGCAGAGGGGTGTATCTGTAACACATGCCCTGTTTACTATGAATATAAGTTAAATGGATTCTATTTCTGCGATAAAGATCAATCAGGCAGATATAAAATCTCCATGCGTAAGAAAAGGTCTGATGAAGAGGATTCATTCTATCAAAGCATAGTAAATATCAAAGAAATGGCAGCAACAGGTAAAAGTATTATCTCTTCAATGGGATCACTTAAAAAGATACAGTTTTCATTAAATGATCTGCATTTTGTGCCTGCTCAAGTTAGCAGGATTCCATTAAACCACGATGAAGATGTAAAAACTGAGATTTCAATTGGGCCTGCATCAAAAAAACCTCTTAATGTTTCATCACCATTAATGATTTCAGGAATGAGTTTTGGGGCAGTTTCAAGGAATGTAAGGTTAACTATTTCAAAAACAGCAAAAGAACTTGACATTGCCTTTAATTCTGGTGAAGGAGGAATCCTTCCCGAGGAACTTGAAGTAGCAAAGGATAAAATGATAGTTCAGTATTCTACAGGAAGATTTGGAATAACTGAAGAAATGCTTAAATCAGCTACTGCAGTAGAGATCCGATTTGGTCAGGGAGCTTATCCTGGCAAAGGAAGTTATCTGCCTGCAGATAAAATAACACCTGAAATTGCTAAAATGAGGGGTTTAAAAGAAGGAGAATCAGCATATTCTCCATCAAAACACTTTGATATGAAAAATCTGCAGGAAATCAAAGAAAAAGTGGATGAACTTCGGAAAATCACTGGAGGTGCACCAGTAGGTGCTAAAATTGGCTGTGGAAATGTAGAAAAAGATGTTGAAATTCTTGTTGATTCCAGGATGGATTTCATAGCTCTTGACGGTTTTGGAGGAGGTACAGGGGCAACAAATCAATATGTAAGGGAAAATGTAGGTATTCCCATTACTGCAGCGCTACCAAGGGCTTTTAAGCTGCTAAATGAACTTGGAGTCAAAGATAACATTTCTCTTATTGCAAGCGGAAAACTTTTTAATTCAGCAGATTTTGCCAAATGTCTTGCATTAGGTGCAGATGCAGTTTATGTAGGAACTGCAGTGCTTATAGCCATTGGATGCGAGCAATACAGGATTTGTTACACAGGTATGTGTCCTACAGGAATTACAACCCAGAATCCACTGCTAATGAAACAATTAGGTGTAGATAAAGGAGTTAAAAAACTTAGAAACTTCATCGAAGTTTCAACAAATGAAATTGCCAATCTAACCCGTATAGTTGGGAAAAATAATGTTAATATGCTTGATAAAGATGATCTGGTTTCAATGAACAGGGATTTATCAAGAATTACTGGAGTTAAATGGGTAGATGGCGAATAATTTGAGGAAATATTATGAAAGTTCAATGTATAACCGAAGAATCATTATTCCGTCCTGAAGCAGTTAGATGGAGGAAAAGGATGGACCTTCTTGAGCCTATGGGTGATGTAATGGTTATTTTACCATGCAGCATGAGAAAACCCTATTCATCCTCCAGATCCCATGTAATTTTTCAGAAATATACTAAAGGTATTCAGGAAGTCATTATAACCTCTCCATTTGGAATTTGTCCACGTGAACTGGAAAAAACATATCCAATACAATCTTATGATACTTCAACTACTGGAGAATGGTCTTATGAAGAAATTAGAGTTGTTGGGGAATGTTTAAGGGAATATGTAGGCGAAAAAGAAGTTATAGCGCATGTAGAAGGAGGATACAGGCAAGTATGTGAAGAGTATCTTGACAATGCAGTTTATACGTCCAGTGGTAAAACAACATCCCCTGAATCCATTAATAATCTCAAAATAGAAGTAAAAAAGCATCCTAAAATAAAGGGAAGAGCCAGAACTTTGCACATGCTCAGATCCATTGCAAGATATCAGTTCAACACAAAAAAAGCCGATGATTTAATCCCTGATGATGTAAAAATTATTGGAAGGTTTGATAGAAGATTAATTAGGGATGGGAAGCAAATAGCTACTTTACACTTTAATAATGGACTTTATTCTCTGAATTTAGAGGGAGGAGAGATTTTAAGGGATATTGACGTTAAATGGGTAAAAATTGGTTTTGAACTTAAAACAAACACTCTCTTTTCTCCTGGAGTTGAAGATGCCCACAAGGATATAGTTCCAAATGACGAAGTGGTAATACTAAAGGATCATGAAGTTGTAGGGGTTGGAAAAGCTATATTGAGTGGAAATGAGATGAAAAAAGCAAGTAAAGGTGTCGCAGTGAAAATCAGGCACAGGAAAAAATGAAATCCTCAAAAATCTATGATTTTTGGTCATGCAAAAACCGGAGGTTTTTGCGGCAACGAAAGGTAGTTTCGTAAGCACCGAAAGTTCATAGAACTTTCGAGTGTAATTTACAAAAATATAAATAACTTTAAATATCATAAATAAAGACAATTAAAATCACCCCTATTTTTAAATAATTTAAACTTAAAAAGATTTATTTAATCTGTAGGGGTTAGAATTGATATAAAACACTTATTTAGTAGAATAGAATTAAAATCAAGATTTTTGAGGAGATATTATGGCAGATGAATTAATAGAAAAAGTAAGAGAAGCAGTAGCAACAGTACCTGACCCTCACATGGGTATAAGTATAGTTGAAATGGGAATTCTTCAAAACATTGAAATAGAAAAAGATGAACAGACTGTTGCAAAAATAACCATCAAACCTACCAATCCTGGATGTATGAGTGCAGCAAACATAGCAATGAACGTTAAAGTTGCAGCAGAAAAGGTTGAAGAAATAGATAAAGCTGAAATACTTGTCGAAGGTCATATGATGGCTGATGCTATTTGTGAAATGGTTAATAAATAAAATTTTTTAGGTGTAATCTAATGAAACATCCATGGAACGTTGTGGTTGTTACAGGCGTTCCTGGAGTTGGTAAAACATCAATCTGTAGAAGGATATGTGAAGAATTAGGGTACAATTACGTTAATTATGGAGATCTCATGCTTGAAATAGCAAGGAGCAGAGATCTCGCCTCTACAGACCATGAAATGTTCAATCTTCCAATGGAAATTCAACATGGAATCTGGAAGACTGCTGCTTTAAAAATTAAAGACTTAAATGACGTTATTATTGATTTGCATGGCGTAGATCAATCAGAAATTGGTTACATAATTTCGTTACCTGTTGAAATTATCTATCCTGATATTATTGTAGTTATTGAAGCATCAGAGGATAAAATACTCTTTAGAAGACATGAAGATCCTAAAGAAAGAATAACTGATACTATAGGAAGTTTAAAAGAACATAAATGGTTCTTAAGAACTGCTATGGCCATATGTTCAGTGATTTTTGGATGTAATATGGCATTATTAAAAAATGACAATTTTGAAGATTGTTTAATACAAATGAGAAACATTTTAAGCAAATGAAATCTAAACTGGACATAATCAGTAAAGATTATATATGATGAAATCTAAATCTTGAAACTACCTTTTTGTAGGGTTTTTGAATTGTTTAAAATCCTGAATAATTAGGATCATATCATAAATTCAATGGGGGCCCGTGGCTCAGCTTGGTTAGAGCGCACGGCTGATAACCGTGAGGCCCTGGGTTCGAATCCCAGCGGGCCCATTGACTTTTTATTGTTAAGTACTAAATCAGCGTTAATTTTTTGAATTCATTTATATTTAGCTATTATTTTTGTCAGTTTATTTTCAAATTTGATGTTAAATCAATATTAATCCGTTTTAAAATTTTAGTATTTCTAAATAATAACTTAATTAAAAAAGTGGAAAATTGTTACAAAAAATTTATATCTATAAAAAATACATATAATAATCTGGAGCAATGTGGTAATTAATTACCTCATTTTATTCTATTTTTTTTATATAATCTATTATTCTATACTTATTTCTGCTATTTCCAAACTATTACTTGAATTTATGAATTCCTGGAGTTTTTGAATAGTTTTACCAGATTTAACAGCTTCTTTTGCTATTTCAAATCCTTCTTTAAAGTCAGCAGCAGCGCCTGCAATAAAGAGAATGGCACCTGCATTTACAAGACATAAATCCAGCCTGGCTTCTTCTATTCTACTTTTTTCTTTTCCCGCTAAAACGCTCATAACGATCTTTTTATTCTCTTTAAGACTTGTCGCTGCCTTAATTAATTCCCTGTCCGGCCTTTTTATACCAAAATCTTCAGGATATACTTCTTTTACTTCTATTTTATTATTATGAAGTATTGCTATCTTTGTTTTACCAATAGTAGAAATTTCGTCCATTGCAGGGTTTCCTTCTTCATCAAATCCATGCACTACAAGTGCCTTCTTTACTCCCAGATTTTTAAGTACATTTGCCATGATTTCAACGTATTCAGGATCAAAGACTCCAAGAAGCTGGATATCTGCATTTGCAGGGGATGTTAAAGGCCCTAAAATGTTAAATACAGTTCTTATTCCCAGCTCTTTTCTTACGGGCATTACATTTTTCATTGCAGGATGAAAGTTTGGAGCGAACATGAAACCTATACTGGTTCTTTCCATGCATTTTTCTACTTCCTGGGCATTTGCATCTATTTTAACTCCCAGAGCTTCAAGTATGTCTGCGCCTCCGCATTTACTTGTTATGCTTCTGTTACCATGTTTTGCTATTACAACGCCACATGATGCGGCTATTATTGCAGAGATGGTGCTTATATTAAATGTTTTTAAGTTATCTCCTCCAGTTCCGCACGTATCTACAAGAGGAGAATCTATATTGGGAGAAACTGGAACACATATTTTGCGCATGGCTTTTACAAAACCGGTTATTTCATCTACAGTTTCTCTTTTAATAGAAAGGGCAGTTAAAAAAGCAGATATTTTAGAATCACTAACTTGTCCACGTATTATCTGCATCATACAATCATAAGCTTCCTTTTCACTTAGATCAGTGTCCGATACTACTTTTTTTAAGTATTTATTCATCATATAATCACTTAATCTTTTGTTGCATTTTTAAGTTCCCTGCAGAATGATCCAATATTTTGGAGCATTTTTTCTTTATTCTGGAGATTTTCGGTGATCAGGTTTAAAATAGCACTTGCAACAATTGCACCATCTGCACCAGCATTTATAACCTCTTTTACATGTTCTGGTTTGGAGATACCAAATCCAACAGCTATTGGTATTTCACTCTGGTCTTTAATACGTTGGATAAGCTTAACAGTGCTGTTTTCAATCTCATTCCTTGCACCGGTAATTCCCATAACAGCAACAACATACAGGAATCCAGAACAAATTTCTAATATTTTCTCAAGTCTCTCATTGCTTGTGCTTTGGGCAGCCATAAAAATCTGCTGAATGCCGTGCTTTTTAGCTGCTTTTACTACATAATTTGCTTCTTCAGGAGGTAAATCGGCTGCAAGAATAGCACTAACTCCGCTTTCTTTTGCAGTTTTATAAAAATCATCAAGACCCATTTTGTAAATTAAATTGTAGTAAGTTAAAACTCCAATGGGTATATCCGTAAATTCTCGAAGGCTTTTTATAAATTCAAACCCTTTTTTTGTGTTCATACCAGACTCAAGAGCCCTTATATCTGCCATCTGAACGGTTGGCCCATCTGCAACAGGATCGCTGAATGGAAAACCTATCTCAAGGGCATCAGCTCCATTTTCTACAAATGTTTTTACGATCTGGAGAGATGTCTGGAAATCAGGATCACCTGCAACAATAAAAGGAATAAATGCTCCTTCTTTTTTTTCTTTAACTCGGTTAAATGCATCTTCATATGATTCAATATTCATAATTTCACCCCCATTAGCTTTGCAAGTATATCAACATCTTTATCTCCTCTCCCTGAAAGATTTATAATGATGGTTTTTCCTTTATTTTCTTTTGCATACTTTTCAGCCATTCCAATTGCATGAGAACTTTCAAGGGCAGGAATAATCCCTTCATATTCTGAAAGAAGCTTGAATCCTCTAATAGCTTCCTCATTGGTAACAGGATAATATTTTGCACGTCCTTTGCTACTTAAAAATGCATGTTCCGGACCCACACCAGGATAATCAAGACCAGCAGATATGGAATGCGCTTCAGAAATTTGTCCGTCATCATTTTGAAGAACAAAAGAAAGAGATCCATGTAGAATTCCTTCAGTCCCTGCACTGATGGTTGATCCGTGTTTACCATTTAATCCTTCTCCTCCGCCTTCTGCACCAATAAGTTCTACTTCTTTATCTTCTATAAATCCAGAAAATATTCCCATGGAGTTGCTTCCACCACCAACACACGCTATGACAACATCTGGAAGTTTACCTTCATTTTTAAGGATTTGGGTTTTAGTTTCTTTACCTATAACTCTCTGGAAGTGTTTTACCATCATTGGATATGGATGAGGCCCCATAGTTGATCCAATGAGGTAATGGGTTGTATCTGAACTTGAAGCCCAATCTCTAAATGCATCGTTAATTGCATCTTTCAATGTTCTTGAGCCGTTTTCAACAGGATTAACCTTTGCACCAGATAATTCCATCCTGAAAACGTTTAATTTTTGCCTTTCTACGTCTTCACTTCCCATATAAACTTCTGTTGGGATTTGAAGAAGTGATCCAATTACTGCAGTGGCAATTCCATGTTGTCCGGCACCCGTTTCTGCAATTAACCTTGTTTTTCCCATATACTTTGCAAGAAGTCCCTGTCCAAGGGTATTATTTATCTTATGAGCTCCAGTATGAAGTAAATCTTCTCGTTTAAGATATATTTTACATCCCAATTTTTCTGAAAGATTCTTTGCATAATACAGAGGCGTTGGTCTTCCTGCAAATTCTCTTAAATAATATTTAAGTTCTTTATTGAACTCTTCGTCATCTTTATATTTTAAAAATGCCTTTTCAAGCTCTTCAAGGGCAGGAATCAGAAGTTCTGGTACAAAAGCCCCTCCATATTTACCGAACTTTCCATCTAAAATCATTATATCACCTTGCAACTTTCCATAAATTCTTCAATTTTATCTCTGTTTTTATATCCTGGACGATTTTCAACGCCTGAATTTACATCAACATAATCAAAATAACTTTTAATAATCCTACCTTCATTTTTAATCCTTTTTTTATCCATTCCACCAGCAAGAAACAGTTTAATATTCGGATTGCTTTTTCTTGCAATTTCAGCAGCTTTAATTGCAGTTTGAATTGGAATTTGTTTTCCAGTCCCTCCACTTTTTCCAGATATCATAGAATCAAACAACAAATAATTACAAACCCTGGAAAACTGCTTTATTTCCTCACTTTTAACTTCATCTATATTTTCAGATATTCCAATGGCTCTAATAATGTTGATTCCATTTATCTTTGAAATTTCTTCTGGAGACAATGAATGTAACTGCACATTTTTAATATCACATTGTTTTGCCTTTTTAATGACCTCTTCCACATTACCAGACCTAATTACAAGCATAGATTTGTCTGTATTTATCATAGAGTGCTTTAATTCATTTATTTCGTCGGTATTAACATAGCGCAGCGATCTTTTAATATTGATAAACCCTATAAAAGCAGGGTCGAACTCTTCTAAAGTTTTCAAGTCTTCTTTTCTGGTAATTCCGCAGATTTTAACCTTCATTTTAATTCCCCTTTGCCTGCATTAACCAGTTCTTCAACTTTTTTGCATATATTCGGTGATTTCATTATGCTGGAGCCGACTAAAACTGCATCTGCACCATAACTTCCAAGAAGTTTAATATCTTCTCCATTTTGCACTCCGCTTTCTGATACAAGAATTATATCTTCACCAACATATTTTGCAAGCTTTTTTGTCCTTTTAAGGTTAATACTGAAGTCTTTGAAGTCTCTGTTGTTTATTCCGATTATTTCTGCCCCTACTTTTATGGCCATTTCAATTTCTTCCCTGTTTTTACATTCCACAAGAGCATCCATTTCAAAATAGCTGCATAAATCAATTCCAGATCTCAGATCTTTATATAGATCTGCCATCAATAGAACTGCGCTTGCCCCACATGAGCGAGCTTCATAAATCTGGTATTCATCAACAATAAAATCTTTTCTAAGGAGAGGAAGTTTGGTAGCTTTAGCTGCAATACTCAAATTTTTGGTGTTGCTTTTAAAAAACGCTTCTTCGGTTAGTATAGAAACTGCACTTGCTCCACATTTCTCATATGGGGGAATTACATCCTCAACCCTAAGATTGGTTATATTACCTTTCGATGGAGATGCTGGTTTGTATTCACAGATAATAGAAACGTTGTTTTCATCAACAATGGACTTTTTAAAATCTGCCCTTATTTTTGTTCTCCTGATATTTTCTTTTAGATCACTTAAAGACCTATATTTCATTTCTCTATCAAGAATTTTCTTCCTTTCAGCGATTATTTGTGAGAAACTAATCATAAATCCACCTCAAAATCATTCAAAGTTAGCATTTGAGTGTTTTCCAACTCCAAGAAGTTTTTAATTATCTTCACGCCCTGTGCAGTCCCTATGGATTCTGGATGAAATTGTAAACCATAAATTGGGCTATCAACATGTTTAATTCCCATAATAACTCCATCATCGCTTTTAGCAGTGATCTCTAAACATTCTGGAATGCTTTCTTCATCACAGATCAATGAATGATATCTGGTTGCCAGGAGTGAATTTTCAATTCCTTCAAAAATTCCTTCAGCTCTATGGTGGATTTTACTCAATTTACCATGAATTGGCTTATTATTTGTAATTTTACCTCCAAATGCAGTATAAATTCCTTGATGGCCTAAACATACGCCTAAAATTGGAATTTCACCCTTAAATTCTTTTATTACTTCCATACATATCCCAAAATCTCTTTTGTTTAACGGATTTCCAGGTCCTGGAGAGATAACTATCTGATCCGGATGAATATCTCTTATTTCCCCTATGGTGATTTCATCATTTCTTTTAACCATGATGTCTTTTTCAAGTTTTCCTATTAGCTGATACAGGTTATAGGTAAATGAGTCATAATTATCAAGTATAATTATCATTAATATTCCTCCAATTCAGAATTATTGCTTCTTGCTAATTCCAGGGCATTAATCAGTGCATTTGCCTTGTTTTCACACTCAAAATATTCGTCTTCTGGATTAGAATCATGTACGATTCCTGCACCTGCCTGTAATTGAGCTTTATTCCCTTTACAGATCAGGGTTCGTATGATAATTGCAAAATCAGCATTTCCATTTATGGAGAAATAACCTAAAGCGCCCCCATAAGGTCCTCTGGATGTTCCCTCCAGTTCGTTTATTATTTCCATTGCCCGAAGTTTAGGTGCTCCACTTAGAGTTCCTGCCGGAAAAACAGAGCCAAACGCATCTACAGCTTTCATATTCGCCCTTAATTTTCCTGTTACATGAGAAACTATGTGCTGTACATGAGAAAACTTTTTAACAGCCATATATTCTGGAATATTTATTGAATCGAATTCACTTACCTTTCCAACATCATTTCTAGCCAGATCTACAAGCATAAGATGCTCTGCATGCTCTTTTTCATCACATAAAAGTTCATTTTCAAGTCGTTTGTCTTCAGCAATGTTTTTACCTCGTTTTCTTGTTCCTGCAATTGGAAAAGTTTCAATATTTCTATCTTCGACCCTCAACAGCATCTCTGGACTTGAACCAATAATTTCTGTGTCTTTCAGTTTCAAATGATACATATAAGGTGAAGGATTCACTTCACGAAGTTTTTTGTAAATGGAAAGCTTATCTCCAGTGATTTCGTATTCATGTGCATTGGAAATTACGCTTTGAAATATTTCACCTTCTCTTATTTTCTCTTTGGCGATTTTCACCATATTTTCAAACTTTTCCTTTGAGTATCGCTGTTTTTTAAATTTGAAATCAATATTCCCAACTTCACAGGGTTCCTCTGCCATTTGTTTTATTTCTTTTATCCGATTTTCATTAAGAGTCACATAATGGCATTTATTCTCTAATCGATCAAAGATAATGGAGTCTAAAAACAAACCAAATTCAAAATCAGGATAAATAGAGTCATGGTTTTTAATATTTTCAAAATATCTGGCTGCTTCATAGGATATGTAACCAACAAGACCGCCTGTAAATCCTTTTCTTTTAAAACTTTGAGAAGTAATTTTTTTTATTTCATCAAAAGGGTTTTTGGTTTCAATTTCTTCTTGAACTCCTTCTTTTTCTACTTTTAAAATATTTCCACATGCTTTTAAAATTGCAAATGGTTTAAATCCTAAGATTGAAAGTCTGGAAAGTCCGCTATTGCTTTCCATGGATTCAAGTAGAAATGCATTTTCTGAATTTTTATATATGCTTTTAAATAATTCAAAAGGAGAATCGAAGTCAAGTTCAAAACTCTTAGGGGTTTTTAATCTAATATTGCCAAAAACATTCACTGCCTTTCATATTGTCACCAGTTTATTTTAACAATATCTTGTATACTATAATGTACTATTTAAAGCTTTATAGTACAAATTTGTACGTTAAACAGAAATCTTAAAATAGATTGAGCGATAAAGTGTTATTGAGCACACATATGTACATTACTAGAGTGAGATTCTATGTGGGAGAAGGTTAAGCATAAATTTGAGAAATTTCCGGCACGTATGAGCGTAGCCAGGAAAATAGTTGAATATGGTTTGGGTGTAAGCGAAAATGGCAAAATATACTGTGGAAATATCGAAATCAGCGATTTAGCAATGGCAAGATCCGTTGATGTAGATAGAAGAAGCATCAAAACAACTGTAGATGTAATTCTATCTGATGAACAACTTTCAAAGATATTTTCAAATATAATTCCTGCAGGTCCCCTTGTTAAAAATGTGGCAAAAGATCTGGGTTTTGGAGTGGTAGAGATTGAAGCTGAAGCTCAAAATCCTGGAATAATTGCTAAAGCAACAGAATTAATATCGAAAGAAAATATCAGTATAAGGCAAGTACACGCAGGAGATCCTGAATTTGAAGAAAAACCTCGTCTTACTATTATAACAGAAAAACCAATGGAAGGAAACCTGCTAAATGAATTTTTAAAGATTGAAGGAGTAAAAAGGGTTTCAATCTATTAAAATAATTAAATTTATAAGTGTGGAAAATATACTTTAACAAAGTATTTAATTATGAGTAAATTAACTATAAAATAAGGTGTAAATCATGGATCAACTAATATTAATATTATCGATACTAATAGCTACCTTTATAGGGGTAAATGCCATTATATTTATCTTAAATAGAGGCGCTGAAGCTTAATATTTTAAATATTATTTTTTTTCGAATTTTATTATAAATTTTGTTCCTTTACTTTTTTCAAGTTCTATTTCACCTTTAAGCTGGTTTACAAGAGTATTTATTAGTTTTAAGCCTAAAGAATCTGTATTTCGGAAATCGATTTCATCTGGAAATCCAGATCCATCATCACCCACAATCATCTTCAGTTTATTTCCTTCTTCAAGCAGTGAAATATTTATTTTACCTTTTTTCCCCTCAGGGAAGGCATGTTTTAGAGAATTAGACATCAATTCATTTAGTATAAGGCCACAGGGAATTGCAGTATCTATATCCAGCAAAATGTTATTTAAATCCATTTCTGTTTTAACTGTATCTTGATTAATACCGTACGACATGAACAGTCCAGAAATCAAATTCTGGATGTAGTCTTTAAAATTGATCCTGGCTAAATTAGGTGTTCTGTATAGATTTTCATGGATCATGGCCATAGACTTTACTCTGTTTTGACTTTCCTTGAAGATTTCCAGCTCTTTCCCGCCTTTAATATTTCTGGATTGGAGACTCAGTAGACTGGAGATTATCTGCATATTATTTTTTACCCTATGATGTATCTCTTTTAATAGAACTTCTTTTTCTTCAAGAGATGCTTTTATTTGTTCTTCTGCATATTTACGATCGTCTATATCACGACTACTGCGTATAAATCCTTTGAGCTTATTTTCATGGCCAAAAATAGGGGTTCCGACAGTTTCAAGCCAGACATAATCTCCGGTAGATTTTTTATAACGATATTCAGGCTCATCGAGATAACCACTTTCTTTAGATTTTATAAGTGCAATTTTAAACTTATCCAGGTCGTCAGGATGTACAAAATCTAAAACATTTTTTCCCAATAGGTTTTCAGGTTCATAACCTATAATTTTCCGGGCTGATGGGCTAACATACTGATATACTCCGTTAGGATCTGTTCTTGTTATTAAATCCACCATATTGTCTGTTATTAAACTTAGATGTCTTTCTCTTTTCTTTAATATTTCTTGATTGTTCTCTAATAATTCTTTTATCTGATTGCTTTCCTTTAATGCTAATATTTGACGAGCAAATATCATGGTTATAACTATAATTACCCATCCAATCAATATATTGATATTTGCATCTTCCGGATGTATATAGATCCATAATAACAACATATAAACAACTAATAGTCATAATAAAGGTAAATAGTAACTCAAATTAAATTTAAACCATCTTGATTTCTGGGCATGTGTTTTAAAATCGTAATCATCATGACTAATATAAGAAATACCTGCAAGAACAGTTAAGAAATATGAAATTAACCAGCCAATATCTAGAAATCCACCAAGTAGATCCACACCATATAAAAACTGATAGGTAAAAATAACATTTGTAGCAACCAGAGTAGCCGCGCTCATTGATAATAAAAGCATTGGAATCTTTTTAACCTGTCCAAACCAGTTAAGCAACGAGTAAAACAGAGTAACCAGGAGAAAAATATCCAGAAGTACATATGATAGGGATATGACAATACCAAACATGTTTTCTTTTTGGGTTTCGAGTATATGGGCTATTAAGATTACCCAAAGAACTAGAGTGACTGATACCATTAAAATTCCTGTATCAAGAAGAATTTGATATTTTTTGAACTCTTTATTTTGAGAAACTGGTAAATAGAGGATTCCAGTTATAAGGAGAGGGAAGTAAATCAGATAAAAAATATCAGCTACAGAAGGATATGCAAATTGATTAAAACCAATAGTAATAACCATCCAGGCAATATTTCCAAGTAATGTGGCCAGTTGAGATAGTGCTATTAAAAACCAGCCAATAAAAGCGTTTTTATTTTGTTTAGAAGACTCTTTTGCCACATAAAGAAGAATAGTTACCACTATTAAGTTTATCAAGAGAAAAGATATGTTTCCAATATAATTATTGTAGTGAGGAATGCTCTGTACTAAAAAGATTATATATAAAGCCAGAATAATGGAAAAGAAAACCAGCATTATCCTGAAAGAGAAAATCTTTTTTTTATCAATTGAAGAAAACATTTGCTCATCTACCTGATTCTAATATTTAAATCTAATATTTATTATTATAAATTATTTCCATTAATAAATATATTAGTATAATAAGTGTCTAATTAGTTAAAAAAAAGCTTATATAAATATATGTAATTATCAAAGTATTAATATATGTCTACACCAACTATTAAAATATTTAAGTTGCATAACATGAAAATAGAGAACATTTTAAATTTAAAATAGTTTAATTAGAGCATATATCTCCTTTAATAGAAAATTGTGCCATTCTATGAATAAAAAATTAGTTTAATGCTTTAAAAATCTAAATATTTAAAAAGACCTTATTAAGGTCCAAAATGAATTAAAATCCACTATGATATTGTATTAAATGAAGTTCTGAATATTATATAAATTCTGAATTGATCCAGAGGCACAAAAATATGATATATTAATCTTCTTCTTCATCTAAAGCTTTTAGAAGTTCTTCCCATGCTTCTAATGATTCCTTAGCTTCCTGATCACTTAAAACTTCAATAGCATACCCTGAATGGACTAATACATATCTACCTATTTCCACATCTTCAACTAAATCCAATTTAGCGTTCTGACGTACTCCTCCAAAGTCAACAACTGCTACGTTATCATTAATTTCTATTATCTGTGCTGGGGCTGCGATACACATTGAGATCTCCTCGTATTTTTTTTCAATAAGTCATAATTATTTATAAAAAGTTCAATTTTTTTTGATGAATTATTTTTAGTAATTTTAATATGTAGTTCTACCATATAAAATATGCGATGGAGGAAAATTCATGGATATAGTGATTATTGGGGGAGGCCCTGCAGGTAGAACTGCAGCTATTGAAGCATCAAACATTGGAGAAAATGTGATTCTAATTGAAGAAAATAAAATTGGGGGTACATGTCTTAATGAGGGATGTATGGTTGTTTGTGGGTTAAATGAAGTTTCAAAATTTTTGGTTGATTCAAAAAATTTTAAAAATTTGGGAATAATTGATAATATACATAAAATCTCATTTGATAAAGTAATTAGCGGCGTTAAGAATACTATAGATAAAATTAACCATGTTCTTGATTTTGAAACCAGAGATGCTGGAGCAGAAATAATAATGGGTCAGGCAGAACTTCAAAACGAAAAGGTCATAGTTGAGGGTAAAGAATTTGATTATGATAAATTGATTATAGCTACAGGTGCAAGGCCACTTATTCCCAAGATTGAGGGAGCTGAAAAAGCCATAACCTATAAAGACATATTAAATTTAACTGAACTTCCTGAAGAGCTAAATATAATGGGAAGCGGTGTTATTTCTGCAGAATTTGCCAATATATTTTCCACAATGGGTGCAAAAGTAAACATTTTATGTAGAAATCAATTTTTAAAAATGCTTGATGAAGATATTAAAAAATATTTGCTTAAAAATCTTTTAACTGATGTAAATATCTATGAAAATGTCCGGGCTGAGGCAATAAATGAAGACCATATTTCTACTGACAAGGGAAAAATGAAAGGTAAAACCCTGTTTGCTGTAGGAATGGTTCCTAATTCTGAAATAGCTGTAGATATCGTTAATACTGATGAAAGAGGTCATATAATTGTGGATAATAGAATGCAGACAAGCCATAAAAGCATTTATGCAGCAGGTGATGTTGCAGGAAGAATTGGAAACACCCCAATTTCAAGGGCTGAAGGAATAACAGCAGCCAGAAATGCCTGCGGTATTTATACAAAAATGGATTACAGCCTTATTCCATATTCAATAAATTTATATTATGATGTTGCTTTTATTGACTTTCAAAAAAATGATCAGAGCATTGAAGGACATATTCCTGGCTCAGCAGGTCCAGGATCATTCTGGAGAGTCCTTGAAGGAATGACAGGCATCACAAAAATTGGTGTAAATGAGGATAGAGGTTTAAATAAACTATTTTCAGTATCGCCTTCATCACGTACAAGTATGGCATACATGTCTAAGTTGTTGAGAGAAGGGCAAAAAATCGATGATTTTGATGACTTCATGGAAGTACATCCTTCCACAGATGCTATATATAAATTAATGAGATTTTTTGCAAGGTTTGGATGATCTGGAATTCAATTTCTATTTTTTATCTGCCTCAGCAGCGATGATTTTTGCAATTTTATCGGCAGATTGAAGAATATCTTTAGCATAAACTGATGCTTTATCCTTTGTTTTATTAATATTATCTAAAAATTCATTTGCTGTTCTGTCTAAAGTATCCAGTTCACTTTCCACCACAGCACCTTTAAAGACTTCTCTCATGTTGTGGTATCGACCATATTTTACTCTTAAAAGTGCTATAATTGGTAAATTACATGATATAGCTTCATGGAGCATCACTCCATCGTCTGTAATTACTGCAAAATCTGCTAATTTGTATAAATCACGAACCCAATCAATATAACCAAGATATAAAATTCCCGGAGTTTCAAGGAACTGACGGTATTTTTCACGAAGTGGATGCCCTATAACGACTATATTTGCTTTTATTCCACTATCTCTAAGTTTTGGTGCAGCAAGAGCCATTTTTTCAAAAAGTGTAGAACCAGATGATAATAAAACTGTAGGAAGATCAGGATTGAATTCATCAGGCATTAACTGGAGTGCTTTTTCTTTATCGCCACTAACAATCTGTGGATTTACAGGCATATAAGCTTTGTACACGTTTTTATCTTCTATTTTCAATTTAAATAATGGTGATTCTGGAAGAGCAACTGTAGTGGTGATTCTGGATACTTTTGAATCAGAAGGAGTTGCTGATATTCCTACTGTCGGAATTCGTGCCATTTTTGCTGCTGTACATCCTACTATGGCTCCTCCCCCTATTGTTCCAACAACAACATCAGGTTTTACTTTTTTGAACAATTTTCTGGCTTCAAAACTGGCTTTAATGGTTTTAAACCCTCCTTTCGCCATAGTTGCCATGGTGGCTGCATGTCCTCCTGCCTGGGGTACGCTGGTCTCGTGCCATTTAATTCCATTTTTCTGGAATAATGAGCCAATTGAACCGCGATTCAGGGCGAATTCACAATCAAAACCGTATTTGGATAAAGCTTCAGCTATATTGAGTGCTACTGCAGCATCTCCTCCAATTCCTCTACCTGTAACTATAAATAAAGCTTTCATTTATTCACCATGTGCTTTAAATTCTAAGGGATTTCGAATTATAAATTTTTTATTAAATTAACTCAATAAATGGTCAGAAATAAAATTAATTTATTTACAATGTATTAAACGAGATATAATATTTTTATATTATTATGGATGTTATAATAAAGATTCCCTATTACATTTATTTGTATAATATTGCATTACCACTCACTGTAACAATCATAGTGCTTCCAGTAAGTCCTCCCACACTTTCATAACCAATAGTTACCCCTAACACAGCATTTGCTCCTATTTCTTTTGCCATGTTCTCCAAACTTTTTAAAGCTTCGTTTCGAACTTTTCCAAGTTCATATACCATGTCTTTTTTTACATTAATTTTATTTAAAAGGGAAGATTTGCCTTCTTTTTCTTCTTTTAAAACTGCCTCTGCAGAAATCAATCCGAAATTTTTAACGACTGTTTTACCCTCTATAAGAGGAACTGTTGAAAATAAAAGCTCCATTGTGGGCATGGCAACACTCTTAGCTTCTTCAGGGGTGGAAACTGGTTTTCCAGTTAGTTTTGCCAGCAAATTTCCTATTAATCCAAGGGCATAGGTTATTGTTCCAATAAAAACGACGAATAATAAATAATTGACCAGTATAGGCACAGCAGCCTGTATTGTCAGTGCAATTCCCCCCAGTGTAAATAAATTAAGAGTTATAGGATTTTTAGGGAAGAACCAACCATATATATTGATTATGATAAATATCAGAAGGGCGCTTATGGCTCCTGTACTTTTACCGTGTTTTTTCCTTGCAATAAAAGCTTCTGTGTATCCTGCAATTAAAGGAGAGGCAATAAACATGATATTAAAGCCGAAAATAACTAAATTAAAGTATACACAGAGCACTGCAGAAATAAAACCGACTAATGTCCCAATCAATATCGCAGCGAATCGCCATCGATTTTGATAAAGGCGCTCTTTAAATGATGATAACAATATTATCCATCTCCACAGGTATAAGATCATTTATTGGCTAAAATATTTATTATTCAAATTTTACAGCAGTACCAAAGACAATAACCATGATTGTGTTTCCCATGGTTCCCCCGAGGTTATGATAAGCTATTTGAGTAGCTAAAACTGCATTCGCACCTAATTTTTCAGCTTTTTCTTCCATACTGGATAGGGCCAGATCTCTTGCTTTTTTTAATTCTTCTTCATATGCAGAAGTTCTTCCGCCAACAACGTCTCTGACCCCTGAAAAAAGGTCTTTATAGACATTGGCACCGATTAGAGCTTCCCCATTGACCAGACCATAGTATTGGATTATTTTTTTGCCTTCTATGTTTGGAGTATTTAAAATTAACATTTTTGCCACCTATTCTCTTATACTATATTGATTAATACCCTATAAATATCTTATATTATATTTTTAAAGTTTAATATACTGTTTTTCAATTTATAGAATTTTTTCTCTTTCTCCTCAAACATTAATTAAGGTTATTCTCTCTTTATATTTTATGAAAGGCACAAAATATTTAAATAAAGCCGTTCCAATAAAATCTGAAAGTGGTAGAATGAATTATGCCATTGAAACGTTGTCTTTAACTAAAAATTTGGTGATTTCACTGATGTTGATGATTTGAACCTGAAACTTCAAAAAGGGAAAATTTATGGTCTTTTAGGGCTTAATTGTCCTGAAAAAGCCGCCAGAATTAAGATATTAAGCGGATTGTTAGCTCCAACAGATGTTGGAGCATTTGTGCCTGGAAATAAGATTCCTGATAAAAAGATCGCATCTTACATTAGTTATATGGGTCAAGAAACTGTACTTTATATAGGTTTAACTGTGCATCAAAATATAGAGTTTTACGCTAAATTATTCGGTATTAATAAAGCTGAAATTAAAGTAAAAGAAAAAGATCTTTTAGAATTCGTGGACCTTTACGATTGAAGGAATGAACTTGTTCAGAAATTAAGTGAGGAATGAAACACAGCATCGCTTGCATTCTGATCATTAGATCCACCACTTCTATTTCTGGATAAATATTGTGGCATTTATCTTGTTTTGGTATTTCTTGTAATTGCAATCTGGTCATTAAAACGGAAGAAAGGTTAATTGTATATTTGAAAGAATTAAATTTAAAATTGGTGAATAAATATGGAATCTAGGACAAGAAAGATGATTGTATATTTCTGTGCAGCTTTAATGCTTATAATAGGTCTTTACAGTTTTATAATAATTAAAGATAGTTTTTCAGGAACTGTATGGACTGTTTTTGGGATTATTTTCATTATTCTTGGTTATTTCAGAATTAGAGGGTAAATTCACAGTTATTTGGGATTAAAAAAAAGCCTTCTAAACCCTAAATACATTAAATATTTATTTTTTATTACTATCTTACGTTTTCCAAGTATAATACGGCGTACTAAATCTCCAAGTCCTCCTCCAGTCAAAACATCCATAAAATAATCTCCAAAATGGGGATTTTCTATTTTAAGTTCATTTTCCATGAATATTTTAAGATTTCGACGCCTTAACATGGCAATAACAAGTGATATCACAATAAATAAGGTTAAAGCACCTAAAATACTTCCAATTGTATATCCAATACTGGAATTGACCCCATAAAATCCGCCTAAAAGTGCATATGAAATTCCAAGTCCCACTGCAAATGAATGGTTCCCAATTTCACCCATCATTATCTTTCCTTTATAATCAAGGGGTGCATAACCAATACATGCTGCTAAAATAATTAATGGAATGTAATAGTCATTAAATCCGCTTGAAATCATTAAAATAACTGCTAAAATACACATAATTATCACTGAAGAGCAGGCAGTTCCCGGCTGCATATCTGCTATGTTCATAGGCTGTATCATCAAGGCAATCAGTATTGAAGCAGGCCCCAGATAATAAAAACCAATCAATGCAACAAGAAGCATTCCAATCCCTCTAAAAAGTTGACCTATTTCAATTTTTAGATTATTAATCCTTTTTCTTCCAATTAAATCATCTATGAACGCGAAAATTCCTATTATGCCCACTAAATAACTGTAAGGTAGTGGTAAAAATAGAAGCATAGTTATAAATGGTGCGGTTCCCACTGCTCGCGGTGTTCCACCCCTGATTGAAGTATAAAGAGATCCTTTACATCTTCGGATTAGCCACTGGATTAATAGCGTTAAAATAGCAGATATTATTAATGCAGAAATGATCTCTATGTACATTAAGTCACCATTAAAAAATAAGGAAAAAATAGTATATGTAGTTATGTTAAAAACCACCTAGATTCAAAAAAAAGAAAGATAATACATGGTTACAATTTAACCAAGTCTACATTCTTTCTAAGGCATCGATAAACCTTTTTGCATCAGAAAGCTTTCGGGAGTAGGGATCTTTCTTATATGTTTCATAAACCAGTGTAGGGATTCCTTTTCTGGCAAGTGGATTTGTAACATATTTTGGACTTGTTCCTCCTCGTGGACTGTAAACCTTTACAGACAGTTTACTGGCAAGATAATAGGCATATGTTTTGGTTTTATATGTTTTTGAAATTGGATCAAAGAATCTTCCATATTTGTATCCACTGAATTTCCAGTTGCATTCATGAATATCTATGGCCAATCTTGGTTTGATTCGTTTAACATCTGGAACAACGTATTTATTTGCAAGGATCTGACCACTCATTCTACCTTTATTGTAATTCATCGGATTCTTAGTAACATGTACCCTGTAAAGAACATACTTTTTGATTAATTTACCTGATTTAGATTTTAGAGCGGTTCTAACTGCTTCATGGAACTGATATTCACGAGGATGAATTCCAGTTATTATTACTATGGTCTGGCTTGAGGCTTGATTTCCATATATTTCCTTTTCAACCCAACCATTTTTGGTGCTACCCAAATAAGTACCAGCAAAACTTACATCAACTATAGAAAAAACCAGGATTAAACAGAGAAAAATTCCAATTGTTTTGCGCATTTTTGTCCCACCTTTACTTACTAATAATATTATATTAAAAGGTAATAATTAAGCTTTACCTTTCAATTTTATTAATAAGCAATTCATCAGGGTATCTTAATTTAATATTTTAAGCCCTAAATCATTAGATAGAATTAGAGATTTAAAATGCATTTAAGGCCCAAAATGTCCTGAACTGGTCTGAACGATTACAGTTTCAAGACCTGTTGAATTCAATAGTTTTTTTACATCCATCATTTCACTAATTGAGGGTTTAATAAGGTCTTTCCTTCTAAACTCGGGTCTGTAATCAAGAACACATACCTGAACATCAGATTTTATTTTAAAAATCTTTTCTCCCATCTTTTTTACTTCTTTTTTAGATATAATGGCTTTATTGTAAGGTATACCAATTCCAAGGAATATATCAGATGAATAATTGTCAATAATGTATTTTACTGCATTCCATGAAGTTTCAAGAAATTTCTGAGCCAGTTTATCATCACCAAGCCCGGTGATATTCATGTAGGTTGAAACATCCAGTGATTTTAAATCTATTCCTATGTCTGTCATTCCTGATTCTACGAGTTCATCAATATAATCAGGAGTTAATATAGTTCCGTTGGTGTCAACATGGATTTTAACATGTTCATCCTGATTTTTAATGGCTTTAATTAATTCAATGAGCCATTTTCTATTTAATGTACTTTCTCCTCCAGAAATTGTTATCCTATCCAGTTCATGGAGTTCTTTTAAGCCTAAAAGTATTTGAGAAGCTTCATAAGCTTCAGTCAGATGTCCTCCAGAGGTTAAAGCTATGGGAAAATTCTGGCATTGGGGACATCTTAGGTTACAACCGTGAGTAAAACCAACAACTTCAACAGGGCCTTTCATGTTTTTTAAGGAGTAGGGGGTTCCGACTCCTCCAACTGTATGTACTCCAAAGCCGCTTACGACCCTTAAAGCCGGATATTCATTTCTACGGGTTCGTGTGTCTATTTCCATCCCTTCTTTTAAAGGTGTAATACACACGGGTGTAAAATGGCCGTTTACAAGAGCCAGGCAGGCCCAGCATCCTCCACATTCGCAGGGCATGAAAATCTCCTCTTCACTTTTAAAATCAGGAAATTTACTCAGTTTTATATTAGAGGCGATTAATGCATTTTTCACTGTTCCAGAAGCTATAATTTCCTTATTGTTCGCATAAACCTTTATTTTTTCTTTTTGAGATTCTTGCAAAATTAGGGCTTCTTGTGGACATGATAAAGTGCATATTCCGCATCCGATGCACTTGTCAGTCCCTGTAATAGTTTTTACATTACCTAATGGACAACTTGCAACGTCTTTACATATATTGCAATCATTACATCTTTCTATTATACGCTTTGCAATCCTATTTTGCCCAAAAATAATTTTAAATGATTATATTTATTTTTAACTTAAGCTATACCTCAATAATGCTGCAATGCCACCCAGGGCACCAAGCTGTTTACCGCCTTCATGTTCGCTGCTAACCACCATTACTTTACCACCCATATTTTCCACTATATCCATTATTTTCTCTACATCTTCTTCACGAACGAGTTTATCAAGAACAAGCAGATTTTCAGCAGCTCCAGCCTGGGCAGCCTCTTCAACCTCCTTTTTACCATAAGTTACAAGTCTCGATGATTTACCGATTTCACCAAGAATCTTTCCCATTAATCTCATTTCCTGAGCTATACGTCCTTCAGTGGCCATCTGCTCAATGGTACCTTTTTTAAGGACTTCCTGTATTCCAACACGCCCTCCAGTCCCTGTATTTTCAACTGCAGAGATTTTAGCTATATCTGGATATTTTTCACTTAAAAAATCGTGAAAATCACCTTTGGTAAAGCCGGGGCCTGCTATTACGATTCCCTGAATGTCTTCAAATCCCTGAAGAGTTTTTGCCACCTCTTCATAAAAGCTGGTTATATTTTTGCTTCGATCTTTTTGAATGATCCGTTTTCCGGATATTCCACCTATAATAGGCCCATAGTAATCAATACCGTACTGTTTAATGATTCCTAAATCAGCGACATCATCTTCAATAGCTACTATGATAGCTGAAGGTTTTTTAGATGAATCAACAGCGTTTTTCAGGCGCTTGATGGCCCATCTGGACCATTTTTCCTTGGTGATCTTTATGGAATTTTTAAGTTTCAGGTCAAGCGTGTGGTGGGATCCAAGGGGAACCAGATCTTCTGGGCCATGTTCTATTACTCCTGTAGCCCTCAATTTCCCGGTGTATTTATGAAAACTTATACTTTCTACTCTGATACCCATAAAAAATGTCTTTTTTATTCCTCTGTCACTTCTTAGCCGTTCACCAGTAGAGTCCTGTATTCTACGGGTGGTTTTAGAGGATATTAGATCACCTGGTTCAATTATATGTGATAAATGCCAGAGATCGTCCAGTGTTTCTGGAATAAGTTCAATTACTCCTCTTTTAGTGTCTTGATGAACAATACGCATTATATCACCATTATTTAGCCAGTTTAATTATTTTAATAGGTTAAAAATCAATAAAATTCACTTATATTTTTTCTTTTTATATTATCTTTACAATTTTTTCCTTTTATCTGCTATAAATATGTTTAATTAAGTATATTAAGATTTTTAAAAATAATTTTATAATCTTTATAAACTTTTTTTTCTTTTTAAGCCATATATTTTTGTTTTTATGAAAAATTAAGACTAATTTTTGAGTAATTTTGTATATATGTTGGTGCTATATATCATTTATTAAATATAATTAATATTATATGATATATTTATATACTACTTCTTCTAGACCCATATCTGGAGGTAATTACATGGTTAAAGAACTCGAAAGTAAAATCAAAAAAGTATTAGAAGAAGTTAAAGCATGGCAGCGAATACCCACATCCGTAAACGGTGTTTATCTGGTTAAAACACCTGCAGACGGAAGTAACGAAACCATAATGGTTGAAATAAATCCAATTAATGAAAGAGGAACTCCGATGAAAAGGCGAGGCTTATTTTTGAAGAATACCTCAGAATTTAATGGATTTGGGGATATCTTTGGAAATGATAAAGTATTAGACCTTTTAGGTACCCTCGAAAATATCTCTGGAGGTGAAAAAATAAAAGAAATCAAAGCCGTTGAGATATAATTACCAATTTTATTTTTTTTTCTTATTTTAATTGCTTTCAATGTCTATTTTTAGATGAAATAGCTTAAAATGTATTTTATATATTACCTAAATACTTTTATTAGAAATATTTTCAATAACTTAACCCTATTTTTATTTATTATTAAAACAAATATCTAAAAGAGTTTTAATAAATTGTAAAGGAGATATCCTGTTGAAAATTGCTGTAATTGGTGGAACTCGTGGATTAGGCAGATGGATTGTTCAATTTCTTAAAAATAGAGATTTTGATGTGACCGTTACTGGAAGAGATACAATTACAGGTCAGAAAATATCTAAAAAGCTCGGAGTTGAATATACTTCCAGCAATGAAGAAGCAGTATCTAAAGCAGATATTACCATCTTATCAGTTCCAATCAGCGCAATTAACGATGTGATCCCTGAAATTTCTCCTTTTTTAAAGGAAGGTTCTTTATTAATGGATGTTACATCTGTAAAGGAAAAACCAACAGAGATTATGCATGAACATGTTGGTAAAGGTGTTGAAATAATCCCTACTCACCCTTTATTTGGTCCAAGAATCAGGTCTCTGGATGGCCAAGTTGTTGTATTAACTCCAGAAATTAGGGGAAAATGGTTTGAAACAGTTCAAGAATTCCTTGAAAAGGAAAATGCAAGAGTTATAGTTACAACTCCCAAAAATCATGATAAAATGATGAGCATCGTTCAAGGACTCACTCATTTTGCATATATAGGAATTGCAGCAACGATTGAAAGACTTGAAATAGATGTTAAAGAATCCAGAAAGTTTGCAAGCCCAGTTTATAACTTAATGGTTGATATGATTGCCCGTATAGTTGCCCAAAATCCTTATCTTTACTACTCAATACAGACTGAAAACAGGTACATTAAAGAAACAAATAAAACCTTTATTTCCGTTTATAAAGAGCTAAATAGGCTGATTTCTAAAGAAGATAGGGATGGATTTGTTAAATTAATGGGTTCGGCTGCCAAACATCTGGATGATCTGGAAGCAGCCCTTGGAAGGTCTGATAAGGCAATTTCAGCTTTAACAGAGGAAATACGACTCCTTAAAAATTCCATGGGCAAAGAAGTAGGATTGCGACATATTTATTCAGATAACGTTCACATTGGTATCTTAAAGGATATATCACCAGATTTTGTAATTTTAAAGGAGAATAATAAAGAAGTGAGATTAAAATTATCAAATGTAGAAGTTTTAAATGATAAGGAACTTCTTAAATGGAAAACTGAAACCTTTCCAAGAAAGGCCTATGATGTCTCAGTTATTTTCCCAGAAACATGTGATCCTCAAATCATTGCAACCACATTAAATGACCTGGAAGAAGTGGTAAATATTAAAATAGCTGATTTATACATTGGAGGCCAGATACCATCTGGAAAAATTAGTATTTCACTTAAATATGAGGTAATAAATCCAGAAACAAGATTTAAGGTTGAAACTCTTTTAGAAGGGTTTGGAGGAGTTATAAGGTAAGTTATTTATATAAATCAACTCCTTCTTTCTTTAACACCTTATATAAATTGATTTTTATAAAATCAGTGATTATGAAGGCTATAAATGCATATATCCATATAAAAATGGCTAATTTCCAACCCATAGCTGGTAAAAGTATCCCATAAACGGTTATTAATGTAGCTATAAGTTGTGTAATTACCACTGCTAATAATAAAGGTAATGCTGGTATAACTTCCCAAAAATGTCCTTTAGTACGAGCTACAAAAACAGTTAAATGTCCTGCAACAGAAAGTTTCAGATAAATAAATGATTGAAGTACAGCTTGATTTAAATGAAAGATATTAAGTCCTATATATAGGGCCAAAAAGGAAGATATAACTCCAATAATTCCAAGCATAGAAGCGATACCTAATATGGATTTTATATCCCATTTTTCAGGCTCATTCGAATATATTACGTTATCATAGGCAATAGTCATGATAGGGGCATCATTTAAAAGCGCAAGTAGAACCACCATCAAAGCGGTTATTGGATAGAACTGAAAAAAGATTATTGAAAGTGAAATGAAAAACAAAACTCTAATCGTCTCGCTAATACGGTATATGGAGTAATTATTCATTCTTTGGAAAATTTTACGGCTTTCTTTTATAGAATCAATTATTACAGAAACTCCAGGTCTTGTAAATACTATAGATGCTGCTGATTTGGCAGCATCTGTTGCGCCAGCAACTGCAATTCCAACATTGGCTTTTTTAAGAGCAGGAGCATCGTTGACACCATCACCGGTCATTGCAACTATGTGTCCTGCTTCTTGCAATAAATCCACTATATGATATTTATGTTCAGGAAAAACCTCTGCAAAGCCATCAGTTTCCTCTACTAATTTCTTTGCTTTTCTATCTGATTTATCAATAAAATCTTCAGGAATTATAATTTTAGTTCCAAGATTAACTTCTTGAGCCACCTGTTTTGCAATTGCAGCATGATCTCCAGTTACCATCTTAATATCCAGACCCATAGATTCTGCAGTTTTAATTGTCTGAGCAGAGTCTTCACGTGGTGGATCATAAAGGCCAAAGAGTCCTATATACTGCCATTTTTCATTATCATCAGTTTTTGCAACACCGAGAGCACGATAACCTTTTTTTGCAAAGTCATCCACTACCATTTTAATTTGATCCTTCAAAAGTGGGTTTTCAGTGAGTTTATAAATAACCTGAATTGCTCCCTTTGCCACTTTAAATCTATTTCCTTCAAAATTCTCTATTGTGGCTTCGGTACGTTTTATAACAGAATTAAATGGTTTAAAATTAGTAATTTTATATCCTTTTATTTTAATGTTTGTTTCTCTGGCTTTTGAAAATATTGCAACATCTATTGGATCTTTACTATCTTTATTTGATGCTAATGCACCATATAGAAGAACATCTTCATCTTCAAATTTATCAAAGGATTTTATTTCCCCTAAAGTTAATTCATTCTTAGTAATGGTACCAGTTTTATCTGAGCAGAGTACATCAACACCAGCCATCTCTTCTATTGCTACAAGTTTGCTTACTATAGCTTCTTTTTTAGCGAGTGCTACAGCACCAACAGCCATTGTAACAGAAAGAACTGCAGGCAAAGCTACTGGTATAGATGCCACTACAAGAACAAGGGCAAACTCCAAAGTTGAAAAGAAGCTTTCGTTGCGGAAAAGTGCAATAATGAAAATAGTTGCCACCAGAATCATTGCCAGTATAATTAGAAAATCACCTATTTTAATCACTGTTTTTTGAAGGAAACTTTGCGTTTCAGCTTTTTCTACTAACTGGGCTGTTTTACCGAAATATGTGTTCATTCCAGTTGCAATAACCAGGGCATTTGCTTCTCCCTGGCTGATTACTGAACCTGAATATATGACATCTGAAGGTTTTTTATCTACAGGGAGTGATTCTCCTGTTAAAGCGGATTCATCTGCTGAAATTCCCCCCATTATCTTTGAATCAGCAGGAACAATATCTCCAGGACTTATATGAATTATATCTCCCGGGGCCAGTTCTTTTGCCGATATATCTTTCCATTTACTTTCACGTAATACTGTTGCTTTTAATGCTAGTTTTTCTTTAAGTAATTCTATTGCATTGCTTGCTTTGTGTTCTTGCCAGAACCCAACTATTGCATTTAAGATTAATAACGCCAGTATTATCCCAAAATCAGCCCAATGTTGAATTATAGCAGATAAAACAACTGCAACTTCAATAAGCCAGGGCATTGGGCCCCAGAAATATTTAAGGAATTTAACTAGGGGATTGACCTTTTTTTCAGATATTTCATTGGATCCATAGTCTTGAATCCGTTTTTTAGCTTCTAGATTAGATATTCCTTTTTTACTGGATGATAATTTATTGAATAGTTCTTCAAAAGAGCTTTTTTTTGCTTCATTAATATCTATAATTATTTTATCCATTTTTTCCCTGATTAGGCTAATTTTATTAAATTTAAGTTTTATAATGGGATTAAAGATGTATTTATATTATAGTGCGCTTTTTTTAGGCCTATGGGATCAAATTTAGATTATTTTCCATGTTAGTGCAGCATTTATCTTTGTAATTTTTTCATGAATAACTTAAAATACATATATTATTATTAACAATATATTATAAAGTATTTATCTTTAAGAAAATAGTTATATATTACTAAAAATCGAAAAAATCTTAAAAAAATCAAAGATTTTCTATGCTAAAAAAATGTAAAGCATTTTTCTCCAGCTTCGATTTGCTGCATGCAAAAAATCTATAATTTTTTCCGGTTGTGAACTGAGTTAGTAAACATGGAAAAATTGGAAATTTTTCCAGTTGTGAAACTCTCAAATCGGAAGGATTTGGAGCACTCAAACGCGAAGCGTTTGGCGCAGAGAAACGAAGTTTCTCATGCACAAAAATCGAAGATTTTTGTTAGCTCCGTTTCACAAACATCGAAAATTCATATAATTTTCGAAAGCTTTATATACTATGAATTACAAGTTATTATAGTAACTCAAGTTAACTAAAAGATTAACCATGTTTAAAATTATTTTTAACTAATATAACTAATTAATATAACATTAAATGGGGGTTATTATGGCTGATAAAGAAATGAAATTAAAAGTTGCAGAAGCATTTTCACAGGCCGATGTTGGAAGGTCTGTTGCAAGAATAGACCCAGCATGCATGACAAAATTAGATATTCTTGATGGAGATACAATAGAAATAGAAGGAAACAAGTTAACTACAGCAACAGTCGCATCATCCCAATCAGACATTGGATTAGGAATTATAAGGATCGATGGATACATGAGAAAGAACGCAGGAGCTTCAATAGGAGAGGAAGTAACAGTAAAGCGTGCAAATGTTAAAGAAGCACAGAAAGTAGTCTTAGCACCTGTTGAACAACAAATAATGGTCCAGGGTGATGTAAGAGGAGCTTTTGCAGGTAGAGTTCTTTCAAAAGGGGATATAATTATATCTGGATTTAGACAACCAGCAACTTCAATGAGGGGAAGTCTCTTTGATGAGTTCTTCAGAGATATAGCTCCAATGGGAGAACTAAAGCTTGCTGTGGTTTCAACAAAGCCAGCAGGGATTGTTAAAGTCACTCAGATGAGTGATGTTGAAATACAGCAGAATCCAGTTGACGTTTCTAAACTGGAAGGTGTCAAAAACTTTGTAGATGTAACCTATGAAGATATAGGTGGTCTTAAAGAAGAAGTTAAGAAAGTAAGGGAAATGATAGAAATCCCACTTAAAAGACCCGAACTCTTTGAAAGACTTGGAATATCACCTCCTAAGGGTGTTTTAATGCACGGACCACCTGGAACAGGTAAAACATTACTGGCTAAAGCAGTAGCAAATGAAAGTGATGCTCATTTCATAACCATAAACGGTCCAGAAATCATGAGCAAATATGTAGGCGGATCTGAAGAAAGACTCAGGGAAATATTTGAGGAAGCAGAAGAAAACGCCCCATCAATTGTATTTATCGACGAAATTGACGCCATTGCGCCTAAACGTGAAGAAGTTACAGGAGAAGCCGAAAGAAGAACAGTAGCACAGCTCCTTACCCTTATGGATGGTCTTAAATCCAGGGGCCAGGTAATGGTAATTGGTGCAACCAACAGGGTCGATGCACTTGATCAAGCAATTAGAAGACCTGGAAGATTCGACAGGGAAATTGAAATAGGTGTCCCAGATAAGGATGGAAGAAAAGAAGTTCTTCAGATACACACCAGAGGAATGCCTTTAGAAGAAAATGTCGATTTAGATGAAATAGCAGATGTTACACATGGATTTGTAGGTGCAGACCTGGAATCCCTGGCTAAAGAAGCTGCAATGAGAGTATTGAGAAGGATTCTTCCAGAAATTAAGTCTGATGAAGAGGAAATTCCAAAGGAAGTTCTCCAAAAAATAATCGTTAAAAAATCCGACTTCAAAGAGGCTTTAAAAGAAATTCAACCATCAGCGCTTCGTGAGGTTCTTGTACAGGTTCCGGACATAAAATGGGATGATATAGGAGGACTTGAAAAAGCAAAACAGGAATTAATGGAAGCTGTAGAATGGCCGCTTAAATACCCTGAAAACTTTGAAAAGTTTGGAATAAACCCACCAAAAGGAGTGCTTATTTATGGACCTCCAGGGACTGGTAAGACCCTTCTTGCAAAGGCAGTAGCAAATGAAAGTGACTCTAACTTCATAGCTGTAAAAGGCCCAGAATTACTATCTAAATGGGTTGGCGAATCTGAAAAAGGTGTAAGGGAAATTTTCAGAAAAGCAAGACAAACTGCACCAACAGTTATCTTTTTCGATGAAATTGACTCCATAGCATCCACAAGGGGTGGAGGAAGTACCGATTCAGGAGTTACTCAGAGAGTTGTAAATCAGCTTTTAACAGAAATTGATGGAATGGAAGAATTACAGGATGTTGCAGTTATTGCCGCCACAAACAGGGTGGATATCATAGATCCTGCACTTGTTCGACCTGGAAGATTCGACCGACACGTAAAAGTCGATGATCCAGATGAAACAGCAAGACTTGAAATATTTAAGGTTCACACCAAAAAAATGCCTCTTGCAGATGATGTGAACTTAAAATATCTGGCTAAAAATACAGAGGGATATGTTGGAGCTGATATTGAAGCAGTCTGCCGTGAAGCGGTCATGCTGACACTTAGAGACAACGTAAACGCTGATAATGTGGAAATGAAATATTTCAAAAAGGCAATGAGGAAAGTGAAGACCGAAGAAAAGGTTGAACTGACTCATTATAGATAATCATGCATTAAAGAATTATAGGGAGCTCTAAGCTTCCTTTTTTTTATAAATAATCTCTTATTTTTTATATACTTTAGTGTATTCAGGGGGGGCATATGTTTCTAATGATTCTCTTTCTATGTACTTTCCAAAATCTTCAATCTGTATACTATAATCTTCAATAATTTCTATAATCTCTTCATAAGGTTTTAAAGTCTGTTGACGTTCAAAAAGTAGTTTTTTCCTTTTTTGTGTTTTGGTGAGTTTTTTACCTACACTGAATAACCCTAAAAACTTAGGTTTTTCTATTACTGATTCATCAAGATATATATTTCTTATAGTTCTCATGTCTGTTGATATTGTGCGTTTTAATTTTGATAAATCTTTTTCTACTTTTTTTAATTTAACCAACATAGCTCTTGCTTCGAAGTCTGATGATATTTCCAGTTCATCTTCACCAAGATAAATTTCAGCTAATTTAGCATAGTAATATTCAGGTTCTTGATATGAAATTTCATCATGCTCCATATATACTGATTAGAGAGTATATTATATAAATTATTGTCTAATTACATTTATTTAATAATATTACCATCTAAATTACTAATACTGTTATTTTATGAATATAAATTTAAATAAAATGCTTATTCTTTGTTATTTCAGTGAATTGAAGTAAAAAAAGGATTTACTTTTAATAATTTTTAAATCTATTTGCCTATTAGATATTAGCACTAGTAATTAATTTAAAACGCAGATAATTTATTCGATAACTAAACTAACCTAAAAGGTATTAAATAAATAATTAACCAGCCCTCATTTCTATCATAATCTATATTAAACAAAACAATTTAATTTTAATAATAACTGATTTTAATATCTAAATCATTTTTACATTCAGGTGAAACAATGAGTAAAGTAAAAGATATGTCACTTGCAGGTGAAGGCAGAAAAAAAATAGACTGGGTACAAAGGCACATGCCTGTTTTAGAGCATATAAAGGCAGATTTTAAGGAAAAAAAGCCCTTTAAAGGAATTATAATAGGTTCATGTTTACATCTTGAGCCGAAAACCATAAATCTTGGATTAACACTCCTTGAAGGTGGTGCAGAAGTTGCAATGACTGGATGTAATCCTCTTTCAACACAAGACGATGCAACAGCCGCAGGAGCTTCAATGGGACTTAACATGTACGGATGGAGAGAAGAAACCACAGAAGAGTACTATGAAACAATTCACAAAGTACTGGATCATAAACCAGACATCTTAATCGATGATGGGGCAGACATGATATTTTTAGTGCATAAGGAAAGACCAGAACTCATAGAGAACATCATCGGAGCTTGTGAAGAGACAACAACCGGAATTCATAGGTTAAAAGCAATGGCTGAAGATAAGGCATTAAAATTCCCGGTCATCGCTGTAAATGATGCTTACACCAAATATTTATTTGATAATCGATATGGGACTGGTCAATCAACATTCGATTCAATAATGGGCTCAACAAACATGCTGATAGCTGGTAAAACAGTTGTTGTATGTGGATATGGTTGGTGCGGTCGTGGAATAGCCATGAGAGCTGATGGGCTTGGTGCAAATGTTATAGTAACAGAAATTGATCCCATAAGAGCTTTAGAGGCAAAAATGGACGGATACAGAGTAATGAAAGTGGAGGAAGCTGTTAAACATGCTGATCTTCTCTTAACAGTAACTGGAAACATCGACGTGATTAAGGAAGAACATTTCAAAGTCATGAAAGATGGATGCATACTAGCAAATTCAGGCCACTTCAACGTGGAAATTAATAAAAATGACCTTCTTAAAATGTCTGTTAAGCATGAGCAGATTAAATCAGACATTGAAGGATTTGTAATGGAAGATGGAAGAACTTTATATCTACTTGCAGATGGAAGGCTGGTTAATCTGGCAGGCGAGCGTGGTCAGGGACATCCAGCAGAAATTATGGACATGAGTTTTGCTGTTCAGGCACAATCAGCTAAATATTTATTAGGAGCTAATCTGGAAAATAAGGTATACAAAGCTCCAGATGAAATTGACGATATGGTAGCCAAACTTAAATTAAAAGCCATGAACATTGAAATAGATGAACTGACTCCAAGACAGATTGAATACATCGAAAACTGGGAAGAAGGAACTTAATCTGATCATAAATGACCTATTTTAAAGAAATAAATAAGGGAGAAGGCCCTGAACGCCTTTTTATTGGTGGTGTTCATGGCCATGAAGGGCTTACAACAATAAAACCCCTCTCTAAAATCTCGGATGAGGAAGTTAAAAATGGTATTCTCACTATTTATAATTTTGATGAAAGTCCTTACATAAGCACTCTTGACAGGCATTATTACACTTCAGACAGGGGTAAAGAGATTGTAGGGTTAATCAGAGATTTAAAACCTGAGATGTATGTTGAATTACATTGCTACAACTCAAACAGCTTTGAAAAACTCACAAATTTAAATAGAAAAGAACGTGCAGGGGTCCCACCCCTTATACATCTTGAAAAAGGGGTTTTAATAGGTTCAATATCCCCATATATCAGAACTTCTCTTTTTGATGAGTGGGATGTGTGTATAACGCTTGAAATTCCTTGTAAAGCGTCTAAAGAATCTATGGATATATATTTAAAGGTTATTAAAGCAGTTGCAAGTTCAAGAGATAAGCATGAATTACTGGATAAATTGAGAAAAGATTACTCAGAACAGGTTGAAACTGCTGCAAGATATGCTATTGAACTTTACTGGGATGGTTATCCTCCGTTATAGCACCTGTTAATTCTTAGAGTCATAAAATCAATTATTTTTTGAAATTGGTTTTATATAAATATTTGATGAAGTTAAATTCAAAATATATAATAATTTATACCAATATATTAATACTATTCTATTTAGGTATGATTTAAATGAATCCTCAAAATCAATATAATTCTAAATTACAGACCTTATCTGAAGTTTTAAGTATTTCTATAATTATAATCAGTATTTTATTTCTTATTGGATGGGCTTTTGATATTGATATTCTTAAAAGTCCGGGACAACAATTTTCTACAATAAAGTCAAATGTTGCATTGGGGTTTGTTTTTACAGGAATAAGTTTATGGCTTTTACAGACAAAACGTTTAAATCGGCGTAATCTGTTATTAGCCAGGATATTTGCAGTTATAGTTGCTTTAATTGGATTTTTAACAATTACAGAATATCTATTCAATATTAACCTGGGCATAGACCAGATATTATTCAAAGAAGCGCCAGGAGCTTTAGGAACTTCATCACAAAATAGAATGGCATTCAGTGCTGCTTTTAATTCGCTACTTACTGGAATTGCCTTGTTTATATTTGATAAAGAAGTAGGAAATGGACATAGACCTGCTCAATATCTTATGATCATAGTGGGATTTGTATCCCTTTTGGCACTTACAGGATACCTTTATCTTGCCCCGGAATTGTATCGGATTGTTTATCATACAGGAATAGCATTATATGCGACTTTAATATTTATTTTAATATTGTTCAGCGCTCTTTTAGCACGTCCTGATAAAGGTTTTATGGAATTATTGACAAGTAACAGGGTTAGCGGGGTCTTTGGAAGAAGAATCATACTTGCTATAATTATTATTCCATTAATTCTCGGCTGGCTAAGACTTTTAGGAGAACAATTTGGATTATATGATTCTAATTTCAGAGCAGCAATTTCTACAGTTTCTACCATTGCAATTTTGGCAATTTTGGTCTGGTTTAGCATTACTTCCATGGATAAAATCGATATCAAACGCATAAATGCAGAGGAAGATTTAAAAAAAAATGTGGATGAATTGAAGCGTTCTAATGATGAACTTCGACAATTCACTTACATTACTTCTCATGATTTACAGGAGCCCCTTAGGAGTATTGTGAGTTTTTCACAGCTTCTGGAGATGCGTTATAAAGATAAATTGGATGATGATGCTGATGAGTACCTTAATTTCATAGTAGATGGGGCAAAAAGGATGAAAGAAATGATTAAGGGATTATTAGATTATTCTCTTATTAGAAACAAAGATAGGAAATTTGAATTGATAAATGCTGAAACATCACTTAATCATGCCATAA
The DNA here is from genome assembly GCA_002494885.1 of Methanobacterium sp. UBA44. Taxonomy (GTDB): domain Archaea; phylum Methanobacteriota; class Methanobacteria; order Methanobacteriales; family Methanobacteriaceae; genus Methanobacterium_D. The sequence goes on from DACV01000002.1 coordinate 292,269, forward strand.
ATGCTTTAAATGACGTTATTAGGGATAATAAGGCAATTATAACCTATGATACTCTCCCAGATGTTTTTGCAGATAAGAAACAATTGGAACAATTATTTCAGTATTTAATTGATAATGCTATTAAATTTAGAAAACCAGAAAAACAACCAAAAATTCATATTTCGGTCTATGAAAATAAAGAAAAGAATGAATATGTGTTTGGTGTATCTGATAATGGAATAGGGATGGAAGATCAATATACAGACAAAATATTTGAAGTATTCAAACGATTACACACAATCGATAAGTATAAAGGAACTGGAATAGGTTTACCCATTTCTAAACGAATTATTGAACTTCATGGTGGGCAAATATGGGTTGAATCAAAGCTAGATGAGGGGGCAACGTTTTATTTTACAATTCCTTATTAAGGCTTATTTTAAACATGTTAAGGATTACAGTTTTGACAGGGAATATAACTCTTATTTATAGATTCATGCCTTGAATTTAAACGTACCTTATTTGTTTCGCTCATTTTAGATACTGAAATACAATCCGGCCGGTGAAACTTCATTGAATTCTTATTTCCAATGTAGTATCCCTCAACGCTTACAGAATTGCTGTTTGAACTTCTATAACTGCTTGCCCCTGCCCATGAATAGGGATTGAATTCAGATGGAGGGATGTACATAACTTCTGCATATCCTCTTTTTAAAAGTTCGGCATTTACATTGGTATTTCCTGCATAAATTACAGCAAGAGTTCTTCCATACTTATCATAATGCTTTGCATCATCTATATCTAAATAAACAGTTTTTCCAAGACATAAACTTTTAACAAAATCTTTAGCTTCACTATATCCAGGTTGACCTCTTTCAGGGGTATTTACACCAACAAAGCGTATTCTTCCCACTCCCTTTACGTCAATAGTATCTCCATCGACCACATAATAACAGTATCCACTCGCTTCATAATTGGCATTGGTTGAATTTGAAGTAGGAGTATTATTGGATACATTACTGATATTTGGAGATTCGTTATAACTGGAAACAGTATTTGGATTATTAGAATTAGTATCTGAACTTGTACAACCAGTTATTCCTACCATGCTGATTAAAAGAATTAAAACTAAAAATGATCTTATTAATTTCAATTAAGGTCCCCTCTATAACTGTATTGGGATAGTTAGTATTATCTTTTACTATTATCAAAAGGAAAAAAATAAGATTCATTTCTTTTTTTCTGATTCCCATCTTCTAATACATTGATCAATCGTTAAACAGAATTTACTTTCCACTATTTCATGTTCAAGTCTGGAATTTCTGATTGAATCTCTTAGAGGTTCGTACATATTCGCTGCCTTCACTTTAATGCCTCGCTGCTTCAATTCGTCAGTGAGCTCTTCTAACATTTCAATTCCAGAATAATCAATGAATGGTGTGGACTCAAAATCTAAAACAAGTAATCTGGTATCTTTGTATTCATCATCTACCAGATTTAGAATTGTGTCTTTTATACTTTCGGTGTTCAGGAATATCTGGGATCCATCTACTCTAAGAAGGAGGGTATGGGGAGCTATTTCGCCTTCAGGGCGGCGTTTAATATTTAGATACTGATTAGTACCAGGAATACGTCCTAAAACCGCGATATGTGGGTTATATAAGTTTTTAAGTAATCCTAATACTGATAATATCACACCTATTACAATTCCCTCCAATGCACCAAAAAACAGCACAGATAGGAGCGTTACAATGGCAATGGTGAATTCTATCCTACTGAAATTATAAATCTGGCGAAAATGAGGTATGTCTACTAGGCGCTTTATAACAAACAGTACTATGGCAGCCAGTATGGTTTCGGGTAAATTGTAAAATATTCCAGTGAAAAAAAGAAGGACCAGTAAAATGACCAATCCAGATATTCCCCCAGCTAAAGGCGTTTTTGCCCCGCTTTCATTATTTACGGCAGTTCTAGATGGAACTCCTCCTATGGGTAATCCCTGAAAAAAGCCCACAGCTATATTGGATGCTCCTAAAGCCAGTAATTCCTGATTTTTATCGATCTTATACTTATTTACTGCTGCATATTTGGATGCAAATAAATATCCTTCGATATAACTTACAAGAAAAACAGTCGTGGCTAAAGTAAGCAAAATATTAAAATCTATTAAATTAGGATCAGGAATTACAAGGGCTGGTAATCCTTGAGGGATAGAACCAACTATTTTCACGCCTAATGAATCAATATCAGTGAAAGATATAAGGATTATTGACCCTAAAACCAGAAAAAGCGTATTGGGCAGTCTGGGAAATTTCCTTGTAGCTAAAAATAAAAATGCAATTCCTCCTGCACCAATAGCCAGAGTGGCTATGTTAGTTTGATCTATATGAACTAAAAAATAATAGATGCGTTCAAAAAAATTTCCCTGAGATCCAGGTATTCCAAATAATCTTGGAAGCTGTCCTGAAGCTATGTATAATGCTATACCGGCTAAAAAACCGGTTAAAACAGTTTTAGAAATGAATTTGATAATAAATCCAAATCTGAAAGCCCATGATATAAGTGCTAAAACTCCTGCAATGACTGCAACAAGGGATACCATCATAAAATACTGGTTGATGTCTAAAACCATCAAAGAACCGAGGGTAGAACCAACCAGTATAGAAAGGGTGGAAGTAGGGCCGATAGATAACTGATTGGAAGTTCCAAAAACCATGTAAACGAGCAGGCCCACCATTGCTGAGTAAAGACCAATTTCCGGAGGCATACCAGCCAGGGAAACATATGCCATGGCTTCAGGTATTGTAAAAGCACCTACAGTAATTCCGGCAATAATATCGGGCCTTAACCATTCTTTATTGTATGATCTGGCCCATTCAGTTACTGGAATTAATGAGGGGAGTTTTTTCATGATTTTAATCCATGTAATTAGTTAGAATAGTATATGTTAATTATTTTTGTTAAAAATAACCTATTTTGTATAATCACTTGATGATTATTCTCAATTAAACTAAATATTTTAAAAATCCTTAAAGGTAAAAAAATTTATAATAAATTTAAAATTAAAAAAGAAATTTTTAAAGTCTTTAAATTTTACCATTTGTTTAACTGTATTTCAATAGCTGAAACATTGCTGTTTGATCCTTCTCTGTTCATTACCTTTTCTGTGCTTATATCTATATTTCCAAGTTCTATATCTGATATAAATCGATTTCTTACTATCTCTGCAACGTCTACAGCCCTGCTTATGGACCTTCCACGTGCTTTTAAAACAACTTCTGAATTTCCTCCGTTCATTTGGGTTACGACTGCTAATACATAGTTCATTACAGGCTTTGTTCCAATGAACACAACATTTTCTTCTGACATCTTTTTGACCTCCACGGCACAATTAATACTATTAATTTTGAATATATTACTATATACAATTTTGTGTTATAAATAACGAAGTTATGGTGTATTCAATGAAGAAATACAAAATATTAGCTGTGATTTAAATATTTTTTTAATAAAATAAATTATGAGGATATATTATTTTGATATTTTTAGGTAGTTCAGTCTATTAATCCTATTATAACCATCAATTCATTTATCAAATCAACAAAATCAATATGAAATTTTAAATTACTGAGTTTTAAATGACATATGGCATTATAAACTCAATATAGATACTGAAAGCTCTTATTTTTTACTTAATTGAATTTTATTTAGCTATTTCTATTTCCGTCCTTAATTTTATAAGTTAAATTTAATGATGGGAATTAAATCTTGCTAATAGTAATAATATTTATATTAATTATCATAATATATATGTATGTAGCAATTCAATAAACATAGAAAAATCAGAAACCATATGAATCACTAATAATGTCAATGGGCTAAAAATGAAACAAATAATGACTTTAATATGTTAAACTACACATTAATAAACTACTATTTCCTTTAAATTAAAGCACTAAAAAAATGACACACTCAAACAGACATGAGCGTTAAAATAAAACACAGAATAGATTAAAAAAATTATTTAAGATAATTAAAATCATTATAACATCTAAAGCTCGGAAACCATATTTATGAATTCAGTATCTGTCCATGCCCTGAGTGTTTTTGTGGTCACGCTCTGCATTGAATTTATTTTTATGAGAACCCGGGCCATACTGTCTTCATCTGGAAGTTGGATTATAGCCACCAGATCGTATTCCCCAAAGGTGTAGTAAAGACTTAAACTTCCATTAAGCTCTTCAACTAAACTTTTAATGGATTTAATCCTTTCTGAAGCTTCATCAAGAGTTTTCCTCCCCTGATCTGTCCATTTCCCCAAAACAATATATTTCAGCACATTTCCACCCCCCTAAATGTGTTACACTATAATATATGTTTACAGTACCAAATAATTTGCTAATTTAAAAAACCAATTCTATTGAATTAAAAACTTTTTAAAATGAAAATCTAAAATAAAAAAATAAAAAAAGGAATTAGAAAGGTAATTCTGCATAATTACCCTTCATGACTACTGTATCCTTGTTCCAGTTGTTTATGACACCAAATGTGTTTCTTGAGCTTATTGCATCTGCATCATACCATTTACCATCTACCCACAACTGTGCCCAGACGTGTCCATAGACATTTCCACTTGTGAAGTTACAAGTTCCATGCATATATTTTGCTGGAATTCCCACTGCTCTTGCCATTGCTATTAACAAATGGGAGTGGTCAACACAATTTCCATCTTTATTCATGTATGTGTTTACTGCTCCATATTTGGTATTGTAGTAAAAGGAATAGGTCAGATTATCTCTCACCCAGTTAAAGATTTTAACACCTTTATCATAGGTATTGTTTGCATCCTGTGTTATTGATGTTACAAGTGATATAATACGTGGATCATTTGATTGACAGTTTTTTGTTACCTGTAAATATTTTTGTAGCTCTGCAGGTACTGGAACAGGCACATAAGTGCTTGAAGTCATTGAAACATAATTTGGTAGTCTGTTGTTTGTGTTATAGAAGCTTAATATCTTTGAATACATGTATACTAAATCTTCATAGGATATTTTGCCAAGTGAAGTTGTAGCGTAAGCAGGTGCACCGGCATCGGAGATGATGAATGATTTAATTCTTTGAGCGATATCAAGGTACTCTGCAGCCATTATATTCCCATTTTTAAAGTCACTGGTAAATTCTCCAGGCGCAGTCACATTTTTTAAAGTTACTGGTGTGTTTACGCCCATGTTTATTTGTAACAAGCTTTCAACCAGTAGATTTAAGAAATCTGAGATTTTCACCTGAACATTACCTACTGATACATAATTGGGCAATACTTCGTTTGTTTCAATGTATGATTTTACGTTTGCTGCTGCCTTTTTGATTTGTTCTACTGTAAATGTTGATGGTTGCTCATTTTCAGGTGGTGAGATCTTTATGCTTGAATCCATAGAAACGGTGTTGGGTAATCTATTGTTATCCTTGTGAAAATTTAATATCTTTGAATACATGTAAATAAGCTGTTCAAATTGAATGTTACCTAATGTACTTGTAGAATAGTTTGGAGCTATTCCACTGGACTTTATGAATGATTCCATGGTTTGTGCAATTTTTAAGTATTCTGCTATTGTTATGGTTCCAGTTTTAAAGGATCCTTTAGATTCTTGTGGATTAAGTATGTATTCGAGCATTACAGGCGTGCTTACTCCATTATTTAACTGGAGTACACTGTTTAACATTAATTTCAAGAATTCCGGCATTAAAACCTGTTTTGTACCTATGGTTACAAAATTGGGAAGTCTTTTATTGGTTTCGATATAGGATTTAACTCTATTTCCTGCGTCCTTAATTTCACTTAAAGTAAAACTTGGAGGGTTAAGGAAATCAGGGTCTAATATCCCGTATCTGAATAATGCAAAACCAGATGCTCCGTTGTCTATTGCTGATTTAACATCTTGATTTAGCTCATTTGCTGTTAATTTAGTTGTATCCTGGTCTGAACGGTAGGTTTGAAGTCCTGTTATTACTGGTTTCCCACCAGAATGTTCTACAATCCATTTTGTTGTTGTACCGATCCAGGTTGAGTTCTTTCCATAATTTCCCTTGTAGATCATTGGTACAAGGAAGTCAAGGTATGGTGCAAGTGCTCTGTAATCCTGCCCATAATAATATGCATTCTGGCTGCATTCTGGCATTACTGCTGCTGAAACAGCTACTTTAGGTTTAATGGATTTCACTGTATTGTACACGTTTTTTACGAATGATGTTATTGTTTCTGTTCCATTGGAGTGTTTGTTGGCTGCATTATCCCCAACTCCAGAATATCTGACATAATCAAGATGAATACCGTCTATTGAATAATTTTTGGTGATGTCAGATATGAAATTCAACAATGTGCTTCTCTGTGTGGTATTGGCAGGATCAATCCAGCTACCATTTGCATCCTTAAAACACGTAACCCATGCATGGATTCTAATTCCAGAATCCTTGAACATGTTTAAAGCATTTGTAAGTACACCCTGGTAAGTTGGAGTTGAGATCATATTTGCCTTTATGAAAATATCTGTAATACTGGCATTCTTCAGTTCATTCAGATTGATAATCCCAAGGTCTTCTGCTTTAATCCAGATTCCACGAACATCAGTGAAATTTGGAGCGATCTCGGGTGTTTCCTCTGGTGGAGGTACAATGGGTGGTGAAATCTTCATTCTTGAATCCATGGAAACAGTATTAGGTAATCTGTTGTTTGAATTCTGAAAATTCAGTATTTTTGAATACATGTATACTATGGATTCATAGGACATTTTACCCAGTGGAGTTGTAGCATAATTAGGTGCGGCACCATTAGATTTAATGAATTGACTTATTCGTTTTGCAGCATCGATGTAATTTGCCTTGGTTAATGTTCCGCTTTTAATAGATCCAGAAGGGTCTTTAGGAGCGTTTACATCTTTCAATGTTATCGGTGTTGTTTTACCCTGGTTAATCTGCAGCACGCTTTCTGTCATAAGCAGTAGAAAATCTGATATTTTAACCTGTAGATTGTTTATCTGAATATAAAAGGGTAATCTGTTGTTTGTTTCAATGAACGACTTAACTCTTGTAGCTGCCTCTTTTATTTGAGATATGCTAATGTTATTCACATTAGCTGTTTTTACCTCTCCTCCAGCAGCTTTAGGTTCTTCCTGAATATTTTTTGTAGAATCGTTTTTTAAGTTTGCAGTATCATTTTGAATCTGTTCTGTATCATTTAATATCTCTTTTTCCTGAATATTCTCTGTATCATTCTCTATATTGGTTAAATTCGCTGATTCATTTATAGTGGTGTAACTTGTTCCATTTTCTAAGCTTTGCTCACCTAAATTGGCTGTATCTTGGTGTTCTGAAGTGGCGTATATACCATTAACGCATGTCATCATTAAATTTAAAATGATGAACATAGTCAATAGTTTTTTTTTCGTAATTTTATCGCCTCCTTTTCCTAAAACCAAACAGAATAATATTATACAAACTGAAGGTATTATCAGAAATGTATTATTATTCTTTAAAAGTTTTTAGGACATATAAACTATCTTTTACAATTTTATATAAATTTTTTGCTTTAAAATTAGAAAAAAGGATGTATTAGAACTATTTTTTTCATTTAAAAAGATTAAAAAAGGTATTAAACTAACTTATAATAATTGAGCTCTGCTTATTCTTTTTTTAGGTAAATAATCTTGATTTAGGGTCATTTTGCTGAAAAAAGAGCTGATTAATCTTTTCATATGCTACTGTAAATATTGTAAACTTATAAAAGAAAATTTTGAGGAGGATATTCATAAAAATACCTTTAAAGCTGTTTATAAAGGTTAAATGAATATATTAGCATGGAATAAATGATTATTGGAGTTATATCAATCTGGTTTAAGAACATGGAGATAAATTATTATTTTTTCAGTTTATAATGGAAAATAAGGAACCAGTTTCAAAAAAGTAATGTAAGTTAATGCTAATTAAATAAAAATCAATTCTTAAAAATTATCATAATCTATACTGGCAATACTCATCTTGGAAGATGGCCGCTCAATTTCATCAGGAGAGGATCATCGGGCATCTAAAATTTCTAACTCGTCTACTTTTATATTCTGCGGTAAACCCGACCATGAGGGAATGGGGAAACGGCCAGGGCTGGTTATCAAAGTATTTGATATTTTTTAACTTTTTTTAAAGAAAAGTCGTCGAAAATCGATAATTTTTGGGGCATAATCGATTCATTAGGGATTTTGATCAAAATTCCTAGCTTTATATTTGAATTAATTTTAATAAATGCAAAAGTCATATATAGACCATAGAAATACATTTTTATATAGAAATTGATTAATCTTTAATTATTCCAGTGATTTAACATGAAAAAAGAAGAAATTATTGAAATTCCTAAAACGCGTAGCGTTTCGGATACCAAAATTCAAAGAATTTTGCGCATAATAAGAATTTCAAATCCGATAATCAAAAAAAAATATAAAGGCCAGGTAAAATGCATTTTTGGGTCATATGTCCGTGGTGAAGAAGGTCCAGGGAGCGATCTGGATGTTTTAGTAGAATTTAAAGATAACGCGAATCTTTTGGACTTAGTAGGCATTTCTCAATTCTTAGAAGATAGGATTCATATTCCTGTTGATGTGGTTCCTATTGATACTGTTCGAGAGGAAATTAAAGAACAGGTTTTAAGGGAGGCCATTCCCATATGAGGGATTCAAAGCTCTATTTAAAGGACATTTTAGATGCCATGGATTCCATAGAAATATTTGTTGAAGGAATGGATTTTGAAAAGTTTAAAAAAGATGATAAGACTTCCAGTGCTGTGATTAGAAAATTTGAAATAATTGGAGAAGCCACTAAAAAACTGCCTGAAGATATTAAAAAAGATTATCCCGACATTCCATGGAGAGAAATGGCAGGAATGAGAGATAAACTTATTCATTTTTATTTTGGAGTTAAATATGAACTTGTATGGCGCACTATAAAAGATGTAATCCCCCAAATAAAGCCATATTTGATTAAAATTTACAAAAAATAAATTGAAACTTTTTATCGTCTGTAAATTAACTATCTGTTTGAATAATTCTCAATAAACCACTCAATCAGCTCGCTAGCAATACTCATCTTTGATGGTAGTGGGGAAATTTCCTCGGGGCTGAACCATTTCGCATCTAAAATTTCTAACTCGTCCACTTTTATCTCTCCACTTTTATATTCTGCGGTAAACCCGACCATGAGGGAATGGGGAAACGGCCAGGGCTGGCTGTCAAAGTATTTGATATTTTTGACTTTAAGACCCACTTCTTCAGCGACTTCCCGCTTTACGGCCTCTTCCAGGGTTTCTCCAGGATCTACGAATCCAGCAATGAGGCCATACCTGTTGGTAACACCGTAGGAGTGTTTGGCCATGAGAAGCTTGCCGTCTTTAACGATTGCGGTAATTACTGCCGGCGAGATGCGTGGAAAGCTCATGTGCCCGCACTCTGGGCATTTTTTGGCATTGCCATGTTCCCAGTTGATGGTGGGGGCACCGCAAGCCCCGCAAAACTGGTGATTCTTGTCCCAGTTAATGATCTGAATAGCCCGCCCGGCCAGAAGAAAGATATCCTCGTCCAGAATATCGTAGGTCAGTTTCAGGTCCTCGAAGGACATGCCTTCTGGTGCGGTGGTTTCGGGGGTAACTTCGGCGGTGTAGGTGGGATGGCCATCCAGCGTGCCTAGATAATACTCTCTGATGGAAATGATTGAGAATTCTTTCAGACTATCGGTAAAAGGAATCTTCAAATCGTTTTTGGGGTTTATGAGCAGTTTATCAGAGTTAAAAATGAACCAGTAGGCAGGGGTGTTGCTTGCGCATTGGGATGCGACTGCTGGCTGGTATCTTTTGTATATGCCTAGTAGTATCGTTAGGGTTAGAACCAAAAAATGATAGTTTCTACTATTAAAAATACCTCTAAAAATTTGTAATTTTTTATTCATTTAGATGCTCCTAAATTTATGACTTTATATTTCTTATAAACAGAACGTAATATTTACTGACTTTTAATGTATGTTTTTTGCCAATTAGCTATATTTATTTAATAGTAATAAGTAGATTTTTAATCTAACACTTAAGAAAAGGATTTAATCTAAAGATTTTTAAAACAAGTAAAATTAAAATCATTTATTCTTAATTGGAATAGTAAAATAAAAAGTAGAACCCACATCAAATGAGGATTCAACCCAAATTCGGCCGCCATGGCGTTCTATAATCCTTTTAATTATTGCTAATCCGATTCCTGTGCCCTCATATTTATCCATAGTGTGTAATCGTTTGAACACTTCAAATATTTTGTCTGTGTATTGTTTTTCCATTCCAATGCCATTGTCTTCAACGCTAAAAATCCATTCTTTCCCCTTGTTATCTGGTTTAGCTGAAATGTGGATTCTTGGATTAAACTGGGGTTTTTTAAATTTAATACCGTTCCCTATAAAATTCTGGAAAACTCTAACCATCTGGTCAGGATCTGCAATAACCTCTGGAAGAGGGTCATGAAAAATTTCTGCATTGGACTCATCAATGGAAGTATGCAAGTTAGATACTGCCTTTTCAACCTTAAGATTCATATCAGTTTCTACAAATCCCTTTTCCACTCTACCAATGCGTGAATATTCCAGTAAACCTTGAATCATATCTTTCATCCTTTTGGCTGCTGAACTTATAAATTCAAGAAACTCATCAGCATCAGGGTCTAATTGTCCTTTATAGCGCCTTTCAATAAGCTGAGAAAAACTGGCAATAGTCCTAAGAGGTTCTTGTAAATCGTGACTGGTTATATAAGCAAAACTCTGCAACTCCTCATTTGAACGCTCTAAATTAGTAATGGCTTCTTTAAGGAGTTGTTCATTTTCCTTTAGTTGTTGATTAGCTTCTGCAATTTCTGCAGCACGTTCCTCCACTTTCTCTTCAAGATGGTCACGTGATTCTTTTAATTCTTCTTCAGCTTTCTTACGTTCAGTTTCATCAAAAATATAACCTTTAACCTGGATAAGTTCATCTGAATCATTGAAAGTGCCAACAACATTAGCAATAATGTAAATTTTCTCGCCATCTTGCCGTTTATGCCAGCTTTGGTAATCCCGGATTTTACGTTCATTCTTCAAGCGAGCTATTAGATTAATCCAACTACTTTTATTGAACTTGGAAATGTCTGAATTAAGAGCTTGCTCACGATTATCAAAACCATAAATTCCTACAAATGAAGAGTTACAATCAATTACTCTGCCTTCATGTGTAGCAATAAAATCTCCAGTCAAATCATCTTCAAAAAAACTACGATATTTCTCCTCACTCTCTTCACCTTTTTTACGTTCTGTAATGTCTTGAATTTGCACTAAAAAGCCAGAATCAATAACAAAAATAGTTAAATCAATAAAAGCAATTCCAGAGAGTGTAGTATTATATATACCTAATTTTTTATTGTCGTCAAAATTTACTGGAACTTGAATATTTATTAGTCCTTTCTCAAGCAATTCATCCTCTTTAGAACCCATATCAACTTCATTAAATATATTAAGTCCTATAACATCATCTATTGAAGGAATTTCACCTATTTCTAAGGCTGATTGATTAGCATCAGTTAAGTTACCTTCTTTATCAAAAAATATAATTCCTATGGGTGATTTTTCAAAGCTTTCCCTGAATTTATCGTTTGATTGTTTCATAAGAACACTATACCTATTGAAAATTAGTTCAATATAATATTGATACAAGTTATAATAATAAATTACTATTTACTTTTAATTTTTTCATTTTGAATTACTTAAAAATTAATATAGATGCAATGTGGCTAAAATTAGTGATTTTTTGTGAAAAGTCATATAATTTTGATTTATATATGCTGGTTTTAAACAGTGCACATATTTTTTGTAAATGCCAAGTAGTATCGTTAAGGTTAGAACCAAAAAATAATACTTTCTACTATCAAAAATACCACTTAAAAATTGCAATTTTTTACTCATTCAGATTCTCCTAAATAATATTTCTTTCATCAAAAATTATAGTATTTTTTTATTTTTCTAATAAATAGATAAGAATAATACTCTAGATTTAACTACAGACTATATTTTAATTAAAGAGTATAATTAATTTCTATGCTATTTAAAATGTGGTAGTAGTCATTGCTAATTCACATAATTTTTCTTTAAACAAATTTACTAAATCTTGGGTAGTATTCAAATTTTCAATTTCTTCATATGACAAAATTAAAATATGTAAACGTCTCGACAAAGCCATAGAAATCTCATAATAAGCCCCATCGTTCCGTTCTCTAGAACCTGTAATCCCGTTAGTGGCCACAATTATCCCGTAGTCACGACCCCTATTTTGGAGCTTTTGAATAAAATAAGCCACATTTTGAGTATCAACAGGTCTAGACCAATTTTTACATTCTACAAGTACAAGTGCAGGAAAATAATGAAATCCTCTAGAATTATAAGATTCATTCCAAAAACCAATATCTATTTCTTCAGTTTGAGCATAATTTGTTTCATTTTTAAAACTAACGCTCATACCGGGTACTTTTTCAAATATATAACAAATAAGGTCCTCTAAAGCTTTACCTTTCTCATGAGAAGTAGTAGCATTATTGCTTCTTTGAAGAAACTCATCTAACCTTCTTCTAGAATACTGAGCCATTTTTAGACTCCTTTTTGGACATGTGCCATTTTATTTCTTTCTTTTACAATTATATCAGCTAAAGAAAGTTCATTCAGCGAATTAACTAAATCGTTAATTTCTAGCCAAATTACCAGGGGCATTTGTAATTCAGAAGGTTCAAAATGTCTATTTTCATAATCTAGATAAATAAGAAGTCCTGTTGAAGCATTAGTATTTTCAAGATATTTTCTTAATTGAATTGCAGATTGTTTTAATTGATATCTAGACAAATTACCTACTTTAATTTCAACTAAAACAGGATTTCCTAAATTAGATTCTAGTTTATCAACCCATAATGATATATCAATACCAATATCATTATAACTTTCCCTTTTAACTGTTCTAACCCCATCTAAATTTTCAAATAAATTCATTAAAAATTCTTCTAATTCTTGTTCATTATTAATTAAATTAAGATTAGGCTGAGAAAGATAATCCTTAAATCTCTTTTTTGATTTTGGTTCTTTATTTTCATAATAAGCGCTTTTTGGGATTTTTCTATATTTATTCAAAAACTGGTCAAGAGAAAATGTTATTGCTTCTTTATCTTTAGAAAATGCCTTCACATATACAAAATTCTTCAAATTCAAAGGTATATCTATATTATCTTCAATTATTAAAAAGATTGGTTTTCCGATTCCCTTTGCAAGTCCTATTTCAAAAAAAACAGAAGGGGACCTATCTGAAGAGATTATAGCACATATAAAATCCGAACTACGTATTTCTTTTTCAATTGCCATTGATGCACTAATTTTAGAAACTGGAATATGAAGAGAATCTGTTACCCTAATCTTACGAGCTTCCAATAGTTCCCTAAGAGGCCTAGTATCATTCTTAAAAGATGAAATTAGATAACACTTTTTAAATGATTTTTTTTTATTCATATATTACTCCTTACAAATTTAATTGACAAATTATTGTATTTTTGAAGAATTAGGAATGAATTAATTTATGTTTTATTCTCTTTTTAATTTACGCATTTCTTTATATCTTGATTCAACTTCTTCTATTTTAGACAAAATTAAGTCTTTTTTATCAGTTCCAAACTCCATTTCAAGAGATTCTATTAATTTATTGTATTCTTTTTTAGGATAAAATGTTGAATTTATTTCATATCCTTTTATTTTCCAGTCCATAGTTCCGACTATATGTAATAGGATACCCACTTCATTAATCTCAGTTTTCCGCCCTTTCATCATTTATCTCCATAATTTATTTATTTGCTTCTCTAAATTCATCTACTTCTTCAAGAATCCTTTTCCAATCATCAGGACCAGCTCCTGTAGTAAAACCCTGAATTTCTGCATAAATTTCTCCTGCAAAGCACACGAGTAAAAAAGCAGTATCTCTAGAAACTATATTTTCAGGCACAATCATACCATGTTCTAAATATAATGCATTATTCCTAATTTTGAATAATTCATCTTTTTTGATTAATTCAGCAAATCTGCTTTCATTATTTCCATAAATTCTAGTTACTCTCGAATTAACAATTAGATTATCATATGCTGCGTATCTATATTTTTGATGATGACTGTAGAACCCTTTTTTGTCAAATTTTTCTCCTAGAGATTCTATTCTCATAATAGTAAGTTTTCCTACCTCTTCTATAAGTGTAATAGCAAAAAATGATGCCAATGCAAAATCGGACTCTTCAAAGAATTTGATACTTAATTTCCAATATTTATCATAGTGTCTTTTAACATCATCAGATAGTTTTATAGGTTTCATTTCCATTGCTTTTTGAAATATCTCTCGAGTTTTATTTTCCATTTAATCACCAAATACTAAAAAATTATCTAAATCCTATTCTAAACCTTTAATAGCCTGTTTTATTCCTCATAGAAGTAATCTGTATCTATTTTATTGATATCATAGGATATAACTTTAGATACACCAACTCCATGGTCAATCATATACCCTGCTAATGTTTCCCCATCTATAAGGACCACATTATTTTTTTCAGCAGATTTATAAGCATTATCTGAAAAAGATGATGTTGTAATAAAAATTCCTTTTTTAGCGTTTTTGTCACTAAGAGCTCCAACAAATTTTTGGATTTCTGGCCTTGTAACAGTATTTTCCCATCGTTTTGCCTGAATATAGATAGTATCTAAGCCTAACTTATCTTCTTTTATAATTCCATCAATTCCAGCGTCTCCACTTCCACCAATAACTTTACCAGTATCTTTTCTTGACCCACCATATCCCATTTCTAATAATAAATCAATGACAAGTTTTTCAAAAAATTTTGAAGAACAGGATTTAATACTTTCAATTAGCTCTTGTGCAAGATTATCTCTTAATTCTTGATAAGCATACTCAAGAGCTTCTTCAGGAGTTTTTTCTTCACCATCAGAGCCATTATCCCCATTATTCCCCTTCTTCTTTTTAACAGTTATAAACTCTATAAATTCTGGATATTGCCTTAGAAAATCAACATTAATTTTAGAAGGTTTTTGGTTTAAAACATCCAATCCCTTATCTGTAATATTAAAATAACCCCTACGTTTAGATTCTAAAAGTCCTGCTTTTTTGAGATAAGTTCTAGACCAGCCAACTCTATTATCAAAAACAAATTGAGTTCCACTTGGTAGAAGTTCCCTCCTTTCCTCATCAGTCAATTTAAATCTAATTGCAAGTTCTTCAATAGCATCCCTTATCGAATGTTCTTGTATATCTCCAGCAAATTCTAATAAAGGCAACATTATACTCTGATAATCAGGTACAGCCATTTAAATCACCAATATATTCCATAATTTTCCTTTAACCTTAATATTCATATATGAATATCGTTTGTCCCTTATGTATCATTTTTAATCATTTTTGGAATAATAAAACTAGGATATAATTTATGACTATCTGTAACATTTAAATTAGGTTCTAAATAGTATCCAGAATTTTCCAATTCATCTTCAGAGAAAATACTAATTAATTTTGGAAATTTATTCCAGTTAATTTCTATATCATACCAAGGTTTCTTCATTGGATTTAAAATTTTAATAGTAGTTGGAAAAGCCAGAATTAAATCTAAAAATATCTTTGAAATATCATTAACAATATCAATATCTGAATACTCATCAGACCAATCATGTGTTAAACTATTTCTTAAGTTATTATGCTTTTCTAATAATTCTATGGTATCTTCAGGAGTATTTACTAAATATTTAGCATTAAAGTTAATTAACAATTTTAATGAAGAAATAAAGTCTCCTAAGGTAAATTTTTCAAAAGGTTTTTTATTCTTCTGGATATGTTCCTCTAATTTACTTTCAAATTCATTTTGCCATAGTAGCTTTGCATTAAAAATTACTATAACTCTTAAATATTTTTCTAATAAAGTATAAAACTCTCTAAAGGCCAAATGTTTATGGTATTCCGGTAAATCATTCAATAAAAAGAAACAATCGTTGAATTTTTCTGAAAACTGCCAAGGTAGTCTTGATAACCAATCAAAATCTTCCAAAGCATTTTGAGCTTCTAAACTTTGTTTAACATTATATGCAGATTCATTAGTCGCTATATGACTGATAATTTTAAATTCAATCATTTTCAAAATTTTATCATTTTTAATATTATTCAAACAAAGTGATAAATAAGAGTATGCCAAAGAACAAACCCTATATAGAGTGAAGCTAAGTTTTTGCTCCCTTATGGAGTTTAATTTTTCATCTAAAACAAATAAATCTTCTTTAATATAATCAGCTTTACTTAAAATTTCATAACATAAACTCAATATCTTAAAAAATTCATATCGATTTGTATTTTTGATATCTTCACTTCCATTTAACCATTTTTCAACCGCCTCAAAAGCATTTAAGAAATTTCCTTGTGAGACATTTAAATATGATTCATGTAGAAACCTTTCATTTTTTACAATACTTTTATTTGTTACAATATTAGGAAAATCAGCATACTCAGAAGATTTTATTGCTTTATCTATAAATCCTAGTGATTTTTCATAATTTCCATTCTTTAATTCATTTTTGGATTGTAAATAATATAATTTAAATTCAATATTTTTTGCATGTCTATTAGCGGATGCCTTGTAATAATAGGATTTAGCTTCATTTAAAAGCATAATTCTATCTTCTAAAGAATTAGAGAATTTTGATAATGAATCACGCTTATAGCCCTGCATAAAATCAGTATTTTTCTTATCACCTGTTTTTTTAGAGCATTCAATGGATTTATCCATATTTTTTTCAAAAGAAGTTTTATCTTTTTTATTAGCTAAAGCTTTACATAGATAATAATTCATATATTCGCCATAATATGCTTCTTCTTTTTTACTTAAATCCGAAAGAGTTTCAGCAGAGTTTTTATAGCAAAATGCAGCATCTTCATATTTACTATCCCATCTAAAAATTTTTGCCTTTAAATCCCAATACATATGTTTATTATACAAAATGGCTCTTTTATGACTTTCATCTTTAAATTGATTATATAAATCTTCTGCATATTCATATGCCATTTTCGCCAAATCTTTTGCGGGTTCGATATTACCTTCTAAACGGAATTTAATAGATTTAAATTTGTATAATGTAAGTTTTGTATCTTGATACTCTTTAGTTTTAGAAAAGCTTTTGTAACGGTCTAAGTAAATTTCAATTGCTTCTATAAACTCCATAACATTTTTCATGTCTTTTTCTAAATAATTATAGTTATTAAGACATTTTGTACTATTGTAAAATGCTTCTTTTATGCTACCTAATTCTAAAAAAAGTTCTTCACATTTTTTAAAATAGTAAATGGATTCTTTATTTTTTTTAGCAGAATAATAGATTGTTGCATTAGCTTTACAAAAATTTGCATAATTCCAAATATAGTTCCTTTCTTCTTGTATTCCTTTGTAAATTTTTGATGCTTCCAAAAATAATTTAGCAGATTCTTCTAAATTACCATTAATCCGTGCAATCTTGGCTTTTTCTTCTAATTCATTCGCTTTGTATCTTAAATCATTAAAAACCATTATCTACTCATCCCATCAGATTGTATAAATAATATTTATTCTCATCCAATTATTGATAAATAGCATTAAACTAATTAAGCAGGGTCTAAATTCTCTACAATATCGGCAGTAATTACATCAGGCTCAAATATGGCTAAATTTGAGTAACTTAAATTACACTAATTTTGCCAATATCTACATTTTAACAATAATTCACTAATAAACGATTATAATATTTTATTATTTAAAATTTATTAAAAAAAAGATAGATTGATAGTTGATATTAAAATTTTTGAGCTAAGTTATTTTTTTATATAGTTAAATAAAATATAATTATTTCTATTTGCTTTTAATAGTAAATAATAATATTCTGCTATAAAAAACAATTATTAAATATTAAATTTAGGGGGCAAAGAGTATTAAAAATCTTCCAACACTACAAGAATTATTTAACCACAATATTTTTAAAGTTCCTGACTATCAAAGAGGTTATTCATGGGAAAATAGACATAGAGATGACCTTTTAGAAGATTTAGAGCTAATTAAAGAAAAGAAACATTATACTGGCACTGTTGTAATTAAGAGTCGAGGCGAAAAAGAAGGCATGGCTAAGACATTCCAAATTTACGATATAGTGGATGGTCAACAACGATTTACAACTTTAATTATTCTTTTAAGTGTAATAGCAGAAGAAATGAGGGATATTAAACATATAAATGCCCCTATAATTGCAGATAATATCATTACAACATATATCAAAGAAATGGGTATGGATGAGCCTTCTATTTACAAATTAGAACTTGATGAATATAATAATACATATTTCAAAGATGCTGTAATTGAGGGGAATAAAGGGGTTGAACAATCTATTGAATCCCATAAACGATTAGATGATGCTAAATCCCAATTCAAAAATTATCTGAATATTCAAAGAAGAGGTACCATCCCCGCACTCTCTGATGAAGAATATTTCAATTTTTTAAATAATTTAGTGAAGAAAATTACCAAATCACTTGTTTTTACTCTATATGAAGTAGAAGATGATGCCGAAGTAGGAGTTATTTTCGAAGTAATGAATGACCGTGGAAAGCCATTATCAGAGCTTGAAAAAGTCAAAAACTATCTAATTTATTTAACTGGACGTATTTCAGAAGACCATGATACTGAAGATTTGGTAAGAACAATAAATGAAAGCTGGAAAACTATTCTAGAAAACTTATCAATTGCAGGTATGTCTAAAAACTCTGATGAAGACCGATTTCTCCGTTTAAATTATATTATTAACTATTATTCAGATATGAAAACAATAGTGAAAGATGGGGAGAAAATAAGTATCAATAGTCAGTTAGCTGATATCCATAAACAATTAAAGGACTATTTCAAAAAATATGTAAGAAATGAAGATTATGGTAAATGTTATAATGAAATGGAAGAATATATCTACTCTCTTAAAAGTATGTCCTACAGGTTGAGAGATATATTAAATCCATCTTATCATAATGCATTCCCTACTATAAATGATAAAAAAATGAGAAATGAACTCTCTGTTCCTTTTTCTCAGATTAATAGGCTAGAGGTACAATCCAATATTTTAGTATTAGCGGTCAGTATCTATGAAAAATTCATTGACCAGCCTGAGAAGCTATTAGATTTAATGAAGTTATGTGAGATTTTAGCGTTTAGAGTTTATTATATTTGGGGTAAAATGGCTTCAAAGCTCCAAACCAGGATATATAGAATTGCATGTGACATATACCAGGATGATATGAATTATTTTGATATTAAATCAGAAATTAAGTCAATTTTAGAGAAGGTAGCACCAGCTAATGAAATTGAATATGAATT
Organism: Methanobacterium sp. UBA44; assembly: GCA_002494885.1. GTDB lineage: Archaea > Methanobacteriota > Methanobacteria > Methanobacteriales > Methanobacteriaceae > Methanobacterium_D. The sequence goes on from DACV01000002.1 coordinate 311,747, forward strand.
AACTCTTTATAATGATTTATATAAGTGGAAAGGTATAAGATACTTCCTTTATGAATATGAACGTTACAGATGCTGGCAAGAAATTGATAGTGAACCCAACTTGACATGGGAACACCTTCAAAGTAAAGTTAAAAAGGAAACTATTGAACATATATTGCCCCAAACCATTAGAGGAGTTAATCACGTTAAATATTGGACGGAATTATTTACTGAAACAGAACATTCCGAAAATGTATGCAGACTTGGAAACTTAGTTTTATCATTATGTAGTCCTACTGTGCTAAATAAAGGCTTTGATATTAAAAAAGAGTGTTATAAAAATTCAAAATGGCTTACAGAGCGTGATTTAGCTAATTTTGATAAATGGACAATAGATGAGATAAATCTAAGAGAAAAAGAATTGATTAGATTTGCAATTAACCGATGGACTACAGAAGATGAAAAAAATGGTTGATTACTAAAAGTTTTTTAGAATAAACTATCCCTAATTTTTTATTCCTTTAGGTTAGGCGCTGGTCTTATAAAACTCATTCATTTATTTTTACGTGTGATATTTTCATATGCAGCTTCAAAATGTTCATCAAATAAATCTAAGTCAATATCTTCAGAAGCAGGAAAATAGTACATAAGCTGTTTCGGATGTTTTCCATAAACAAATTCAAAACCGGGTATTTCAATATTATTTATCATATCGGGTGTAGCCTTGAAAAATATGTGGAAACGATTATTACTATGGAAATGAACACCAAAAACTATCGGATAGCCATCATAAAAAGCAACATAACGCTTATTATTTTTTCTAGTTAAATCCCATTCTTTATCTTCAATATGTTCTTCTATATCACCACATAAATCCCAGAATTTATTTACAGCTTCTGGATTAAATTTTGTCATATAATATTCTTTATCAATATAATCTTCCATATTCAATTTCTCCAGGTTTTATCCATTCTACATAAGAATAGTTTTTAAAATATAACATAGTCCCTTTTTTAGTTATTAAAAGTGCTTTAAAACTTCATTAAATTCAGAATCACTTAAAACAGGTTTAATACCTTCAAGCGAAACTTCCCTCTTTAAATTAGCATAACGAATAGCACCAGGGGTAGGTTCTGCCATAAATGGTTCTTTTAATTCATAAACTCTTAAAGCCCAAACATAAGCTTTTTGATTCCTTAAATATGATTTTACATGCTCTGGAGTCCAAATATAATATTTTTGTAATCTTCCAGTACTTTGGGCTGATTTCTCAGCAATATTTTCAAGAGTTGCATAATATTTAATTTCAACTTTATCTCCTTTCTTTTTAGGTAAAGCATTTTCTTCAACAAATGATTGGTGCTTTTTCTGGAAACTTTCTAAATAATTATCTTTTAAAGCATAGCTGACTGTTGGATACAGGAGAAACTCTTTTAAGGTTGTTTTATACGTTCTAATTAGTAATGACTGTTTACCTTGACCCATTGCTTCAACAGTTGCATTCCATTCTTTAAGGCATTTATTAATTTTATCCATATAATCTCTCCAGTATTATATAACTATACTAAACTATTAAAAAGTTATCATAAAACATTTAAACTTCATACTGTAGATTAAAAAATAAGATAAAATCTTATTTATTAGTAATAGATTTAGAATTGAAGAGGCGGGCACATGAACAATTTTCAAGAAAAAGTAACATTCATATGGGACTTAGCAGACCTATTAAGAGGAACATACAAAAGAAATGAATATCAAAAAGTAATTCTACCATTTACAGTCTTAAAACGATTTGACAGTTCACTAGAACATTCAAAAAAAGATATAATCAGCGAGTATAATCAATTCAAAGACCAATTTGACGATTTAGGACATTTATACGCTGCTGCAAAAGATAAAGATGGAAATGAATTAGGCTTTTTCAATTACTCCGAATATGATTTTAAATCGCTTCTCGCCGACCCTGAACATATTGAAGAAAATTTAATGCATTATCTTGATTGTTTCAGCCCTAACGTTCAGGATATTTTTGATAATTTTTATATTAAAACACATATAGCTCGTTTATCCAAAGCAAACCTATTACTATTATTAATAAAGAAATTCTCTGAATCCAAAGTCGATTTACATCCAGATAGGGTATCCAATCATGAGATGGGTACTATTTTTGAAGAGTTAATACGTAAATTTGCTGAACAGTCTAATGAAGAGGCTGGAGAGCACTTTACTCCTCGTGATGTGGTTGAACTAATGACCAAACTAATGTTCATTGAAAATGGACTAACTCTTCAAGAAAAAAACTTGATAAGATTAATATACGACCCAGCCTGTGGAACAGGAGGAATGCTTACAAGCTGTAAAGACTATATTAATGAAATTAATAAGTCGATTGAAGTAGTATTATACGGACAAGAAATAAACCAAGAAATATATGCTATTTGTAAAGCTGACATGCTGATTAAAGGAGAACAAGCGGAAAATATTAAAGGACCATCAAGCACGCTATCAGATGACCAGCTCCCAAATGAAAAATTCCATTACATGATTTCTAATCCTCCTTATGGAAGAAAATGGGAACAAGACAAAGAAGTTGTATTTAATGAAGCTGAAAAAGGATATTCTGGTAGATTTGGAGCAGGAACACCACGGATAAATGATGGACAATTATTATTTTTACAACACATGCTCTCTAAGATGAAAGATGATGAAAAATCAAGAATTGCTGTAATTACGAATGGTTCTCCTCTTTTTACAGGTGATGCAGGCTCTGGAGAGAGCAATATCCGAAAATGGATTATTGAAAACGATTATCTTGAAGCAATAATCGGTCTTCCAGAACAATTATTTTATAACACTGGAATAAGGACTTATGTATGGATTTTAACCAATGAAAAACCAGATGAGAGGGTTGGTAAAATACAGCTTATTGATTCATCATCTAAATTTAAAAAGATGCGTAAGAGTTTAGGTAATAAGCGGAATTATCTTCATGAAGAGGACATAACTGGAATTCTTGATTTATATTCTAAATTTGAAGAAAATGATAACTCAAAAATCTTTGATAATGAAGACTTTGGCTATACTAAAGTAGTTGTTGAAAGACCTTTACAGCTTAACTATAAAATAAATGAAGAAAGGCTTGATAATTTGTATGCTATTAATGCTTTTGCTAAGTTTGCTGAAAGTAAGAGTAAAGATTTAGATATAAAACTTAAGGAAGAAGAAACAGGTAAGCAAAAACAGGAAGCAATCTTTAGTGCCTTAAAAAAGATTGATGGAGTTTACACCAATTGGGATAAATTTGAAGCTCAGGCTAAGAAAGCTTTAAAACCGTTCAATCTATCATCAGCGTTGATTAAAAATATAATCATAGCATTATCTGAACATGATGATGAAGCGGAATATGTAGCCGATGGTAAAGGAAATAAAAAACCTGATGCTAAATTAAGGGACACTGAAAAAATACCTCTTAAAAAGGATATTGAAGATTATTTTGAAGAGGAAGTTATTAAATATTATTCTGATGCATGGATGGACCGTAAAAAAGATAAAATAGGTTATGAGATTAATTTTACTCAACATTTCTATAAATATGAGCCTCCAAGACCTCTTGAAGAGATTGAAGCAGATATTAAAAAAGTAACTGCTGAGATTCAAGAATTGATTAAGGAGGATTTGGATGAAGTATAAATTTTATCCTGAATATAAGGATTCTGGACTTGAGTGGATAGAAACGATACCTAAAACTTGGAAGATTCGTAGAATTAAGAGATTAGGGTCTTTATCAACAAGTAGTGTTGATAAAAAGTCCAATCCTGAAGAAATAAAAATAAAATTAGTAAATTATATGGATGTTTACAAATCTGTAGATAAGAAAATTGATTCATCTCTTAATTTCATGAATGTGACAGCTAGACCTCAACAGTTGGTCAGCAATGACCTTAAAAGTGGAGATATATTATTTACTCCAAGTTCTGAAACACCAGATGATATTGGAAATTCTGCAGTTGTTTTTGAAGACCTAAAAAATACTCTTCATAGTTATCACCTTATTAGATTAAGATTTAATGAAGAAATCAAATTAACATTAAACTATAAACGATATTTGTTTAACAATCATTTTATTTTGAATCAATTCTCTTCTAAATGCGTTGGAATAACCAGAATGATTTTGGGAATACCTGGATTTGGAGAATCTTATTCTTTAATTCCACCCTTAGAAGACCAAAAACTTATTACTAATTTTTTAGATAAAAAAACTTCAGAAATTGATAAAACAATCGAAAAAGACACTCAACTGATTGAACTTCTCAAGGAAAAAAGAATAGCTTTGATTAATCATGTGGTTACTAAAGGTCTTGATGTTGATGCTAGGATGAAGGATTCTGGAGTTGAATGGATTGGGGAAATTCCTGAAACTTGGAAAGTTGTCCCTTTAACAAAATTCCTTGAATCAAAGGTAGATTATAGGGGTAAAACTCCTGAAAAGGTTGATGAGGGAGTATTTTTGGTAACGGGTAAAAATATTAAAAATGGAAAAATAGATTATGAAAAATCACAGGAATATGTTAGAGAAGAGCTATATAATGATATTATGAGTCGAGGTAAACCTAAAATTGGAGATTTATTATTTACTACTGAAGCTCCATTAGGTGAAGTAGCTAATGTTGATTATCCAAAAATTGCTTTAGCTCAAAGAATTATTAAAATGTGTGGAAAAGAAGGAGTTTTGAATAATTACTATTTGAAATATTATATGATGTCAAACAATTTTCAAGGACATTTACAGAGTTTAGCAACAGGTTCTACAGCATTAGGAATTAAAGCGAGCAAATTATTTATTTTAAGGTTAATTTTACCACCTTATAAAGAACAATTGAAAATAGTGAAAAGATTGGATGAAATTGATAAAAAAAGCAGTATTACTGTTCAAAAAATTGAAAATAAGATTGAATTAATGGAAGAATATAAAAAATCGCTTATTCATCATGTTGTTACTGGAAAAGTAGATGTAAGGGGGGAGGATTCATTAAAGCAGATACATCAGAAAAAGGATTCCAAACAGACATCATTAACCATTTAACCAGCACAGGCTACACTAAAAGAGACACGCAAAACTACAATATAGCAACTTGCTTAGACCCAGAATTAACATTAAAATTTATACTTGACACTCAAGAAAAAGAGTGGAAAAAGTATCAAAGGGTTTATGGAGACAAATCAGAAGAAAAATTCTTTAGAAGATTAGTTTTAGAACTCCAAAATAAAGGAACAATTCATATTCTGCGAAATGGGTTTAAAGACTCTGGGAGCCGATTTAAACTGTTTTATCCTAAACCTAATAACAATAAAAACCCCGATTTATTCGATAAATTTGATAAAAACATTTTTTCAGTGGTTGATGAGCTTGAATATCAGGATAAAGAGAATGGAAACCGTTTAGATTTGGCTATTTTTATTAACGGACTACCAATACTTACCATTGAATTAAAGGATACTTTCTCACAAGGTGTTGAAAATGCAATTAAACAATACAAGGAAGATAGAGACTCAAGAGAGCAGATATTTAAAAGATGCCTTGTTCATTTTGCAATGAGTGATGAGAAAATATTTATGGCCACAAAGCTTGAAGATGGCAAAACAAGGTTTTTACCCTTTAATAAAGGTTTAGAAAACCCTATAGTTAAAAATGACTACAAAACATGCTATTTATACAATAACATACTTCAGATAAACCAGCTTTCCAGATTAATATCTAATTTTATCTACATAGAAAAAGATGAGGATAAAGAAATTCCTATTTTCCCAAGATACCATCAGCTTGACTGTGTTAATCGTGTTTTAGCTAATACTGAGCCAGGGAATAATTATTTAATTGAGCACAGTGCAGGTAGTGGAAAAACCAAAACAATTGCTTGGCTTGCTCATGGGCTAATAAATAAGTTTGATGAAGAAGATGAACGTCTTTATGATATGGTTATTGTCATTTCGGACCGTAGAGTTATTGATAAACAGCTCCAAGAGCAAGTTAAGGCCATAGAAAAGGTTAAAGGAATTGTGGAAGTAATTGAAAAGGATTCAAAGCAATTAAGCGAAGCACTAAAAACAGGCAGTAACATCGTAGTTACAACCCTCCAGAAGTTCCCTCACATTCTTGAAGAAGTTAGGGATATGCCTAAAAGGAAATATGCAGTTATTATTGATGAAGCTCACTCTTCTCAAACAGGGACACTTGCAAGGAAGATGAAACAGGTTTTAAGTACTGGTAGTCTTGAAGAAGCTGAATTATTGGATGATTTTGATGATGAAATGGAAGAAGAGCTTTTAAAGGAAGTTGAATCTTTCAGAAATCTTGATAATATTAGTTTTTATGCATTTACAGCTACACCTAAAAACAAAACGCTTGAAATGTTTGGAAATATGGATAAAAATGGAGAATATCATCCTTATCATGTTTATACCATGAAACAGGCTATTGAGGAAGGATTTATTCTGGATGTTTTAGAGCACTATCTTACTTATCCTACTTATTTCAAGTTATTTAAAAAGATTGAAGAAGACCCAGAATTTGAGGAAAAGAAAGCAAAAAGGCTCTTAAGGGATTTTGTGGAAAAACATCCTCACGCTATTGCTAAAAAAACAGAAATAATGGTTAATCATTTCATGAACTCAACCAAAAACAAAATTAAGGGTAAAGCAAGAGCTATGGTCGTTACAAGGTCAAGACTACATGCTGTTTTATACAAAAGAGCCTTTGATAAGTATAATAGAGAACAGGGTTATCCTATAAAAACTCTTGTAGCTTTTACAGGTACTGTAACTCATGATGAACAAGAATATACCGAAAATTCTATGAATGAGTTACCTGAAAAGAAGACAATTGAAAATGCTTTTCAGGAGGACCCGTATAGAATATTAATTGTTGCTAATAAGTTCCAAACAGGTTTTGACCAGCCTTTATTGCATACTATGTATGTTGATAAGTCTTTAAATGGAATTACAGCGGTTCAAACTTTAAGTAGGGTTAATAGAATTCATAAAAATAAAAATGATACTTTAATCCTTGATTTTGCAAATAAAACAGAAGTCATACAAAAAGCATTCCAGCCTTATTATGAAGCAACATATCTACAGGAAGGTACAGACCCTCACAAGCTCTATGAATTAGAAGAGAAGCTTCTTGATTATGAAGTTTTTGAATTGTCTGATGTAGATGAATTTGTTCAAGCTTATATCAAAGGTGAAAATCAGGCTGTACTCCATAATATCTTACATCCTCTTGTTCAAGATTATAATAAGTTAATAATGGAAGATAAAGTAGGATTTAAAAAGGTACTAAGGAGATATCAGAGTATTTACTCTTTCCTATCTCAATTAATCCCATTTACAGATGTAAGTCTTGAAAAAATTTATATTTTTAATAAATATCTCAGTAAAAAGCTCCCAACAATAAATAATCCACTTCCATATATTGTTTTAGAAGATGTGGACATGGATTCATATAAAATTGTGGATAAAGGCGAAACAGCTATTCCTCTTGTAGGTGAGGGCGAACTAAAACCTATTTCAGAAGGTGTTGGTGGATATAACCCTGATGAAAAATCAAGGCTTTCTAAAATAATTGAAGATATGAATGATGCTTTTGGAACTGATTTTACAGATGATGATAAAGTATTCTTAGAAAGAGTAAAGGATAATCTACTTGAAAATGAGGAATTACTCAATAAAATGGAACATAATTCACGTGAAAATGTTAAAGCAGTCTTTGATAAGTATTTTAATGAAGAAATGACTCATTTACTCAAAAGCAATATGAATTTCTATAAGAGAGTTGTAGATAATGAAAAATTAAGGGATAAATTAAAAGCAGAATTGTTTAAACTTCTCTATTTAGAATATGAAAAAGAAAAATGAGGAATTTTCTTCTTTAAAATTTTACGAATAATATCTTGCGTAGGTTAAAAAGGCTACTCGGTTTTAGTTGAGATACTACGCAACACTCATATAACTTATAGGTAAGCTAAATATAATTTAAAGCCATTTTATAAGATATTTTCCAAGGCATAATATCCGTTTAATTTAATTTTAGCCCATAATGATGTTGTCATTAAGTCTTATATGGTTCAATAATTACTGCATCAAAAACTGCGTAGAAACCTGGATAATTAAGGGCTTTTTTGCTATGATGATGTGAATTTAAAAATATGATATACAAAATATGCAAAATAAGACTTTTCTTTGCTATGATGATGTGAATTTAAAAATATGATATACAAAATATGCAAAATAAGACTTTTTTCTATTTGAAGAAAAATTATTATTAATTAAAATATATTATACAAAACAAAAACAGTTAAAAAATGTATATTTTGTATATATTCATTTATTCATTAATTAATTTAACCTAATAAAAACTCTAAAGCTCCTTCTTTTAACTTAATATCTTCATAAACCCGCTTAGTGGTCTTCTTCTTGACAGTATAACCATCGTCTTCATAAAGAGTGACAAAGCGCTGCACTTGTTCGTATCCTGCATGGTCCATCGCGTTCTTCATCTGTTTATTAGATGGTCTCTTATGCTCCTTTGAAATCTCACCAGCTTGATACATCTTTCTGCACCAAATCTTAAGATAGTGATTCACTGTACCAACCTCGAGGTCTGATGTGCCGCTGTAATCATCTTCAAATAACTCTTCAATAGCCCTTTGAAGCGGATAACTCTGAAACTCATATTGTTTTTTCATCTCCTCTGTCTCTTCTGTAGTTGTTATACGCTCATCCATCTTGTTCCAATAGGTTGTAATTGCTGTATGGACAAACCATTCTAAATCTTGGTCATATTCTCCATTTAGAATATCGTTCTGCAAAGTTTCATTTATCTGATTATCTAAACGAGCATTTTTAGCAAATATCAACAGTAACCTTCTTTCAAAACCTTCACCAATTACAGGAGGTAAACTGTTCCCATTTGCAAACAACCTTGGTATCTCCGGATTCCTTAAATTAATCTTCTTATTAGAGTGCTTCTGTTCAACTGACAAACTGTTCCCTGTAACAACTGAATTTAATGAGCCAATTCCCTTTAATAAGCCGTTATTAATATCGTCATCTATATTGATGTCCCTATCAACCATATCATATAGGGTAAATCGTTCATTCTTGTTTATTTCATTAATTGTAACTTTACTAGTACTAAAAATCCTTTCTAATATGGTTGTTAGTGTTGATTTGCCAGTATTACTTGGACCTACCACGATTGTTAGTTTACCGATTCTATTAACTCCCATGAAAGCATGACCTACAGCTCTTAACCAGCGCTCCTTATTCTTAGGATGGTCAGGATGAATTAATGTGGAGTCAATAATCTTCTCTATTTCTCCACCTTCTGCTTTAGGGTTCCATTTAAATGGAAGTGTTATCTTAGGAATTTTATCCAATGTCTTAACTTCACTGAACTCTTGTGTTCTAGTATTTAAAACCCCATTTGTAAATTCTATTAAGTTATAATTCTTTTCTAAAGGCTGGATTATATGTCTTAATACTGCTTCAGCTTTACTTTGAGATATTGATTTAGTTCCAAACTCTTTTATAAAAAATTCTATTACTCGTTTCTCATCTATCTCTTGAATAGAGCCATCTGGAAATTTCTCATATGTCCTGAGGGTTGATGGGTTAACATATAAGTCTAGTTGCATACTGATATAGTCAAAGAAAAGCTTAACACTGGGTTCTGTATGCTTTAAGAGTTTATTAGCTATATCTTGTTTAATATCGTCATGATTATTCTTAGTTAACTTCTGAAGCTCATCTTGCTGTATTGGACTTAAATACTCTTTCAAAGCACTCCAACCACTAATTTCGTGATTATCCTTGGCATATGTAGTATCTATAGCTGTCAAACGCATATCATACTCTTCATCACCTTTAAAAACCATTCTAAATATCTTATACACATTCTCTTTAGTGTATCCCTGTTTTTTAAGGTAACCTGCTAATGCAACTGCTATATTTTGGCGTGTTCCAACAATAACCGCAGGCTTTACAACTTTAGCAATATCTTCTAAGAGTATGGCCTTATCACCCCTAATATGTCCTTTAATATCTAATGCTTCTATTATTAGTTCTAAAACCTCGTCAGCACTATCTACAATGGCTATCTTATCAGGGCTTTCATCTAATTTAGTGTAACATTCTTTATATTGTCCTGTTACATCCCATCTCCAATTAAATACCACATATTTACCCCTGCTATTCTCAGGGTCAGTATTACATTGATAGTCTAGATTGAAACGAGGTGCCCCCATCTTAGGAACACTTCTACTAAGTAAATAGATATGAATGCCACCGCTCCCTGTCTCCTTACATAGGGTTTTATCAAAGAGCCCCTTACAAACTTCTTTAAGCTTATCTAATTCAATATGGTGTTTATTCCCTACTTTAGGAATGTCTAAGTCTATGACAACTGGATGTAAATCTAGAGTTGGTATATATGTCATAGGTATTGCAGTACCATAATTGTCATCTTTAAATGGAATATAACCTTCTGGAGATTTATCCCAGTTTATTGCTGGTGCCTTATTCATATTTGGCATCCTATTAGAATCTCCATTCTCTTTCCATTTATTATAGGCTTCTTTAACTTGTGATTGTGAGGCCAGTGCTATGGTCTTACATTCCTTTAAAAATTCCTCTACAGGTAAATACTCAATTTGACTATCTTCGTTGTTGGATTTATCATCTTGAGTTGGATGAATTATGTACTGCTTCTTATTCATTGTAATTCACCTCTTAACTCTGTAAATCCAATACGAATTAATACTTCTATGAATTTACTAAAGCTATTGGCTTTAGATACTTCATAAGACTTCTGTAGTTCTAATAATAGTTGTTTATCTAATAATATGCTTATTGGTTCCTTTTGGAATGTTTTCATTGTTTTACGTCTCCATTATATTGTTTAAATGAAGACTCACGAAAAATAGACCCAGATTTATAGATTTATATATACATTAGACCAAAAAATGACATATATTTATAGATATTATATTAATGGTCTTAGAAATGTCTATTTCTGGAGTCTTTACAAATTCTATTAAAAAATACTTGATTATTTGAAGGAAAATATCCCCATGTTATCTTCCTCTCTTGTATTGAAATATTCAGTTACTTCTTCCACTAAAATGTCTAATGGAACCAGCTTCAATCTGCCTATTTCAATGAGTTTAGCTTCTTTCCAAGATAATGGGGTTAGAGTAGTTTCAATTTCATTACTCCAAGCCCAGATGATGACTGGAAATTGTTCGTTCTGCATTGGACGGGCAAAAACCCAGTCAAGAAGAGCCCATGATTCCCTGTACTTAGCAATAATACTTTCAAGGTTAATCTCACCTGTAACAATCTCATGGAAAAGGATTGCATAATCCTTAGATGAAACTTCAGTCGCAACAGGTACCTCACCAGTGAATGTTATGTGCTTACTCAAATGTTCTATTGTAACCACGTCTTCATATCTTACGGATGGGGGTATGGTATTATCTGGATATTGTATTAATGGAACGCCTTGGTATGTTCTTCCAGTTTGCGAATTATAGTTAAGTAATTCGCTTCCACAATCGTTATTAGTGAATAAATGATTATTTACTATGTCCACTATTCTCTCCTCCCAAGATTTTATCAAAATGATGCGTCGAAACATCTCTTCTGCCTTATGTGTCCTTAAATCTTCATCATTTAAATGTTCTAACATATTATTCCTCCTAGCTTCTATGAGCTTCTCTATCTTCTAATTCAATCAGTCTTTCAAGTGTCTTTAAATATTCGGGTGGGTTTGAGCTGTTCTTCTTCTTATTATAAAGTTGTTTCAATTTATCAAGCATTGTTTATACCTGCCTCCTTGTGTGTTATAGTCATTATTATAGTCTAAATTACTATTTAAGCTTTCTTTTATCTTATTTATCTTTTTTAGTTTACGATTATTCTTTTTTAATTATTTAGACACCGATAATTGTTTTTTAAATAATTAGTCATCGATGATTTGATAAGTGGAAAATGACATATAATAAAAATAATTAAATTAGTATGAGATTTTTCATGAATGAGAAACAACAGGATATTAGAAAGATATGGGCAGTATTAGTTCTTTTAGATGGTAAAGAAAAGACCCAAACAGAAATTGAAACAGAAATAAATGGTATTGATGATAGGATATGTGCTATAAATAAAAAGCTTAATGAAAATTTTTCCAAAGGAATGAAAAAAGAACTAAAAAATAGAATGATTAGTAAAGAAGAAGAAAGGCTTGCTTTAAAAGGTTTGGGCCTATTTCAAGATTTTAAGAAAATATCATTTAAAAGTACTTCTAAAACTGAAATATTTGGTTCTCTTGAGAAAGAAGGCATTATTAAAAGAAGAAATGTACCTGTAGAAAATAGTAATTTAATAAAAAAATTATGCTGGATTCCTGAAGAAACTGAAACTTTATCAAAGATAACTAATTTAATTGTTAGAGCTCGTATAGAACCTAATCGACGATATTATTTTACTTATATCCTTATTTCAAGTAAATTAGGCAAAAAAATTCTGAAGGATGTTCTTTCTTCACTACCTGAAGAACTTAATAATTTAAAACCTTCTCTTAATGAAAAAGAATTAGAAGTAATTAAAACACTAATGAGTATTTCTTCAAATTGTTATACATATGTTACTAATTATATACGCCGAAAAACTATAAATGCGCACCATAATAAGAATATTTTTTTATTAGAACTCCAAGCAATTTTTGCATCAGATATAGCTCAATCTAGATATGTTTCGGCTATGGCTAGAAATAAAATAGAATTAAAAATATCTTTAAATTTAAAAGAAAAAGATATTGAAACAGAAGATAATATGGTTAATATTAGTGTGGATAGTGAAAATGACACACTAAAAACAAAATTAGAATTTATTCCCTCAACAAAAGAACTATCTTTCGATGCTCTTACTTATCGCTATTTAAGAGATTCTAAGTTTCAAAAACTAATTAACGTAGAAAAATAGATTCTTGAGTTACAATTAACAATTTTAATAAGAATTAAATTATTCTTCGGCCATATCTTTTCTAAATTTAGGGTCAGCCATTAATTTTTCCAGTAATACAAGTCGTTCTTCTAAAACTGAAATCTGTTCATCCTTAACCTTAGAATCTTCTTCATATTTATGCTTAAGTTCCTTATATTCAGGGCTCAATATAGTTTTAACATCTGTTGGAATTGTTGTCAAGTGAGGTAAAACCTTAATATATTCTGTTTTTAGTCTCTGAATACTCGGTTTGGTATAAATATCTATAATTTCGGCAGGTTTATGACCTAAAAGCCATTCAGCATCCTGATTGCTCATTCCATAATTGACACAAGTTGACTTGAAGAATTTCCTGATAACGTGCAGATGAAAGAATCTATAATTTCCTCGCTTTTCAAATCCACATCTGTCATTAATTCTACCAACAGCAATTGCAAGGACATTACCATCCTTAATATCACCAAATTTATTTGGAAAAAGCCATTCTTCAGGTCCAAGCCCTGTTTTTTCTAAATAGTTAATTAAGTACTTGTTAGCTTCTGGACTACTAAAAGTATAATATGACATTTTGGTCTTAATTCTTTTTATATGCCAAGTTGGAATGTTATCAACATCAATTAAGTCTATGGAATCCACATCATGAGCTTTTAAGAAATCCTTCACTTTTAAATGTCTTAATTCATTTGAACCCATGCCTGAGGACATCGCTAATGAAATTAACGCTTTCATTTTGATTTTAGAGTTATCTAAGACCTTTTCAAAGTGTTCAAGATTTGGAAGGTCATCCATTGTTCTTCTCTCGTGGGTTCTTTCCTCTTGGATTGTATTGGAGACATTTGGAAGGACTATGTCGAACTGCTTATAAAATGTCTTGACAAAAACCATTCTTGAGGATATTGTTTCTTTTGAATACCCTTTTGATTGCATGAATTCTTTATATCCAATCAATCGTTTTTTTATGGTTCTTTTCCTTAATCTTGGAATTGTGTCTTCTTCGTTTTCTGCTTCCTCTAATAAGTTTTTGGGTGTTATATTGTCGTTGTATCTGCAGTATGCTAACATCATTTTAGTGTAATTAGATATGGTGTTGTCTGACCTTGTTCTTGCTCGTATGAACTCTTTGAAAACTTCGTCGTTTTTTATGTCTTCCATATTCATAGTTTATATTATGGTTCTTATGATATATAAATCCTTATCATTTTCGATTGGCGTCTTTTGTAAATGCTTTCTCTTTTCATGGTATTAAGTAAATTGGGCTTTGGATAAATAAATTATTCATAAAAATTCAAATTTATATGAGGAAGTTAATTCAACTGATTTTAGTTCAGTATTTGGATTAAATGTGCTAAAAATTTAACTTTTAAACTTATTAATAATTACAGCAAAATCAACCCAGTTTACATAAAACTAAAAGGAGTTATTGCAGTGATTTTTCACTGTTTATTAAGTAGTATTTCAATGGCTGAAATATTACTGTTTGTTCCCTCATTATTTGTCACTTCTTCAGTACTGATATCAATGGATCCAAGTTCTGCATCTAATATAAACTTGTTTCTAACTATTTCAGCAACGTCAACAGCTCTACTTATTGCTCTTCCTCTTGCTTTTAACGTTACTTCCGGTGATCCGTTGTTCATTTGTGTTACTACCGCTAATACATAATTCATTACTGGTTTATTTCCTATGTATACTACATTTTCATCTGACATTTTTTTGACCTCTAGATAACATTATGAATAGGATAGTAGTTACCTTTTCCTATTTATAGTCATGAACGTTAATTATTAGAAATCAGGATTCAAAAAACCCTGCTAAATTGCTTTAATTATCTGAAAACACGTTCACTACCTGATTTTTAGTTAGTGTTTAGTTTAAAAACACCTGCATTTGACTATAATTATCAAAAACTTGTAAATGTCAATAAGATCAAGTTGTATAATATGAGCGAACATAAACAAATAAATGTAAAAATAGATGATGATTTTATAATTTCTGTAGATGAAGGTTTAGAAGATATCATTAAAAACTTCTCCCATTGGGAAATTGACACATGTAACTGTTGCATTGATTATAAAGGCTCAGTATGGATAGAATTTTGCGATTTTGATGATTGGAAACAGTTTTTACAATTAGCGCTGCGCAATAACATTGCAGTTAATGGAAGTAGCAACCGCGAAACTCTCTGGAACTTCCTTCAAGAAAAAGCAGATGTAAAATTAGTATATGATGAAGAACTCATGCAGGACCCCAATAATGAAGAAGGAGTTATAGGAACAGGCATTCTAGTTATTTGTGTTGGTTTAATGTTTAAGAAGGAGTTACTGGATGAATTTAGGGGATTGTTCTTTGAAGTGCTACCATCTAAATAGAAGCTATAAAATTAAATAGGGATTTAAAAGGAAGTTAAAAATAGAGAGCATTTTTCATAACCTTTTATCTGGAATTCTTTGATGATCTGCGGTGCCCTTTCCAGGTTTTGAATCATCAGCATATTTATCAGACGATCTTTTGGTCTCTTTTGCTTTTGGCCTTATAAGCCCTCGTTCCATGAAATAATCTTGTTCTAATAGTTTATCTAAAACTTCATTAAATTCTGCTATTTTTAGATCAGGGAATTTCCTTTTTAATTTTTTGTATAATTGTTTTTCAAGATAAACGCCATTATGTTCTTTTAATAGCTCATCGGCTCTTTCTTTTATCCGGATACGTTTGTCATCCATATTTTAATCTCCTGCGGTTATTTGATTATAATTTATCAGTATATCATTCCTTAAATAATGTAACTTCCTATGAAGGATTAATTTAAATCTATTTAAAAATCTGCAAATTAAATAAAATCAACAGGTAGGATCGGGGGCTTTGGGTGAATAATTATTTATTGGAAATACTAAAAGAATTTAAATTTAATTCTCTAAATTTTGTTTTAAAAAGCTTAATTTTATTTAAAAGAATATGATATTGAATTAATACATTATTTTACCAATTATTTTATTTTGATCTGATTTGAGATAAATAAAAGGTTTAATGGCTTTTAATATATTAAATTCTTGATTTAAGTGATGTTTGCTTTTACTAACTCTTGATATATATTTATAATGTATAAAGACATATCATTCAATAATAGACTCAGAAAAATAACTTTAGAACATAATATAAGTTTTTATGTTATTTATTTGTTTTAAATATAGCCTCTTTAGGGTCATAATGGAAAAAAGAGATGAAATTATGGCTAATATAAAAATAAATTTAGATATTGATAATGTAGGTCCACATCAGAAGCTACAATTTAAGGATGAGACAAGTTCAATAAAGATAGGGTTGTATGCTAATAATGGGGCAGGAAAAACATTTATTAGTCGTGCTTTTCGGTTAGTATCCCATATAAATGATTTTAGTTTACTGGATAGTTCTCAAACAAATAAATTGTTGACAACAGATGAAAAAAAAGGAACATTTTTATTTAAAATCACTGATCTAAATGATCCTGATTCTGTTAAAAAACTAGAAATTAAGCTAAATAGGAATTCTAAACCACTAATTAATGATAATACTGGCTATTTTTTCCATGTTTTTAATAGTGATTATGTTGCTGAAAATTTAGAGTTAAATGGCTATATTCCTCCAAGTAAGGATATTCAAGGTTATATAATAGGCAAACCTCATATTGATGTTACTAAAGAAAAGCTTAAATTAGAAGAATTAATTGAAAATCAAGAAAAAATCCACAAAAAAATTAAAGAAGGTATCAAAAAAGCCCATGAAGAGTTAGATACTCTTAAAATCAGTAAAAATACTACAGAATATAAACAAATCAAGTTTGAGAACGTAATTGCAACTATTGATGTTGATGAAGATGAAAGTTTTGATATTCTTAAAACTGAGTATCAGAAGTTAAAAACTATGCCAGATGGTTTAGATGATGTATTAATATTGGATTATAACATTGATAATTCTCTATTGAATGATGTAAAAAAGTTATTATCAACTGTTTATAATAAGTCTAATTTACCTCAAGATTTTGTTGATAAGATAAAATTTAAACAAAAATTTATCGAAGAAGGAATTGAATTATATGATTCAGATACAAAGAAATGTCCATTTTGTAAGCAAAAACTAGATGAAACTGCAATTAAAATCATTACTTGTTATAATGATTATATTCAAGATTCAGAAGCAAAAACTATAAGAGAAATTAATGAAGTCATTGATAAACTAAAAGAACTTAAAAGGGATATTGAAATTCATTATAGTAAATTTGACAATATCAATGTTAATTTTAATTATATTAAACAATTTTTACCATCATCGAAAAAAAATAAATTAAAAATCCTAAGTAACAATGAAAAAGCACTTAATGAAATTGATGAACTAATAGAAATGCTTTCTATTAAAAAAGAGAATATTGAATCCACAAAATTTGAATTTGAACATCAAATAAATAATATTAACAATTTTCTTGATCAACTAAAAAAAGAGCTAAAAGATCAAATAGAGGATATCAATGCAATAAATCAGGCCAAAAATGATGTTGAAAAAGAAAAACTCAAATTAAGGAGAAGACTTTGTAATGCAAGATATTTAGGCATTATAACTGAACAAAAAGAAAATCTTCAAGGAAATAAAAAACTTAATTCAGATATATCTGTACTTAAAAATGATATTGAAAGAAAAGAAAGCGAATCTAAAATTGATAAAAAGAAAGAAGTAATTAAATCATTGAAATATTTCTTGAATTTCTTCTTTCGGGATAAATACAAGTTTGATGATGAAAATTTCTGTATTAAATTTAAGGATAAGAGCTTATCTGACAATGCAACTCATGTTTTAAGTGATGGTGAAAAAGGGATTGTTGCTTTTTGTTATTATCTTGCTACTGTCCATATGATTATTAAAAGAGAAAGTGACTATAAAAAGCTATTTTTTATAATTGATGATCCCATTTCAAGTATGGATTATAATTTTGTTTATGCGGTAGCACAGAGTATCCGTAAAATAAAAGATCACTTTGATGTTGAACGTAACAGGTTTATTATACTCACTCATAATTTAGAATTCATGAATTTATTAAAAGAGAATAAAATAGTTGCTCATCAATACATTCTTAAAAAAAATACGATTAATGGATGGAGCAACAAATTAATGTTACCGTATGAGCATCATTTGGCTGATATCATTGAAATATCAAAAAAAGATATAAATAATGTTGATGAAAATCGTTTACATACAATACCTAATTCTATTAGGCATGTTCTAGAGACTATTTGTAAATTTGAATATCGAAATAAAGATATTGGCGAATTCATATCTGAAAAGTCAGAATTAAATGAAAACGGCCATATATATACTTTAATACAGGCATTATCGCATGGTACGCTTAGTAGTGCTCCTATAAATGATGAAATTGTTATAAATGCTTGTAAGGATGTTGTTAATTTTATTAGAGAAGATTATCCCGGACAAATTGATACTTAATATGAAAATAGGCTGTTTAATAGGTTATCAAGTTTCTTCTCCAAAATTCGATAGTTCATAGGAAATTCAATCTCTTTAAACGAATTTCTTACTGTATCTTGCATTTTTTTCCATGCAGGGCCATCAGTTACCCATATAAAAGTTAAACCTTTTTCATCAATCTTTTTTTGAAGATCAATGTATGCATTTGCAGTTTCTATAGGTTTACTGCCTGTTGAACTGTAAAAATTACATTCTATTATAATTTCAGGCTTATCATTTTTATATATTACAAAATCTGGCCTTTTATTCCTTTTTAGAGTTATATTTGTATCTTGAGACTTTAAAGTAAGATTTTTATCAGATTCTCTTATTTTCTTTTTCAAGAATAATTCCAATATTTGCTCAAAAATGGTTCCGCTTCTATTTTTTCGAGCATTTGAATCTAAACCAACTTCCATGCCTAAAATATATGCATGTAAATCGTTGATTTCTCCGAAAAGATTTATTATTCCTGATTTATCACAGAACTCGATAATATCTTCTATTTCCTCATCTTTAACCTTTGGAATGAAGCTGATTTCTTTAAAAAATAATTCTTCCCCTATATCTAAAACTACGATATTTTTATCTCTTATTGCAATTATTAAAGGAATTATAGGGATTACTTCAGGATATTTTTGAATTATTTCTCTTAATTTGTCTTTTCTTTCATTACTTTCTACTTTTGATAAGGAGTTTAAAATGCTAATTTCTGTAACGCATTGAGCCATGTTCCTTTTTATCTTTTCCCAATCCACATAGAACTCATAAGTACGATTTGTTTCAAGGAGAGTCTTAAGAAAGTAATCTATATACTCTTCTTTATTTTTAAAACCAAGAACATCATATTTAACCATAAGAACATCTCAAAGCTATTAGTGATAATTTCTGACTATTATCTCGTTTATTTCTCCTCTTCCTGAAGCATCGGAGTTTATGTGTCTCTTTGCAGGGACTCTTTCAATATTATAATTAGCATAAAGCTCATCGAAAAATTCATCATTTGGATCTTCATTTTTTGGGTCAGAGTTACTTAACATTATATATGCGCTGCGTTTATCCATCTCATTAAAGAATTTAGCCAATCTAATTTGGTCATCATCAACAAAGCCATCTTTAGTGTAACTTGTAAAGCTGGATGTTTTATTTAAGGGTCGGTATGGTGGATCTAAATAAACAAAACTGTCCTTTTTAACATATTTTTCAGCTTCGGAAAAATCCGCACAGAATA
This sequence comes from Methanobacterium sp. UBA44, assembly GCA_002494885.1. Classification (GTDB taxonomy): domain Archaea; phylum Methanobacteriota; class Methanobacteria; order Methanobacteriales; family Methanobacteriaceae; genus Methanobacterium_D. The sequence continues at coordinate 331,509 of DACV01000002.1, forward strand.
TCTCTGTATCTTTTAAAGCTATACTAACTTCTTTGATGTTTTTAGAATCGCATATTGTAGGATTTTTATATTTTCCAAATGGAACATTAAATCCTCCTTTCTTATTTTGACGAAAAAGTCCATTAAAACAGGTTTTATTTAAAAAGATGAGGTAACTTGCTCTTTCTATCCATTCATCATTGTAATTATCATAATCAAAATCATTCATCTGTAAATTGTAGTTATCCCGAACATCATAATAGAATTCTTTTCTTTTTTCTTCTGATTTTTTGTGATATTCTTTTTCCATTTGACATAATATTTTTATTAGCTCTTTTTTACAAAGGAAATGTGTTGTATTTCATGGAAAGAGAAGCAGAAGCAATTGAATACTTCCAAAAAGCCCTCAAAGTAGATAAAAATCAGGAAGAGCTCTGGAACTATTTAGGATATATCCAATTCAGCATTGGACAAAATTATGAAGCAATAGAATCTTTTAATGAAGCTATTAAGCTCAACAATGAGTTTGAAGAAGCCCTTAAAATCTGTGAAAATTTTCAATTTTCACGCAGCAAAAACGAAGTTTTTGCATGCTCTGATTTTGGGGCCTGTAAAACCGAAGGTTTTGCAGAAGCTTATATGAACCTTGGAAATGTTTATAAGGAGTTAGGTAAGGATAAACTGGCTCTGGATTGCTTCCAAAAAGTTCGGGATATTTCACCTGATAATGGAGAAGTATTAAGAGAAATTGAGGAGCTAAAAGCTAAATAGATATGTATTATTTGATTTAAAAATAATTATGATTTCTTTTTTTTTAACTGTAGCTATCGAAATTTATTGAATTCAATAATTGAATAAATTATTAATAATTAAAAGCATATATTTGATATGTAAAATGAATTTTTGGAGTTGAAAAGCATGCCGAGAGTTATACATTTTGAAATACCTGCAGATGATCCAGAAAGAGCTGTAAAATTTTATGAAGAAGTTTTTGGATGGAAGATCGAAAAATGGGATGGGCCTTTTGACTACTGGCTTGTAAGGACTGGAGAGGAAGATGAGCCTGGTATCAATGGAGCTATACATTCCAGAGAGATGAGCCCAATAGTAAAGAATGCCATTGGTGTTGATTCATTCGGCGAATATGCCGAAAAAATCAAAAAGGCTGGAGGAAAATTTCTAATGGAAAAAGAGACCCTTCCCGGCGTTGGAGCCATGGCTGCATTTGAAGATACAGAAGGTAATGTTTCTGTACTTATTGAACCAGAAAAAGATACAGAAGGTAATGTTTCTGTACTTATTGAACCAGAAATGATGGATTAATAAGAATAATCTTATAAAATTTTTATATTCTTTTCATTAATGGATTAAATCAGTGACACAGTGAACATTTATCCTATTTCTTAATATATTTTATTTAATGTATCTTTTCACCTTTTTGAATCAATATTATTGCTCAATCTGGATTTCAGGGTCTTAACTAATCTTTTTATATATATCTTCCCTATGTATTATTAAATAAAACCAACATAATATTACTAAATTTATTTATTCTATTAACTCATAAAAAGGTGATATTATGACCAGATTTGAGAAACTTTGCCAAAGTTTTGCAACTGCCAGAAAGAGATATTTTAATTATGAGACTGAATGTATAGAATTTGGGGAAAAGATGGTCGCTGGTCTCGTAAATTACTTAGAATGCCCTCCAGAACAGGTTAATTACTACCCTCCAGATAAAGAAAGTGATCCTAATGTTAGATACAACATTTATGGGGCTTCAAAACTTGGAGAAGACGGATTCTGGCAAATAGGAATTGGAATAGGGTTGTATGAATCTCCTAATGTACGTCCTCAAGAAAATGTGAGAAGCACCCTCTTAATTAAAAAAGTTGACAGCCATTTTGTGGTTAAATACGGTAAGGAAGCATCAGAAGAATTTAGAGTAGGTGGAGAATGTGAGGATGGCTTGAGGGAATTCTATCATCACATTTATAAAGAAATTAAAGAGTTATATGATATGGAACTGGAAACTATTAAAGGAGGAGGGGAATTTGCCCATGATCACGATGATTTGAGGTATATTCAATAATCCGCAAAAAAATCAAAATTTACTCATGGCCATCCTGGCAGCATTCTGCTTTGCTTCTTTTTTACTTCCGCCAACCCCAGTTCCATACTCTTTACCGTTAATTAACACAGTCATGGTGAACGTTTTGTTATGTGGCTGTCCCTCTTCTTTTATAAGTTATAAAATATATCTTGACAGCTTTGGTCGCATAATTGGTTTAATTCAGATTTGTAATCGTAAAGATATCATGATTCTTTATGTGAGGTATAACTGTTTGGGTAAAGAATTCTTTTACAGTTTCAGGGCCTGAATCCAGATATAGAACTCCGATAAATTTTGCACACATAATGGGGGCACATAGGGGTTAACTTGCCTTCATTTAAATCAGGATTCTCATTGTACAGGAATTCTGATACAACAAGGCCCAGAACTGCATCACCTAAAAATTCTAATCTCTCATAATATTCATCCAGACCATGTTCATTGGAGTAGGACTCATGAAAAAATGCCAGCTCATAGAGATGAGGGTTAGAAGGTTCAATTGAAAGTTTTTTTCAGTATTTCCATATTATCTAATTGTATTTAAGATATATAAGTCCATTATCATAACAGCAGATGTTTAAAAGGTGAATATGTTCTTTTGTAACTTATTAAAAAATAATATTTCCATTTTTTAAGTTATTATCGCATTTAAAATCTTTTTTATTCCACGTCTTGTGCCCATTACCCCTCCCAGTAATGTGCATGATGTAAGACTTAAGATAAAGGCAAATAACGGAGTTCCATATATCCAGTATCCTAAATAATGTGCTCTGGTAAATACAAAAACCAGATAAGATACGAGAATTATTCCTCCAACCCAGTCTGTCCAATTACGTTGTGGGTTTCTTCATCCCAGCTCAAGCGATAAATACGGCTGATTATTCTACCTATAATAAATCCAATAAATATCCCTATTATCGCCATTGGAATAGTGAATGAACTTATTATCACTTCAAACGCTATTACAAATAGTATGATAACCCTTATAATTATATAGATTCTCAGCCGTTTAATAAGCTTGAATCAATATACTCATTGATTCGTTTATTTTTTCATTCATAGCTCTCAAAAATCGTATATTTCTAACCAAACCATTGTTCAAGACTCTTCTGTGCAGGATTCAATCTTTTAAGCTTATCAAGGGCTCCAATAACCCGATCAACCGAAAAATCATGCTTATTACATAAAAAGTCTATAACTCCATCTCTATCAGGCTTATTCCATTTTATTTCATAATCTTCAATGTAATCATGGTCTAAAAATATGTCCCTCACTTCTTGCGGATCAACGTCCATTTCCATCTTCAGGTGTTTTAAGACGCTGTAAACATCACCGTGTCTTTTAACCAGATTTCTGCCTTTTTTTGCCCCAATTCCTTTTATTCCCTGGTTAAAATCGGTCCCAACCAGAATTGCAACGTCGATAAGTTGCTCTCGTGTTAATCCATTTTCTTCTAAAACCTCATTCAGGTGAATTACCTCTAATCTTGATCTTGGACCGCTTATGGCCACATTCTTGAGCATTCTGGGGGAGCCGAATAAAAGGCAGTCGTAATCCTGGGAAGCAACAATCCAGGCGTCTCCCCTATGAACCATGTAAGATGCTTGAGCTTCTCCTTCAGATTTTGCCTGAATATAGGGGATTCCCATTAACTGAAGCAACTTTTTAGACCCTTCAACAATCCCGGCTGACATTCTGGATGAGCGAACGGCAAATTTACGTGCATCTTCAATCCTTCCTTCATCCATGGCTTCTTTCCATTTTATTTCTGCTTCTTCTCTTATCTGCCGCCTGTCATCTTGGGTATTCTTTTTTAGAATGTGAGGTTTACCATCAAAGATATAAATGGGCTTTATTCCCTTATCAACAAGAGATGAGGTTCTGTAAAGGATTCCACTGAAGTGTGAAGTGATATTTCCCTCATGATCCATTAAAGGCGTGCCGTCCATTTGCCGGATACTTGATAAAAACTGGTAAATGGTGTTTGCCGCATCTAATGCCACAGTTTTGCCTTTTAATTCATTTAGTTTTATTTCATGAGAAGATGCAATATCTCTAAACTTCAATCCCATCTAAATCACCTTATGATTATTCTTTAAATAAATCGTATGGAAATGTTTCTTTTATCCATATCAGGACTTCATCACGATAGATGATGTTATAGGTCCTTGTAAGCATTAATGAATCTGTTTTGAATATTTTCTTAAGTTCTTCATTGGGCTCTTCAGCTCCAATATGGGTCACTTCCCTTCTTGACTCAATGTTGTACTTCTTTAAAATTCGCCCAATTGGAATATCTGCCTTTAGAAGATCTTCTTTGAAGTTATTGTCAAGTTTATCAATTGGAGTTAACGATATGGCATGTATAAGGGGCTCTTCTGGCTTATGACTCATAATTACTCCTCTGTAATTAATGGTATCCCCTTTAGCAATACCTAATTCTTTTGCAGACTCTTCATCTGACTCTCGAAACTCCTGAATAAGTGTATTGACATCAATATGCCCTTTTAATACATCGAGTATTGTTGTAACCGAGCCGTCGGTTGCGAGGAGTATCTTTTGAGCGCTTGATAGATGTCCTATGTCTTTCTCCAGTTCATTTACTTTTTCCATTACGTTGATTATTTTTCTGGTCATTGTGATACTTTGATATTCTTTTACCATTACTTCTGAGCTAACCAGGACTTTTGATCAAACTTTTTTAAACCCTCGAAAACTGTCAAAATCTTTGATTTTTGTAAGCTTCAAATTTTTGAGCGGTTGACGGTGATGATTTGCCTCATGGTTATTTAGGAATCATTACTCTTGCGGATTCCTGATTTCTCCAAAAATCGCTGAATAAGCAGCCACTGCTGGATTTGCAAGGTATAAAAATGATTCAGGATCTCCCATTCTACCAACGAAGTTCCTGTTTGTTGTGGAAATACACACTTCATCCTTTCCTAAAACTCCCATGTGTGCTCCAAGGCACGGTCCACATCCAGGATTACACACTATGCCTCCAGCATCAATAAATGTGTCAATCAGACCTTCTTTCATTGATTCTTTGTAAATGTTGGCTGATGCAGGTACTATAATTAATCTCACGTCTTCATGCACCTTTTTACCTTTCAGTACTTTTGCTGCAATCCTTAAATCTTCAAGTCTTCCATTTGTGCATGATCCGACAAATGCCTGGTTAATAGATGTTCCCTCAACTTTAGAGATGTCAGATACATTATCAACATCACAGGGGCAGGATATTTGAGGTTCCATGTCTGTAACATCAATAGAATACTCTTTTTCATAATCAGTATCTTTATCTGACCTCATAACTTCAAAGTCATTGACCCCTATATTTTTAAGGTATTCAAGTGTATTTCTATTGGGTTCCATTATTCCATTTTTGGCTCCAAGCTCAATAGCCATGTTACAGATGGTCATCCGCCCCGAAACATCCATAGAATCAATTGTTTCACCGTGGAACTCCAGTGATTTGTAAGTTGCGCCAGATGATCCAATTTTTCCGGCTGCATTAAGTATAACGTCTTTTGCTGTTACATATTCTCCTAGATTACCATTAACATTTATTTTAAGGGTTTCAGGCACCATGAACCATGTTTTACCGGTTGCATATACCATTGCAATGTCTGTTGCACCCATACCAGTTGCAAATGCCCCAAAAGCTCCGTAAGTACAGGTATGTGAATCTGCACCTACAACAACACTCCCTGGTTTAATGTAACCTCTTTCTGGAAGTACCTGGTGACATATCCCTTCTCCATGGCTGTATATATTTTTAATGCCCTGTTTCCTGGCGAATTCTCTTGTAACTTTCTGAAATTCTGCTGAACCTATGTTATTTGCTGGGATGTTATGATCAAAAACAATAACGATTTTTTCAGGATCCCAGACCTTCTCTGCAATTTTATTAAATGTATTAATAGTTGGAGGGGATGTTCCATCGTGGCTCATTGCTAAATCAATATTTGCTTCAATGATTTCCCCAGGATGCACTTCTTCTTTCCCTGAAGCTCTTGCAAGGATTTTATGGGTGATATTCATGTGATCAAAACCATTAAATACTTAAAAATAGATTATAGATCGGCAAGACCCCTTACAGACCTAACGATGTTGTTAAAAAGCTCGTCGTTTATATATTTACCTTTTTCTCTGCTCTTTTTAACCTTTTCAACGATCTGGCAAAGTTCATTTTTTGTAACTTCAATTCCGCATTCATCGAGTTTTGCTTTAACAGCTCTGCATCCAGAATGTTTTCCAAGAACTATTCGCCTGTGATGACCAATTAATTCAGGTAAAAAGGGTTCATAGGTAAGTGGTTCTTCGATAACGGCATCTACATGAATTCCTGATTCGTGTCTGAATACATTTTTACCCACAATGGGCTTGTTTTCAGGCACTGAAACGTTGGTAAGTCTTTCCACCAGTTTTGATAGTTTATAGAAGTTTTCAAGTTTAAACCCTAAATCTAAGCCGTAAATCAGGGTTAAAGCCATTACAAGCTCTTCAAGGGATGCGTTACCAGCACGCTCTCCTATTCCATTAACTGTAGTTGATACAGCAGTTGCTCCTGCAGCAAGACCTGCAATTGAATTGGCAATGGCCATTCCAAAGTCGTTGTGGCAGTGCATGGCAATTCCTGTATTGATATCCTTTCTTAATTCTCTTACAAGGTAATCCACACCTTGAGGACTTATTGCACCAACAGTATCAGCAATGTGTACTCTATCCACTCCGTATTCTTCTGCCCTTTTGTAAATCTTCTTTAAAAAGCTCAGATCAGTTCTGGTTGCGTCTTCTGCTGAAAAAGCCACAAAAATGCCATGATCTTTTGCATGTTCTATTGATTTCATGCATATGTTAAGCGCCTGTTCATGGGTCATTTTCAATTTGTGTTTCAGGTGAAGATCAGAAGTGGCCATGAAGGTTATTATGCCGTCCACGCCGCAATCTATTGCAGTATCGATATCCTCTTTTTTGGTTCTTGCTAAAACAATGATATCTGCATCTAAATCTTCATCCACAATTGCCTTAACAGATTTTTTCTCTTCATGGGAAACTATGGGAAATCCAGCTTCTATTTGATGTATTCCAAGTTCATCAAGTTTTCTTGCAATCTGCAACTTTTCAGGCGTCCTTAAACATACCCCTGGTGTTTGTTCCCCGTCTCTCATGGTTGTATCATATATAGTGATATTTTCTGGAAATTTAACATTTGCATCGTTATTAAAAGGACTGACAAAATACTTCAAATCGTTCCCACCTTTATATTAAAATAATCACTCAATTTTAATTAATGTTTAACTTAAGCCAAATAATTTTATTTTTTTTGCTTGATTAACTTTTGTTTTTTAGTTATATAAAAATATATTTTTATCATCTTATGCTTATTTAATTAATTTTTAACCTATTTGTGTCTAAATATTAATAGGCATTCCAATTTATCCTTTAATACTTATGATTATTGATTTAAATCGAATTATCGTTCTTTTAGTAATTTTTCCTTAATTAAAAAATAAGATTCAGAAGATTAATTATCCTCAGTAGATTCCAAGAAGTTCAAGATAGGATCTTCTTTCAAATCCATCTTCTATTCCAATTTTTTCATAGATATCAAAGATCTTCTGGAGTGCTTCGTTAAAATCTTCCCCTTCAGCGGCTTCTTTTTCTATTTCAACAAATTTTCCAACATTATAAACCGTATCCAGTGTAATTGTAAATTCCCGGTACAGATAGGTAGTTCTATCTTTTTTGATGGTTTCTACTGGTCGGAATCCCAGATTTTCAAGTATTAAGCATGTATTTTTGGATTCTTCAACTTCAACTTCTATCTCTTTACGTGTTTTACTTACAGAATCAAGTTTTGGACCCTTATAAGTAAGAATTATACTGGTTTTTCTTCCAACTGTTGTGGTTCTTATTCTTAATGCTTCATCAGTTTTTTCAAAATCTCTTAATTGAATATTATTGAAATAAATATCTTCTTGATGCTCTATTTTTGCCTTTCGAGCACCTATTTGGTCTAATTTCTTTTTAACATCTTCAAAATTTTCTACGCCTGCTTTAACTTCTACTTCTATCACCAGTTACACCGCCGATAATTAATGGAATTTAAAATAAACAGTAATTATTTTTAATTGTCAATTATTTCATTTAAATAATCAGTAGCCTCTTTTATCTGATACAGGTAATGATCAATAGTGCTTTCAATGGTTTCATATGGGGCTATTTGCAAATCTCTTTCTTCTGAAAGAGCCTTTTTTTCCATGATTTTAATTTTTAATGGTTTTTCCCTGGATTTCTTTGAGGAATCATCGATTTTTTTGATTTTTTCAATAAATTTCTTTCGAATGACCCTGATATCCATGCGTACGTTAGCTTTAATCCTTATTAATAACTTTTCAACGTCCTGGAGTGCATCTAAAAGATTAGAGGCTTCTTCAGAGTTTTCGGCTGCCACTATCATACCCTCTATGCCCAATTCGTTAATTTGTTTTTCATAAACTTTAGGACTTATCATGGTGCTACCTTTATATTATATTTAAGTAGATTTAAGAAACATATATAAATAAATTTTATCTATTATAAATAATATTGATATATAAATTTAAACTGTATGAATTAACCTGCATTATTCTGGTAGCTTAAAGTACTTAGAAGAATGTGAGAAAAGTCAATGTTCTTACGATGATGTCGTTTATGAAAATATACTATATTTTTGAATATTAGGATTTACAAACAAATATACCGTTTAATCAAAAATAGTGCAGGAAAATCATCTTTTAAAAAATACTACTTATAAAAATGAAATATTGGAGGAATATATTTGTCAAACGTAGAAATCAAAGTTGAAAATATTGTGGCTTCCGCAGCTTTTGGAAAGTCAATAGAGCTTCCTAGGGTAGCACCAGCGCTTGAAGGCGTTGAATTTAATTCAGAAAGCTTTCCTGGACTTATATACAAACTTAAAGAGCCTAAGACCGCCGCTCTTATATTTGGTTCTGGAAAATTGGTGTGTACTGGAGCTAAATCCATAGAAGACTCAATAAAAGCAATACATATTACTGTAGATAAAATGAGGACCCTTGATCCAGAAATACCTAATGAATTTGAAATTAAAGTACAGAACATAGTGGCTTCAGCTAACCTTGGAAAGACATTAAACCTGGAAGCTGTTGCTTTGGATTTAGAAAACACAGAATATGAACCAGAACAATTCCCTGGTTTAGTTTACAGACTTGGAGATCCTAAAGTAGTTTTACTCCTGTTTGGTTCTGGAAAAGTAGTATGTACTGGCGCAAAAACAATTGATGATGCTCAACTTGGCGTTGAAAAGACCAAGGAAAGATTAGGAGAATTGGATTTAATATAATCCTCCACAATTTGATTTAATATCGGTGATCTTTTGATTAAACTCATAGCCTTTGATCTAGATAATGTTCTAATAGACGGTGAAGCCATAGACGAAATTGGCAAAATAATAGGAATTCAAAACGAAATAGCAGAAATAACAGAAAAAGCAATGGAAGGAGAAATTGATTTTGAAACTGCCATTAAAGAAAGGGTATCCTTACTTAAAGGTACTTCAGTGGATAGTATTAAAGAAGTTGTCCAGAACATTCCATTAATGGAAGGTGCTGAAGAAACTATTGAAGAGCTTAAAAAAAGAGGATACAAAATTGCAACCATAAGCGGTAGTTTTGAAGTAATTGCAAATCGTTTAAAAGAAGAATTAAGCCTTGATTATGCGTTTTCTAATGTTCTTCATGAAGAAAACGGTGTTTTAACAGGAGAAGTCAGCGGACCACTTGTAGATGGATCTAAAGCTGATGTGTTAAGTGAAATAATTAAAATGGAAAATGTATCTGCTGATGAATGCGCTGCAGTTGGTGATGGCGCAAATGATATTTCTATGCTTGAAATGGTTGAACTGGGAATAGCTTTCAATGCTAAACCTATTGTAATGGAAATTGCAGATGTTGTAATTGAAAAAAGAGATTTAAAAGAGCTCTTATCCTTATTTGAAGAAGAAAAAATCGATGAATTTTCTAAATCCATTGAAGCTGAAGATAGTTTTGATAAACTTCTTGATAAAAAAAGAAACTGTGAAACTAAGCTTAAAGAACTAACTAAAATACGGGATGACCTTAATAACGAGGCAAATACTCAAAGAGAGTTAAGAAATAAGTTAAATGCAAGTATTAAGGAAAATCTCAAATCTGCAATTGAATACAGAGATAAACGTGATGAAACAAACAAGGAAGTCAAGAAATACAAGAAACTAAGGGATAAAACCAATGATGAACTTAAAAAACTTGAATGGGCTTCTGGCAAAAAAGACATGATCAACATTGAAAATGAAATAAAAAGACTGGACAAAACCATAGAAACAAGAGTTCTTAATATCAGGAAGGAAAATGAGCTTGTAAATAAAGTGACAGATTTGAGGAAAAAACTTCAGGATATGAAGGAAGATGAGAAAATCCAGAAAGAGGCTCTTGAACTCAAAGAACAGTCTGAATCATATCATGTTAAAGTAGTTGAATTTTCTGATGAAGCGCAGGTAACCCATGAAAAGATGCTTGCATATTTCAAGGAAATCGATGAAATTAGAACTTCAGCTGATGAAGCACACAATAAGTTCATTGAAGCTAAAAATAAGGCATCAAGCAAGCATGAAGAAGTAAAACAAGTTTTAGGTTACATTCGCAAGATCAATAAAAAACTGGATAAAATCAAGTCCAGAAAACGAAGCCGTGAAAGCGAAGTAACAATGAGGAAGAACAAAGAAGAAAAAGAACTTGCAGAAGATATATATCAGAAGTTCAAAGACGGTAAAAAGCTTAATACAGATGAGCTAATGCTTCTTCAAAAACATAATGTAATTTAATTGCATTATATTTTTATTTTAAATTTTTCCAATGTTAATATTGAATAGTATAATACTTTTTTGGATTTAATTCCAATGGTCTTAAATGAAGTAAAAAAACTATTTTTATACTGTGCAGAAGGTAGCTACTGGTTGAATATCAACAGTTCGTGGATTTCTGCCCATTTCCAGTATAAATTTATTAACACGGTCGATCATGTCTATATAAACATTTTTTAGAATTTTATAGTCTTCGACCATTATATAGATGGGCATTTCTCCATTGAGTTTGTTGTATTCTATTATTTCAGTAACCATGTTTCTGTACTGCTTAAGGGTTAACCTCTCCATCGAATCTCCTGGGTTTGTTTAAAACTTTAAGATTCATAATATTTAAATGATGTGGGTATTCAACATCATTTTTGAAATACCACTTCTGCATCTGGATTAAATGGATTTGTTCTCATTGAAAGGGAAAACATATAAGGATACTTATCCATTAAATGCTCCATGTACTGTAGCCATTCGTTAATAATAAGGCTATAAACTCTTTCAACATCCCCTGCAAGGTGTCTGTAATCTGCTTCAGGAAGATCTGATAGATTTTTTCTACTTTCAAGTTCTTCACTTAGGTGGAAAATAGCCCAGAGAAGATCTGTAAATGTATCATGTTCAAGCAGGTTTGGGTTTTCAAGAAGACGCAGCATAAATTCTCTTTTCTTAACCATAAATTCTTTAAGCTCCTGAAGGTAAATTATTGATTCTGGATTATTCTTGCTAATATCCAGCGTAAAATCAAAATTTTTAATGATATCACTTGCATCTAAAAAATCTTTTTTATTCCATGAATCGCTTAATATAAGATTTTTCCTTATTTTTTGAATATCAGGGTCAAAATTGGATATCCCGCTAACAACAGAGGTACCTACCTCACTGAAAAAGGATCCTATGACCATATTAAGCTTCTGCATTAAATTTTTCTTTTCTCTTTCACCTATTGCCCATTCTATAATTAAAACCACGAATAGAACTTCTAATGGGATAAATGCCAGTTCAATATCTAAATAGAAAAGAGTATGTTCTAAATCTCCAAAAATTAAATAATTAGCAAAATAAAGTATTGCCGACAGAGCAATCAATAATAGTCCTAAACGGACACGCCATCCAAGTTTTTTCATTTAATGTATCTCCATGTGTGTTGTATTTTTTTTTATAGTGTAGTGTAATATGTTTCATTTCTTTGCAGTAATAATTGTTATTGGGTTATTTGCAAACATCATAGTGCCCCTGTCAGTAATTTTTCCCTTTGAAATTGATATATTAGCTACATCGATGGTCATATCAAGTTTTTGCAATGTTCTAATTGCTTCTGAAGGGGTTTCAAGTAGTATAGATGTAATTATTATTCTTCCCTCTTTTTTGAGTTTTTTGTATCCTTTCTCAATTATTGGAGATAAATCTCCTCCACTTCCCCCAATCATTAAAATATCAATGTTTTCAATTTCTCTGAGGGCTTTGAGGGCATTTTTATTTATGAGATTTACTTTTTCAGATAAACCATACTTATTAAGGTTTTTTTCGGTAAGTCGCAGTGCATCAATGTTTTTATCAATTGCATAGACTATTTTTGCCCTTTTTGCAAATTCTACCGTTAATCCTCCAGTACCACAGCCAATATCCACCACTAAATCCTCTTTGGATACGGCAGATTTGCAGACTACGAGACATCTTATCTCTTCTTTTGTAGGTCCTGGAATGCTTTTTTCCCGTATAAAATCATTATCACGAATCATTTAAACCATTAAATTATTTTTTTGTTATTAAATTAAAAATTAAGGATTTTCATCATGCCACCGCCTAAATAGATGGTTATCAATTTCCAGCATATCCAGTATTTTTCCCACAATAAAATTCACCATTTCATCAATATTTTCTGGTTTATGATAAAATGCAGGCATAGCCGGGAGAATTATCCCACCTTCATTGCTTATTTTAAGCATATTTTCCAGATGAATTGATCTAATTGGGGTTTCACGCGGTACAATAACCAGTTTTCTTCTTTCCTTTAAAACCACGTCAGCAGCCCGTGTTATCGCATTACTTGCATATCCATTGGCTATAGCTGAAATTGTTTTCATTGTGGAAGGGACTATTACCATTGAACTGTATCTGAATGAACCGCTATTTATTGAAGCTGTTAAGTCATCTGAACTATAATAAACTGTTGAATATTGTTTTAAATCGTCCTCTGTGATTCCAAGTTCATATTCAAGAATTATTTTGGCAGGAGGAGTTATAACCAGTGCTGTTTCTTCGCCCAATTCCTTTAAAATTTCAAGAAGCCTTACACCGTAGATTACTCCACTTGCACCTGTAATTGCAACTACAATCATAATTATCACTTATATTATTATTTTCAGGTTATTACAACCAGTCTTTAATGTTTTTTTGCATTGTTAGTTCAATATAACTATCAAACTGGAAATTAGAAGCTTTTTCAGCATATTCCTCAGGAATATAAATTGCTATATCAGCATAGTTAAAACGCACAGTTTTAAGAGCGTTTACAAGAGCTGATATTTCGCTTAATTTAACGCATTCATCTCCAACAGATATTAAAGTTCTCATTTCATTGAAAAAAGGATATTCGGGAATATCTATAATGGTATATTCTGGAGGTGATCCCAGGTCTTCTGCAATTTCTATCTCAATTTTATTAATCTTGGATTCTTTGATTTTAAAGACATCCTTTGGTTCTTCCAAATCACTGAGTTTTATAGAATATACACTTTTTAATAAATCTCTATTGTCTAACCTGTTTATTACATCTTTTACTAAACCTTCTTCAGCCCTGGCAATTGAAATGATATCTGCATCATCATAATGGTAAATCCTTTCTTGATCGATTCTACCAGTTTCAAAAAGCCATTTCATGCCTCTTCTAAACATAGAATTTATTATTCTTGTGGTGTGGTGCTGATAAACACTGGGATACATCTGATATCTGGCAATAAGTGCAGATTCTGCAGCATGAATGCCTTTAGAATCAATAATAATATTATCTTCAAGTTTCATTGAATGTATAAGTCTTTCAGTATCGATAGTACCATAAGCAACACCAGTATAGTAAGAATCTCTTAGAAGATAATCCATTCTATCAGCATCAAGTTCTCCACTCATTATTTGGCCGAGCCGTCCTTTTCCATTAATTATGTCTATTACTTCTTCAGGATCGAACTTTTCAGATATTATATCTTTAATATGGGTTTCTCTAATAATTTTAGAGGTCAAATACTCATGAGTGATATCTAAGGCTCCTTCAGATACATGTGAAAATGGGCCATGTCCAGTGTCATGTAGAAGTGCACAAATCCTGAGCATTTTTTTCTCATAATCGTTTAATCCAACACTGTCGGCTATCTTTGATGCATTATGCATGGTTCCGATGGAATGTTCAAAACGGGAATGATTTGCACCGGGATAAACAAGATTTGTGAATCCAAGCTGCTTCACACGTCTTAATCGTTGAACTTGGGGAGTATCAGCTAATTTAATCTCAAAATCATCAAGATATAGGTTTCCATGAACACTATCCCTTATAATTTTCAAAATCAGCCTCTCCATACTTTCTATTTATGTTTTATCCACCTGACATAATTATATTTTTTCCATTATTAGTGAATTCTTCTTTTTTAAAGTTAAGTTCATATTTAACACGTTCAATTGACTCTTTTAATGCTTCTCTTGTTTCCTCTCGATGAGATCCGGCTACAACAACTAAAAGAAGAGAATCTCCAGTGTAAAATTCCCCAATATAATGGATCACTGCTATCTCTGCCACACCATATTTGTCCTTTACTTCATCAATTATTTCAATGAGCTCATTCTGGGTTTTTTCAATATCTGGTGTGGTCATTACTAATTTATTAATGGTTTTATCTTTTTCTAATCCTCTTACTATTCCTTCAAATGAAAATATAGCCCCACATTCATCTATTTTAGGACTTTTTTTAATCTGACCTATTAGATCACATAAAGTAATGTTTTCTTCGTCATTTTTTAAGATTCTGACATTCATTAAAATCACCTTGAAAATTTTGTAAAATTAATTCGGATGTTTCTTTTTTAGAAAGATGTTTAATTCTTGATACGCCTTGAACTTCAGTTATAACATCTATTACAGAATCTGGAACCAGTGATTCCCAATTTTCTTCCCCAAGTATTCTTCTTCTTACTTCAGTGCCTGAGTAAAATTCACGATTGAATAGAGGAGGTTCTGTAACTTTATATCCTGCTTCAAGGAATAGGCGTTGAACCAGGGGATTTCCTGAATAAATATGTTCAAATGGGGGGGTTAACATCTTAACATGCGCTACCCAAATGGAATTACAGGCAACATCCTGAATAGGAATGATATAGTATCTGGATGCATGAATGCCATTTTCATTTAAGGCTTTTGTGAGCATCATGACCCGTTCTCCGGCTGTAAAGGGATCTTTTAATGTATGGCTTAACTGCGCACTTCCAATACCTATTATTACTTCGTTTACTTCTTTTAGAATGCCTTTGATCACCTGAAGATGTCCTTTATGGACAGGTTGCATTCTACCGATAAGTAATCCCCTCAAATTAATCACCATTTAATCATTTGATCTTTTTGTTTTAATATTTTTGTTTAAAATAAAACTGCATTAATAAAAATTAGGCTGATTCACATATAAATAATTTTAAAATAAGTTATTTTTATCCAATTTAAAAAAGAAATATAATGAATCTGAATTATTCAGATTTAAGCAATTATATCATTAATTAAAATATAGAATTTACTTCATTTTCCCGATTGCTATACTTATGTCAATTGGAGAATTAAATCCTTTATCAGGTACGTTTTCCAGGATATTTAAAACATCTTCATCAGCATTATTGCTTTCTGCCTGTTTTAGCAATTGTTGTTTACTTGCAGGAAATTTAATGCCTTTGATATATTTCTCAACCTTTGCAGGGCTTACTTTAACCATATTAATTCACCTCCATGTCTAAAAATATTATATTGGGATAGATTAATAGTTAAATAGTACCATTGAATTACAGATTAAGGATAAAATCTTGAAAAGCTTCATTAGGTTTTCATTAGGAAAATGGTTGAATTTTTGTATTTTAATTTCAACTTTTGAATTTTAGAAAATAAATATTTTACTAATTTTTTAAATAAAAGTATTAAATTTTTAATTATAACGTATTCAATTATACATGCTGTTTGGATCATTCAGGATTTCTATTTTGCAAGTAGCAAAGAATAAATACAAATATTAAATATTTCATATAAACTAGTGATATTTAGGGATGATTTATCCTATAAATGAAATTTAGCTAATATTTAAAGAAAGCACTGTTTAATTAAATTTATTTAAATAAATGATGATTTTGGGATTTGGAATAAATATTTTTAAAGGTGAAAAACTATTATAATAATAAAATGGAATCATTATAAATACACTTATTAAACTCAATTTTATTAAATAATGGTGATAATCAATGATAGAAGTTAAAAATTTATCAAAAACCTTTAAAATGGAAAATGGTGAAGTAATTCAAGCTTTGAATGATATAAATCTTAAGGTTAATGAGGGCGAGATTCTGGGGATAATAGGAATGAGTGGATCTGGAAAAACCACTTTATTAAGAATTCTTAGGGGTGTAGAACCATTTGATGAGGGTCAGATCATTCTTGATGATATTGAGGTGAATGCAAATTCAACCGCCTATTATGTTTCCAAACTTAAAAAAGTAACTGCGATCCATCTCCAGAGATCATTCGGTTTATGGGGCGAAACAGCTTTACAGAATGTAATAAGGAAATTATCAGGGGCGAAATATGGGGATGAATCGCTTCAGGATGTTAATGATGCTAAAGATGAATTTAGTGAAGAAGCTATGGAACTGCTGAAAGTAGTCGGCCTTGAGCATAAAGCCAATCATTTTGCTCCTGTTTTAAGTGGTGGAGAAAAACAGAGGCTAATAATGGCAAGACAGCTTGCAAAAAAGCCCAAAATTCTTTTACTGGATGAACCAGCTACAATGTCCTGTCCAAAAACAAAACAGGAAATTTTTAATGCGATAAAAAATATAAACAAGGAGATGGGCGTTACTGTAATTGTAGTATCCCACCTTCCAGAAGTTCACCAGTATCTTGCTGAACGCCTTGTTTTTATGGAAAACGGTAAAATAGTAGATGAGGGAACCCCTGAGGATATAATACCTGAATTTACTAAAAATATGGAAGAACCTGAGCCTATTAGAGATAATTCGGATGTTGGAGATTCTGTTATAAAAGTGAGTGATTTATACAGGAAATTTTTCCTTTTAAAAGGAGGAAGCACATTACAGATAGAAGATATCAATTTTGACATTAAAAAAGGAGAAATAGTATCATTAATAGGTTCAAGTGGTGCTGGAAAGACAGTTTTACTACGTATGATTGCTGGACTTGATGCTCCGGATTCAGGAAACGTACAGTTTAAATTAAATGGTGATTGGGTTGATATGCAGGATCTTGGACTTCCCAGAATGAAAGTAAGGCAAAAAATGGGCTTTATGCATCAGGAATTTTCTCTCACACATTATGCTACTGTTAAAGATCAGTTAGCTTCAAGACTTGGAGTTAAAGGAGAGTATGTAATGGCAGAAGCCAAACAAAAAGCCAGAGAAATGGGAATAAGCGACAAAGTCCTTGATGTTCTCTATCAGCTTACTGACCTTCCAGAAACAGAAGCTAAAATCAGGTTAGAAAAAATAGGCATTTCATCAGATATACTGGATGTTCTATTCCCAAGTTTCCCTGATACAGAGGTTAAAAAATATGCAGAACCTGTATTTGAAGCTTTAGATTTACCTATGGAAATTCTGGATAGAAGATCATATGAATTGTCAGGTGGTCAGAAGGTAAGGGCAACTATAGCACTTGTTTTAACATCAAACCCGGAAATACTCATTCTGGACGAACCTTTTGGAGATCTGGATCCTATAACCTTAAGAACAGTTTCAAATTCTCTCAAAAGGATAAACAAGAAATTTAACACCACAATTATTATGGTAAGTCATTATGTAGACTTGATTAGAGAAGTTACAACCAGAGCAATAATGATTGATGATGGAAAGCTTGTTAATGATGGAGATCCTGATAAACTATGTGATCAGTTCATTGAAAATTGTAAAGCTGAATATCTGACCGGTAAATAGCTTAAATTATCATATTCAAGGGATATTGATATTTAAACTTAATATTTTTTTGGAAAAAATTAAATCATTGAATTTAGATAATTAAGATAGTGAAAAAATAATTTAATCAATTTTTAAGGATTAAAATAAAAAGGTGATTAAAATGGTTTTTACAGAAATTAGTGTGGAAAATGCCTATAAAATACTCGCACCACGGCCAACTATTATTATAAGCACTGTAAACAAAAAAGGTGAAATTAATGCAGCTCCCTTTTCATTTACAATGCCAGTTTCAATGAATCCTCCATTAATTTCATTTGCATCTGTTCCAACTCATGATACATATAGAAACATCATGGAAACAGACGAATTTGTTATAAATATTCCTGGTGAAGATATTTTAGAACAATTATGGATAACAGGCGGAAAATTTCCATACGGTGTAAATGAGATTGAAAAGGCCAACCTAACTCAAATTGATTCTATAAAAGTTACTCCACCAAAAATTGAAGAGTGCATGGCAGCTATTGAATGCAGGGTTCACTGGGTAAAGAAAGCAGGAGATCACGATATAATCGTTGGAGAAGTTCTGCATGTGGATATTAAGGAAAATATATTAAAAGATGGACTTTTAGATGTTGAGAAGGTTAAACCAGTTTTACATGTTGGTGGAATGAATTTTGTCGTTGGTGATCACCTTAAGAAGGTGGAGGAGTGAATAATGTTTAAAATAATCATGGTTCCAACAGATGGTTCTGAATTTGCAGCAAGGGCAGAAGATATAGCTATTTCAATGGCCAGTAAATACAATGCAAGGATTGTTGGCGTTCATGTAATAGATGAAAAGCTTATCTACCCATATGAGGTTCTTGAAGATGAAGGAAAGGAAATTTTAAAGAATCTCAACTCAAAGGCAAAAAAAGAGGGCATAATCCCTGATGAAATCCTTGTTTTTGGCGATCCGGCTAAGGATTTAATTACAATATCAAAAAGAATGAATGCAGATATTGTAGTAGTTGGTACCCATGGAAAGAAGGGGCTGGAAAAGTTATTAATCGGCAGCGTGGCCGAAAATCTTATTAAATCACTTGATGTTCCGGTACTCCTGGTTAAATAATCTGCATATATTAATATATCGAATTTAGATATCATATATTAAGTTAAAAATGCTCATGTTTGTTTGAGTGTGTCGTTTTTTTTAGTGCTTTAATTTAAAGGAAATAGTAGTTTATTATTATATGGAGTTTAACATTAAGTCATTTAAATTTACTATAAAAATTCTATTAAACCATAAGCCTGATTTTTGCACAGGACCATGGGCATGAGCGAAAAAAAATAATATGACGCGTTTATTATGAGGAATAAAAGCTTATTTCTCTGATTGGGAAAATTGGGTTGTTCACTGTGTAGTTGGCGTTATACTACTCCTTTTTTTGTTATCTGCACCATTAGATCCAGTGGTAAGGATTGCTGTTTTATTGTGTGTGGTGGCTTTTAATATAATTAGAATGAAATATTTTGATAAGTCTAAAAAAGCCAGTAGATGATTTTTATGAGATTTAAGAGTTTGCAAAAAAGTTTTTGCTATTCACAATCTTTGATAATCATCAATTCCAAGAAGTGATAGATCTATGAGATTATGGAGTCTGACAAAATTCCTTGAATTTTGTCGTTGAAGGAAATCTTTGATTTCCTGAACCGCATCATAGATTTGCAGGCGTCAAAACTTCGTTTTTGACTGCAAAAAAAAACTTTGATTTTTTTTGCGACACATAACCTTAAATAATTAAGCTAAAAATTATGAGATTATGGAGTCTTCATCCTAAATATCTCGATGTTAAAGGACTATGTGGTCTTTGGAGAGAGGGCATATGGCAAGAAATGCCCTTTTAGGTATTAGAAAAGGCTATAGGAACCATCTTCAACTTGAAAGATTTAAAAGAAAGGAAGATCCTGTAGTTTCAATTGATACGTATTTATGTTTATGAAGAGTCAAAAAGAAGGAATTATAATTTTAACAGGGAAAGAATTGGAAATAAATTTCAAAATTATAAAATTGAAGTCACAGATGGGCAATTAAATTACAAAATGAAACATCTGAAACGAAAATTGAAAGAGAGGGATAAAGATACAAAGAGCTAAAAAAAGTTATATTTCCCGAGTTAAACCCTATTTTTAAGCTTGTTAAAGGAGAAATAGAATCATGGGAACGCCCTTATTAACTAAATTTCAATTTTATTGCTGAATCTATTTTTGAAATATTCAATTATTCATCAAACAATCCATCTAACTCTGCAATGTTTATTAATGTTAAAAAATAAAAATAACGTATTAAACGGGTATTCTAAACCTATGAAAATAAAAAGATAAGGTGGTGAATTATATGGCTGAAATATATTATTGTGGTGTTTGCGGATACATTTATGACCCTGAAAAGGGCGAACCCAGAAAAGAAACAGCTCCTGGAACTTCATTTGAAGATTTAGATCCTTACTGGAGATGTCCAAGCTGTGGGGCTGGCAAAATTCGGTTCAGATTAAAGAGTAGGTAAATAAGAAATTAATTTATAGTAAAAAGTATATTAATACGATTAAGGAAAAAAAATTTTCCTTTTTAAAAAATCTAAATGATTAACACTTTGAGGTTTAGAATATGGATGAATACAAATGCGGAGTTTGCGGATACATTTATGACCCTGAAAAGGGCGAACCCAGAAAAAAAACCGAACCGGGAACAGCTTTTGAAGACTTACCAGATATTTGGCGCTGCCCTATATGTAGTGCAGGTACAATTAAATTCAGAAAACTTTAAAAAGAGTTAAAGAGGTAGCTAAAATGCAAAAATACAGATGTATAGTATGCGGATATATATATGACCCCGAAGAAGGCGATGCTATTTCAGGAATAGAACCCGGAACATCTTTTGAAGATTTACCAGACGATTGGTTATGTCCAATGTGCGGGGTTGGAAAAGACCAGTTTGAACCTGTAGATTAAAATGGCATCAAGAATAATAAAGCCAGATATTTATTCAATAGGTATTATAGACTGGGATAGGACATTATTTGACGAAATTATCTCTCTTCCAGAGGGAACAACATATAATTCATTTTTAATTCATGGAAGTGAAAAAACAGCTTTAATTGACACATCGGATCCATCAAAAAAACATGAATTTTTAAGTAACATTAAAAAGATGGATCTAAACATTGATTATGTTGTTTCTCACCATGCAGAACAGGACCATTCAGGATTAATACCTGATGTACTTAATCTTTACCCTGAAGCAAAGATAATAACCAACCCGAAATGTAAAGAACTCTTAAAAGAGCTTCTTTTAATAGACGATAACAGATTCATAACAGTGGATGATGGAGAAACACTTTCACTTGGTAATAAAACTCTTAAATTCTTTTACACTCCATGGGTACACTGGCCAGAAACTATGGTAAGCTATATCGAGGAAGATAAAATACTATTTTCATGTGATTTCTTTGGTTCACACCTTGCAACAAGTGATCTTTATGTAGATGATGAGTCACTTGTATACAGGGCTGCGAAACGGTATTATGCAGAGATTATGATGCCTTTCAGGCTATTTATCCAGAAAAACATCGAAAAATTAAAAGATCTAGAAATGGATATTATTGCACCAGGTCATGGTCCTTTATATAAAAATCCCCAGTTTATTTTAGATGCATATAAAGATTGGATATCTAATGAAACTAAAAATAAGGTTATCGTTCCCTATGTATCAATGCATGGAAGTACCAGGGAATTATCAGATCATCTGGTTAATCGGCTGATTGAAGAGGGAATAACGGTTAAACCATTTAATTTAACAACTGCAGATACTGGAGACTTAGCTCTGGCGCTTGTTGACGCTTCAACGCTGGTAATTGCCACACCAACAGTACTTACAGGACCTCATCCAAGTGCAGTATATGCAGCATACCTTGTAAATGCTTTAAGACCTAAACTCAAATTTGTGTCGATAATTGGCTCATATGGGTGGGGTGGAAGGACAGTTGATCTACTTAAAGGATTTTTAACCAATTTAAAGGCCGAAATAATTGAACCGGTCATTATTAAAGGATTCCCTAAAAATGATGATTGGAAAAGGATCGATAATCTGGCCATGCAGATTGTAATGAAACATAAAGAAATGAATTTAATTGATTAAAGGTGGGAAAATGATTAAAAAACGAGTTTTAGATGCTTTGAATTCTCAGTTAAATGCAGAACTCTATTCTGCATACCTCTATCTTGCAATGGAAGCATATTTTGAATCTATAGATTTAAGTGGCTTTGCTAACTGGATGAGGGCACAGGCGCAGGAAGAATTAGCCCATGCCATGAAATTTTATGATTATATAGTTCAAAGAGGTGAACGTGTTGACTTATCTTCTATAGATGAGCCGCAAAAAGAATGGGATTCACCTCTTGCAGTGTTTGAACACGTTTATGAGCATGAAAAAATGGTTACTGGACTTATAAATGACCTTATGGATATTTCTGTAGCTGAAAGCGATCATGCAACTGCCAACTTCTTACAGTGGTACGTAGCAGAGCAGGTTGAAGAAGAAGAATCTGCAAGCGGCGTTCTTCAAAGGGTAAAACTCACCGCTGATTCTCCAAGCGGATTATTTATGCTTGACTCGGAACTTGGTCAGAGGGTATTTAATCCTCCAGTGAAAGGAGAATAATTCTTTTCATTTTTTTTATTTGGTTTAATTATTTAATAGTACTTCCATGGATAATATAATTTTTCAGCTAAAATAAACCATTAATATACTTTTAAACCTATTTTTAATGATTTTTATGGGCTGATTTTTTGAAATATTAAAAAATTAATTAAATTTTAACTATATGCCTATAATAAAAGCGAAATAATTATGTATTATTAAAATAATATAATAATAAAAATAATGTCCTTTTTAACGGGGGGTCTAATATGGGAAGTAAAATAAAAATCTATGAAGTTAGGAAAACTAAAAAGAAAGATAGTGGAAGAATGCCTTTAATAGGGGATGAATTCCCTAAGATTAAAAATGTAAAAACTACCCATGGCATAATTAATTTACCTAAAGAATATAAAGGTAAATGGTTTGTTCTATTCAGTCATCCTGGCGATTTTACGCCTGTCTGTACGACAGAATTTGTTGAATTTCAAAGAAATTTCATTAAATTCAAATTGCTGGGCTGTGAATTAATAGGTTTAAGCGTTGATCAGGTATTTTCGCATATAAAATGGGTGGAATGGATAAAAGAGAATTTAGGTGTTAGAATTGAATTCCCAATAATTGCCGATAATGGAGACATTGCTGAAAAATTAGGTATCATCCATCCAGCAAAAGGGACAAACACTGTAAGAGCAGTCTTTATTGTAGATCCAAAAGGGATAATCAGAACAATTATATATTATCCTCAAGAACTTGGAAGAAACATTGATGAAATATTAAGGGCTCTTGAAGGCCTGAAAGTTGCAGATAATGAAGGGGTTGCAATGCCTGCTAACTGGCCAGCAAACAGACTTTTGGGAAGCAATGTAATCGTTCCGGCAGCTCAAGACATGAAATCAATTACAGAAAGAAGGAAAAAGGTAGAGGAAGGAGAATATCTCTGTATGGACTGGTGGTTATGCCATAAACCATGGTATAAGAAATATAAAACATCAAGGTGGAAAGAAATTTAAAGATATTAATTATTTTAAATTTAAAAACATGGAGGAGTTAATATGGGAAAAAAATTTTATAAACTACCTGAACTACCATATGGCTATGATGCGTTAGAACCGCATATTTCAAAAGAACAACTGACAATACATCATGATAAACATCACCAGGCTTATGTAGATGCTGCAAACGCTATTATAAAACTTTTCGACGAATCAAGAGAAAAAGGGGAAGATTTTGACGTTAAGGCCAAGTTAAAAGAATTATCGTTCAATATAGGAGGACACCAGTTACATAAACTATTCTGGGAAAACATGGGCCCTGCTGACAAAAATGGTGGAGAACCAACAGGAAAAGTTGCGGAATATATAAAAAAAGATTTTGGAAGCTTTGAAAGGTTTAAAAAAGAATTTTCGCAGGCAGCTATAAGTACAGAGGGTTCTGGCTGGGCAGTGCTTGCATTATGCAAGAATACCGACAGACTATTTATTTTGCAGTATGAAAAGCACAACGTTAATGTTGTCCCAAAATGGACACCAATGATGGTGCTGGATGTATGGGAACACGCATACTACCTTGACTACAAAAACGTCAGACCAGATTTTGTTGAAGCATTCTGGAATATAGTGAACTGGAAAGAGGTAAATAAGAGAGTAGAAGCATGGTTAAAGCAATAACTTTAACCATTTAATTTTAATTTTAAAATTTTACTTATTTTTAGGAGAATCAAGTTTGAGCACTGCTTTATTTATATTTCTTGTTGCTATTTCAACTCTTGCAATTGTTTTGATCTGGATTTTCTGGTCATTTGCTTTGGGTGCTGGATGGGAACCAACTTCACGAAGGGTGGTTAATAAAATGCTGGAGATGGCAGAAGTAAATTCAGATGATGTTGTTTATGATCTGGGTTCAGGTGATGGAAGAATAGTCATAGAAGCTGCCAAAAGATACAATTCCAGGGCTGTGGGTATAGAAGCTGACCCAATCCGTGTTTTATGGTCCCTCATTATGATAAGGATTTCTCGCCTCCAAAACAACGTTAAAATAAAATGGGGAAACATTTTTAATGAGAATATAAACGAGGCAACAGTGGTTACCTTGTTTCTATGGAAAAATATCAATCAGAAACTGAAACCAAAATTACTAAACGAATTAAAGCCCGGTACTCGTGTTGTTTCTTATATATGGACATTTGAAGGATGGGAACCATCTAAAACAGATAATTATGAAAATATTTATCTGTATATAATTGGTGAAAGCGATAGATAATATTTAACTGTTTTTAATGTGTTTAATTATTTTTATTTATTTTGAAATTTTATAAAAAATATTGAGCGTAATATATAAAACTATTTTTCTACAAATTCTTACCATATCATTAATTTTATAAAATCCAACTTAGATAAAGGCAAGTGATTACAATGATCTGGAATGAAGAATTAGAATGCATGTCAGAGGATGAAAAAAAGCAGTTACAACTTACGAGATTACAGGATGTTGTAAAAAAGGCATATGAAAACGTTCCTTATTACAGGAAACGTTTTGAGGAAATAGGTATAAAGCCAGAAGATATTAAAACGTTAAATGATGTTGAAATGCTGCCGTTCACTACAAAAACTGATTTAAGGGAAGCTTATCCATTTGGAATGTTTGCTGTCCCTGAAGATGACATAATAGAGGTGCACACATCGTCGGGAACGACAGGAAAACCTACTGTATCAGGATACACTCAAACAGACCTTGAAATATGGAGTGAGGTAATGGCACGTGCCCTTGCTATGGCAGGTGCAGGAAGAAAGGATTTTATCCAAAATGCATATGGATATGGCCTTTTTACTGGAGGAATGGGAGTACATTATGGTGCACAAAAAATTGGTGCGACAGTAGTCCCTATTTCGGCGGGAAACACCATGAGACAACTGGAAATTATGCAGGATTTTGGAACAACAATAATTACATGTACCCCATCATACGCTCTTTATCTGGCTGAGGTTGCTGAAAAAGAGGGAATTAGAAAAGAATCCATAAAATTAAAGGCAGGTATTTTTGGAGCAGAAATGTGGACTGAAGAAATGAGAAAAGAACTTGAAAAGAGGCTTAACATCGACGCCCTTAACATTTATGGTTTAACTGAAATCATTGGTCCTGGTGTGGCCATGGAATGTAATGATAAAAATGGATTACATATTTCTGATGACCATTTTTATCCAGAGATTATTGATGCCAATACCCTTGAGACATTACCAGAAGGAAAAAAAGGGGAACTGGTTTTAACAACACTTACAAGGGAAGGAATGCCAATTATCCGTTTCCGTACGAAAGATATCACTGCTCTTCGAAAAGGAAAATGTTCCTGTGGCAGGACTCTTATTAAGATGGACAGAATTACCGGACGTACAGATGACATGCTTAAAATTAGAGGTGTTATTGTATTTCCATCACAGATTGAGAAGGCACTTTTAAGGATTGAAGGTCTTGAACCTCATTATCAGATAGTGGTAACCAGACCACATCATCTGGATGAAATTGAGGTGCTTGTAGAAAACTCTGAAAAACTCTTTTCGGATGAAGTTAAGCATGTAGAAGAAGCAAAAAAGATGATTGAAGATTATATTCACAGTGAAATTGGTTTAAGGGTTAATGTTATCCTGGTTGAACCACAATCCATCCCTCGAAGTGAAGGAAAAGCTGTGAGGGTTATAGATAAAAGGGAATTTTAATAAAAAATTTTTGAGGTTGATGAAAATCTTATTGATTTTCTGAAACATTGAAAATCTAAGCTGCAAAAAACTTCGTTTTTTGAGGGATTTTCAAGGTCCGAACACGTAGCATGCAAAAAAACAGGGTTTTTGGCTGCGTCCAATTTATAAATTGGGACAGTGTTCGACGGCACAAATTTAAAAAAAATTTGAGGCGACTAGATGAAACTAAAACAAATATCTATATTTTTAGAAAATAAAAAAGGAAGGCTCTGGAAAGCTTTGAGCATCTTAAAAGACGCAGGAATAAACATACGTGCTCTTTCCATTGCAGATACATCTGGATTTGGAATTTTAAGACTTATTGTTCCTGAGCCTGAAGAAGCAAAAAAGGTTCTGGAAGCAGGTAACTTTGTGGTTAAAGTCAACGATGTTATTGCTATTGGGGTACCTGATAAGCCTGGAGGTCTTGATGGGATTCTTGAAGTTTTAAATAAATCAAATATCAATGTAGAATACCTATACGCATTTGTTGCAAAAAGGGGTGAACAAGCAATGGTTGTTCTACGCACAGAAGATATCGATGCAGGAATTAAAGCTTTAGAAGATGGAGGAGTTACTATCCTTTCTTCTGAAGAAGTTTACAAACTGTAAATTTATTTTTTTTTTAATTTATTTTATGCTTAAAAGAATATATTCTCCAGCAATATCTTAAAACCAATCAAAATTAATATAGAGCCACCAAATATTTCTATTTTATTTTCAAAGAAGTGACCTATGTTTTTTCCAATGTAAACTCCAATAAAGGAAAGTATAAAGGTTACAATTCCTATTATCAAGATGGGTTGAAGTATTGAAGTATTCAGGAAAGCGAAGCTTACACCAACGGCGAATGCATCAATGCTTGTTGCAATTGAAAGTATTAATAATTCTCTAAAGGAGAAAATAGTGCATACATCTTCTTTTTCCCCATTTAAACTCCCATATATCATTCTAATACCTATTATAAGGAGCAGAATAAAAGCTATCCATGGGGCAAGTGTAGAAACAATACTTTGAAGCTGTAAACCTGAAACCCATCCAGCCACAGGCATTAACGCCTGAAATCCACCAAAAAAGACTGCAATAAGTAATGCATGTTTAATATCACATTTTAGGGTCATGCCTCTTGTAATTGAGACACTGAAAGCATCCATAGCCAGTCCTACAGCTAAAAGAAATATAGAAATGAAATCCATGATATCACATTTAATTAAAAAGTTTAGGAAAACTTCCAGAACTGATTAAGAGTTCCTCTGCTTCCATATTTAATACTTTGATTTACGAATTCTCCTGCTTTTTTAACAGAAGTTTCGATATCTTCTCCTTTTACAAGGGATGCTACGATGGCTGCTGAATAACTACAACCACTTCCATGAGTATTTTTACTTTCTATAAGTTCACCTTCAATTATCTTAATTGAACCATCATAGAGAACATCTTTTCCTTCAAGATGTCCACCAGTTACCACAACATTGCATATCTTCCCGATCTTTTGAGCAGCTTTTATTGCATCTTCTAAGGTTTCTATTTTAATTCCCGAAATTTCCTGGGCTTCATATATATTGGGAGTAGTAAGTGTCGCCACTGGTAGAATGTACTTTTTTAAAGATTCAGCAATATCTTTTTTAGATAAAAATCCTCCAGATCCTGCAACCATCACTGGATCAACCACAACATTTAATTTATATTCTGAAATCTTTCTGGCAACAGTTTTAGTGATCTGTGAAGAATATAACATTCCTGTTTTTACAAATTCAATTTTTTCCAGTTCTAAAACAGTATCAATTTGTTTTTCTATAAAATCCGGATTAACAGGTTCAACTCCAGTCACTTTACTTACATTTTGAGCAGTTAGTGCCGTAATGACTGCTGTGCCATAAATACCAAAGGCCGCAAATGTTTTTACATCATTAAGAATTCCAGCACCGCCTGAAGGATCAAAACCAGCGATGCTCATGGCGATCATACAGAAACCTCTCTGCTGACATTTAATCTTTCGGATCCATGATTTGATTTAACTTTAAGATGAACTTTCTTTAAATAGTTTCTTGCTTGAGTTCCCTGGCCATGTAACATTATTTCTCCGAGATCCTCACCAGTATTTACATCTAATGATAGATAAAATGAATCATACACTTTATAGGTCAAATTTTTTACCCTGGCTTCATTTATATGTTCAAAGAAGCTGTAATCTCCAAATTTCATTTTAAATGATGAAGCTGGAAAAAACAATCCATTTGTTCCTCCACCCTTTGCAGGAGCAATAACAACGTTAAATTTCTCCCCTAATTTTAATATGTCCTTTACATGATTCTTCTTAATTAATGGCACATCTGAGGGGATTATAAACAAACTATCACATGATTTTGAGCCGTAATCTATGGCCTGATGTAAAGCCCCATTTAAATCTGTTTTACCGTTCTCTTTAAGGATATCTACATTCATAACGGATACATAGTTTAAAACCTCTTCATCTGAACTTATAATCACTATTTTTTCAACCAATCCATCTAATACGTTAACCACATCGGTTAACATTGCTTTTAAGAGGTTCTCACGTTCAATTATACTTAATTTTGGAGATAATCTTGTTTTTGCATCTGCAAATCTTGAGACCGGAATAATTGCGCATGTTTTTTTCATATGAAATACCTTTTCAATTCTTAATGAACTATTTTATTTATTGGGACTACTCAATTTAAACAATCTAAATTCCTAAAGAGCTTTTTATGTAATTGGAAACATTATCAATCCATGTTTGTCCAGTACTTAAATCTTTTTCTTTTAGACTAATGAGTTCGTTTTCTTTAACGTTGAATGTATTCATAACTTCAGCTTTAGCATCTGAAATATTTTGACGTAATTCACTCCATGTAATATTCTGTTTTTCAACCAGTGCAACAGGTTCGCCAGTATAAGGGTTTAAACTTCCTCCAGACATGATTATCCATATTTGGAGCTGTATATCCATGGCACTGGCAGGATCTGAAGTGTCAGAATTACTAATCACCTTAGTTACAGTATCATATGTTGTATTTACTGGTAAAAGCTTAGTTCCTTCTTTTGCTCTCTTAGAGGGTTCCAAACAATAGGCTTTTACAGTTTCATCCGTACCTGGATCAATACTTTTGTCCTCTGCAATAACCATGTTCTGTGACACGCTGCTTGCAAGAGTTTCTCCTTTTTTAACTGTGATAGTGGTGTTTCCATTATTTTTTATGGTAATTTCATGGGGAACAGTTCCTGCAGCAGTTTTCTGGATTACCTGAATATCTTTTTTGTTATATACTTCATTTAAGTTTGCTCCGTCTGATAGGGAATAACTCATGTATCCAGAAGTTAATGCAAATAAAATTACTATAGAAACAATACCTACAACTCGTATATTCATTTTTTTCCCACACATTGCAAATTAATATGTTTTTGCAATTAATGTTTTACATTTAGCTGGTTTTTCACAGTTTATGCAGTTACATCCACTGATGTTTTCCTCCTGGATTCCAAGAATATCTACATGTACTTTTTCTTCTAATTCTTTGCCACATGCTTCATCCCCGCACCAGTTAAAGGAAACAATTCCTTTATTTTCTTCTATTCCTTTTTTAGCTTCTTCAATTGTATCAGCAAACCGTATAAATCTATTGAATGATCCCCATGCTTTATCTTTCATGTTTTTACTGATATCATCTAAAATTGACTTAATTTCTTCGTTGAATGTATCGGATTCAATAGAAATGGTCTCTTTTTCAAGTTTATCCCTTCTAAAGATAACTGCATTTTTATTTTCAATATCTCGAGGACCTATTTCCATTCTTAAAGGTACTCCTCTCATTTCATACTCGTAGAATTTTTTCCCGGCTCTTAAATCTCTTTTATCTAAATGAACTCTTAAACCAGCGTTTCTGAGATTGTCAGCCATGTTTCTACAGAATTCTAAAACTTCTTCAGCACCTTTTTTAAATAGTATTGGTACAATGACAATTTGATAAGGTGCAACTGCTGGTGGTAAACATAGACCCTTCTCATCACCATGAATTCCGATAATTGAAGCTATAACCCGATCTGAAACTCCATAACATGTCTGATAAACATATTCATGTTCACCTTCGGTAGTTTCATAGGTTATATCGAATGTCCTGGCAAATGTTTGCCCTAAATTGTGCACAGTTCCAATCTGAAGGGTTTTACCATCCGGAAGTATGGTATCAAAGGCCATGGTGTATTCTGCACCAGGGAACTTGTCCCATTGCGGCCTTTTGGTGATGGTGTAAGGAATTCCAAGAGTATCAAAGAATTCACTGTAAATTTGTACTGCTTTTTCCACCTGTTCTTCACACTCCTCATGAGTTGCATGGACAGTATGGGCTTCTTTAAATGTTGTAATTTCTCTAACTCTTATGAGCGGTCTTGTATGTTTGGTTTCATATCTGAAAGTATTTACAATCTGATAAAATCTAAAAGGAAGATCGCTGTGATTTCTTACCCAGAGTGCAAACATAGGATACATTCCAGTTTCGCTTGTAGGTCTGAGAGCGAGTTTTTTATTTAACTCGGTTAGTCCACCATGTGTTACCCAGTAAACCTCTTCTTCAAAACCCTTAACATGTATTGCTTCCTTGGCAAGTTCATCTTCAGGAATTAATAAAGGGAAAAGAACCTCTTCATGGGTTTTGTCCAGTAGTTTTCTTAAAATATCCAGAGTATATTTTCTTATTTTAAATCCCTGTGGCTGCCAGACATGCATTCCCTTAACAGGGTATCTGATATCGATAATTTCGGCTTCTTCTAAAATGTTATGGAACCATTCACTGAAATCTGTCATTTATTCACCTGGTTAATATAATAATAAAAAATGTATTATGAACTTAAATTTATTCGGTAACTAATATATATGTAAATAGTTGTTGGTTTAATTATTTAAGATTAAGTATGGATATTAAAAATAGTTTTTAAGTGCTAAAACAGGACTAAAATAAAAAGTAGAGTAGATTCTCCATATTTAACCGTTCCTGGAAAATAGGATTTATTTTTTTACAGGTCATTCAGTAAATATTTAATCGGTATAACTGGTAATTAAAAAAGAGAATGTATTAATGTTTAACTCCTCTTCCTCTTTTACTTCCAGCCTTCCTGTAATGTTTCTTTGGTCTTGTTCTAACGTTAGTTCCTTTAACTTTTGCCATTTTATTCACTCCTCTATTATATAACAGGGGGCATACTGCCCATTAACCTGATTAATGCTACTAGGTGTCATTTATAAAAAATATTTCATTTAAAAATAGATCATCACTATCTATTTTTGATTTATTTTTTAATATTAACTTATATAGTTTGTTAATTTCATTGATTAATAGAAAAAGATATTTGATTGATTGGAATAATAAAGATTGTAGATATTCATCCATATGAAAAGATGGAAACAAATATTAATATTAGGTTTCATTGGATTTAAAGTATATTAATTGAATTATAATAGAGATACTTAAAATATTATTAATTATCAGCATAAAGAGACGATAAAATGGATTTTAGAAAAGTTCAACTGCCTCGTGAAATCCACACTGGGGCCGGTATAATTGAAAGTACAGGTTCTATATGCAAGGATCTCATGTTTAAAGGCAATGTTTTAGTAGTTAGTGGGCCTAATACACTTAAAATTGGGGGAGAAAAGGTTATAGAAAGTCTTCAAAATGAAGGATTTTCAGTTCAGACTCTGGTCATTGACAAAGCGTCTGAAGATTCTGTTTTAAAAATCCAGAACCATGCAGATAATATTTCTGTGATTCTGGGAGTTGGAGGTGGAAAAGTAATTGATTCGGCAAAACTTGCATCAACCAGAAAAGGTCTTCAATTTATTAGCGTTCCCACAGCTGCATCTCATGACGGAATTGCCTCTCCAAGAGCTTCCATAAGAAATGAAAAGGGTTCTGTATCTTTGGAAGCCCAGGCACCCATTGGAGTAATTGCAGACACAGAAATTATAAGTAAAGCCCCATTTAAATTTCTTGCAGCAGGATGTGGAGACATTGTATCTAATTACACCGCGGTTTTAGATTGGAAATTAGCATACAGGCTTTTAAATGAGTATTATAGTGATTCAGCTTCTGCTCTTTCACTTATGTCAGCCAAAGTGACGTTAGAAAAGGTTGATGCTATCAAAGAGGGCCATACTGAAAGTGCTGCTGCTGTAGTTAAAGGACTGATAAGTAGTGGAATGGCAATAAGCATTGCTGGAACAAGCAGACCTGCAAGCGGATCTGAGCACAAATTCAGCCATGCACTGGATCTCATAGCTCCAAAGCCAGCCCTACACGGCGAACAATGTGGTGTTGGTACTATAATGATGATGTATCTTCATGGGGGAGATTGGGAATTTATAAGGGATGCGTTAAAAACATTAAAAGCACCTACAACAGCTTCGGAACTTGGAATGAAACCAGAATATATAATTGAGGCTTTGATTATGGCCCATACAATTCGAAAGGATAGATACACAATTTTAGGAGATAGGGGGCTTACAAGAGAGGCTGCTGAAGAGCTTGCATCTGTTACTGGTGTTATTTAATTTTTAAATTTTTTTTATTATTCTCCAATTATAGTGAAGAACCTGAGTAATTAAACTTTACTTAAAAAAAAACCTGTTTAAAAGAGTTATAAGACTTCAACCATAATCCATTAATGAATAAAAATAACCAAAGTATAAAAAAAATTAAGTATCTAACTATAATTTACATTTATGAGAGTATACTCTAAAAGTCTGAAATCCATAAACTTTTTCAAATAACAAATGATTTATATAGATAAGTAAAGATTGAAAAATAGAATAATATTTTCTCATACGATTAAATTATAAAAATTTAGGGGATTGTGATGATAACTCTAATTGGAAAAAATCTTGCAGAGAAAGGTCTTAAATTTGTGCATTATGGATCTTCTGCAGAGTGTGATGAGTGTAGATTTAAAAGCACATGTATTGATCCCCTTGAAGAAGGAAGAGTTTACATAGTAATGGATGTAAAAGATACGGAACACCCCTGTCCAATTCATGAGGGTGGGAAAGTCAAAGTTGTTGAGGTAGAAAGAGCTGAAATTGAAGCCATTGTTGACTCTAAAAAAGCATTTGAAGGCTCTATGATTTTATTTGAACACCCGGATTGTGAAAAAGAATGCACAATGAGAGATCTTTGCTTTCCTGAGGGCATATATGAAGGAGATAAATGTAATATAGTTAAAAATTTAGGAAAATCACCTAATAAGTGTATAAATGGGTTGAATCTTAGATTAGTTCTTTTAAAATAATTTTTTATTTAATGAGGTTTATTCATGGAATTAAAAAAGAAAGTTGGATATGCTGCTGCAGAATACGTTAAAGATGGTGATGTTGTTGGGCTTGGAACAGGATCTACAACACATTATTTTATAAAAAGGCTTGGTAAACGTGTTATGGAAGAAGATATTGAAATATTGGGAATTCCCACTTCTTATCAATCTTTTCTGCTTGCTAAGAGTTCTGGTATTTTTATAACCACCCTTGAAGAAAATGACATAGATATTGCAGTTGATGGGGCTGATGAAGTTGATAGTAACCTTAATTTGATTAAAGGTGGAGGAGCGGCCCATACATTGGAAAAAATTGTGGATTCAGCAGCAGATAAATTTGTAGTTATTGTTGATGGTTCAAAAATAGTACAAAACCTTGGAAAATTTCCAGTCCCCCTTGAAGTAATTCCAGAGGCTCGCAGAACTGTAAATAAACAGGTTAAAGAGTATGGGGGAATACCAAATTTAAGAATGGCCAAAATGAAAGATGGGCCCGTTATAACTGATAATGGTAATTTCATTATCGATGTTAAATTTGAAATAATTGAAAAGCCTGAATATTTAGAAAAAGAGCTTAATTCAATTCCTGGGGTTGTCGAAAATGGTATATTTGCAGGAATTGTGGATGAAGTTATTGTAGGAACTTCTGAAGGATTAAAAACATTAAAAAAATAATTTTTTTTATAATTTTCATTATTTAGAAAAAGTTAAAACTATCTATTGCATCATCAACAACTTTTATTATAGCTTCCTTCAAAAGCTGGTCTTTTCCTTCAATTTCATAGCAAACAGTTGGTATATTATCGCAGAATACAACTTCTAAACCTGCTTCCAGAGCATCCTTAGTAGCAACATCTACTGCAGCAGCCTTAAGTTCTGTAAGCATCACGTCTGCATCTTTAACATATTTTTCAATGTCTTTTTGAAGCAGAGGCCTGTTAGAAAGGTGAGAGGTTGTTCCAACTATTTTACATCCGTAG
Organism: Methanobacterium sp. UBA44; assembly: GCA_002494885.1. Taxonomy (GTDB): domain Archaea; phylum Methanobacteriota; class Methanobacteria; order Methanobacteriales; family Methanobacteriaceae; genus Methanobacterium_D. Next base: position 366,403 of record DACV01000002.1, read on the forward strand.
TTTTCTTCAAGATGTTTAACAAGTACATCTTTTATCGAGTCTGGAGCAGTTGTTGCAAAAAGAACGTTTTTATTTTGAATGTTTTCAAGGGGTTTTGGCCTGAAAACAGTGGGTATAACTTCAGCATCAGGATTAACTTCTTCAATAAAGCCTATAAGTTCTTTAACTTTCTCTTTACTTGCCATAGGCTCTTCACACATTGTAAGTATCACAAGATCAGCTAATTTAATCCTGTAGGGTCCAAAGAAATTCTGTATATTTATGATTGGTTGATTGGCTCCTACCAGTACGATATGTTTATCAGTTTTAATTGGGGGTATGGCTGCGCCGCTTCCCTCCATTATTATAAATTCGGCATCAACCTCATTTGCAAGTTGGGCTCCTCTTTTCATGTTGGTTACAAAGACGTCACCTGCCATTCCGCCACCGCATCTCCTGCATCCAATTGTTAAAATACGACTCATTAATGCGTCTTCCCAGTGATCAGATGCAGCATGAACTCCTTTATCTGACTGTTCCATCAGATACTGTGGAGTGATTTCTATCTGATCTCCACGAACGATTTCAGGTTTTTCAGGGCCTCCTCGCCCCATAGCTACAATACAGGGGTTATATTCTCTATTATGGATTAACCTGGCAGCAAATGCTGAAACTGCGGTTTTACCTATCCTTTTACCAGTACCAAGTATTTTAAGTGAGGGTTTTTTCAGCACGTCATGTTCTGAAAGAGGATCAAATTTAAAATCAGGCCCTTCGTATGGAATTCCTTTTTCAAGAGCAATGGTTGCCAGTTTAAAACGTTTTGAATAATCAACAATTGGTTCATCACTTAAATCCATTAACACATTAGCATCATACTTTATAATCATTTCCTCTATGAGTTCATAGGGTATTTTGTGATGATCTTCACCAAAATGAACGGGTCTTTCTAATTTTTCTGAAATACCCTCTTCAGAAGAATCCCTTAATTTTTCTGTTCCACCAATAAAAACAACTGCAACAATCTCATTATGCTCTAAACTGTCAAGAATGTCAAGGGCTGACTTTGTAACAGGCAGATAATGTTCGCCGTCAACTAAGCATATCATTTTACGTAAATTAGCCATAAAGATACCTGCTTAAACTTTTATTAATATATTTAGCCTGAAAAATTTATCTAAAGTTTAAATTATTTCTACATTAGAATTCTTTTGATATTTTAAAGTAGTATTATCCTCATGCATCCGGATTAATTCCTTTTTAGACCTCTTAGCAAGTTCTGATAACCCGTTAACCACATTTGATGGTGGAGCTCCGTTATTTTTTCTTGAAAGTACTTCAGAAATAGAACTTGATAAAACAAAAATAGCATATTTATGTTCGGCTTTTGTCCGGTGTATATGATGAGGGCTAATATTAAGGCGGAAATATTCTTCACATTCGTCTTTAACTTCGTATCCATCTTCTAAATATTTTAAAACATATACCAAAAACTGATGCAGTTGTATAAGCTCATCTTTATACATATTTACCTAGCCCCTCCATTTGTCAATTTGAAATTTATTAACATATTATTTATATCTTGTGTCCCTAATACAACAAAAAATCAATAAAAATTGATGAGTAACTTATACTTAAATAAGCTCTTTGCCATCTAATATATTTAATGTTATTAATGGATATACTTTTTGATGAATTAAATAGACAGTTTAAACAGACTTTTAATAAATTTTTGATAATATTAAATAAAATATTAATTTTACAGTAAATATTTAAATTTAGTTCAACAATTAAGTTTGTGATAAGATGGAGATAGTAGAGCTTGGAGAAACAGATAAAAATAGACTTTTGGAACGTTCAAAAATTGATGCAGAAAATATAATGAACGTTGTAAGTGACATAGTGCACGATGTTAAAAATAATGGAGATAAATCACTTAAATTATATACTGAAAAATTTGATAAAGTTAAAATTGATGATCTAAAAGTAAAAAGGGATGAAATTAATAAAAGCCACGAAAAAGTGGAAAAAAATGTTTTAGAATCATTAAAGAAAGCTGCAAAAAATATTAAAAAGTTTCACCAGGCACAAATCCCGGAAGAATGGTCTAATGAAGTTGATAAAGGAATTACTGCAGGACAGATAATTAGACCTCTTGAAACAGTGGGATGTTATATTCCGGGAGGCAGAGCAGTTTATCCTTCATCGGTATTAATGACCATTATACCTGCTAAAATTGCGGGAGTAGGTAAAATCATTTGCTGTACTCCACCTATGCCTGACGGCAGCGTTAACGAAGTTGTACTTGCAGCAGCAGATATTGCAGGTGTAGATGAAATTTACAAAGTGGGAGGAGCCCAGGCAATTGCTGCCATGACCTATGGAACTGAAAGCATCCCTGAAGTTGATAAAATTGTAGGTCCGGGAAACATATTTGTTACTGCTGCAAAAAAGCTTGTTTATGGGGATGTGGACATAGATTTCCCTGCAGGGCCATCTGAAGTTCTTATAATTGCAGATAAAGGAGCTAACGCTGAATTTATTGCTTATGATATGATGGCACAGGCAGAACATGACCCAGATGCAGCAAGTGTTCTTGTTACAACATCAATTGAGCTTGCTCATGAAGTCCATGATAAAATCTCAGGAAAAATTAAATATATGGAAAGAAGTAAAATAATAGAAGAATCCCTTGAAAAATATGGTAAAATTATAATTGTTGATTCTCTTGTTGATGCTGTGGACTTTTCAAATGAATATGCTCCAGAGCACTTAATCATCATGATAGAAGACCCTGAAAAAGTCTTAAAGGACATTAAAAATGCAGGTTCTATATTTTTGGGTGAATTAACACCTGTTGCAGCAGGAGATTATGGTTCGGGAACGAATCATGTTCTACCCACTTCAAAAAATGCTAAAATGTACTCTGGGTTATCAACAGAGTCATTTATTAAAAAACCAACTGTACAGAGACTATCAAAGGAAGGAATTGAGAATTTAAAAGATATTGTGGTTACCCTTGCTGAATATGAAGGGCTTTATGCCCATGCAGAATCATTTAAAAAGAGAATATCAAAGGATTAACTTTTATTGATAAAATTTATTATTTTAGAGGTGAATAAAAATTGACAGATTCATTAGGAAATTGGAGAAGAACTCATTACTCAAAGAGAATAGATCCTGAAATGAGTGGTGAAGAAATAATAGTTATGGGATGGATTCATGAAATAAGAGACCTTGGTGGAATCATATTTGTACTTTTAAGAGATAGAGATGGAACTATCCAGATTACAGCCCCAAGTAAAAAGATTTCAAAAGAGTTACTTGAGGAAATAAGAAAATTAAGAAAAGAATCAGTTGTAGCAGTTAAAGGAATTATACAGGAATCAGGAAAAGCGCCAGGCGGCTATGAAATCATTCCAAATGAAATAAAAATGCTTAATGAATCCAAATTACCCCTTCCACTGGATACAACAGATAAAGTACGGGCAGAAATTGATACAAGACTGGATTCAAGGTATATAGACCTTAGAAGACCTACTTCAAGCGCCATATTCAAGATAAAAAGCAGAATGCTTCATTCTGTAAGGAATTTCCTTGAGAAAGGAGAATTCATAGAAATAAATACACCGAAGCTGGTTGCTTCAGCAACAGAAGGTGGAACTGAACTTTTCCCAATTACATATTTTGAAAGGGAAGCTTTCCTTGGCCAGAGCCCCCAGCTTTACAAACAGATGATGATGGCTACAGGATTCGATAAAGTGTTTGAAATTGCTCCAATCTTTAGAGCAGAAGAACACGATACATTAAGACACTTGAATGAAGCAATATCCATTGATCTGGAAGCATCTTTCTGTGATCAGGAGGATGTGATGCATATACTGGAAGCAGTTGTACATACAGCAATTGGAGATGTAATTGAACACTGTTCGGATGAATTGGAAATCCTTGGTGTAGATTTAGAGATTCCAAAGATTCCATTTGAGAGAATAGACTATGGTGATGTTGTAGACATAGTAAATTCCAAAGGAGTTAATATGAAACATGGTGAAGACCTCTCAAGAGCTGCTGAAAAAGCAATTGGAGAAACAATGGATGGATACTACTTCATAACAGGCTGGCCAACAGATATTAAACCGTTCTATGTGATGCCCAACCTAGAAACACCCAAAAAAAGCTGCGCATTCGACCTGATGTACAAAGACCTCGAAATATCTTCAGGAGCTCAAAGGGTACATAAACACGACCTTCTGGTTGAAAGGATCAAAAAACAGGGCTTAAATCCTGTATCATTTGAAAGATACCTTGCAGCATTTGAATATGGAATGCCGCCACATGCAGGTTGGGGGTTGGGTGCTGAAAGGTTTACAATGTGCATGACGGGTGTAAATAACATAAGAGAAACTGTTTTATTCCCAAGGGATAGGAGAAGGCTTACACCTTAGCTAAGCTCCTTATACTTTTATTTTTTTATTTTAAACTCATTATAATTCACTTGTTTCTCAATTTTCTATTTTAGATATTAGTATAACCATTTCTTTTATTTAGATATCATGATTTATATATTGGTAATACTATAAACATGATCTGAAGCCGAATTGTGGAAAATGGTGTATATTATGAACACAATGGAAATAGTTAAAGACGCTATAAGATATCCGCTTTCTGATTGGAAGAAAATTTTTATTTTAGGAATTATTATTGTTATTAATGCTATTTCTGTTTTTTTAGGCTCGGTGGGTGCAATAAACAGTAATATAATATGGATTTTAACAAGTATGGGATTCATAATTGGTTTTTTAGTAAATGGATATATGTTTAGAATAGTAAAATCATCATTGAATGGTAAAATTGAACTTCCAGAATTTAATGATTGGTTAAATATGGGTATTGACGGCATTAAAGTATTCATAGCATTTATAGTTTATTCAATACCAGTTATTCTTGTTTTATTATCAATATATATGACATTTCCTTATGAAAAAGGTTTTTTTAACCCATTTGCGTTGCTTATTAACCCTTTGATATCAGTCATCTCCAATGAAATTTTAAATCTTATAGCACTTTTATTTAATATCTTTGGATATTTCATTCTTCCTCTTAGTTATGTAATCATAATTATTCCAATATTTTTAGTTGCAATTGCAAATATGGCATACTATGAAGGTGAATTCAAATCGGCATTTAAAATCCGTGAAATAATTGAAGAAATCTCAATTATGGGATGGATTAATTTAATAAAATTGTACGTAATGCTTATAACTATTGTTTTAATTTATATAATTACTGGAAATGTTATAACTTATATTTTCAGCTTTGTTAATCTTAATTTTGTAGATACTTTGGTGGCAGTGCTCTTTTACTTGATTTTAACATCATATTTCTACATGATTTTGGCTAGATCTGTTGGTTTATTTTATATGCCAGACAAAGAAGATTAAAAATTTTCTTTTTTTATTTATCACTTAATTTTTTGGAAGCATATCCTCATCCCCAAAATAAACCCACGCCACTTATAGATATTGTAATTGAAATAAATCCAAAAATAGTTAAATTGTGAATCCAATTGGTGTATCGGACAATAGAAAGGCAAATATTAACATTATAAAACTTGAAATAATCTTACTTACCCCAACAATTAAAATATATTCTTCTTTGGCTTCACTAACATATACTGCAACAGATCCTGTTATAACATTCGATAGCAGTATTCCAAAACCTGAAAGATTTAAAAAAAGTAGCAATAATAGAGAAAAATGCTCCTGCAACGCTCCCTATTAAAGTAGAAGAAAAATCAAATTTAGTCATAGATATACTTATTAGTGATTATCAATAAATTTTTAACTCACTCATAAGCTAATTGAACTTAATTTATTAATTAAATTGTTTTTAAACGTATTCGGAAGATTTTATGAAACTTTACGACATAGTAGTAGTCGGCGCAGGTCCGGCAGGAATGATGGCATCGATTCGAGCGGGACAGCTCGGTAAAAAAGTCATGTTAATTGAAAGAAATGATACACTGGGTAAAAAACTCAAAATAACAGGGAGCAGTCGGTGTAATATAACCAATACTGCATCATTAGACATGTTCATGGAAAGATTCGGTAAAAAGGGATCTTTTTTTAGATCAGCATTCGTTGCATTTTCTAACAGAAGATTAATATCATTTTTTGAGTCTAAAGGGTTGAAATTCAGAGAAGAAACTAATGGAAGGGTGTTCCCGGTATCTGATAGGTCAAGATCAGTTATAAAGGTGTTAAAAGAATATTTATCCGAAAGTAACATTAAAATAAATTATAATACACGATTGAAAAGAATAAAAAAGAAAGAAGGTTATTTCAGCCTTGATCTTGGTAATGATAATTATATGGCCACTAAAAAAATCATTTTAGCTACAGGAGGAATTTCATATAGCTCAACTGGTTCTACAGGGGATGGATTTAACGTCGCTGAAAAATTGGGTCATAAAATCACACCTTTAAAACCAGGTTTAGTTCCATTAAAAACCGGTGAAGAATGGGTTAAAGATTTGCAGGGAATAACTCTTGAGGGTGTGGGCTTAACTTTTAAACATGGAAAAAAGAAGATAGTTTCAAAGAATGGAAACATTATTTTTACTCATTTCGGCATTTCAGGACCTTTAGTTCTTGATTTAAGTAATCAAATAATAGATTTTCTTGAAAAAAACAAAAAAATTGACCTTTTAATTGATCTATATCCTCAAATGAAAAATCACGAAATGAAAAATAAATTGATTAATGAGATTGAAAACAGGAGTAAAACTGAATTTAAGAACTTCATGAAACTATTCATACCCAACAGAATGATATCTATATTAATTGATATAACAGGGATTAATCCAAAGAAAAAAGTTAATCAAATCACAAAAGGAGAACGGAATGCTATTTTAACCATACTTAAGGCATTTCCTTTAACCATAACTGGATCTTTACCTGTTGAAAAAGCAATGGTTACATGTGGAGGGATTTCAAGGAATGAAATAAACCCTCAGACACTGGAATCAAAAATAGTAAATGGATTGTATTTTGCCGGTGAAATTATTGATTTTTGTGCTCCAAGTGGAGGTTATAATTTACAACAGGCATTTTCTACTGGATATCTTGCCGGTGAGTCAGCAGTAAAAAGTTTAGAATGAAATTTATCATTAAAGCTCTACTTTTCTTCTTTCATTTCTATTTTTAAGATTACAAAATCTCCCACTTTAACAATGTCTTCGATTGATACTCTTGAATCAGACCCTAATATTCCAGATGAAACATATATGCCTTCAATCTGCCATTTTTCAGTGTCTAAATCAAAATCATTTACCTTTCCTACTTCAAAAGCGTTTTTATCGATTACTTTCTTTCCTATTAAATCTGATGTTTTCATTTTAAACTCCTCTTTTGAACAATAGTATTTAATAAATAAATCAATTATCTGCTCTTTTTATTATATCTTTAATAATATTTAAATATAATTATTTAAACTATTTTATAATATATAGTTCCCAATGGCTGATTTTACATAAAATTCTTAATATTTTTTATTTAAAATTAATATAAAGCTATTCTAAGAATTTTAGTCTAATTTAAATAGATAGAAATTTAAAATATTCATATAAAAAATTTTAAGCATTTAAGAAATAAAAGTAATTTAGGATTTCATATGATAAAAGTAGTTTACGATATTAATATTTATAGGGAAGCTTTGAAAAATATAATTAAACCTGACGATACAGTGGTTGAACTTGGATGCCATGTTGGTAATTCAACAAAAATAATATCTGAATTAGCACCCCATGGTAAAATAATTGCAATAGATAACAGCCCTGAATCAACTGAATCCATGGAAAAATTGATGGATACATATAAGAATGTTGAATTCCATAAAGCAGATGTAAGGCTTCATGAAACCTTAGAATATGTCATAAAAAAGATAAAATCATGCGATGTTTTATCTGTTGATCTTGGTGGGGGTTATCATCCAGATACAACCTTCAAGGTCTTTTTCATATGGTCATCAAGTTTAAAACCTCGCCAAACTATAATTAGAAATAGAGGTATTCTTGACTTCATACATTCTACTTCAACTGTAGAAACAATAAAATCCGAATATGGATGGTTAGAATCATCGAGTAGAGATGGTGTTCCACCAAGACTAAAAGAATTCACGCTCTGGTCATCCAAAATTAAGTAGGAGGGTATCTAATGATTGGTAAAAGGATTAGAATTGAGAGGATAATAAACAGAAAGACAGGTAGAACGGTAATAGTGCCTATGGATCATGGTGTTTCTATAGGGCCTGTAGCCGGTATTGAAAATATGTCCGAAACCATTGATGAAGTGGCAAGCGGAGGAGCAAACGCAATTATAATGCATAAAGGAATGGTAGGAACAGGACATAGAGGATATGGAAGAGATATAGGTCTTATTATTCATCTATCGGCCAGCACATCATTAGGCCTTGATCCTGACCATAAAGTACTGGTTACAACAGTGGATAAAGCTGTAAGAATAGGTGCTGACGCCGTATCAGTTCATGTAAACGTTGGATCTGAAATGGAACCTGAGATGCTTGAAACTCTTGGTATCACTTCTGAAATTTGTGATGAATGGGGAATGCCCCTCATTGCCATGATGTACCCGAGAGGCGAAAAAATTGATAACGAGCACCATGTAGATGTTGTAAAACTCGCTGCAAGGGCTGGAGCAGAACTGGGCGCTGATATAATAAAAACTAATTATACTGGAGACCCTGAAACATTCAGCGAAGTTGTAAACGGATGTCCTGTTCCAGTAGTTATTGCCGGAGGCCCTAAAGTTGAAACAAATGAAGAACTGCTAACAATGGTTAAAAATGCTGTAAATGTTGGCGGAGCAGGCGTGGCAATTGGAAGAAATGTTTTCCAGGCAGAATCGCCAAGAAAGACTACCAGGGCAATAGCAGAAATTGTCCACAACAATATGGAAGTGGAAGAAGCGCTTAAAATTATTGAAGACTAGTAAAAAAATAATAAATTTTCTAGAAGGTCATAAAGATGAAATTTGCATGGATCATGGCAGAAGGCGTTGATTGGGATACAAAAAAGGGGATAATCACCACTGCACTTGAATCAGGGATGGATACCGTAGTAGATTTTGAAAATGTCCATGATATAATGAAATTAGGCAACATCAGGATAGTATCTGATACTGATGATTCAGATATAATACTCGTTGGTAGAAACGGCGAAGGTGATGGAACACTGAAAATTCCCGTTGATTTATCAGAATCAAAAGATTTAGCTGCAGTTAATGGTTTTAAAAGAAAAGGAAAAACAGTGACTTATTATATTGAAATTTCCAGCAAAAAACATGAGGAACTGGCAAGGGAAATTGGAAGAGTTGCTGACTATATGATCCTTGTGGGAAGCGACTGGAAGATAATTCCACTGGAAAACATCATTGCTGACCTGCAGAAAGAAGATGTTAAACTGGTAGCTGCTGTTCCTGATTATGAGGAATCTAAACTTGCCCTTGAAACACTGGAACACGGTACTGATGGTATATTGCTTTATACATCTGATCTTAATCAGATTAAAAAGGTTGCAGCCTTAATTGAAAAAATAGAGTCAGAAAACTATGATCTCGTTCCTGCGACTGTAACCCAAATTAGACCTGTTGGATCAGGTGATCGAGTCTGTATAGACACCTGTTCAATGATGCAGGTTGGTGAAGGAATGCTCATAGGATCTTACTCTAAAGGGCTTTTCCTTGTACACAGCGAGTCCCTTGAAAGTGAATATGTTGCTTCAAGGCCTTTCAGGATTAATGCTGGGCCTGTTCATGCATATGTAATGACTCCAAATAATAAAACCAAATATCTCTCTGAAATTGAGACTGGAGATGAAGTTTTAACTGTAGATAAGGAAGGAAATACAAAACTTACAATAGTAGGGAGAGTAAAAATTGAAAAAAGACCTTTAATGCTTATTGAAGCAGAATTTGAGGGTGTAAAAATTAAAACTCTACTTCAAAATGCAGAAACAATAAGACTAGTTGGTGAAGATGGAACTCCTATTTCAGTAGCAGACCTCAAAATTGGTGATAAAGTTATGATTTATCTTGATAAAGGTGCAAGACACTTTGGAATGTCTATTGAAGAGAGTATCATTGAAAAATAACATTTTCTTTTTCTTTCCTTATAAAAAAAACTGTGGTGGAGGTAAAATGTCTGATTATGAAGTCAAGATAATTGATCCAGAACAGAGACAGATATTATCAGACCAGTTAGCAGACAAAATATTATATGAACTGAAAGCAAACATACACGGAGCTTGCGTAAAACTTCTAACCGACAATAAAAGATTTAAAAATGAATGGGAAAATAATTTCAAGTTCATGAATGAAGATGTAAGGCCTCATGCAAAGATATTTACAGTGGACGATGCTGACAAAACTAAAAGTTTTGAAAATCATAAATTTTCAACTGGAGGAGCTTTTGAAGTTCTTTATGATCCTATTGGAAAGACATCTATTTTGAAAAACCTTGATTACTATGGTTGGGTTAAAAGCATAGCCCTTGCTACGATTTCTGATTTTTTTGAGGACTATCATTCTAACCACAGGCGATATTCAGTTCACGGATCTGCTGTGGACTACATGGGACGTGCAATAGCTATTATTGGGCCACCGGGAACTGGAAAGACAACTTTAACATATGGACTACTTCAAAATGAAGATTTTAACTATATATCAGATGACTGGTTCTTTATAAGACTTTTCAGTAATGCAATTGTGCTTTATTCCTCAGAAAAGAATTCATATATTAGAGATGATATAGCTGACGTCTGGAAAGTATTTGCAGATGAGCTGAAAAGAGTTAAGCTGGATAAAAAGGGGAGAGGAATTGCTGATGTAAATTCCTTGTTCGGAGGGCGCATCCGGGAAAGTTCAACCCTTAAAAACGTGGTCCTTTTGGAACGTAACGAGGAAAATCCACCTTTTAGAAAATTAAGTCATAATGAAGCTTTGAATTACATGTTAGAAACCGATTTCTGCAATCCCCACCAATTAATACGCGATGAACGTAAATTAAAGCTCAGAAAAAGCTTTTTCGCTGAATTATTTTCTAAATTAGACACATACATGTTGAATACTACTGAAACTCCCTATGAGAGTCTGGATAGGATAAAAAATCTGGGGATGGTGTAATTATGAGAGTATTTCTATCAATAGAAATAGATGAAAAACTTCTTGATAAGATATCTGATGTTCAAAAACAGTTTATGGAATGTGAAGCACCTGTAAAATATGTTGAAACTGAAAATCTACACTGTACCCTCAAATTTTTCGGTGAAATTGAAGATAATAAACTCAATGATATAATTGAAGCCATTGAGAATAAAATTAAGAATCATGAACCATTCAAAGTCAATATTAAAAAAACTGGCGTTTTTCCAAATGAAAGGTACATCAAAGTACTCTGGCTTGGAATGGAAGGTGTAGAACCATTTTCCAATCTTCAAAAAGATTTGGATCAGGACTTTGTTAAAATGGGCTTTAAAAAAGAGAGAAGTTACACTCCACATCTTACAATAGGACGTGTTAAAGGAGCAAAAAATAAAAAAGAACTTTTATCCAAATTAGAGGAACTTGGAGATGTGGAAATTGGAGAAATGGGCATAAATAAAATTGTTCTTAAAAAAAGTGAGCTTACTCCTGCCGGCCCCATTTATACAACCTTAAAAGAGTTTGATTTAAAATAAAGTCCTTATATTTTAATTTTAAATATTGTTTAGAGGAATTATTTTGGAAAATATAGATTTTAATAGTGTATTAAATGCAATAAAACCTACAGACGCAGAGAATAGAAAAATAAAAGCAATATCAGATAAATTAATCAATATAATAAACCAGATTGCAAAAGATAGAAATATTGATGCAGAAGCTGTACTTGTTGGTTCTGTTGCTAAGGGCACATGGCTTAAAGGAAAAGGAGACATTGATATCTTTATAAAATTCCCTCTAAGCATTGATGAAAAGGATTTAAAAAAAAGTGGTCTCTTTCTTGGTCATGAGTGTATAAAAATGATGCAGGGAAATTATGAATTAAGATATGCCTCCCATCCCTATGTTACTGGATTTATAGAAGGGTTTGAAGTTGATTTTGTTCCCTGTTACTCTATTAAAAGTGCTGATAAGCTTAAATCAGCAGTAGATCGCACAACTTTACACACTGAATACATCAAAAAGAACTTAAAACCAGAGCAAAAGAATGAGGTTATTTTACTTAAAAGATTCATGGAGTCTATCCACACCTACAGTGCAGAATTTAAAGTAAGTGGATTTTCAGGATATCTCTGTGAACTGTTAATAATCTATTATGGCTCTTTTTCAGGTGTTCTGAAGGTAGCTGGAGAGAAATGGGGCCCTAAAACTGTAATAGACATTGAAAAGTATGGTACAGGAAAGCATTTCAGCGATCCGATGGTGGTTATAGACCCAACAGATAAAAACAGGAATGTTGCTGCTGCTTTAACACTCCAAAAAATCTCTGAATTTATTATAGCTTCAAGAAATTTCCGTGATGAACCTAAAAAAGATTATTTCTTTGAAAAATATTTAAAAGTTGACTTAAATTCAATTAAAACTGAATTTGGGAATAGAAACACAAAAACAATATTAATCAATTTTAAACCTCCTGAAGTTCCTGCTGATGCTCTTTATCCACAAATTAAGAAAACTAAAAATTCTCTGAAGGGTGTTTTGGAACGGGAGGACTTCCGGGTGTTTAACACTGCTTCATGGACAGATGAAAAGGAAAATGTAATAATAATGCTGGAAATGGAAACATGGAAACTTCCAGCTATTAAAAAGAATATTGGCCCATTTATATGGTCAAAATATCATCAACTACGCTTTGTGGAAAAATATGGAAATAAAGCTTATGTTAAAGGGGATAGATGGATTGCAGAAATCCAGAGAGAACATAGGGATGCTGAATCGTTCATTGAAGATATTTTAGCAGAAAATAAGATAGGATTACTAAGATTTGGGAAGCATATAAAAAATAAAATATTAAAAAAATACCGAATAATGGATATTTTAGAGTTTCTGGAGTCTGATAAATGCAGTGAAGATATGCTCCTTTTTTTCTATGAATATTTGAACAAAAACGTCTATCTCTGGCGCTAATAATTATTCATTCCTTTCCCATACAAATCCAGGTACTGCATCCTCAAATGGATCAAATGTATCAATATTTTTAACTTCGGTACATCTCATACTCACTTTAGAATGTAAAGAGGATGGAAGTCTCAAAATCCTTTTAAGGTCAATGGTGACCTTAGCATCAACTAAACTCATATTTAAAGATGTAATGGCTTTAATTACTTTTTTATATCGTACTGGACCAATATTTGTTTTAAATAAACCCCATTGATTCCTTTCTAAAAGATTTCTGTTTGTTAAAACATCTTTTAGGAGCTTCCCATTAACATCTTCAAGTTTCGAATCCACAGTTAAATGATTAATTGCGTATTTGACCCTCTGGGTAAATACCCATGGATAACCGAAAGGAATGGAGAAATGCTCCAGATTGTAAATTCCATTGTCATCATCATATTTATCTTTGGGTAAATCAGCACCTACTACATATTTTAAAATCTGAGAACGTACATCGCTGTCCATGATCATTACATCGGCATCGAAAATTCTTATATGATAACCTCTGCCAGAATAGATCAGATGAATATCTTTTAAGCCCAAATCTCCCTTTAAAGTGTCAATGAGGCCTTCTACAATCTCTTTAGCTTCTCTAAGGCATATTTCGCATACATCATCACAGCCGCAAGTTCTTATGGGAATATCCTTTGCATCAACGTCGAAAACTAACTCTGATTTTATCCATCCCTTCCTTCTACGGGGTTTTTCATAAAAAGCAACTGAACAATAGGCTGCAAAAGGTGTTTTGGATTTTAAAAACCTTTTTAAATAGTCAGGAGTGTTAAAAACTTTGTATCTATCATTAGGGCCTTTTCCAAAGTGATCAAATCCAAATTCACGGTTTTCAATAGAATTGGATATAAAGTCAGAGACCTGTTTGATATCCCACTCTTCCCTGTAATAAATTCTACGTTCTTCGAGAGTTGCTGGCTTGAACATTTCCATAAGTTATCCTTTTTACTTTTTCATCTTATCTAAGTAATAAAATAAGGGATTTATCTCTTTCAGCCTTTTACATATCTCATCTGGTTTACATAAAGCAGGCATATTCATTTTTACTTTATCACAGCCCATGGGAGTATACCATTTTGTTTCTCCTTCGTGCTGAAGACTTAAATCACTGTGCATACCGAATCCAAGCTTTGCATTGATATTAACTTTTTCTTGAGGTTGATCATCAAAAAGTGGGGGAATACATCTATCGGCTGCATCATAAATCATAGGAATGATTTCATTTTTAGTAACATTAAGATCCGGGTCCACATCAGAAATTTTCAGCGTGGTATTGCTTCCAAAAACCGATGGATTTAAACGTGCATAAGATAAAAAGGGTGTTAAAAACAGAACGATTACCTCATTCCTTCCTCCAGATTTAATTCCCTCTAAAGCTAATTTAATGCAAGGAGGAAATAATTCAGCATTAAGTGGAGAGGCTTCAGCGTTTCCACCAGCAAAACCACTACTATAATGCCTTATTTCTTTTGATAAAGCTTCAGATATCTCATCAGCTATTTTTAGCAATGTTGGATTAGGTTCAACTGTATTTGACATTTCATGAACATTTTTTATGTAATTTTCAGTGTTCTGCATGATCATTTTGATTATAATAAGCTCTTTAATTCTGTCTCCAATAAAAATATTGTACATTTTTTCTGGTTGTCTGTTTTTAATCATTTCTTCAAAATGTTCCATGAATTCTTCCCGGTCTAAAATAATGTTTCCTTCTTTTAAAACTAGATCTTGAAGGCTAATTTTTTTAGAACTGATAAGATCAGCAAGAAGTGTCCATCTAATTCTGTCTTCAACAATAAGTTCGTTCATGACTTGCTGAACTACCTCTCTTTTTGCTCTTCTGTTGAAGTTGAGCTCTTCAAGTCTATTCTCAATTAACTGACCCTGTAATTCTACTATGGCACGGCTTTCTCTGGAGTTAGGTCCAAATTTGATGCCCACTGCCTGACAGAGAATATAAAAAGCTATTACATCGAATTTTGTAATTTTAGAATCAAATAAAAAGGCATATTTTTTAAATTTATTTTTTGAATCACTTTTTTTCTCCACATACCATTCTATTCTTTTAATAACAAGATCAACATAGTTTTTAGGGATATAATCGTCATCTGATATTTTTTGAGATTTTATGGAATTAATTGAAGCTATTAGTTGATTATTTTCTTCATATATCCTGTCTAAATCCCCTCCATCTTTCCTGACAATTTGTTTTCCTTCATCTGATAAAGGATTTATAAAGGACATTGGTATCATACGGTTAATGCTTTATGATTCTCTTCATTATAAATAGTTAAAGTATAATGACCTCATGAGAATAAAAAATTTCAAAATAGTAATGTTAGCATTTTAAGGCATATGAAAATGGTACTCACTGTAAATAAATATTTAAAATAGTTCATCTATTAAATAGAATAATGGGAAAAATCTATTTTAAACTATATATAAATAATAAAATATAATATAATTATTCTAAATTTAAAATTTTTATTAGATAATTTAATATCTATTTAACCTTTAAAGGGTTATTCAATCTTATTATCAATTAAATCAATGAATTTAAGAGTTTAAAACCTTTGTAATTCATCTTTTAGTAAGGAGGAATTGAATTTGAGTAAAGTATTTATTACATGTGCACTACCCTATGCAAATGGCCCCTGTCATTTAGGACACTTAAGATCAACCTACATACCAGCAGACATTTACGCACGTTATAATCGAATGAAAATGAGAGATGTACTTTTTGTTTGTGCAACTGATGAGCATGGAACTCCTATTGCAGTCAGAGCAGAAGAAATCGGAAAATCTCCTAAAGAAATTGCCGATAAATTCCATAAAATGATTAAAGATGATCTTGATTCCTGTGATATCTCTTTTGATTACTTTTCAAGGACAACTGACCCCATACACTATGAAATCTCACAGAACTTTTTTTTAACACTCTATGAAAAGGGTTATATCTACGAAAAAATTATTAAACAACCTTACTGTAATAAATGTAAAAGATTCCTCCCTGATAGGTATGTTGAAGGAATATGCCCTCACTGTAAAGGAGAAGGAGCAAGAGGAGATCACTGTGAAACTTGCGGGCGGCATTTAGACCCGATTCAACTTGAGGAACCAGCATGTCTTATATGCAGTTCTACGCCCGAAATAAAAAAATCCAAGCAATATTTCTTTAAGTTAAGCCATTTTGAAGATTCTTTAAAGGAATGGATAGAAAATAATGAAGATTTACCTCCTAACGTTAAAAACTATGCACTTCAATGGATCAAAGAAGGCCTGAAGGATTGGATACTCACAAGAGACATGGAATGGGGAATTCCTGTACCATTAGAAAATGCTGAAGGTAAAATAATCTATGTATGGGGAGAAGCTTTCCTTGGGTACATTTCTGCAGCTGCACAGTGGAGTGCAAAAGAAAATAAGCCATGGGAAGACTACTGGAATGATAAAACAATCCATTTTATAGGTAAGGACATTATTTACCACCATGCAATATTCTGGCCTGCCCTGCTTATGGGTTACGGCTGTAAACTCCCATCAAACATTGTGGCTGGGGAGTACCTATCACTTGAGGGTAAAAAAATGTCAACAAGTAAAAACTGGGTTATATGGGCATCTGAATTCCTTGAAAAATTTGATTCGGATATCTTAAGATATTATCTTGTTGTAAATGCGCCTTTAACCCGTGATACTGATTTTTCATGGGATGATTTTCAGCGCAGAGTAAATGATGAGCTTGCAGATGTACTTGGAAACTTTTTACACCGAACATTTTCATTTACAGGTAGATTCTTTAATAGCCAGATTCCAGAACCTGATGCTTTTGACGAGTACGATAAAGAGTTTAAAGATAGAATTACAGGGATTCCAGAGGTAGTTTCAGAACTGATTGAAAATTTCAAGTTCAGAGAAGGTCTTATTGAGATTATTAGACTTGCCAAATTCGCAAATAAATATTTCAATGATAAAGAACCGTGGAAAGCAATTAAAGAAAAGCCAGAAGAAGCTGCAAACTGCTTATATCTCTGCAATCAGCTTGCAAAAACACTTTCAATTATTTTAACTCCGTATATTCCTGTTAAAGCACCTCAAATAATGGAGATTATGAATCTTCATAATTTTGAAACATCTAAATGGGAATCTGCAGCAGAATTTATCCCTGCAGGTCATAAAATCAATAAACCTAAACCATTATTTTCAAAAATAGATGATTCAGTAATAAAGAAAGAAAAAGAAGCACTTTATGAAAATTTAAAGGATGATGATGAAATGAAGAATATTATAAGTATAGAGGATTTTGCAAAGATAGATCTGAGAATAGGCCAAATAATCGATGTAGAACGAGTTGAAGGCACAAATAACCTTTTAAAATTAAGAATTGACGTTAAAGAGAAGAAATTACAGATTGTTGCAGGTCTTGCCAAAAAATATTCTCCTGACGAAATAAAAGGACAGAAAGTTGTTGTACTGGTTAATTTAAAGCCAGCTAAACTCTTTGGAATTAAATCTGAAGGTATGATCCTGGCAACATCTGATAATTTGAGTGTTTTATCTGCTGAAAACGCTGAAATAGGTGAAAAGATTAAATAAATCTTTCATATTTTATAATTAGTTTGGGAATAAAATGAATGAATCAGTTTTAATTGCACGGGCTGAGAGATTCCTGGAAGGAATAAAACGCCAAAGGGTTGAAGTAGACAAAATTAAAGATTTTGAGAGTTTTATTGTAGTTTATCATTATCTTAAGGAAAATCTCGATGAATTATATGATTTAAGGGACACAATGGAGATAAAGGGATATAAAGCACCATATAGTTCCCTTATCAGACCTTCTCGTTCTCTTGGAGCAGAATTAAAGGCTGATGAAATCCATGATGTTTCCAGACAGACCAGTTTTTTCAGAATGAAGGCAGCAGCCAAGAAAAATATTCTGGACAGGGTTAAATCATCCATAGCATCTCATAAAATTGCCATAGGACATCTTGAAGAATATGCAACCATCAGATGCAATGTTTGTAAAAAAATGTTCAAGAGGCATGAAATAGAATTTGTTGAAGATAAAGAATGCAGCTGTGGAGCTCGAGACTTAATATTAGAAGAAAATAAGCAAGGGGTTTATAGATTAGATATAATAAGATATTTGCCTTTATCCGGTGAATATATGCTAAGAATGTCAGATTTATCCCCTCTTGGAAGAGATGCCTTTAGAAATATTGTTAGAATCCTGAAACACGAAAAGAGAGGAATTGTAAAAACACTATCTCTTGTGGTAAAAGTTCTTGAAGATGGTAGATGGATTAGAAAAAGGGTAACAATGGATGCGGAAGATGATCTGAACTATGAAAGAGAAATAAGAAAAAAATATGGTTCAGACGCACGTATAGAATTTCTGCAATTTCACCGCAAAAAACCGGCCATAATTAATGACAGACAGGTTCAAACAGCTCTTTCTATTGCCTATGTGAAATCTGCAGGAGAAATTGCTGAAAGGATAATTGATGATGTTTTAGACAGGGTATTAAAAAATGAAGAAAAGCTTAAAGCTTACGATAATGCTTTAAAAACTGCAAATGAAACTGCTGATTCAATAACAGTTGATATTGAAGATAAAGAAGATATAAAGGAAGAAAAACTCAACGAAATACTAAAAGAAAAGAATCTTATCAATATTGATGGTACTATAGATAATGAGCTTGAAAATGACCTCCAATTAAGAAAAAAAATCCAGAAAAAACTTTATATTGAAATGCCCAGGATACTGATTTTATGGGATATTACAAAATATTATTTAACCACATCCTATGATCGTAGAAATAAATATTCTGGACCATTTCCGAATCTCCGCCCTAACCTTGATTCTAATCAGTTAAAGGGATTTGAAGATTTTGATAAGCAAACTACTTTAATTTTAAAGGATTGTACAGATGAAAAAATTGAATATATTGAAAATATTAAAGAAATTATAGCCAAGAAGTTTGAAATTGAAAATAAGATAAAGGGACTCCATGTTAAATTAAATCCACCATCTGTTGGTGCTGTTATTTTAAATGATACTGGAAACTTACCTATTGAAACTGCCTCATATCTTTTTTCGGTTAATCCTTCTTTAGTTAAAAAAGAAAAGGAAAAAATAGAAACATTCGGTAAAGCATCATCTGTAAAGGCAAAAAAGTTTTTAGAAATGATTAAAAAGTAATCAAACCTTTAATTCCTGTTTTGAATAAATGATTAGTAAGTTTTAACATATATAAATTGATATAAAAGTATGGTGGTATCTTGGATGATGAAATCTATGTAAACAAACCACTTTCATCACAGGTGATTATGGAACTTTTAGAAAAGTATCCTGAACTTAAAAAAATAAAATGTCCAAGCAGCCTGTATGTCCGGACTTCAAAGAAATATCTGGATGCTCTTTCAGAACTTGGAATTGAGGTAGAGCCCGTAATTAAAAGGGGCAGGCCTAAAAAATATGGTGAAACAGAACCTAAAATTATACAAAAGATGATTAATAAAGGTAAAAGCCCTAAAGAAATCTCAGAGGAGCTGCAAATACCGTTAAAAACTGTTTACTATCTTAAGGATACTAAGTTAAAAAGGGGAAGAAAACCGAAATATTCAAAAGAAACGGAAGATGAAGTAAAGAAGTTATACAGTAACGGATATTCAGCAAAAGATATATCAGAAAAGCTGAAAATTCCTTTAAGGACAGTTTATTGTCTTTTAAAGCGATGAATTGATTATATTACATTACAGGGAATAATTTCAAAGGAATATCAACATTCACGGTGATTCAATGGATATTAACATGTATCTTGGAGAATATCAGGCGCTATTGCTTATTTCGGGCGTTTGTGGCTTAATTGCATTTTTAACAACTTATCTTACCATGCCCAAGCTTATAAATAAGCTACATGATGCAGATATAGTAGGTAAGGATATACATAAGGAAAAAAAGCCCATAGTTGCCGAGATGGGTGGTATTGGCATCTTATTTGGATTTATAATAGGGATTTTTCTTGGAATTATCATTTATCCTGATTTACAATTCCAGTTATTAGTAACACTTATTGTAATTCTTCTGGTAGGTATTGTGGGAATGGTTGATGACCTGGTAATGCTTTCTTCTAAGGAAAAGTTGATTTTGCTCTGGCTTGCAGGTCTGCCTGTGATATGGATAGCTCCACCCAATGTAGGAATTATTTACATGCTTTCCATGCCTGTGGCTGTTTCAATAGCATCTAATTTAACGAATATGCTTGCAGGACTTAATGGAATAGAATCAGGCCTTGGAGCAATTGCCATGATCTCTTTAACTGCTTCATGTATCATAATGGGGAAATACAATGTTGCTATTATAACAATGGCAATGTTAGGTGCCCTTCTTGCTTTTCTCATCTATAACAGACATCCATCCAGGGTATTTCCAGGAGATGTCGGGACTTTAATAATAGGTGCCTGTATTGTGCTCGTTGCATTTATTGGCCGTGTGAAAATAATAGCTTTTATTGTGCTTATTCCCAATATAATTGATAGTATTTTGAAGTTTTACAGTGCGGGAGTTGTTGAAAGGCAGAATCATGCTCCCACCGAAATAGGAGAGGATGGCAAACTTATTGCACCAGAAGGAGGGTTTAATTCCCTTATACGATTTGTTTTAAGGAGACCTATGTCTGAAAAAAATGTGGTACTAATTGTATGGCTTATTGGAGTTGTATTTGGGGCAATTGGAATTATTCTGGCATATACGCTTAACACCAGAATAGTATAATTAATTTTTTATACCCATTTTACATCAGCAGTAGTAAATATATATCTGTTTGAAAGAACAGGATTATATAGCTTATTTGTTAGATTGGAAGTACCAAATGATTCGCAAATACTTTTTCTTACATAAAAGTTTATTCTGTCTCCAATGGAATTTCTATCATCAGAATTTTTAACTGAAGGTGTTGATGCAGTAATCCTAATTTGAATTCTGGTTTTGTTGTAGGTAGCATTGTATCCATAATTTTTGTAGTTAATTTCAATTATTTTAACATTTGAAGGATTTATTAGAGAGGGATTTTGTGAAGTGTAGTTATTAAAGGCAGTTTCAGGGTAAAAAGCGAAACTATTCATGTTTGCACCGTTAATTGCACCACTTCTTGCGGCTCCCATGGCCTGAGTAAGTTCAATATCATCTCCAAAAGCGGAAGCTACACTTAAAACAATTACTAATATTAATCCGACCATAATAATGAATTCTAAAGACATCTGACCTTTTATATCCATAAAATTTATTATGGACTTTTAATATTTTTATACTTTGCCTGTAATACTGTGTTAACTTATTCACTGACTATAACTATCCAGTTGTAACCATCTGAATCCTCTACATTTTTAATGGTGTAATTCTGGCCTTTCAAAAGAGTTACTTTTTCATTTTTAAGTTCTGATGAGCTTGAAATTTTATGAGGAGCCGTAAATGATTTACCAATCATTCCATCTATTTTAACGTAAGCACCAGTAGAATTAACAGTAGCCTCATAATTCTTTCTATTAATATTTTCAGGCATATTAAAAGTAATTGAATGACCATTACCCCCTGTATATACTTTATTTACAGTTTCTGCAATATTTTCTGCAAGCATTCTGGCAGTTCCTAAATCATCAGTCTGGGATGCAGTGTTCATTCGGTCATTTATTATTGGAATTAAACTGCTTATTACAATAATTAATAATAGTGTTACAAATATCAGCTCAACGGTCAGTATTCCTTTATTATCCATAATTTTATTATATTTTAGTTACATATATATTACAAGTCTAAACTTTGGGGGTGGACTTATACAGCCAAAAGACGGATTTAATCTTTTAATAACTCTTCAAGGGCATAAGGACGAATTAGCAGGCGAAGAAATAGTAGGAATTGAAGAAATTGAGTTAGCGCTTTCAAGCTATGAACCTTTTCTTTATATAAAAGAATCTGAGTATCCAAATGTGGTTCTGGTGGAGTTAAGCATGGATCCAGAGGAAGCAGTAATTATTTTAAAGGAAGCTCCTACAACAGTAGTTTCCAAGGTTGTTCCTATTGATATGGTGGTTAGAACACGTAAAGATGTTATTCTAGAGAAAATATTGAAGATTGCAACAGAAAGAATGGATCCTGGAGATTCATTTGTAGTAAGATGTGATCTAAGAGGTAGAAAGTATATAAAATCAAAAGAAGAGTTAATTAAAGCAATTTCCAATGTACTTATCCAAAAATTAAATGTCTACCCCGACAGTAAAAATCCAAAATGGGTTGTACAGGCTGAAATAGTGGGTGAAGATACAGGAATAAGTGTTTTAGAACCGCATAAAATCTTAAAAAAGATTTCTTGATTTTTATGTTTGAAATAATGCATTTTAGAGGCGGTATTTATAAATTTGATGAACTTGTTGAATTTGTAGAGGATACAGGTGGAATGGTACTTAAGAAAGATTTTTTTGAGATAAGCAGGGGAGATTCTTATCTTTCTAAAGAAGTTCATGTATTACTGGTCGTGCCTGAAGAAGAACTTAACAGTATAAAGCTGCTAATAAGCGAGATTAAGGGCATGGTGGATGAAATTGAGACCACAGATGACCAGTACAACTTATTTTTATCCTATCTCTCAATATATGATGCATTAAACCGAATTGGAGGATGGGCAGATAGGGATGTTTTGAAAGATACAATTAATTGTCCGTGTCATTCAGAGCTCTGTATTCATCTTCAAGAAGAAAAATGTCAGTTAGATGAAATTTTAGAAGAAATTTTAGCTGAATTAAGACTGATTGATGTAATAGAGCATAGAGAACACGATGGAATTTCTCAATTCCGCCTTAAAAAGGAATAATCACTGCCAATTCAGGGTTTATATATTAAAAACCATATAGTATTTGATATGATTAAAGGCAGTACAGTTCTAATTTCAGGAATAATATTTGTTTTTATTGGAGTTATTCTGATGATTATTGGATCAGTATTGCAATCTACTTCTAAAACTGGGGAAGTCCATACAGGGGGAATAATTTTAATTGGACCTATCCCAATCATTTTTGGTAATGATAAAAGCCTGATCATTTTTGCAGTTATTTTCGCCATTATAATTATGGTAATATGGTATCTGCTTTTTTATAGAACTGCTTCTTAAACAAATTAGGTGATTTTAAAGTTTTTTATGCCATTTCCACGCAGTTTCTATGATATTTTTAAGATCAGCATATTGAGGTTTCCATTTTAAAACTTCTTTTGCTTTATGAGAACTCCCTATAAGAATTGGAGGATCTCCTGCTCTTCTTTCTGCTTCAACTGCCTTTATATTTTTCCCTGTTATCTCCCTTGCAGTTTCTATAACTTCCTTTACAGAAAAGCCGTTTCCATTCCCAAGATTAAAAAAATCACTTTTTCCCCCGTTTTGTAAATACTCAAGGGCTAAAATATGTGCATCTGCTAAATCGGTGACATGAATGTAGTCCCTTATGCAAGTACCGTCAGGAGTATTATAATCTGTTCCAAATATTTTAATATCATTTCGTTTTCCTGCTGCAACATCCAGAATAAGGGGTATTAGATGAGTTTCAGGATCATGTAATTCTCCTATTTCACCCTCGGGATCAGCTCCTGCAGCGTTAAAATACCTTAATGAAACATATTTAAGTCCGTAAGCATCACTGTAATCTTTTAATACCTGTTCTATAATATATTTCCCTCTTCCGTATGGATTTATTGGGTCTTGAGGGTGATTTTCAGTTATAGGTATTTCTACAGGATTTCCATAGGTTGCGCAGGTTGATGAGAATATGAATTGTTTCACATTTTCTTCAAGCATCACCTGAAGCAGGTTAAGGGTGTTTTTTACGTTATTAAGGTAATATTTTTGTGGATCTTCAACTGACTCTTCCACATAGGTGAATGCAGCAAAATGCATCACTGCTTCAACGGGATATTTGCTAAAAATCCTCCTGATATCATCAATATTTCCTAAATCTCCCTGCTCGAATATTCCCCATTTTACAAAATCCTTGTGACCATAACTTAAATTATCAAGCACTCCTGTTTTATATCCTCGTTTGCTTATTTCTTTGTTCAGGTGAGATCCTATGTATCCTGCTCCGCCTACAATAAGTATCATTATTTAACTCCATTTCTGAATATAAAAATTATAATTTCATTTAATTTTTTATATTTATTTTTTAATAAGCCTTTATTAAAATAATTTTATTAATAGATATTAAAATAGAATTTTTAAGCGATCACTAATATTTAAAATGGATTATATGGAAAATTCAGATGTCATTTATTAATATATTTTATAGTTAAATGATTTTTAATATATCAGTCATAGAGTATGGGGATGAATTAATTTAAAGATTAAAATGATGTCCATAAATACATTGAACAGCACTTTTTTTCCTAAATAGAGTTTGATTTAAACTAATAAGCTAAAAATACGAACAAGAATGGATAATAAATAATATAGTACAAAAATTGCTCCTAATAAACTTTTAAATGCAAAAAAGGACTCTAATAATATCTTTTTTCCCAAATTAAATGATAATATTTATATACAGTTTGCTAAAATATAATTAACTGTCCAAAAAGTCCTGTGTAAACATGATTTATACATGGGGACAGGGGGCGGTATAAATTAAGCGACTATCGTTGTATGCATTGCTACTTGCCGTAGGCATAGTGATGTGTGTTTTTCCATCTATTGGTGAAACCAGCAGCCAAGCAGCATCAAATGATAATGCTGAAATTGGTTTAGATAAAAAAAATACATTAAGTGTAAATGCAGCTGGATACATTAAGACAATAAATACCAAAAAGAAATCAAAATACAAAAAAAAGAAGAAAAAGGCCAGTGTAACATACAAATACAAAAAAGTAAAGGTTAGATACAAGTACAAGGGTAAATGGAGGACTAAGTGGGTTTATAAACGCTACACAGTTGTTAAAGCCACTACTAAAACTACTGTAACCTCTAAAACAATTACAGTATCTAAATATGCGGTACAGGGAAATCCTAAAATATCATCAGATAAAGTATCTGCAGACGCTAAATGCTCATGCAGTTTATATACTGATTACAATATTCATCAAGGAGCGTGGCAAAATTATTGTCCATACTGTACTAAAACAGGCACTTTGAGTTATACAAATCAACAGGGTTGTCCTGAGGGGATGTTTTACTGTGATATGGGTAAAAGTGGCTGTGATGCAGACTTCTGTATAGTACATGGTAAAGCCCATACCAATACAAATCCGAAATATCTTAATCCGGCTTAATACATCAAATAAATTATTATTTTCTTTATTTTTATTGCCTTTTTATCTTTGAAGATAATGGATATAATTCTATTTTAAGTAATACATATAATAAAATATATAATACATTATGAACAGATATAATGTCATAGTTAAATCTGAAGCTTATACAGAGAACTATGGAGTTAAAATCTACTGATTGAAATTGTCTAAATAAAACTGAATCATTCATTGACTTACAAATCACAAAAGCATCATAAAAGACTGGATTGTAGCTATAATTAATAATTAATATGGCCTTCAAAGGCTTAAAAAGCGTTAATTGCAATAAAAAAGACGAATTGATGATAAAAGGTTTGGGGTGAGTAAAAAATGGATGAAAAAGGGCAGTACAATATATTATACATTTTAATAGTTATTATAGTTATTATAGTGCTATTAAGACTATTGGGATTATTCTAAGATAAAAGCAAAGGCTTAGGGAATTTTCAACCTGAACTATCTTATTTTTATATTTTAAAGGATTAAATTCAATCCTTATTTTTAATAGGATATTAAAAAGAATTTAAAAGTAAATTTCAATTTTATTCCACGCGTATCTCTTTACCTTCTTTAGTTCCTGTTAATGGGACTTTTACTGTTAATAAGCCATTTTCATAGGAAGCAATACTCTCATCAGCATTGAATTCATGTGCAAGTACCCAGCAACCAGTATATTCCATTTTTCTCCTTGGAGCTTTAACACAAAAGGTATTTTCAGTTATTTTTACCTCTATATCTTCTTTATTCACTCCTGGAAGCTCTATTTCCAGTATATACTCATCTTCAGTATGATATATGAAAGCTGCAGGAGAAACAGGTATCTTTTGATTATTTTCATCATTGGCCATAAAATCACCAGTAATAATTTTATTAAAATAAGTATTTAAATATATTCGTGGGGATTTAAAAGCATAAATCCACTAAATAATTCATTGTTGAATTAAAAATTTAGAAAAAATTAAGATGTTTTATGATTAAAATCAATATTAAAGTTTATATTTGTAATATTCACCGTCTTTCATATTTATTTTTTTAATTAAGCCCTTATTTTCAAGTTTAATAATTAAATGATACATACCCAGATTGCTGAGTTTTAAATCACCATAAAGTAGATTCCCTTCAAGGATATGTCTGGAAACAAGACCATCATCATCTGTTAATTCTTCAATAATTATAAGAGCATTCTCTTCTTCCCTGTTAAGCTCTTCCTGGCGGACTTCTGCACTGGATTCAACGATATTAATTTTAGATGCAACTGTTAATGCCTTAATATAATTATCAGCTTTAGAAATTAGTCCATTATTCTCCAAACTATTTAAAATATCCTTTAATTTAGTTTCAGACAGATCTGAGTCTAACTTTAAAATATTATATGGTACTCCCTCACTATATTCGGCCTGAAGATATTTAATTTGATTTAAAATGAAATTCTCTTTCTTGGTGATGGTGATCATGTTAGATGATATGGAGTTCTGTGTCAGAATTGTATAACTCACTTATAATGAATTATTACTCCCCTCCTGCTTATTTATTATAAATTTTTTTTACTTTCATACGTTAATTAGATATTAAATAGTTTAATAATTTTCATTTTTGGGAATAAAAACCTAAAAAAAATTATCTATAACCTCATTATGATACCAAAGTATATTATAAAGAATACTATTATTAATGCTACGATAAATTCATTTTATATATCATCATACTATGTTAATTATTTGAAAAAAATTTAAGCCCTATGATCCCTGTTATTATGATGAAAATACATGCAATTCTACCTATCTCTTTTGAGTCACCTAAGATTAGCATTCCTATAATCGCCGTACCAATGGCTCCGATTCCAGTCCAAATTGCATATCCAGTTCCAATTGGTATTGATTTTAGAGCTAAAGAAAGCAAATACAGGCTTACTATCATGAATCCTGCTGTAATTACACTTGGAATGAGCTGGGTGAAACCTTCTGTAAATTTTAACCCAATTGCCCACCCTATTTCCATCATTCCAGCTAGAACTAAATAAATCCAAGGGTTTAATGCCATTTGTATCATTCCTGCATTAATTCACATATCTTCTTCAAAGCATCGACTTCATCATAATATAAAAATCATTATATTTAAAATTTCAATTAATACTCAAAGGTTGCAATTAATTTTTTTGCATTTTTTATCTCCATATTTAATTTCTCAGGAGCTATTTGTGTAAATTTCTCAAAGCTGTTTAAAGCTTCAAATTAATTTTCCATTTCTATTATAGATTTCCTAAAGCATAATATGGATAAGTTGAATTGACGCTATTTTTAAAGTAGAATTTAATTATTACTTATTATAGCCTTAAAAAGAAAAATCATCCCATTAAAGTAACACATGAGTTTCCATCAATTTTTTCCACTCTAAAGACATTATCTGCAAAGCTTCCAAGCTCTCTTTCGTGGGATACAATGATAATTTGGGGGCAATCCAACTCATTTAAGATTTCTCTTACTTTGTACAATTGTTCTCTGCTAAATCCATCTGTAGGTTCATCTAATATTAATAAATTGGATTTCATTCCAGTAGAAACCTGCTGGACTATATTATTCAAAGCTAATCTATAAGCAAGGGCTACACTGGTCTTCTCACCGCCGCTTAAATAATTAACATCCTGCTCAAAACCGTCCTGTTCTACTATTGGTGTGAATTCTTCATTAATTTTAGCAGTTTTTGATGTATCTTCAATTAAGATGCCAAACCATTTCTGGAAATCTTCATTAAACTCTTCGTATCTTTTTTGCATCACATGTTTTTCTATTAAGCTGAGTGTAGGAATCAAATAGTCATTGAACCAGATGTGATAATCATTGAACCTGTTCATCTGTTTCCTTAGACTTTCTTTTTTCTTGATGCCATCTCGAACCCGTGATATGTCCTCATTGAATTTTTCTATTAAAGTTTTAGTTTCGACTATTTTTTCATTAATTAGCTGGAGTTCTTCTTCTGATTTTCCATAGTTGAATTTTGCTTCTACAATTTCATTAGGAACGTTATCTAATTCTTCAAGTCTTTCATTAACTTTAATTAAGTTCTTTTTAAAAGAATCACTTTCTTCTTTAAGAATTTCTATATTTTCTTTTTTCTCTTTTATTTTGTCTAAATTCTTTTTAAATTGGGTTTTAATATTTATTAATTCTTTTTGGCTTCGATTATACTCTTTAAGTTTATCAAGTAAATTTTCATAGTAGTTTAAATAATCGATTTCATCAGATACAATAGATTTTTTGGTTATAACTTCCAAATCTGAATTTAAACTGACTAGATCTTTATTAATAGAATTAATTTTATTTTTTAATTT
Source organism: Methanobacterium sp. UBA44 (assembly GCA_002494885.1). GTDB lineage: Archaea > Methanobacteriota > Methanobacteria > Methanobacteriales > Methanobacteriaceae > Methanobacterium_D. The sequence goes on from DACV01000002.1 coordinate 395,255, forward strand.
GTCTAAACTTGATATCTTTTCTAAAAGTAAATTTAAGTCATTTAAGTTACTTTCAAGCTGTTTTAATTCTATTTCCTGAGATTTTAACTTTTCTTTCCCCTTTAATACTACCTGATTTAGAACTTGAGATTCTGAATTTATTTTTCTGATTTTATCCTCACTTTCACTTTCTAAGTTCTTTTTATGCTTATAATCTAATTTACTACCACAAATAGGACATAAATCTCCTAAACTATCTAAATTTTCCAATTTTTCTACAATATCTGATTTTTTAACATCTAATTTGTATATTTTTTCTGAAAGCTTTTGCAACTGTTCTCTATCAGAATCTATCAATTTGGTTTGTTCATCTATTTTTAGGGTTAATGTATCATTTTCTTTCTTTAAATCTTCATAATTTTTATCTTTATCTTCCCCCAGTTGATTTTCAATAGATTCCTTGTTTTCATTTAATAGAGTTAAATTAGCAGTTAAAGCATCGCGTTCTTTAACGATTTTTTTAATTTTGATGATTTTATTCCTTAGATTTTCTTCAGTTTCATCAGCTGGCAGTTCTATTTTTTCTAAATTCTCGATTTCAGGTATAAATTTCAGCTGATTTTCTTCTTCAGCATTTTTAATTTCAGATTGATAATTATTTGATAATCGTTCTTTATCTTCAATTTGATTTTTTAGATGGGGAATTTCAGTTTGTATCTTTTTTAGCTCTAATTCTAAGCCCTGTAACTTCTCCAGTAATTCTTTTTGCGTTCCCATTACTTTTTCTAATTCTTCTTTACCAGATAAAGCTTTAGCATGTTTATTTTCATTTACCTTTAAATTTCCCTTTAACAAAAATAATTCATCTTTTTTTTCATCTAAATCAGACGTCTGGGCTTTTAATTCAATGATTTTTTCTTTTATTGATCTGGATAATAAATTAGCATTCTCAGCAGCTATTTTGTAGTCTTCTATTCCAAATGCTTTTCTTAGAGTTTGAAGTCTTTCATCTGGTTTTTGTGAAAGGACATATTTCATATCTTCCTGGGGAGTATAGATAGCATATCTAAATATTAAGCTTTGTGCTCTTGGATTAAGAGGTTCTTTAAAATTAAGAATATTCAATATTTTTTCTTTAATTTCAGAAGGAGATAAATTAATTTTTGAACCATTAACACCTAAAAGGCCTTTTTCCTGTCTAACAGGACCATTTTTCTCTTTTCTTATTAAAGATCTTTGAACTATGTAATTATCATTCTCTATTCTAAATTCTAATGTTACCGATCCATTTTTAGAACCTTTTCTAAGGAGAGAATCACCTTTCTGATTTCCAAGTCCAAAAAGGGCGAATTCTATGGCCATTAATATTGTTGATTTCCCAGAGCCTATATCACCTTCAAAAAGAGAAGTTCCAACAGGAAATGTTATTTCATCATTTTTATAGCTGCGTATATTGTTCAATGACAGGGTTTTAAAAATCATTTAAGGGCTCTCCAGGTCTAATAGGTCCAGTGATTCGTTTAGAATTCTATTGTTATAATCTGATTTTTTTTCATTTGGTTTAGGGCTTTTTCTTATGGTTTTCAATAAGTTAAAGGCAAGCCGGGCTCCTTCTTTTTTATTAAGTTCTTTTTGTTTAACATCGATATTAGAAATGTTCTCTAACAATAAATTTTCTTCTATTTCTTCTGTAGTTTCTCCTTTAACCCTAATTTTTGTAAATTCCTTTGATACAAGTCCATGGTGATTAATACTTACGTGAACTGCTCCTGATTCTTTTAGAATTTTCTTTATTTCATAGAAGTTAATATCAGATGTTTTACCGCCTGTTAATTCTCCTTTAACTTTTAAAATAACTATTTTTTCATCTAAATCATGCTTTTTAATCTCATCTAAAATCTCATCGTTAAGCTGGATTGAATTTTTATGATCTGCATTAAATGATAAAAACTTGTATTTAACCAGATCTAATTCATGAAAGTTATCATACTCACAGAAATTAACATTTTGAATCTTTGCATCGAATTCAACAATATAAAAACCCCTTTTTTCCCCTTTAGCACTCATTTCTAAATCTCGGGGATATCCAGCAAAAGGAGGACCGGGATAAGTTATAATTCCATAATTATCGAGCTGGGATTCACAGATCCTTTTGTGTATGTGCCCTCCAGCATAGTAATCGAAATTTCTTGGCAATTTTTTAACATCAATTCCATCCATCTTAGATAAAAAATCAGGTAGCAAGTTCTTAATTGCAGCATGGAAAATAAAAATTTTAAAGCCATCTTCGTTTTCTAAACTTTTTTTATCTAACATTTCATAATAAGTATTATCCAATCCCATTTTACGGCCAGATATACCGGTTAATTTTGCATTTGTTTTTTTATCAGTGATAAAATCCAGTTTAAGCTTTTCTTCACCATTATCATCGATAATACAGGCATTGAATACTTTTTTCAATAGACCACTTTCTGTAATAACGTCGATAATTGAAGTTTCATTGGGGCTGAAATCATGACTACCATAATTTATGTAGACTGGAATTCCCTTTTCTGAGACTTCTTTTAATTTTGAAACAGCATCTTTAACAATGCCCATGTCTGGAAGATTCGAATGGAATAAATCACCCGCAATAATAACAAAATCAACTTTTTCTTCCATACACTTATCTAAACATTTTTTAAAAGCTTTAATCTCTAATTCTTTTAATTCAGAGTACTTTTGTGCACCTAAATGACAATCAGCAATATGTGCAAATTTATACATTTTATGATCAACCTATAATCATTGTTTTAAGGTTTTTTGTTTTATCTTGTGGTATTTTTTCCAAATATTCTGTTACAAATCCTTCAAATTCAGGAGTGTAGATTGGAATGGCAAATCTAGTAAAGACGCTGCTGACGATGGCTTCACCTTTATCGAGGCTTGCAATGATCCTATCATCCTCTGATAAGTCTTGAGATGCACTATTAATTATTGCAGATCTCTCTGGTGACATTTCATTTCCTAATATAATTTTAGTATTCATGTTAGCTAGAATTGCTCTGGGAATAACACTCGCTAGCTGAGTAATTGCAATTAAACCAATTTTGAATTTTCTGCCTTCTCTAGCTATTGTACCGTAAATATTTCCCCCATGACTTTCTATTGCATCCTGACTCAAAACTCTGGGAGCTTCTTCAATTACGATACTAATAACTGGCCTGTTTTTTAATTTTTCAGAATCATAATTTTTATAGTTATTGAAAATGTTGCTGGATATAATGCTTCCTATAAAAAGTTCTTCAAAATCACTTAATTTTGAACTGTCGATAATCACTATTTTTTCATTTTCCAGGGCTTCAATAATATCCTGAACTGTTGAAAGGCCAGAATCTCCACCTATGAATAAATTACTTTTAAAAATAATTCTTTTTTCATCAGAATCTTCATCTATAATGGAAGAAACTCCTAATTTAGTTTCAATTTTTCTTTTTAGAACTTCAGCAGTAGATTCACCAATACCCATCTCTCTAAGAGTTTCTTTATCTACTCCTTTAGCAATTTGAGTTATCCACCTTGACTTATATTTATTATAAAACATTCTCATAGCTTCACTTTGAGCTGAAGAGAATCCTCCTATACCACTAAAATGATAAGGCCTTATTTTTTTCACATTTATTGATAAACTAAGTGCATTATCATTATTATGGTCTGGTGAGTAATATTCTAGTTTTTCATATTTTTTAGGGTGGTTTCGCAAACCTATTCTTATATTATCCCCATAATATTCGTTATGAGGGTCTAAAACAAGAATACCTGCTCCTTCAGTATCTAAAATACTCCATAGCATTACTTTAACTAAATTACTTTTCCCTCGACCTGTTGTTGCAGGTATTAAAATGTGGTGTGTTAATGATTTAATTAAATCTATATATACTTTGATTCCTTCTTTAACAGTGGATCCACTTCTAATATCACCTAAATAAATTGAATTTTCAATATTTTTTGGTTCTAAGAATTTTAAATCGGAATTTTCGATAGATTTTATGGGACTGAAAAAATTAGGTAGTCTTTTAGGGCTTCTGGTTTTATAATATATTTCTCCATCAATCTCCTTCTTTTGAACGTAAAGTAAAGACTTGGCTCTTCCTAAATTATAATTAGTTAATTCGGGTTCCATAAATTCCAGATCAGGTTCATATCCTTCTAATTTCATACCTGAAAGCAGTTCATGGGTAGACTGATGAGCTTGACTTTTATATTCAATATCTTTAACTTGCAGAATAGTATAATTTCTTTCATTTGATTGTAGGGCATTTTCAACAATGAGGAGTTCTCCGAGCTCTAAATTTTCGCCATTTTTTTCTCTAATGATAATATCTTTTAATCCGCCACCTATAATTTGACCTCTTTCCTTCATTTCATACCTCCAAAAATATTAAAAATATTTGTGGGGTTTACGAACACGAAACATGCAAAAAACCCCGTTTTTTGCTGCGTCCAAATTATAAATTTAGACAGTGTTCGGAACGTCGAAAATCCTTCAAAAGTATTTGTTTTTTTGCAGCTTTAGATTTTCGAATGTTCAGGAACCAGGTTCCTTCAACCTCCTAATGCCCATCTAATTTTTCATGTGTGTTTATAATTTTTATAAGAGGATTAATCTGTGTCCAGATCCCCATTCTTGAGAGTTCTGAATATAATTTTGTTTTATATCCTTCCATTTCATCATTTTTAACTCTGGCCCATAAATCTGCATCAATAAGCCCGTATGGATAACCAGGAACCTTAATATCTCTAGAATTATCAGCAATACATGAAATTAATTCTAATATCTCTTTATTACTCATATCCTCAAATTGTGTTCTGAATATTTCAAATCTAAATGCAGTATGTGCATGTTTATTCAATTTTACAACCATAATCACTGCTTTATGCACAAGATTATCATCTTTACTCCATGCAACTGGATAATAGCACCATTTATCGTATTTAATGTTAGATTCTTCTGCTAACCTTTGAATAGAATCAATAAGAGAAATCTGAGTGTCAGTAGTAAGTCTACACGTTTTGGCCAAACCAGTAATGAATACATCTTTTTCCATAGCTTTTCTAAAAACATCTTCAACGTATTTATATTCGTTTTTATGGCCTGTTTGTAATGACCCGTCTCTTATAATAATATCATCAGATTCTAATTCTAAGTCTATAACTCGTTCAGTAATTTTCCATTCAGCAAATCTTCGAGCCATAGATGCCATTCTATCCATTCCAACCTGTGTTCCTGCTTCTACTTTTTCTTCACGAGCGTTAACTTTTAGATCTATTTCATCAGGTAAAAATTCACTGAATTTATCTTTTACTGGCCTTATTTTCGTTTGAAAAATAATATCTCCGTCTTTGAATTTGGAAGAAGTGTAAGAAAGAAATTCTATTCTTTGAGGTATTCCTGATTGAATTGGTTGTCGTTTATTATTTTTGAATATATTGAAATAAACACGGTTTAACTGGACTGAATAAACTGGAGAAGGCAATAGCTCTTGATTACCGCCGTCAACAAAGGCAATTTTTCTATCTATCTCGGATGAATTAATTTTGTGAAAATATTCTTTATTTAGGGGACATGATCTATAATCAGAATCATTAAAATAAGGATTTCCCAATTCTCTTTCAGACAAATCTAAGCTTAAAATTTCAGCAATTTCTTTTATACTCTTCATAATGAAGTCACTCTTTTTATATATAATCAATTGTTCTTTAATGTTGGTTGTACTACTTATATTTTATCCTATTTTGATAAATAATACCAAAATCACAAGTAATTGAAAAAAAGAGTAATTATTAGGGATTTACATAAATAAGATTTAATATCCAGTATTTACTTGAGTTTATAGTATTAATTATTTATTTTAATTAAAAAGTCAAATAAATGGATTAATTAACTAAAAAAAAAGAATTTAAAAGTATTAAGATATGTTAAGTAAGCTCAAAAAAATAAGAAAAAATTCTTTTTTTATTCTTTTACTACCTCTTTTTCACTCCTACCAGCATAAGATACAAAAACACCAACAAAAAGGAGTGCAGTAAATATTACAAACGCTATTTGTATGCTTGAAAGTAACGCAGGATAGTTTTCAGGCATTATTTGAACTCTTCCAATTAATAGTGAAAATAGCAGTAGGGCTATTCCCATACTTAATGTCTGCCCAATTAACCGCATTGTGCTTACTGTTGCTGATGCAATCCCTAAAAATCTTCTTTCAACAGATCCCATGATTGCACTGGTATTTGGAGATGAAAACAGTCCAAAACCTGCTCCAAGTATAACCAGACCGATTGTTATGAAGATTATGTCAGTATTTGTACTTAAAAAGATAAATTGAGCTAATCCTATGGTTGAAATACCCATTCCAATTGTTGAAATTAGTCTTGGATCATATCTATCTGAAAACCTTCCTGCAATAGGCGCTAAAACCGCCATAACAACAGGTTGGGAAATAAGAATAATTCCTGCACTTGATGCATCAAGACCTTTTATATACTGTAAATAAAGACTTAAAAAAAAGGTTACAGCAAATGTTGCCATATAATTTATAAGTGCAGCAAGACTTGCAAATCCAAAAATTCTATTTTTGAAAAGTTTCATATCAAAAACAGGGACTTTAACTCTTAATTCAAACATTACAAATGCTATGAGTCCTATCGCGCCAATTATTGTCATTAAAATCCCTATGAATCCGGGTAGCTCAGAAAACCCGAACATAAACATAAATAAAGATATACTATAGAGTATTGTGCCTGGAATGTCCAGTGATTCACCTTTACACGCTGCCCACTCTCCTTTTAGTTTCCAGAAAGTGAGGAAAAGTACAAGAACTCCCAGAGGTATAACAAAGTAAAAGAGACTTCTCCAACCTAAATATTGGGTCATTATTCCGCCGAGGGCAGGACCAATAGATAAGCCCACATAAACAGCCCCAACAGTATAACCTATAGCTTTTCCACGTTCTTGTGGGGGATATACAGCTGTAACAATTGCTAAACTTGTAACAAATACCATAGCTGTCCCAATACCTTGAATAACCCTAAATCCTATTAGTGAAATGTCTGATGGTGCAAGGGCACATAGAAGTGATGAAATTGTAAAAATTATCATTCCATAGGTAAAAACCTTTTTCATCCCATAAATATCAGCAATTCGCCCAAAAGGAACTGCAAATATGGCACATGCTAGTAAGAACGATGTTGGAATCCAGCTTAATATGATTGCATCGGTTAAAAATTCGCTGCTGATTGCAGGAAGTGCCACATTAATGGCTGAAGACATAAAAGGAGTTAAAAATGATGAAATTATCGCAATTATTAAAGCAGATGTTCTAACACTGTTATTATTTTCCATTAAGTTCACCTAACTAAATTAATGTAAAAATATCTATAATTAAAATATTAAATACTTTTTATTTATTTTGATAGATGTAATAATTAAATTGAGGGTTTAAAATAAAAATAGGAAGAAATTAAATATTTAAAAGGTAAAATTACTTTTCTAAGTCCTTCTTTAATTTCCCTTACAAAGGGAATTTCAATGCTTAAATTACAATAATCATTCATTTAAAATAGGATAATCAGTTTCAGAGGGGTTTTCCATCAAAAAAGATCGGGATCTTATATTTTCAATTCCTTCATAACACACCATTTGAAATAATAATTTTTACATGATTATTAATATATTTAATAAGATTTAATTGTAATAAGTTACATAAAATAAATATGATAAATTATCCAGTATCAGATTTTTTTATTTCATGGATATTAAACATTTTTTATATAATGGTGATTTCTTTACCGTTGATTTTGCTTGTAATGTCTATTAGGGCTTCTTTAGTTTTAATAATAAGAAAAAGCAGATATCAGGAATAAAATGTCCAAAATTTCTTTTTTTTAAAATAATTAATATTATATAAAACTTAATAATATTAAATTTACTTAAAAGTCAATCAAGGCTTAATAAAGATAATTTAATCAGTTTAATAATGTAAGTCATTAAATCAATTTTAATAAAAACCTATCAGACAAATAAGACATATTTTAACTTATAATAAGTTCAAAGAATTAGTTTTTATGTTAATTAAGTTTAATAAAGACGCACTTAAACAAATTAATTAATAATATTACTTTATTTTGAATTACCATTTACTCGAATGTTGATGAAGATAAATACAATAAAAATTTATAAATTAAGTAATAAATAAAAACTGGTGATTACTTATGAAAAAAACTATGGAAAATTTGGCAAAGGCATTTATTGGTGAAAGCCAGGCCAGAAACAGGTACACTCTTTATTCTAAGGCTGCAAAAAAAGAAGGATATGTTCAGCTATCAGATATATTCCTACTTACAGCAGAAAATGAAAGAGAGCATGCTAAATGGCTGATGAAAATGATTAACGGGCTGAAAGAAGAAACTGGAGAAGCACCCGATGAAATTATAGTCGGAGAAGCAGCTGCACCAATCATCTATGGAAATACAGTTGAAAATCTTAAGTCTGCAATAGCAGGTGAACATTACGAAAATAGTGAAATGTATCCTGAATTTGCAAATGCAGCCCAGGATGAAGGTTTGGCGGATATTGCTGAAAGATTAAGGTCAATTGCCCATGCTGAAGAACACCATGAAGAGAGATATAAAAAGATTTTAGCTCAAATTGAAGCAGGAACACTCTTCCAAAAAGATAAAGAAGTAGAATGGACCTGCAGAAAATGTGGTTACGTTCTCAATGGGACTAAACCTCCTGAAGAATGCCCCTCATGTGACCATCCTACCGAATATTTTGAGATTAAATGCGAAGAGTACTGAGGACATTTACATGACCGAAGAAAAACAGATTTACAGATGCAATATCTGCGGAAACATGGTTGAAATTCTGCATATCGGTACAGGAAAGATTGTATGTTGTGGTCAACCAATGCAGTTACTTGAAGAAAAAACAGGAGATTTAGGGCATGAAAAGCATATTCCAGTAATTCAAGAAACAGGAAATGGAGTTAAAGTTAAAGTAGGTGAAGTAGCTCATCCAATGGAAGAGAACCACTGTATCGAATGGATTGAAGTCATAGTAAATGATAAGGTCTATAGAAAAGTTTTAAAACCTGATGAAAAGCCGGAAGCAGAATTTAATATTGAAATCGAAAACATTGATCAGGTTAGTGCAAGGGAATACTGCAGTATTCACGGTCTATGGAAATCTAAATAATTTAATTTTTAATTTTTTATTTTTAAGGATTTTGCAATCAATTTTTACTAAACTTTTCATAAAATAAATATATTTTTAAATGTGTAGGTAAAATTTTAAGTGTTAAACTCATATTTTAAAATAAGGAGTAATTATTCAAGCAGGTTAAAATCGAAATAAAGCATCTGAACCATTTAAAAGAAACTGGTAAAAACAAGTATGTTCAAGTGAAATCATGAGAAATAAATTTATTGTACTGTTATTGGTAATGTTAATTGTAGTTTTTTCAGGGTGTATTCAATCAGATATTGGAAAAATCAATGATCTTTCTTCTAAAATTAATGCAAATCTGAAAAATGGGGATAATTATTATAATAATGCTGCAGAAGGTATAAATGAGTTTTCTCTTGATAGTGCCAGTACTAACTGCGATAAAGCACTATCTGAATTCAAGTTGGCAAAAAGTTCGGCTGATGAAGGACTTAAATATGCTCAAAATTCCAATGATGCAGTTTTTATAAACTATATGAAATATTCAGTAGAAGAGATTGATTTAAGGATTACTGCGACTCAGGAACTTAAAGAAGCAATTCCATTACTTAAGGTTAAAAATAACAGTACTGGGAATGCCCATATAACTCTTGCTAATCAATACATGGATAAATCACTTCAATATAAATATAAAAAGGATGTTCTGGTCAAGAATAATCCATCAAAATTTAAAAAATAAGATTAAAATAATAAAAGATTTTAAGTATTAATTCCTGCAACATAAAAAATAAATTATCAAATTTATAAACTCAATTCTTATTTTAGGTGTTATTTATGAATAAAACATGTTTAGAATGTAAAGGTAAAGGACACAAGGTTATTAGTTACAAAATATGTGAAAGCTGCCATGGAACAGGTGTTAAAAGCGAGGTTGATATTAAAAAGCATGTTAAAGGCGTTTCTAAAAGTGCTGCGCAACGTTTTGATCTGGATGAAGAACATGAGGTCCCCTGTAGCATCTGTAAAGGTAAAGGTGAAATAGAAGTTACAGAAAAATGCGAGTCATGTGCAGGTAAAGGTGAAATTAATCAATGCAAAAAGTGTGGTGTACAGATTGAGTCAGGAGACTACTGTAAAGATTGCGAAGTTAAAAATAGAGTGTTTATACTGCACCCTGCATGCGATATAAATGATCTTGAACTTGGTGCAGATTATAAGGGAAAAGTCACCAGAGTAGAAGATTGGGGGATATTTGTAAGCCTCTCTAAAAAGGTTTTTGGGCTTTTAAGAGGGCGTAATCTTGGATGTAATGTTGGGGATGAATTATTTGTAAAAATAATTGACATTAAAAGGGGTAAAGGTGAAGTTGACCTTTCAAAATCTAATATCAAGGGAAAATATGAGTTAGTCAAGCTTAGAAAGAATATTGCCAGGACTCCAATAGGTGAGATAACCAGCAATTATGTAAAAAGACCTGTGAGGATAGTTGGAGAAGTAATTCAAATCCAGCAGACATCTGGCCCTACCATATTCACTATTTCAGATGAAACTTCCACTACATGGGCAGCAGCCTTTGATGAACCGGGAATAAGGGTTTATCCCAATATAAACATTGGAAATATTGTGGAAGTTCTGGGAGAAGTAAATCTTCACAGTGGTAAAATACAGATAGAATCAGAGTCAATTGAAAAACTCCATGGAAAAGAGTCAATTCAAGCCAGAAGATTAATTGATGAGGCAATTGATAAAAAAGCAGAACCTGAAACCACAGAATTAATGATTGAAAGTGAAATTCTCGATAAGCTCAGAAGTAGAATGCATCTTGCTGCAAAAGCAATAAGAAGAGCTATATTTGATGGAAGATCAATTCTTGTAAGACATCATGCAGATGCAGATGGAATATGTGCAGGAGTCGCCATGGAAAAGGCGGTAATTCCACTTATTAGGGATATTAACCCTGGAAGTGATGCAGAATGGCATTTCTTTAAAAGGGCACCAAGTAAAGCTCCATTTTATGAAATTGAAGATGTTGTAAAGGATCTTTCTTTTGCACTTGAAGACATGGAAAGACACGGTCAAAAACTGCCCTTGATTGTTCTTCTAGATAATGGATCAACTGAAGAAGACATTCTGGCCCTCATGAAGGCCAAAATTTATGATATAGAAATTGTGGTCATAGATCACCACTATCCCGGTGAAGTGGAAAATGAAAGGGTAGTTGTGGATGATTACGTTGATGTACATGTGAATCCCTATCTTGTAGGTGGTAATTCTGAGATTACAGCAGGAGCACTGGCTTTTGAAGTCGCAAAAATGATAAATCCCGAAATAAAGGATCTAGTCATGCATTTACCTGGAATAGCTGCGGTGGGAGACCATGCAAGCTCCAGAGAAGCTCAATCATATATTGAAATTGCTGATTCTAAAGGATATTCCAGAGAGGATCTTGAAAAAATTGCCACATGTATAGACTTTGAAGCCTTTTATCTGAGGTTTATGAATGGTAGGGGAATAATTGACACAATTCTGGGCATCGGAAACCGCGAAAAGCATGCAAAACTTGTTGAAGCGCTTTATAAAGAATCAAAAAAGAGGGTTAAAAATCAATTAAGGGCAGCACTTCCCAATCTTAAAACCCAAAAACTGCCAAATGGCGTGATATTCAATGTTTTAGATGTTGAAAAATATGCTTTTAAATTTACATATCCAGCTCCCGGTAAAACAACGGGTTATGTTCATGATACAATGGTTAAAAAGTATGGTGAAGAAAATCCTATTGTAACACTTTCTTATGGTCCTGATTTTGGAGTTATAAGGGCTACAGATGCAGTGAATCAAATGTTCGGATTTAATTTGAATACAATCATCTTAAAGTTAGTTGATGAAATCCCTGAAGCCGGTATTGACGGTGGTGGTCATGAATGTGCAGGTTCACTTAAGTTTGTTGAGGGATTATCCAAAAAAGTGCTGGGAGCATTTGCTGAAGAAGTTGCGTCCCTTGGTAAATAAACATAACTCATGTATCTAAAGAATTTTAGTGTATCTGCATATCATTATGTGGAGTTTAAACTGTAATTTCTGAAGTGATTTTATATGAATTCAATTTATCCTTTGGTCCGTAATAATTTACTTCAAATCCTTTTTTTTCACCAGGTTTTATGTCATTAATGGTTACAGGGCCAGAATACAGTAAATTTCCACTTTTATCGAAAAAGTCAATATTAATTATGGCATAGGGTATTTCCCTTGTTCCTTTATTTATTATCTGTCCTTTTACTACCCAATTACCTATAAATGTCTTTAATAATTTATGATTTAAAACTTTCAGACCTTCAGATGGTTGATTTATATTATTTAAAGTATCACGTATATCATTCTGGTCATCGCCAATGTTTGAATCAATGCTTAATTTGGCAAGTCCCATTATGATTAATACTACAAGCATACTCATTGCAACTGAACATAAAAGTGTTGTACTTCGCAAATAAATCATCTCAGGGTATTGATGTATATATTGTAAGTAGTATTAATAATTTAATAAAAAGTATTAAATAAAAAAATTAAAACCCCTTTATTAATTTTCCAATGTAAAACTCAATGACCAATAAAATGAAAATGATTAAGTATAAATTAAAAATTATAAAAAACAGGGTATTTAAAAATGAAATTTCAAGAATCTGAATCCAGCAGTAGACTTATACCAGATATATGTGTTTTAATATCTCACACTCTCTCCAGACTGATAAAATTAGGTTTTATAGAGAATTTTGAAATAATTATCCCTGATTCTATGGAGTATATTGTGCAGATTTTATGTGAAGGACGTTTACAGGCAGGATTTTACAACGAAATAGATGAATTAAAGAAACTGGAAGCAGAAAGAAAAATTGACCTTTTATACTGCAGTTATGAAATACCCCAAATAAAATCTAAAAGAGAACTCATTAAGCATGAGGATGATTTAATTCTGGAAATTGCTGTCATAACAGATTCAATTCTTTTAACATCTGATAAAGGCTTAAGGGATAAAGCAGCTTATGTAAAACAGCCGGTAATATATTTTCCAGCTAAATTTCAGAAGAATATTAAGGATATATCAATTGAAATTTAACAGCTATTCTGCCCTTCACCTTCTTTTAAGGAAGTTACCAGGACTTTATCTATGTGATAACCGTCCATATCCATTATTTCAAATTGCAGGTTGCCCCAGGTAAATTTATGGGCAGTTTCGGGTATTTCGCCGAGATAGGTCATTATAAATCCGGCTAAAGTCTGATAATTCTCTGTATCTTCATGGGGTAATTTTTTAATTTCAAAAATGGATTTAAATTCTTCAATATTAAGCGAACCGTCTATAAGGCAGCTTCCATCTTTACGTTTAAATACTTTTGGTTTTTCTAATTCTTCGGGGGGTAAATCTCCAACTATAGATTCTAAAATATCATACAGGGTAATTAAACCTTCTACATCCCCATATTCGTCAACAACAAGTGCTATGTGTACATTTTCTGCAGATTCTTTGAATAATTTCAAAACATTCAAAGCATAGGAGCTTTCAGGCACTATTAAAGGTTCTTTAAGGTGTGCTTTGAGATCAAATACTCCTTTTTCTTCGCTGTAAGACTTGAAGATGTCTTTAACCTTAACCACTCCTAAAAAATTATCCAGATGTCCATCACTAACTGGAAGGACAGACTTCTTACTTTCAAATATCAAATTTAAGAGCTCTTCTTCTGAACTATTTATATCAAGCCATGTAATTTCTGTCTTGGGAGTCATCAGGGTATTTATTTTACGATTATCCAGATCAAACACCCTTTTGATAATGTCTTCTTCAGTTTTTTCAATTTCCCCTGTTATTCTGCCCTCTTCAATGAGTAACTTAATCTCATCTTCTGCAACTCCTTTTTCTTCAGGTTTTTTAACCTGTACTATTTTAAGTACAATTTCCATGGAAAAACTGAGGAAATATACAAATGGTTTAGTTAAATTTGAGAGAATTTTCATGCTTTTAGCTATTTTTACTGCAATTCTTTCGGGATTATCAATTGCAATTCTTTTAGGTACCAGTTCTCCTATGATTAAAGAAAGATAGGTGATGAACAGCACCACAATAAAAACGCTTATTATGTCGCTGTATGGCCTTATAAGCTCAAACTGATTTAAATAGTCCCCTAAATTCAGTGCAATGGTTGCTCCACCAAACGCACCTGCAAATATTCCAATAAGTGTTATTCCAATCTGTATTGTGGATAAAAATTGATTGGGTGAATTCATGAGTTCCAGTACAATGTCAGCACCTTTATTCCCTTCTTTACTCATTTTTAGAAGTTTAATTCTTCTAGAAGAAACAATTGCAATCTCAGACATAGCCAGAATTCCATTTAAAATAACTAGAATTAAAATAACTGTAATTTCGATATAGATTACGTCTACCATTTTATTCCTCAAATACTAGTGAATTTTATTTATATTTTTTATTATTAATTTATTGGGCATATAACTATATGAATTAGTTTATAGCCAAAATCTCTCTAAAGAAATTAAAAATTGATTTTTTATAATTTTTTTATTTAATCAATATGATATAAAGGCATAATTAGTTAATTAAAGCCATATTTTGGTTTAGTTATAAGTTTTTCCATTTATTTATACTTTTTTTCATTGAAACAGCTAAAATAAAATTTGAAAAGATTATGAAAATAAAATTAAACTTTTAAAATAGGAAACAGGTTAAATAATTATTTAAATAGGTTTATTAAATCTTAGCAATCTAGTAATTTTTTAATTTTTAAATTAAATTAATTTAATAGAGAGATAGTATTACTATTAAATATAGGAATAAGATAGATAAGGATTTCATATTCATATTACTGCAATAGTAAGGATATATTGAAAATTTAACCGGATAATATGTATTGATCAATTAAAAATTTGGGATTATCATGGTTAAAACCATTTTATAATTCATAAAAAATAATTTAACTTATCACAAGTTTTAATAATTATTAATTTCAAATATTAACTTAACATTTAATTTATTAATGCCCTTTATAAATTGAATTCAAAGAATATCAAAAATGCAATAATTTCAGTAAATGATGATAAAGGAACCAATATGATTGCCTTAACAAAAAAAATCCTACAAAATGAAGCTTATAAAAGGATAATAACTAATATTCTTTCATTATTTAGTTTAAAAGGCTTTGTATATATTATGCCTTTAATTACATTTCCTTATTTGACCCGTGTATTAGGCCCTGAAAAATATGGATTAATTGCATTTGCAACAGCTTTTGTCGCATACTTTGGAATGGTGACTGAATTTGGGTTTGATTTGTCAGCCACCCGAGAAATTTCAATCAATAGAGATAATGAAGTTCAATTATCAAAAATTTTTAGTTCGGTTATATCTGCCAAAATTTTGTTAATGATCTTAAGTTTTTTAGGTTTATCATTAATTGTATTCTCAATCGATTCGTTTAGAACTAATTGGGTCCTATATTTTTTTGCCTTTGGATTGGTACTTGGTAATTTATTGATGCCATCATGGTTTTTCCTGGGTATAGAAAAAATGAGATATATAAGCCTTCTAAACATCGGTACAAGCCTGATTTTCACGGTTTCAATATTTATATTTATACATGAACCTGCTGATTACATTTATGTTCCATTAATAAATTCAGTTGGAGCAATAATCATTGGAATAGTAGCAATGAGAATTGCTTTTAAAGATTTTAATATTAAATTTAATATACCCTCCAAAGAGGATATAAAAACTCAATTAAAAAGTAGCTGGCACATTTTTATATCCAATGTAGCTATTAGTTTTTATACAACTTCCAATGTTTTTGTTTTAGGTATTTTTGCAAGTAGTACTGTAGTAGGCTACTATTCAGCAGCTGAAAAGATAATATATGTGGCTATTGGGCTTTTAGGGCCAATTTCACAATCTTTGTATCCTTATATTAGTTCTATTGCAGTTAAATCCAAAGATGATGTAAATAAATTTATTAAAAAGATAATTGTTTTTGTAGGTTCATTTACTTTTATAATATCTATAATCATGTTTCTTGGAGCAGGATTTATTTTAAATATTCTGGCTGGAAACCAATTTGAAAGTTCCATTGTTATCCTTAGAATACTCTCATTTATACCATTTATCGTTGGTTTAAGTAATGTCTTTGGAGTATTATTCTTAATTGCATTAGGATATGCTAATAGAGTATCACGTGTTCAGTTTATTGTTGGTGTTTGTTATCTTTTCTTATTAGTGCCTATGACTTATTATTTAAAGGATATAGGAACCGCATTATCATTTTTAATAGTAGAATGTGTAATAACACTTTCATTTTGGAGGATTTATAGAAATGTAATTAATGAATTGAAAACAAGTTCAACAGAATAAATATATTGGTCAAATTGGGGATACAATGAATGTAAAATGTCGCCTTCAAAATGCTGGCAGAAACTGTGAGTTTATAGGCAGAACAGGATGAATCTAATTATATTAGGCTGAAAAATAATGGGAGTTAAAAAAATGATTTTTGATTATATTATAGTTGGCGCAGGATTAGCTGGTTCTGTTTTAGCAGAACGAATAGCTAATGAGTTGGATAAAAAAGTTTTGATTATAGAAAAACGTGGGCATATAGGAGGTAACTGTTATGACCATTATGATGAGAACAGCATTTTAGTGCATAAATACGGACCCCATATTTTTAATACGGATTCTAAAGAAGTCTGGAATTATTTATCCCAATTTACCCAATGGTATCTATATCAGCACGAAGTTTTAGGTTTTATTGATGGAAAAAAGGTTCCAGTACCCTTTAATTTAAACACTTTAAAAGGATTACTATCTGAGGGCAAAGCAAGGGAACTTGAAGAAAAACTGGTGGATAAATTTGGATACAATGTTAAAATTCCTATTTTAGAATTAAAAGAAGTTGAGGATGAGGATCTAAAGCTTTTAACTGATTTTATTTACCAGAAGGTTTTTTTAAATTATACTGTTAAACAGTGGGGAATGAAGCCAGAAGAATTAGATCCATCGGTAACAGGTAGAGTTCCAGTATTTATATCCAAGGATAATCGCTATTTCCAAAATTCATATCAGGGAATGCCCAGAGAGGGCTATACAAAAATGTTTGAAAAGATGTTGAGTAATGAAAATATAAAAATTCTTTTAAATACTGATTTTAAGGAAGTGATTGATGCTGATTTTACTATAAATAAAATAAAATTGTTTGGAGAGGAATTTAAAGGCAAATTGATATTTACTGGGAAAATTGATGAATTCTTTAAGTATGAATTAGGTGAACTTCCTTACCGATCCTTAAGATTTGAATTTGAAAATGAAGATTTAGAATATTTCCAGGAAGTGGGAACAGTTAACTATCCTAATGATTATGATTTTACAAGGATAACTGAATTTAAACACTTAACAGGCCAAAAAAAGCATGATACAACCATAGTAAAGGAGTACCCTCAAAATTATGATATGAGAATCAAGGGTAAGGAAATTCCTTATTACCCCATACCTAAAAAAGAAAATGTTGAACTCTACAGTAGATATAAAGAAAAAACACAAAACTGGGACAATATTATATTTGTGGGCAGACTTGCAGAATACAGATATTACAACATGTCAGATGTGATTAAAAGCGCCTTAAACATTTTCAGGAATGATATACAATGAGTAAAGATACAACCTGCGCTGTTGTAGTAACTTACAATCGAAAGGAATTGTTGATAGAATGTCTAGAATCATTAATTAGCCAAACTAAACCACTTAATGCTATTTATATTATAGATAATGCATCGATAGATGGCACACCTGATCTTTTACTGCATAAAGAATTCATCAAGGAATTACCTCCAGACAAACTGGATCATAACTGGGAAAAATGCTTTTTAATTAATAGTCCTGTGAATAAAAGTGAAATAAAAATTCGTTATGTAAGGATGTATGAAAATACGGGTGGAGCAGGAGGATTTCATGAAGGTGTAAAAAGAGCTCATGAGAAAGGCTATGACTGGATATGGATAACAGACGGTGATACTTCACATAATGCACACTTATTGGAAAATTTCAGCAACTACTTTAAAGAAGAGGGATTGTCAGCTTTAACCAATAAAATTACCGATACTTCAGATGAAATTTTAATCAAGACTGCTGGAAAACTGAATTTTAATGGAGTAAAACATTTTTATGACATTTTTGCACCGGTAGAAGAAAAAAAATATGAAAAGGATTCTTTACTGGAAATTGAACTTACCACATTTGTTAGTTTGCTGGTAAATAGAAAAGCAGTTGAAGAAGTTGGTTTTCCAAAAAGAGAGTTTTTCATTCACTTTGACGACTGGGAATATTGTTTAAGGCTGCAAAAATTTGGAAAGATTTTTTTAATTACTGATTGTGCCACAATGCATAAAGAAGTACTGCAGGAAACTGTAATAAATAAAAAAAAGAATTTTTTAGGAAATGTATATGTGCGCCAGCCCCTGGATAATCTATTTCTTACCTACCTTGATACCAGAAATCTTATCTGGACAACAAAGACACATGCCCCTAAATGGCTTTTTTATAGATTATTATTCACAATATATATCAAAGAAATATTTTTAATAGTCCTTTTGGATAATGAAAAAGTTAAGAGGATTAAATTCATATCCAATGCTTATATCGATGGATTTAGAGGCATTTTTGATAATAATAAGCCAAAAAAACTGATAAATAAAATGTAGGAGTTAATACATGAGCGAAACGATTTGTGCTGTTGTTGTAACCTATAACAGGAAAGAACTTTTAATTGAATGTTTGGAATCGTTAGAAGAACAATCAAGAACCTTAGATGCTATTTTAATTATAGATAATGCTTCAACAGATGAAACTCCAGAACTACTACTTAAAAAGGGATATATTGATAACATTCCGCCCATGGATTCTTTAGAACCTTATGAATCAGCTTCTAATAAGAATCAATTAACCATCCATTATGTTAGAATGCACAACAATGCTGGCGGTGCAGGAGGATTTCATGAAGGTCTTAAAAGAGCATATGGAAAGGGCTATGACTGGTTCTGGTTAATGGATGATGATGGAATAGCATCGCCCAATTGTTTAGAGATGCTGTTAACCAAGAAACAATTCCCTATTGTAGGTCCTCTGATTATGAATAATGAAAACCAGGCAGAATTAGCAATTCAAGGTTCAGTTTATAGAAATGGTAAATACATCGATATTTTAACTGTTGATGATGCATATAAAGTTTCTAAAGATAATATTATTAGTGGCTATGCCGTCTTTTTTAGTGGCCTGTTAATAAATAAAGATGTTGTAAAAAAAATTGGTTATCCGCGAAAGGAATTTTTTATCTGGGGTGATGAAGCTGAATATTCCTTAAGGGCTTTTTTAAATAACTTTAATGCGGCAACTGTTTTAGATGCTCACTATTTTCATCCTCCAAATAGGGTAATAATTAAATATCCGTTAAAAGGATTAATTGGACATAGCATAATTACCAATGATCTTAAATCCTACTGCTATCATCGGAATTATTTCCATATTAAAAAGAATTACTATGGATATAAAATGACTTTACTGTGGATAGTTAGTGAAACATCTAGAAGATTGGTTCTAAATGATTGGAAAGGATTAAAGATTATTTTAAAAGCATGGAGAGATGGTTTTTTAAATAAATGGGGTAATGAAAAAAATTATATTAAATAGGATGATTTAAAAGTTATAATAACTCTTAAGTTTAATAATTACTGCCAAAAAATATTGTCACATTGAATCTAACACTTTTGAAGAGATATTATGTCTAAACTTCTAATAATGTAGCAGTATTATTTTCAATCTTTTCTTCGTATTTTTTCCATAAAAAGATTCTGAAATATTTAATAGTTCCAACTCTAGAAAATTTTAAACCTGCTAAAGTTCTATTTGCTGGCACGTTTGCAGTTTCAGTAATTGCATATGCTTCATTTTTTTTATATTTATTTTTAATCTGATTTAAACTAAAATATGTTATTTTATTCATTATTCCCATTTGCCTGTACTCTTCTTTAACATGGGCTCGATATAGGTAAGCTCCATCGAAATGTATAAATCTATCCACTTCCTCAACTTCTATTGGCTTTAGACTAATCCAATTATAACCAACCCATTGATCACCTACGAATGCAGCTACCAAAATATGGCCATCTTGCATATCCGATAAAAATAGATCTTCTAATTCTCCAAATTTAGGTAAATCTTCTAGTTCACACTCTTTTATAACAACATCATTAGTTTTAGGCTTTTTAAAAACAAAATTATCTAAGTTAAATGAATAAATGTTAGCTTTAGTGAAATTAACTCCTATCTTTTTAAGGAGATAATCTAATGTAAAAAAGAATCTATATTTATATTTCAAATTTCTGAGACCAGAATTTTGTTTTTCCATATTTTATACCTCTTTATCACTATTTAATAAAGCTAAATAATTTAATGCATTATTATTTTCTTTAAGGTAAACAGTTTTATTATTTTCAATTTTTTCTTCGTATTTTTTCCATAAAAAGATTCTGGAATATTTAATAGTTCCAATTCTAGAAAAATTAAGCATTTCTACACCTTTAATTGAGGGAATATTTGAAGTTTCAATGATCCCATAAACCATATCTTTTTTATATTTATTTTTAATTTGATTTAGAGAAAATTGTAACATTCTTTTGTATATTCCTCTTTGCCTGTACTCTTCTTTAACATGGGCTCGATATAGGTAAGCTCCATCGAAATGTATAAATCTATCCACTTCCTCAACTTCTACTGGTTTAAAACTTATCCATAAGTAACCAATCCATTGGTGGTCTAAGAAGGCGCCAATTAAAGTATGGCCGTTTCCCATGTCAGATAAAAACAAATCCTTTAATTTCCCGAATTTATCTAAATCATCTACTGTACATTCTTTTATAGTAATATCATCATTTTTAGGCCCTTCAAAAACAAAATCATCTAATTTTATTGAGTAAATATAAAGTGTGATAAAGGTAATTCCTATCTTTTTAAGGAGATAATCTAAGGTAAAAAAAAATCTGTATTTGTATTTCAAGTTCCTGATGCTATATTCATTTTTCATTTTATTCCACTGGATTAACCGATCTATAGACGTTATGTCCAAATTTAAAAAGTCTGGAAATGGGCCTTATTATTGAATACTGATTTTTATATTCAGCCCCAAAGTTTCTTTTTAATTTATAACCAGGATGATTGTGGTCATAAACATTACTACCCATATCCAATTTTTTTAATCCTATTTCACTGGCTTTTTTAATTGATTCCCAAAGTAAATAGTACTGAACATGATATTTGTTAGATATATCACGGTTTATTGCTACATACCTCAAATACATTGTTTTTTTGGATTTATCAATGAAATTTAAAAATCCCCCAGCAATAAAGTCTTCTTTAAATAACAATGTAGAATATATGTTTTTTGATGTATAGACATCATATAAATCCTTAAAGTGTGAATATGAATACTCATTACCCTTGATATGCCTGATATTTTTTAGATAATAATCATATAGAATTTTAATATCTTCATCTGAATCAATTTCCCTAATTTGAAATCCATCCCTTTCAAATCTTTTAATATATCTTCTTTGCCCTTTTTTTGCAGTAAAAACGTCATCCCAGATTTTGTCAGGGTTTAAATGATCTAAATCTAATACCATAGTTCCCATTGAAAAGTTAGGATAATAAGATACATCCAATTTGTCCCCAATATTTTTATCTAAAGAATTAAATATTATAAAAGACCATGAGTTTTTCTTTGCTTCGGATTCCAATCCTTCCCTAATAAATTCTAAAATAGCAGGGTCATTGTCTTTGAAAATAAGGTGATTATAATCAGATTCAGGTAAAGTTGTAATGCCTTTAAATCCTCTTATTTTCATTTCATAGAAAGGACATATAGCAACTGTTTCATCACCATCAAAAATCAGATAATAATGGGGGTTATGCCCTAATAATTCCAGTACTCTTTTCCATTTCGTAGTGTGATAAAATGTCCCTTCACTCATTTCATGGTTAAATTTTTCCCATTTATCAATATTAGCATTATTTAGCGCTTCAATAGACAAATCCATAATTTATATCTCCATTTTAATAAACTTCTTTCGATAGACATTATATTTTCTGATCAAATATTGTATAATGGCCACAAAAACATTAATTAATAATAATATATAATATTATATTATATAAGGTAATACTTAATATTTTCTCTTTCGCAAAAAAGGAAAATAATGGGGGAATCTTAATTTAGATGAATCAGGTGATTGCAATGTTAAACAATTTTGTAAGATGTATGAATAAAGCGGGTATTTTTGACTTCTATGGTAATTTAAGACGAAAAATAACAAAATCCCAAATTAGCATATTAGCATATCATAGAGTGGGCCCACAAACTGATGGATGGTCTCTTAATCCGCTGTGTGAAAAGATATTTGATTATCATATTAATTACCTTAGCAGAAATTTCAAAATAGTTTCACTTAGCAACCTGAGTGAAATGATTAAAAATGGGAATGTTCCTGAAAAAGCAGTTGTAATAACATTTGATGATGGATATAAGGACAATTATGAATTTGCTTTTCCTATTTTAAAAAAATATAACGCTCCTGCCACTGTATTTCTGGCTACAGGACCTGTTGAAGAAAAAAATTTATTCTGGTGGGATAAGATAAACTATGCCCTATTTCATACCGACATGGAATCTATTGATCTAAACAATATAGGGGCTTATCAGTTATGTTGTAATGAAGATAAATTATTAACAGGATTAAATATTCAAGAAAAATTAAAAAAAATGGATAATAACAAAAAAGAAACAGTAATAGCGGAATTAATTGATTTAACTGATGTAAATATCCCTGAAAAATTAGGTAAAAAATATCTTTTATCATGGAATGAAATTAAAAAAATGAATAGAAATGGTATCGAATTTGGTTCTCATACAGTAACTCATCCTATTTTAACCAATGTTAGTCTTGATAAAGCAAAATGGGAACTAATAAACTCTAAAAAATGCATAGAAGAAAATTTAGGAACAGAAGTTGAATCTTTTGCCTATCCCAATGGTGATTTCAATACAAAATTATCATCTTTAGTGGAAAATACTGGTTATACTTCTTCTGTTTCAGTTTTCCCTATGCAACTTTTAAAGAATTCAATTAATCAATTATATAAGTTAAGTAGGATAAATGCAAATATTAAAGATTTTAACATACTGAAATTGTATTTATGTGGATTAAGAGGGGATATAAATACATTTTTCAATAGAAACGGGTTTTAAATTTTAAAATATGGTTTAATTACTAAAGTGGAATTTAAAATTTGATATTATACTACACTAAATTGAAATAATTTTTTTTATTGTACTTTTTATAAGCTAAATATACAGATAAAGCCAGAATAATTGAAACTATGGTAATATTAAAGTCGGTGACAGAAATAATGCCTATCTGGAATTTTAATGGACTAAATGGATAAAAGATTTCCATCCCCCCGCTAAATAATAATAAATCAAGGGCATAATGAGAACTTATCCCCATAATTAAGAATAAGAAAATTGATTTTCTATTTACAAAAAAAAGGGAAATTATAGCGGCAATTAATATGGATCCAATGGGTAGGTGTATTGGATTTAGAAAATCATGCATATAGATTCCAAATGAATCTAATAATAAAGTTATTTTATATATATCGGGAATTAGAGCTCCAAATATTACTATGGCGGAATTGGATTGACTGAATTGTTTGAATCTGAATCCTAAAATAGTAGTTAAACTCCAGGCAACTAATACATGTGCAATCCAGTCCGGCATTTATTTTCTCCTAATGATTAGTATTTTTTTAGGATTAAATTTCCAGTATCTTAAAAATACTGTCAAAAAAATAATCGATGCAAATAAGGATCTAAAAAAAACATCTAAGACATCTTCACTTTTAAATTTCATCATTTTAATAATAATTACTTCGTTATTTGAATTTAATGTACCCAAAATATAAATACCAGTATCTAAACTTATTTTCAGGTTTGTTTTTACATGATATGCAGTTTTATCTCTAACATTGTAAATTTCGAAACCATCTTTATATATATCGGTTACATGACCATATAGGAGAATCTGGTTTTCTGAATAACCAGTTAATAGGTTAATAACTGAATTATCTTGATAATAACCCTCAGATGCATAGTTATAGCATAATAAATAGAGCATTGATAAGAAAATTATTCCTAAAATTAATCGATTAGGTTTCAGTTTCATTTTAATACTTCAAATTTATTTTAATTAAAATAGATTTCATTAATATCAGCAAAATTTTATTATAAAGTTGATAGCACTGTAATTGCTTTATATGCTACTATAACCATGAAAACTAATGTTAACGGAACTATTGTAATGTTTATTATATTCATAACAAACTGAATTTTCTTATTTTCGTTTATATCTCCACTGAATACTTCTTTAAAAACTAAAAAGGATATTAAGACAATTCCAATTATTAGACCATTATTAATTATGTTTGTAGTTATTGTGTTTATAGTAACCATAATGTGAAAACACCTATATTATTTTATAATACGTTTTATTAATAGTTTATTATTATAAATAATTAAATATTTCCCATGTATTTTATTAAAAGCCAGTAATGGTATTTTAATTTTCTTTATTAGAAAACATTAAGCTATTCATTAAAGTCCATATCAAATCAATATTACTACTGAGATTAAGGTAAGTTTATTCTAAATTGATCTAGATGTTTAAATTTTAATTAACATTAATCTGCAGATATAGATACCTGTAAACATTCTTATCATCTGGAAGCTTATACAACAAAAATTCCAGTTTTTGATTTTGACCAGCATTTGATGTTACAAAGGTGAATGGGATTTCTTTCTTCTCATTATCCATCAGGAAAATTTCATCATCTCTTAGAACTGCATCGTTAATTTTAACTATAAGTCTGTAGGTTGTATTGGCTGCTTCATGATTTACAATTCCAATAATTACTTTTCCACTTTCTCCTGTAATTAAATTAGTTGGATAGTTATCAGCCTTTCCATCAGAGCCTAAAATATAAAATTCAGTGAATTTTTCATTATCTTCAGGTGATGTAATGATGTATGCTGTTGTAGATATAATAATTACGATGAATATAACCATAACAATGAAAATAATCTTATCTCTTTGAGATTTGGCATTAAATGATGATTTAAAGTTTTTTAAGAACTCATTGAATTTAAAGTTAAATCTTTCAGAAACCTGTTTTCTCCTTAAAAAGGATATGGGTTGCATAAAAAGGGTAAATGCAGAAATTAGGATTAAAATTGAGGTTAATCTGGTTTCAGAAGGGATGTAAATTAATAGTAAGCCAATTAAAATCGTAATTCCAATACTAAATATAAAACTAAATACTAGACGCTTAATATTTTTTAAATCATTCTTTCTTGGGAAGAAAATTGTTATAATGGAATAACCAGGTAAAAACAACATCAATAAATATCCCAGTATACTTCCTATAAAATTATTATTCGGTCCAAATATAAGGAATATTAAACTAAAAACAGCTAATAAAGTCACAAGCAAAATATCAGTGTTGTATAGTTTTTTCATTTTGATCCTTCGTTATAATAATGCGTTAAATTGCTTATTATTTAGGCTTACCCATCCAAATTATATCATGATATAATATCTATATGAATAAAGTTTTTGTAGCCAAATAATTAAAAATTTATCACTTTTAGTTTTTAATATGCGCTATTTTAGATGTCTCTGTATTCTATTCATTAATAGACTCACTTGAGCATTAATTTACATAATGTTTGTATTACGAAATATAAATAACTTACTGATTTTTTATAATGATTTTGATAATAGTTTATAATTGATTTAATTAAAAATGGATTAAAAAACTATATAAAAGAAAATTTCCATTAAAAAAGAATTACAATTTATTTTTACATTATAATCATGGATTTTTATGAAAAATTAGATTAGTTCTACTATAAAATGTTATTTCCTATCATTATTTAAAGTGAAATTGAATATGTTAATAAAATTGAAGTGTTTCAAATCTTAAAAATAAAAAAATTGATTTAAGTTAATGTCATTTGTTTTATTGGTCCGTAGTTGTTTCGTTGGATTCTGTTAGTATATATTCAATGTCTGCCATTGTTTGTATGTTTTTGTGTATAAGATTTTTTAATCAAATCCCTTATTATATACTGGGGATCATTTATTTAGTTTGAATAAAAAAAAGAAAAAAAAGTGTTTTTTTTCATGTTTTGGATACATATATTCTAGTACTGCTAACCCAGTTATTGTGTTCATTTGATTCGG
>DACV01000002.1:422030-422345 GCA_002494885.1 Methanobacterium sp. UBA44
CCTGCGCTAAATCTTTAGGTATTGTGCATTTTGCTGTTGCGGTGGTTGTTGACCAGCCGTTTAAACCATTTACTGTAGCATGTCCTATATATCGGTCATTACTACTCTTAGTAGTGTCTGTAGACAGGTAGTATGATACGTAGAATGTATCTGTGGTGATTGACCCACCGTTTTTGATTGTGCTGCTTACTGTATAGTTTGTTATTCCAGTTGCAGTGTTTCCGGGTGTTGTTACTGTTTGAACGCTTAAATCAGGTCTCCACACGAAAATTTTGCTTGCACTGGCTTTAACGTTATTGTGTTCATTTGATTCGG
>DACV01000002.1:422517-620998 GCA_002494885.1 Methanobacterium sp. UBA44
CCTGCGCTAAATCTTTAGGTATTAAACCCAATATCTGTGCATCAATAGATTCACCACTATTCAGACCATTTATTGTAGCGTGACCAATATATCGGTCATTACTACTCTTGTACTGGTCAGTTGACAGGTAGTAGGACACGTAAAATGTTTTTGTAATAGTTCCACCATTATTTTTAATTTTACTGCTTACAGGATAGTTTGTTATTCCAGTTGCAGTGTTTCCACTTGGAGTAACTGTTTCAATGCTTAAATCTGCAGGGATTATGGAGTATATTTCAGTATATATATCAGAGTAATTATTTGCACTGTCCCATGCTTTAAATTTTAAGGTAGTGGATTCAGATATGCTTATTTGCCCTGAATACAAATTACTTGATTTTGTTGGTTCACTTCCATCTGTTGTATAATAAATAGAAGCTTTTTCACTTGGTGTTAAAACAACATTCTGCCCACTGGAATATGTTCCTCCAGCAGGATTTGCTGTGACTGTAGGTGCAGTAGTATCAGGATTAACTGTAATGTAATTTGTCCTTGTTATTGAATTACTGCCTCCAGGCCCAGTAACAGTTAGCTTGACTGTATATGTTCCATGAGCGCTGTAAATGTAGCTTGGGCTCTGAACAGTACTATCAACAGTTCCGTCATTGTTGAAGTCCCATGCATAGCTGTTTATGTTTCCAGTGGATTGATCAGTAAACTGGATCTGTAAAGGTACTGTTCCACTTGTTGGTGCTGCTGTGAAATTGGCTACTGGGGCGGGAACATTAACGGTAATACAATTAGTACTTGTTAAAGAGTTACTTCCAGCAGAATTAGTTACAGTAAGTTTAACTGTGTATGTACCTGCTGTACTGTAAGTGTAAATTGGATTTTGCGCTGTACTATCTACTATTCCGTCATTATTGAAATCCCATGCCCATGAGGTTGGACTTCCTGTTGACTGGTCAGTAAACTGTACAGTTAATGGTGCTGTTCCGTTTGTTGGTGTTGCAGTGAAATTGGCTACTGGTGCAGGATTATTCATTGCATTGTACCACTCGCTGATTGTTTCTGTTTTAACTCCAGTTTGATTTATATATTCAATAATTTCATTAAAAGCAGCTACAGTAATATCTTCAAGAATGATAGGATTACCTGTTACAATATTATGAAATAGAAAAATAGCCGTACCTTTTTGTGCTATTGATTTATCGAGTTCAGGCTGCCAGAAATTTCTTGTAACATCGTTTCTGATGAGTATAATTGGAAGCTGTAAATTATCAATATTGTCATTAGAGATGATCCCCCAATTAACTGTTCTTGCGGTTTTTATTCCTAATTCACTGCATACTTCTAACACACTATTATTATACCCTCCATATGGGTATGCAAGGTGATATGCGCCGTCTGCAAATCCATTGCTATTAAGCCAGTCTATAGTGGTTTGAATTTCATTAGTTACTGCTTCTCTAGGTAATTCTGGTAGAAGAAGATGGTTCCATGAATGGTTTGCAATTGTCCAGCCTGCATTATGCAGTATAGTAAGTTCCTGTAATGTTAAGTATCCAGGCGCTCCTATCCAGGCAGGAGTAACATATACTGTTCCTTTTATTCCATATTGTTCCATTATAGGATATGCAATTGTATATGCAGATTCATATCCATCGTCAAATGTTATAACTACCTTAGGTTCTTCATTTGCACCGTATGAAGTGTTCGCCAGGTTATTGCTTGTAGTGTTTTGATTATTTTGCGCTGTTTCATTGTTGGTATCTTGATCATTTACTGCAGTTTGTGGATTGGGGCCTGATTGGGAGTCTTGTATAGTATCCTGTGTAGAAGAAGTTGTAATTGATGTGTCAACTATTGAGTTGTCCTGTATATTTTGTTCTTCTGCTGTAGCAGTTCCACAAAAGGTGATCGCTGTAATGATGAGGAGCATAGCGAACATGTATTTTTTCTTCAAAT
This sequence comes from Methanobacterium sp. UBA44, assembly GCA_002494885.1. GTDB lineage: Archaea > Methanobacteriota > Methanobacteria > Methanobacteriales > Methanobacteriaceae > Methanobacterium_D. Next base: position 424,465 of record DACV01000002.1, read on the forward strand.
TTTTTCATCTCCTTTTAAATGGATATCGTTAATTAAAAAGAATACTTATTAATTAACTACTCATATTATATTATTACTAATATTTATAATTATAATAATAACATATTATAGCAAATAAAATGTTTTTTTAATTGTAAAAAAAGGATTAATGAATACTATTTACTTTTAGTATTTTGCTTGTTTTTATGGTGGATACTATACCGACCCTGGGCTAAAGATATAATAATTAATATATCTACATTGTATAATATTTTCATTTAGCTTCTATCACCATTTAATTAGTATTTATGTTAACTGGACTAAATAAATTATTTATACATCAGTTTAAAATCAGATTCACACTAAATAGATTACATATCACTGATAATAATTGAATAAATCTATTTTCATAAGTTAATATATGCACAATTGGTGGATAATTGAATTAAAAATTTTATCTAGTAGTGATATTTAATTTAGCACCTAATTTTCGGACTTCGTTTAAAATATTAAATTCCATTGATAAAAATTAAATTAAATTGAATAATTCAATGTATTCTGGAAGAATATTTTTAATGTCATGATTTTTTTCCACATATTTTCTTCCATTTATCCCCATTTCCTTAATTAACTCGTCATCATCTAATAAGGTACTTAAATCTTCCTTCAATTGTTCTAAATTTCTTGAATAAAATCCAAGTTTATAATTAGTTATTACTTCATCTGGATTTGCATTGATACTCAATACAGGCATATAATTCATCCATGCTTGAAGAAATGCGTTGGGGAATCCTTCAAACATAGAAGTATTTACCAAGACCCATGCTTTATTGTAATAATAATCTATCTCTTCAAAGGGTACTACGCCCAGAAACTCAAAATTTTTTAACTCTTCAGCTTTTCTTTTCATTTCATTATAAAGAGCAGGATCGCCCTGATAACCTCCTATCATCTGAAACTTCACCGAAGGCATCATTTTTGCAAGTTCTATGAATAACCATGGTTGCTTAACTTCGGCCATTGAACCAATCCATAAAACTAAGGGAATATCTGATTTTTTATCTAAATCTACAGTTTTTATTTCTAAATGGCTTTTAATAATCTTTCCATTTTTATTGTATCTCTTTTTAAGCATCTTTAATTGGTATTGATTTTGTAAACAGACTGCATTGGAAAATTTAATTTCGATCCAATTCCCTATAGATCTGGAATTGAATTTAGAGTCCTTAAATTCTTTAATTTCATTAATGATAAGATTTCTATCTAATAGTACATCAGAAGCAATTTTATAAACGCTTTTTTTACCAGTTAAATACGCAAATATTGATAAGATTCCTGATGAATCGCCGTAATGGAAGTAAATATCAGCATCAGATTTTTTGAATGCATTCCATAGATATGTTATTTTTGAAAATAAATTAATTTTAGATGCAGGTGAATATATTTTTATTACTCTTATGTTGTTGATTAACTCTTCTGGAGGCCCCCCTTCGTTATGAGTAATAATAGTAATTTTATATCCTTCTTTGTTTAGTTCATTTGCTAAAGTTATTTGATCTATATCTGGACCTATAACATTTTTGATATTTTCTTTTTTATTTTTTAGAAGTGGATATGCTGTAGGAGCTAGAAAACAAATTTTTTCATTTTTTAACATTATATCACTAAGAATGTGCTTTAAAATAATATAATTACATTGTTATCGTAAATTCTATTTTTACCCCGGGTTATAGGATTTAACAATTTTTGATCGATGAATCCTTCTCTACTGCCATTTACACTATCTTGAACAATGTTTAATGTTCCATTGTTGGTGCTGGATATCAGGTATATGTAAGAATTATTGGATAAATCGTTGAATCTATTTGTATCAAGGCTATAACTTAAAAGTATAGATTTAGGACCTACAAATCCTCCTAAAAGCACAAAACCATTAATATCTGAATAGATAAAACTTTCATTATTCTTGTATCCATTTAACCATTCTGCACTGGAAGTATCCTTTTCATTAAAAACTGGAGGGTTAGTAGAGGAACTTAATGCCATTGTTGGTTTATATGGCTCTTTTACTATTTCCTGTACTAATCCCGTATTCAAAATCAAAAATACTATTAAAAATATGGATATAATATTAAATGTTTTATGAAAACTCCTGTTTGATTTTATTAATAAACTAATTTTGTCTATAATAGAAATAATATTAAATGTTTTGAGACTTTTGTTTGATTTTATCAATAAATAAATTTTATCCATAATTAACTTAAATCCAACTACAAAAAATGGAGATAAGACTATTATAGTTATATGGAACATTCTTACAGTGTCTAATTGGCTAGAAAATTTTGGAACTAGTATTGATATTATACAAATTCCTAGAAATATAATTGCAAAGAAAAAATATCCTTTTTTCATTTTAAATCTTTTATTTATATTTCCTATGTTGAATAAAAAACCAATAATTCCAATTACTATTAAAAATTGAGTGAAAAGATATAGATATTTAGTTATTGAATTAAAGAAGGTGACTTTCATTCCAATAATGGTTAAACCTTGAGTAGAATTGGGGCTTAAGAAACTGGTTAATATTGAACTGTATATACCATTGAATATCCCTAAAATAGATATAAATACAGAAGAATTATTGTTATAAATATACCATATGAGCACTATAGTTAAAAATATTAATACTATAGTAAGGTTAATTGTATCTATTTTACTTTCTATTTTATTCCGTTTATATAAATTAAATGAGTATTGTAGAAGATAAACTCCAATTAGAGCAGATAAAAAGATAGGCGCCAGGCCATAATGGGACATTGTTAAAGATAATAAAAAAATTATAATTAAAATACTTCTGGATTTTTCATTCATTTTTGTATCCAAAAACAGTAAAATAATTGCTACTAGAAACACCTCAGATATTAACTGTCTCATTAATTGCATCATATTGTAAAAGAAACTATAAGAAACTATAAAATAAATGACTGAAAAAAAAGCAATTTTACTGTTAAATTCTCTTTTAAATAATTTAAATAATCCTAAAGGAACAATAGAGTATATTAAGGGATAAATTAACTTATATATCCATATTATATCTATGTTACTTATATGATAAAAATAGGATGGTAATAAAGTTATACTCAAAATTGAGTTTAAATCAGTAAGTGAGACCAAATTAGGAAAGGTTTCCCATTTAAAATTATAAATAACTAGTTTAGTTAAAAAATATTCTCTTTGAATATCAAATCCAGAAATATAACTTGAAATTAAAGAATTGTGTAATAATAGAGAAATGGAAAGTATCAGGATAACAAATGAATATAAGCTTCTATCAATCTTGTTAAACCCAACCAGTAAAATTATGAGTGCTATAATTAAAATCATAATGATAATGACCAGATTATTATCATAATAATTAATTAGATAAGTTCCAATTATACTCAAAAATAAAGGTAATAATAGAAATAGATGTTTTGAAGAAATTTTAATACTGGTAGGTTGAATAAATTCTTTATCAAGAAAATAACTTAATAATAGCAAAAAAAATGTAACTAAATATGTTGATAATAGCAATGGCACGAATGAAATCGGTTCTCCAATGCCTAAAAATGGTAATATAAAATTAATAAATAAACCAAGGAACATTAAAGTAGCTAAACTTAAAGAGATTGAATATAATATTGTTTCTATATTGCTTAGTTTATGCAACCTTAAAATTCTAAGTAGCAATATTCCGGGTACATATGCCAGATAAATAAATCCAATGACTTCTCTTATGATAGGAATATTAATTTGTATTAGATCTAAGGCTATTAAACCCAAAAGGCTTATTTGAATTATTAATATAAGCCAAATGAATTGTTTAATTGGCCAATCATTCAACTTTATAAAATTATTTATCAGCATGAAAATCAAATATTCTATTTTCCAGCTTTTATAATGTTCATTAACGCGTTTTGTACAATCTTTTCAGTTGCACCAAAACTATACTTGTTTAATACAGTTTTACGTCCATTAGAAGCTACTTTTTCTGATATATCAGGATTCTGTAATATCCATTCTATTTTATTCTCCAATGATTTAATATCCCCAGGTTTAACCAGGAAACCATCTTTTTCATCAGTTATAGTGTCATTGATCCCCCCAACAGCAGAACAAACTGTTGGTAGAGTCATGGATAAATATTCAACAACTTTTATAGGATTGGCCACTCTATTTATTTCAACATCCAGCTTAGAGCAACACAGTATATCAAAGGCAGATAAATAATCTGGAACTTTTTCATAGGGTTGTGCTGGAATAAAAATGACTTTTTCTTCAAGATTATTCTTTTCAACGATTTCAGCTATATTTTGATCGCCATCAAAATATGCCTTCCCCATTATTGCTAATTTTAAGTTTGGATATTTTTTGTTTAAATTTTTGAAGGCCTCAAGAAGTACTGGAATCCCTTCATAATATGCAAATGAGCCAGTGTATCCTATTACTATATCCTTTTCAATATTAAGTTCTTTTCTTTTTTTATTTCTCATTATTTCATCTATTTGAAACAGGTCAGTATCTACACCATTAGGTAGATAAAGAACATTTTTGCAGTTATATTCCTCTTTAGCGAAGTTTTGAAGATAATAACTGATTGCAAAAATCATATTTGCATTCCTTGCAGCATATCTCCTGATAAAACCAGGTATCATTTTAAAAAAATTAGTATCAATGTAATCTAAAATAACAGGCCTATTTAAAATTTTACCTGTTATTGTAGCAGGGATATAGGATATCTCTGTAATAAAATCTGTAAAAATAAGATCAGAATTCCTGGACTCTTTTAGTGCATAATAAAACACTGGAAAAATGGCAAAAGCTTTTAAGTATTTGGGTAAATTTTTAGGTAGATGTATAATAGTTGTTTTAAATGATTCATTATTTTTATGCTCAATGGAGAATCTGTCAGAAAAAAAAGAAAAGGAAATTAAGTTGATTTCTATTCCAAGATTTTCAAAAATAGATATCATGTTCTTAAAACGTGCTCCACCACCTACTCCAGAACCATCTGATAATAATTGACCAATACAAACCATTTTGAAATTATCTGTTTTTTCATTATCCATGAAATCCCCCATCTGAATAATCCGCGTTTAAACCATTACTCAACAAAATAATAATATAATATTTTATAATCTTTATTATCCCAATATCAGAGCTTATTTTTTTTATCAATCATTTAAAGAGCCTTTATTTCAATATTAGTTCTAAAATTTACTCATTGGATAAAAGTATTTGACGGATTTTACCAGGGAATACTGATATTAAGCATTAATAAATTATTCAGACCCTTAAACAGTTGATACTTTTATTAGAACTTATTTTTTGCCTTAATTTTATTTTTTTAGGTTGTTTAGAGTCGAATTCTGCGTTTTTTTCTATGTTTTCCCAGTTTTCTGTAAACCACTGGTAAGTTCTTTCCAATCCTTTTTTAAATGTCATTTGTGGCTTGTAGTCGAGTATGGTTTCTGCTTTGTTGATTGATGATAATAGTTTGGTTTTTGCATCCCAGTTTCTGCGGGGTGCGAATTTAATGCCTTCCGCGTTACCTGTTAGTTCGTTTACAGTGTTTGCCATGTCTATTACTCGATGATCCTTGGCTGATCCAAGGTTTATAGCTTCTCCAATGGCTTCTTCTTTTATTCCCATCTGCAGCAGTCCATCCACAATATCTTCCACATATGTCCAGTCTCTGGTTTCTGATCCGTCTCCGGTTATGGGTAGTGGGTTTCCTGTCATTGCCCAGTAGAAGAAATTGGGAATAACGTTACGATATCTTCCTGGCACTTCTCCCGGGCCGAAAACGTTGAAAAAACGAGCATTTACAATGGGAAGATCATAAAGATTATGGAAATAATTAGTATATAACTCTCCAAGCAATTTAGTAACCTGATAAGGCGTGTGGAGTTTTATTGAGATATCGTGTTCTTCAAATGGCATTTTAGAGTCCAGACCGTAAACTCCACATCCGGAAGATGAGTATACAAACCTTTTAACCCCTACAAGGTTAGCGTATTCAAGTACTTTTAAGATTCCTATTCCATTGACCATTAGATCTTTTTCTGGGTTATCAACTGAATTCTGGTTGGCAAAGTGAGCTGCAAGATGGAATACATAGTCTGGTTTTTCTTTAAACACCCTCTTTAATGATGCATCATCCAGAATATCTCCTTTAATAAATTCAATATTATCATTGGAAGGTATATTCCATGTGTAAGCAGAAGATAAATTATCAAGAATTATAACCCTTTCAGCACCTAACTCAGCAATCTTACGAGACAGATTACTACCAATACAACCTGCCCCACCAGTTATTAATACAGTTTCATTTTCATATTCGTTTGATGTACTCATTTGAATTCCTTCCTTAACTTTAAATCAAAATTATTTTGTAATATTATTATGTCATTATATATTATAGTAATAAGTATTATATAATATTAATTATTTATTAAAAGATAGTTAAAAGAAGGGACTGCCAAAATAATAAGTTATTAATATTAATATGTAATATATAATATTAATTATTTATTAAAAGATGGCAAAACTAATAAGTTTTTGATAATTTCAGGGAAAAATATGGTAAGCGTGCATTAGGAGATATGAATATGGAAACTCAAAAGATACTGGTTACAGGCGGAGCTGGATTTATTGGAACAAATCTTGTGAATGAATTAAAGAGTAGGGGGCATGAAGTCCTATCACTTGACCTGTTACATAATGATAGAGATGATTATGTAAGAGCTGATGTTAAGAACTTCAGGCAGCTTGAAAGAGTCTTTGAAAACCATGAATTTGATTATGTTTATCATCTTGCAGCTGAATATGGCCGCTGGAACGGTGAAGAACATTATGAAAACCTTTGGGAAACTAATGTAATTGGTACAAAGCATATGATTCGTTTACAGGAGGAATTAGGTTTTAGAATGATTTTCTTCTCATCTGCAGAGGTTTATGGAGATTACACTGGTATTATGAGTGAGGATGTAATGGAAAACAACCCCATAAAAGATACATACCAGATGAATGATTATGCAATCACTAAATGGGCTGGAGAACTCATGTGTATGAATTCAGCCACAATGTTTGATACTGAAACGGTTAGAGTCCGGCCAGTAAATTGTTATGGTCCTCATGAGCATTTTCATCCTTATAAAGGTTTTATTCCATTATTTATCTACCATGCATTACATGAAAAACCATACACTGTTTATAAAGGGCATAAAAGGATAATTGATTATGTGGAAGATACTGCAAGGACATTTGCCAACATTGTGGATAATTTCATCCCAGGAGAAGTCTACAATGTTGGAAGTAAGCAGGAATGGGAGCATGACATCAAAGAATACAGCGATATGGTCCTGGATGCGGTTGGAGTTGATGATTCGCTGGTCACTTATAAGGAAGCTGAAGCTTTCACCACCAAAGTTAAAACTATGGACTTCTCCAAGGCTATTAATGATTTAAAACATGACCCCAAAGTCCCACCAGAGGAAGGGATTAAAAGAACTGTTGATTGGATGAAATGGTACTATAGGATAAAATAAAGCCCTTAAATATGCTCTGATAAATTCATATCCATTTTCTTCTTCTGAAGTAAAGGAACATACCAGAGGCAATTAATAAGTTTATAAATAAGACAATTGGGTATCCAAAGGGTGTTCAAGTTCGGGCATAAACTTAAAATTCATCCTGTATAGACCAACGAGGAATGTTAAGGTGGCAAATATTACTGTTACCACCATTAAAATCCTTACGGTTTGATCAAGTTTTCTGCTCATCGATGAGTTATATATCTCGAAGTTCGGTTATTCTGTTTGATAATGTGTCAATTCTGGCAGTTATCTATGTAACATGACTTTTGAAATTCTTTAAATCCTCTGGATTTAAAAGGAGCTGATTAAAATTAATACTATAATCTTCAAGATTATGTAGAATAAATATAAAAGGTTAATTAAATGATAAAAAAGTAGATATTCCATTTATGATAGAATCTATTTTTTAATCTCTTTATAAAAATCGCAAAGATCAGTTACAGGACATTCTTCATGCTTGGGGCCAATAGGACGGCAGATATCCTGTCCAAAACGTACAAATTTCTCGTTCAAATCTAACCAGTAGCCTTCAGGAACAATTCTCATCAGTTCCAGTTCAGTTTCTTCAGGAAGTTTGGTATTTACAAGCCCTAAACGGTTAGATATACGATGGACGTGCACATCAACTGGAATGGCGTTCTTCTTAAACCCATAAACTAAAACACAGTTTGCAGTTTTTCTTCCAACTCCGGGAAGTCCTAAAAGTTCCTCTATATCATCAGGAACAACATCATTGTAATCTTCATGAATTATTCTTGAGACTTCTTTTACCCTCTTAGCTTTAACCCTGAAGAACCCTGCTTTTTTAATTAATTTTTCAATTTCTTTGGTTGGAGCATTTGAAATCTCTTCTGGTGTTTTATAAACTGCAAAAAGGGCTGCTGCAGCTTCATCTGTATTTTCATCCCTGGTTCTCTGGGATAAGATCGTAGTAATAAGAACTCTGAATGGATCTGGTTTTTTGGGAGGCTCTGCAACGTATTTATTGAGCCGTTTCATTATTTCTTTAATCTTCTTTTGGATAATAATCACCTATTCTTTCCATTTCTTGTGGATGGTAGGGCAAACAGTGTAGTAACTGCAAAAATCACATTTCCAGCTATTTAATTGCCCGACTGAACCTGGTTCTCTTTTCCCTGACCAGTATTCAAGTGCCCATTTCATTCCCCTGGTAAAAAACCTTTCATCAAAATTGTATCTTTCTCTATGAACTTCAACAAGAGTCTTTTGGTGTATATAAATGATTTCTATGGTTTTTGTTAGTTCAGGTAATTTACTGGCCCTTTTAAGGGTTTCATTAATTAAATTTCCAATTGAAAGAAGACTTCCGTATTCTTTTTGTTTTTCCTTTGGAATCTGAAGACTCTTCATGTATGCTTCGCTTAAAATTGGTTCATTGAAGTTATTTTCTATTAAATCAATATCAAATGCAGTCCAGAAATCTCCCATTTCAGTTTCTTTATTTATCATTGAATTAAGCCCGTACCAGTAGATCATCCCCTGCATTTTATCTCGAAGTATCTGCTGGGATGATGGAGGATTCAGACTTCTACGGGTCTTCATCTCTACGATCTGGGTCTTTTTTAATTTATTTTTTCCCTGTATTTCTTCAATCAGTTTTATCTCATCAATTATACCCATAATATGTGCAGAATCAAACTTAGCTAAAATAGGGAGTTCGTGGGTTAAACCTTCGTTCGTGTATAATTCCAGGCCTACCATCATATTGTGGATATTAGAATGGAGTTTATCACCAGGAGTTTTTATTTCAACCTCGATTTCTTCTAATACTTCAAGAAATCGGTCTTTATGGATTTCACTGCCTTTCTCTTTTTCTGGTGTTGAAACTTCTCCATATTTACGCCTTAAATCAACAGCCATTTCACACCAGAATTGACTGGCAATTGTTGAGGGCCCCAGAGTTATTGACATGCTATCAGAAAGTAAAGATAATTTATTTTAATTTTCCATTAGTCCTAAAAGAGTTTCCAATCCTTCATGTATTCCCTCTCCATACTTTGCAGTTGTGGGAACTATTGGAATATCTTCTTTAATAAAAGGTGATTCTATCTTTCCAGGTACTATGTCCTGTTTATTGCAGAATATTACATAGGGAACATGGTTAGAGTTTAAATTTTCCATTATCTGTTTATCTGTTTCGGTGATCCCTTTGGAGTTATCTATAACTACAATTGCTCCATCTAAGCCATTGGAGAGTATTTCACGCATGAATTGAAATCTTTCCTGTCCTGGAGTGGCAAAAATATGGAATTTTTTGTCGTTAATCATTGTATTTCCATAATCAAGGGCAACAGTTGTTCCTTTACATTCGATTTTTGTTACTTTTTCTTCTTTTCTCTCCAGAATATTTTCAATTGTTGTTGTTTTCCCTGAATCAGCTGAACCAAAAATTACAATTTTAACCCCTTTCTTTGTCATTTTTTCACCTGTATTTGTTTAAAGATATCTCAGACTTATATCTTATCCAAGTTACATCCAAGTTCCTTCATGCCTTCTGGGAAATTAGGGAAAGAAACATCATAAACAGATGCATTTTCTATTTTTACATTGCCAACTTTCAATCCAACCAGTGATAGAGCCATAACAAGGCGGTGATCACCATGGGAATTTACAATACCGCCTTTTGCTCCTCCTTTAATTAAAAGACCATCTTTTTTTTCTTTTAATTGTACTCCAAGCTTTGATAGTTCAAGAGCACAGGTATGGATTCTATCTGTTTCTTTATAGCGTGCATGTTCCACATTTTTAATGTTTGTTTCTCCTTCAGCAATTGCTCCGAGGGCGGCTACTGTAGGTAACAGGTCCGGTGCATTTTCCAGATTAACTTCTACTCCATTAAGTTTCCCATGTCCACGTATTACAACTTCATCTTTTTTAAACTTAACCCGGGCACCCATTTCTCTTACTATCTCTAATATCTGTTTATCTCCCTGTTTTGAGTTTTCAAAAAGATTTTTTATTCTGACATTAGATTCAAGTGCTGCTGCTGCGCTTATTATGTAAGAAGCTGATGAATAGTCTCCTTCAATAGTGTAATCTCTTGATCTGTATGTTTGAGGTTCTACGTGGAATTTATTATTTTTTTTATCGTATTCTAAATTAATTCTAAACTTCTCCATAACATCCGTAGTCATATCAACGTATGGTTTGGATATAAAGTCTCCTTTAACGTGAATATCAACAGGGATTTCAGCGTAAGGAGAAGCTATAAGCAAGGATGAGATAAACTGGGAGCTTATATCTCCTTTTATTTCAGTTGAACCTCCTTTAAATCCACCCTTAACACAAATTGGAGGTTTACCATTTTTTCTTGTTGAAAATGCAGTAACTGAAAGTCCTTTAAGAGCATCCAGTAAATCTTGCATGGGTCTTGTCCTTAAAGAACTATCTCCTGTAAAAACAGTGCAATCAGGGGCAAGAGCTGCCACAGAAGTCATTATTCTAAGTGTGGTGCCTGAGTTTTTAAGGTCTATAATATCATCGGGGGTTTTAAGGGATCCTGCTGTTCCTTCAACTATGAATTTGTTATTTTCTTCTTTAATTTCACATCCTAAAGCTTCACATGCTTTTCTTGATGCTAATGTGTCTTCTGAAAACAGTGGATCGATTAGGGTTGATTTTCCATCTGCAAGGGATGAAATGATAATTGCCCTATGTGTATAGCTTTTTGAAGGAGGTGCCTTTATCATTCCTTCAATTGTCTCTGTTTTTTGGATTTTAAGTTCCATTGAATCACTTAAACTATTATTTCCAGTATTACATCTATACTGGCTGCATGTATAACTTCTACCTTCTCTCCGGTTTTTCCTACAACTTCTTTTTTAACTTCAATATGATCTGGAGTAATTTTACATCCATCAATAATGATTTCTCCATCATTTTCAATTTTAGAAATTAATTCATCCCTATTTTCTGATTGCAGATATTCAACGATTTTTGGGGCTTCACCTTTAAATTCTGGACCTATTTTAGCCATTTGAGGTATAATTTCAGTGACCCTCTCTTTAATATCCGGCTTTCCAGAAAGTACACTTAAATCAATTATTCTCATTGTACCTTTAATATCATTATTTAACTGCTCTATTTCTTTAATTAGAGTTGAATCTGCTGCGTAAATGGTTAATGTTTTAATTGGGGTGTTTAAAGACATTTTAGAGCCTGATTTAAATCTTCTAATTTCACCTATAATCTCTATTCCCACTCTTCCTGTTTCCTCTGCACCTTCGCTTATTAATTTTTGGTTAACTTCTGGCCAGAGGGTGTTATGGATGCTGATATTCTCTGATGACATATACTGATAAATTTCATCAACAAAATGAGGGGTAAATGGAGCTAAAAGCTTTAATGAACCCAATATAACAGTTTGAAGTGTATATTGGGCCACTTCTTTTGATACTGCAAGTTCTGATGAGTCTCCATAGAGTCTGTATTTTACTGCTTCTATGTATTCATCGCAGAAATCATGCCATATAAATGCCTGAATTTTGTTTACAGCATTGGCAAAGGTATAAAATTCAACTGAATCAGTTATATCAGCAATTAATCTATTTAATTTAGATAATATCCATTTATCCATAGGATTTAAGTTTTCATGGATTTCTGCTTCGCTCATGTTGGCTTCAAATCTTTCTATGTGCATGTTTATGAATCTAAAAGCATTCCAGAATTTTCTTAAGAATTTATATCCATATTTAACATCTTTCCATGCAAATGGGACATCAGAGCCAGGAACACTGTTTGCAGCCCATAATCGGAGGGCATCAGCTCCATAGTTTTCTAGCACTTCTTCTGTAGAAATCACGTTTCCCCTTGATTTACTCATTTTATGCCCGTCTTCTCCAAACACCATTCCATTAACAACTATCTCATCAAAAGGTCTTTCTCCAGTTAATGCTTTACATCTTAAAATTGTATAAAATGCCCATGTCCTTATAATATCGTGTCCCTGTGGCCTTAAGGCTGTGGGATAATAATTTTTAAAGCTTTCATCTGGCCAGCCAGTAATAGAAAGGGGACTTATTGAACTGTCCATCCATGTATCAAGAACATCGGTTTCTCCAATAAATTCACCGTTACCACATTCACATTTTCCTTCAGGCTTATCCTGGGTTGGATCGACTGGTAACATGTCTTCTGAAGCTACATGTACCTTTCCACATTTACTGCAGTACCATACAGGTACAGGAGTTGCAAATATTCTCTGTCGGGATATACACCAGTCCCAGTCCATTGAACCGGTCCAGTTTAGAAGACGTGTTTCCATATATTCGGGAATCCATTTCATCTCATCTGAAACTTCCTTCACATCATCTATAAGTTCTTTTACTGCCACAAACCATTGATTTTTAACCAATATTTCGATTGGAGCTTTACATCTCCAGCATAATCCCACATTCTGCTCTACATTTTCCTGTTTTTTAAGATAACCTTCTTTTTTAAGGTCTTCAATGATTTTGTCCTTACATTCTTTGATAGTGAGCCCGCAGTATTCTCCAGAAACATCCTGCATTATTCCCTGCTCATCAATGGCTTCTATAATATCCAGACCATATTTATTTACCCATAATACGTCTGTTTTATCCCCAAAAGTACATATCATAACTGCTCCAGTACCAAATTCAGGATCTACTTCTGCATCTGTTATTACTTCAATTGAACGCCCAAATAAAGGTACTTCAAGGCGTTTACCAGCAAGTTCTTTATATCTTTCATCTTCTGGATGTACAACAACAGCAACGCAGGCAGATAATAGCTCAGGTCTTGTTGTTGCAATTAAAACACTATCTTCTCCAGTTTCTGCCGGAAATTCTAAATAATTCAGATAAGTTTCATTTTCATGATATTCAACTTCTGCAAATGCTATTGCAGTTTCACATCTTGGACACCAGTTTACAGGGTGAATTCCTCTGTATATCAGCCTTTCATTGTACATCTTTAAAAATGAGAGCTGTGTTCTTTTCATATATTCAGGGGTCATGGTTACAAATTCACTTGACCAGTCCTGTGAAAAACCGAGTGATATCATCTGTGATTTCATCTGTTTTATGTTTTCAGTAGTAAGATCCACACACATTTTCCTGAATTCATCCCGCGGAACATCGCCTTTTTTAATATTATAGGTTTCTTCAACCTTTACTTCAGTTGGAAGTCCGTGACAATCCCATCCTTGGGGGAAAAGCACGTCATAACCATGCATTCTTTTAAATCTTGCAATTATATCGATATAAGTCCAGTTTAAGACGTGCCCCATGTGAGTTGCACCAGTAGGATATGGTGGTGGTGTATCAATTATGTAATTTGGTCTTGTCCCATCGCCTATGAATCTGTATATTTCTTTTTCCTGCCATTTATTTTGCCATTCGACCTCTTTTTTATGATCGTAGTCCTTTGGAATATTGTCTTGGGTCATCTATTTTCTCCTATAAATTAGAATAAGTTAATAGTGAATATCTAAGTGATATATTGATCTTCATATTATATACTTTTGTGATTATTAGTCTTCAACAAGAATTAAATGGCTTTTAAGTACTATATTTCATTCTAAAATGGCTCTAATTATTTTTAGGTTGATTTATTTACTTTAATTTAACAGACTTTATCTATATTTCTATAAAAGTCTACTAAAATTTTGATACTTCACTTTTTTATTAATAAAAATAGGTTTCAATTAAATTGCTTATATTATGAAATAAATTTCATTAGTTTTTAATTCTTTAAAGGATAGAAATATGTATAATATAAGAACTAATAGTTAATTAGATGTACTAATTGAAGTTATGAGGAATTTAAGATGCCCCACAACTTCAAGTACGTCCTAATAGTGGTGTGAAGAGATGAGGAAATATTTGATATCCTCAAACTCCCGATATAATACATACATTTTAGTATTAATGTATTTCCTATTATTTTTGTATTATTATAATGATAAGGAAATATTGTGCTTAAATTTACATATTAACTCCTAGATATAATTTAAATATAATATTAATAATTTTATAAGTAAAAAAGATTATTTCTGGCATTTTATAACTTATTTTTAGCCATATTTATTTTTGGAATATGGGTTATATTTAACTAGCAGTGGATATTGGGATTTAACATTAAATTAATAATTAAGGGACAATAATGTAATCTTTTATGCATTTAACGTACAAATGTGTATATTGGATGTATATTTAATTTTTCACCAAATTTCATGTTAAAATTTGCCTCTATATAGCTTCTTTGATTAATATAATCTTATTTATTCATATGGATAACAGCCTGTGACTATATAATTAATTATTTTTTCAAAAGCACTTTAAAATGTTTATATCATAAACAAAGTTTAAATAAGCGCTTTAATAAGAAAAAAAACTTTCAATTTGATTATAAAAAATTTATTTAATTCATTCTTTTATTGGAATTGTAAAATAAAATGTAGAGCCAACTCCTAATTTAGATTCAACCCAAACACGACCATTGTGATGTTCAATAATTTTATTTACAATGGCTAAACCTATTCCTGCACCTTGATATTTCCCAATTGGATGTAATCGTTTGAAAACTTCAAATATCCTATCAGTATACTGTTCTTCCATTCCTATTCCATTATCACTAACACTAAAAACATATTTTTTGTCTTCTTTTTGTGCAGCGACATGAATTTTAGGTTGCACTTCTCCTTTACGGAATTTAAGTGCATTTCCTATTAGATTCTGGAAGACTCGTTGGATTTGATTCCCATCAGCAATAATATTTGGAAGAGGGCCGTATGTTACTTCAGCATGGCATTCTTCAATAGATGACTTCAAATTAGTTAAAGCACGATTTAAAGCATCTTCAGCATTAAACTCATTAAATTCCTTACCTTGTGTTCCAACACGTGAATAATCAAGCAATCCTTGAACCATTTCCTTCATTCTTGCTGCTCCACTCTCAAGGAATTCAAGGAAATCATCAG
Source organism: Methanobacterium sp. UBA44 (assembly GCA_002494885.1). Taxonomy (GTDB): domain Archaea; phylum Methanobacteriota; class Methanobacteria; order Methanobacteriales; family Methanobacteriaceae; genus Methanobacterium_D. Next base: position 440,044 of record DACV01000002.1, read on the forward strand.
CATCTTCATCTAATTGCCCACTGTAACGATGTTTTAGAAGCCCTGCATAACTGCCCATAGTACGTAATGGTTCCTGCAAATCATGACTGGTTATATAAGCAAAACTCTGTAGTTCCTGATTTGAACGCTCCAATTCACTTATAGTTTCTATCAGTTGATTTTCTGCTTTTTTACGTTCAGTGATATCTATACCAAATTCCATAATCAAAGAGGAGCCATCAGTGTCTTTAAAGGAGAAATCATGAATATCATAGTTTCGGCCATCAGGGCCAGTCCACTCCCAGTGATGAGGTGCACCGGTTTTCAATACTTTATAAGTCTCACAGTTTTCACAAGGCTCATCAAGTCCGAACAAGTATTCATAGCAGCATTTGCCTCTATGTGCACCAAACCGCTCCCTGAAGAAACGATTGGCAAAGGCAATATGATAGTCCGGCGTCAGTAAAACCAGATAACCCGGTAAAATTTCCATAACATCAATAAGCCTTTGTCGCTCAGTCTCTATAGATCCCTGTGCTTTTTTTAGGTTTCGGCGATAGAGTTCGGCAGTAGTGCTTATTAATACTCCCATACTACTAAAAAGTACCACACTAACCAGGCTTATCGGATTTTCAAATCCAAATATGCCATGAGGTAGTAAAATCCAAGTTCCTGCTATAATTACAGATAATAATATGGCCAGTAACCCTGGTCCGAAGCCAGCCAATAAAGCTACAATTATAACTGCAGGATAGAAAAGTATGTATGTTGGTAGTCCAGGGCCAAACCATGCTGTCATTAAACTGTACAGCCAGAATGCTATTATCACAACAAGAATGGACATACAGTAGCGTAGCACATAATTAAGCCACTTATTCTTTTGAATAGTCTGCAAATGATTAATCCATTTATTTTCCATTAAATTGACTCCTACAGAAAATTAATAAAAAAATTTTATAATTATCTTTAACTAATAAAATTAAAATAAATTGCTATTAAATTTTTCAACATTTTTTACTTTTCATGGGACTATGCTAAACTTCAAGTCCTATTTGCCAGTGTATAATCATTGGTGGTTAAAATTGAAGGATAAAACCTATTACAGTTATAATATGGTCATAGATGTTAAAACAAGGCATGTGTATCTAATGGAAGCAGCTGAAGATGTGCAACGGAAATATTTAGGGTAAAACATAACCTCCTGACTTTTAGGATTGATGGTACTGGGCAGAATAATTAACGAGCAAAAAACGGAGAAAATAATCAATTCATTGTTATTTATGATTTAATTTTTTTCGAAATATATTTAATTTATCTAACTCATTAACTTCAAATATTCTTTAATTTTTAATTCAGTTAATTTTAAAGAATTTCTAATCTCTTATCATGTGATATGTCTGCAGATTCTAATTTAATGTTGTACATGTATCATATGTTAAATGCATTATTTTATAGTGAAGAACCTGAGTAATTAAACTTTTCTTAAAAAAAATAACCTGTTTAAAAGAGTTATAAGACTTCAACCATAATCCATTAACGAATAAAACATAATCAAAAAAATTAAGTATCTAACTATAATTATAACCATTAACTTATTTATCTATGATTTAAAAATTATGCGCTTTATAACCATTATAATATACAATTAAATAATTATTTTAATCATTATAAATTAAAAATAAATCAGTAAATTAATTAAAAGTAAAAATAATGATTAATAAACGTTTTAATAGCTTTTAATTTAATATTAAATTAATTATTATGAATTAATAATATATTATATAATAAAAAATATTTAGTAGCTATATAAAAATTTCTATTTTTTTTAGATAGCATAATATATATAGTAATTACCAACAAATAAAATTACATTGAGTATATACTTATAAAAAGGCATAAAGGTGTATTAGATGTATAAAGGGATTTATAAGCCCTATTATTCATTTTGATACTTAAATAGGTATTTAACAACGTGCATGTAATTAGATACATACTCAACGGAGCTGTACCTATGACCAAAGCTGATAAAATCTATGACATTGCAGAAAAGATACTGCATGAAACCACTGGAGAAGGTATCCTCCATGAAAATGTTATTAGATTAGTAAGTGAACTTCGAATTCAACAATCAGCCCTTGAGATCCAAAATAAAGAACTTCGAAAGACCCAGGTAAGCTTAGATAAGTCCAGAAAAAAATATCTAGAGCTCTATAATCTCTCCTCTGTTGGATTTTTCACTTTAAACAAAGAATTAATAGTTAAAAATGTGAATTTAGAAGGCATCCGGCTAGTAGGCAGAAATAAATCAGATATTATAAATGCTCCGTTTGTTCTTTTTTTAACTGATGATTCTCAGATTATATTTTCCAGATGTATGAAGAAAACTTTAGAAACATGGGATACTCAAGAGTGTGAGGTTGAATTTATAAGGAAAGATAAATCTCATTTTAACGCAAATATAAAATCAAGGATTATACTGGATGAAATGGAAAACTTTAGAGGATTTCAAATAGCTGTAAAAGATATATCAGCAAATAAAATGGTTGAAGAGTTAAAAAAGAGTCAGAAGAGGTTAAATGAAGTAATAACTGAATTAGAACAATCTAATTCCGAGTTACAGAGCTTTAATTTCATTACAAGTCATGACTTGCAGGAACCATTACGTACTATGGGCAGTTATGCAGGGCTTCTAAAAAGGCGTTATAAAGGTAAAATAGACGAGGATGCAGATGATTTTATAGAATATATTATAAGTGGAGCATCACGAATGCAGCGTATGATCATAGGATTGCAAGAATATTCTCATCTAGGTAGAAAAAATTCTAATTTAGAACATTTCAATGCTGAAGAAGTCCTTAATGTCGCGTTATTTAATCTGCAGTACGTTATTAAAGAATGTCATGGCGAAGTTACCCATGATACACTACCTGTAATTTATGGTAATAAAGAAGAAATAACCAAAGTATTCCAGAATCTAATTGATAACGCACTAAAATTCCGTAAAAAAGTATTTCCACCTAGAATTCACGTTTCAGCTAAAAAGGAAAATAATGAATATGTTTTCTCTGTTAGTGATAATGGAATAGGAATGGAAGAACAGTATACTGATAGGATATTTGAAGTTTTCAAACGATTACATCCAATTGGAGAGTATCCTGGTGTTGGGATGGGCCTTGCAGTCGTAAAAAGGATTATTAACCTTAATGGTGGGTATGTTTTGGTAGAATCTAAATTGGGAATTGGATCGACTTTTTATTTTACTATTTATAATAAATAATTTTTTACTTTTTTTAAATGAAAATAAATTATTTAAAATTAGAATTTTTTAATTAAATCTCATGAAACTCTCAATTGTATTATTTAAACATAAACCAGATAAATTAGATTTAATTGTAGGTTTATAATTTAATTAAGAAAGGTGATGGTTTTGAATGGCCATTAAAATGATTAATTTTCTCATAAATTTTATTCAGCCATGTTTTTGTGTTGGAACCCATATGAAATGGATTTTACACACTACAATGACTAATTCATAGTAATGTAGTATTGGAGGGAAGTTATGAGCATGCACCTATTTTTTCATAACTTCAAACTTTTATTTATCTGTAATAGTTAATATATTTTTCGTATTAATATTGTTTTTTTAATTTGAAAATATTTAAAGTTTATCCCGGATATTATATTATTTAATAAGATCCCATATGGTATTTAAAGGAAAAAAAACCAGCATAAATGCTTATTATTCTCTATTCAAACTACTAACATAAATTATTCAATTATATTATGTTTTAATTCTATCAACTGCCAGAATAATTCCATTTAACCTTTTAATAGTGGGATAACAACTATATATGAAGAATACTTCAGATTATTTAGAAATTAATAGAATGTAAATATATTTATCATATGAAATACTCCTATGTACATTAAAAATAAGCCGGATATCTTTAAACTTCCTGAATAGATTGGGAATTACCATGAATAAGTCAGTAATTACTATTTTAGAACTAAATTTATTCATCAAAGTTGAAATATAATGAAGTTTATAGAATATTTTAAATTACTCAAACCTTTAGAAAACTTTACAAGTAATGAAGTTAAAGATTACAACTTGCCAAAAAGGAGCATATTAAAAAAAATTATAATTAAATCTAGAATAAACATTTAACAATATTGAATGATTATATTCTATTGATATGTATTGTAACAGTGGAAAATCCTTAAATAGTATTGATAATGTATTATTTCGTTAATAACGGTGATATTGATGGAAATTTTATGGTTCTACATTGCTTTAGCACTTGCTATTAGCGATGAAGTTCACAGCAAAATAATGTGGAGCATTTTCGCTGATTTCTATATACTGCTTGCAGGTATTATTAAGAGGAATGTGGCGTCCAATATCAGGCTCTGGGTTATCCATGAGGGTTTAGAATCGATATTTCACTTTATTGTTATTTCGATTTTATTTTTATCCATTGAAATAGGTATACTGGCAGCAATGATTCATATGATTGTAGATCTCTATCACGAACTTGCAGGATTAAATATGACCCATTTGCAGCATAGAGCGCTGCATTTTACCATAGAATCAATATTTTTTATAATGATATTTGCAATATAAATTCAAGATTATAGGGAGGTATTCAATGTCAGACCCAATAAAAATTTTATTGGTGGAGGATAATCCAGCAGATATTCGCTTAATTAAGGAAGTATTTAAAGATACTAATTCAAATAATAAGATATTCGTGGTTAAAGATGGTATAGATGCGCTTAATTTTTTATATAAAAGAGAAAAATTTTCCAGTGCACCAAAACCAGATATAATTTTATTAGACCTTAATTTACCTAGAAAAGATGGTCGTGAGGTCTTAAAAGAAATAAAAGAAAATGAAAACTTTAAATATATCCCAATAGTGGTTTTAACTACCTCCAGTTCAAGAGAAGATGTTATCAGAACCTATGGTAATCATGCAAATTGTTATATTACAAAGCCAGTTGATTTTGACAATTTTTTAAAGGTTATCAAATCCATTGAAGATTTCTGGTTGAAAATGATAGAATTACCCAAACTATCTTAAACTCCTTAAAATTTTTACAGCAAAGAATAATTAGAAAATATTATTGGGGCTTAATATGGAAGAAAAGCTTATTAAAGTTTTAATAATTGAAGATAGTATCCATGATTTTAGAATCATTGAGGAAATGTTGAAAGAAATTGAGAACCCTATTTTTGATCTTTATCAATCTCAAAGACTTGAAGATGGATTAAAAACTCTTGTCAATGATGAATTTGATATTCTGCTACTTGATTTAAATCTTCCAGATAGTACAGGTCTTGATACTTTTGCAAGTGTCTATGATCAGGCACCAGAAATACCAGTAGTGATATTAACCGGATATAATGATGAAGATCTTGCAATTAGGGCTGTAAGAGAAGGTGCACAGGATTATCTAGTTAAAGGACAGGTAAATAGCCAACTTCTTTCAAGATCTATTTCCTATGCTATTGAACGTAAACTTATCGAAGATGAGCTAATAAGACACAGATATTACCTGAATGAACTGGTTGAACAGAGAACAGAAGAACTTGAAAACGTAAATCTAAATCTTCAAGAAGAAATTCGAGAAAAAGAAGTGCTTATAGAAGAGATTTACAGGCGTATTCAATTTACATTAAAATTAATTTCTGGTGTTATCAGTCTGGAGCCATTTTCAGCTGATGAAGATACATATGATCTTCATATTAAAAATCAGACGCGTGTAAATGCAATAACGCTGTTAAATGATATACTGGAGCAATCTGAAGATTTTGCAATGGTCAATTTCGATAAATATACAGAAGACCTTATTGGCTATTTATTTGATATTTATGAGGCAGATAAAAACATCGTAAAAGTTAATATGGATTCAAATGGAATTTTAATGGATATAAATACTGCTATCCCTTTAGGATTGATTTTAAATGAACTTATTTCTGATAAATTGGAAAATAACGTTACAGAGATAAATATATCCTTGAAACTGATAAATAATGAAGTTTTTAAATTATCAATGAATTATGAAGGTGCTTTCAGTAACGATGAAACACCAGAATTAAGATTCATTCAAACCATACTGGAACAAATAGGAGGTTCCGTTGATTTTACAGAATCAGGAAAAATAGTTGTTTGTTTAAAGGAAACCAGAATCTAATTTATGCATTTTTTCCATGATTTATTTGTATAGGATCTTTTATTTACAAATTGATTAGAGTATTTGATTGGAATTATTAAATTTTCAGGCAATAATATAAAAATAATGGTGGAATGCCCTCTAAAAACCTTTTAGTTTTACTGCTATAGATCGTTTTTTGATCATTCCAGTTTTACCATTAAGGTTTTTTATATCTGGACATTCACGGTATTTTAATTTAGTTTCTAAGGCATATATTTTAATATTTTTTTATAAATATATTATTTAATGCACCTGTTTTTGACTTTTTACTCAAATTCATTAAGGATACTTAAACAACGAAATAATTGAAGGGTAAATTCTATAATGTAAATCCAATTAATGCAGTAACTAAATTAGCTGTAAATGAAATAAGTATGGCTTCTTTATAATCTAACTCCATTAAAACCATTATTAATGCAGTTTCAACTAAAAACACAATTAATTCGATGATATAAATGTTGTTTAAAACATTCAGGTATCCATAGGTTGCAATGGGCAGGGTCAGGGAGTTTATAAGCAATGAATAGAGAAAAAGCTTCAATGGTTCCTTTTTAAGAAAAATCAGGAAGATAAAAAACTCTACAATAATAGTTATTAACCATGCAAGCAGTAAATGATTCATTGAAATAAATTGAACCTTATTTTATATAAATAATCAAATGACTAAAAATTTGAATTAGTAGGATTTAAACTCATTAAAAAATAAAAAAGGAATTTAAAAGAAAATTGAATTATCTAAATCTCTTCCATACCAAAACTGCCCCAATAGCAGCAAGGGCTAAAACTGGAATTGCAAAGTACCAATTATTACTATTTTTTGAAGGTTCTGGTAAGCTACTTTGGTTTTCTATGGCTTTTTCTTCTATGGATCCATCTGAATATGAGTATATCACTTTAGACTTTTTTATGGTCATACTGGTATCTTTTATGGATGTTATTTCAAGCTCTATAAGAGCACTTTCAAGGGGATTATCTATTCCAACTTCTCCATAGCTTCCATCAAGCTGTATATTGGATGATATTAGTTTTGAGTTATTGTTAAAGAAGTTTTGAAGTGCAGAATCACCTATATTCTTCAGTTCTTCCTCATTGAATTCTGATTTTTTAATAGCATATATTGAAACTGTGCTCAGTTTATAAAAGCCGAATTTGCAAGAATTAATGATTTCAATGTCTGGCAAAGGAGTTCCATGGGCTAAAAAGACATATTCAGGGTAGTCATTGATGTTTGTTATTATGTAATATGAATCAATATTTTTCATTCCAGGTTCTATAACATCTGCAAAGGCTGCAGGGGTGGTAAGTGCTAATATCAATAGGGAGATTGAAACAATAAGTATCCTGTTCATGAAGCTATATTAAATTTCTCTGCTTAAATATTTATCAGATTAATGAATAATTAGACAGTTTATAATAAATACTAAAAAATTAGTCAGGCATAAAGGAGGTGAAAAGTATTATGAATGAAGAACGGAATAAAAGTAATATTCATTAACTTTTCACCTAGACATATAAGTCCTACTATAAAGTTGTAATCACATTGATATGTGTTTTTCTTAGGAAAAGTGTGAATTTTTTCACATAATTTAGGTTTTTGTAGGTGGAAAATGGTGTTATATCCATCTGGTGATTGTAATTTGTTACTATGACCATTGGATTACTGATATTATTTTTTATCCATTATATATTACTATTTTGTTTTTTACTTCAAATAAAAATTATTTTCACCAGTATTTAGTTATAAGTGAGGAAATTATAAATGTTAAACCTAAAATTATAACAATAGTAGCTCCAGAAGCTAAATTGAAAATATAGGAAAGCCATAGGCCTAAAATATTCAGAACCAGTCCTATAATTACTGAAAAAGTCATTACTTTATTGATGCTGCTTGTATATTGCATGCTTATTGCTGCAGGAATACTTAAAAGGGCAATAACCAGTATAACACCAACAACCTTTATAAGAACAACCACACTAAGGGCTACAAGACATAATAGCAGTAGATAGAGAGGTTCTACTTTAATTCCAATTGTTTTTGAAAATTCCTCATCAAATGAAATGGCTATAAACTCTCTGTTAAATAGAAATACAATAATTATAATTACTATATCTAAAATTAACATTAGAGTTAGATCAGAATCTGGAACTGTGAGTATGCTCCCAAAAAGATAGCTAAATAAATCTGGAGCATAACCAGGGCTTAAATTGATAAAAATGATACCTAAAGCCATACCTGTGGTCCATAAAATTCCAATAGCTGTATCTTCACTGATCTTAATTCTTTTGTTGATGAATCCAATACTCAGTGCAGAAAAAATACTGAAGGGAATGGCAGCAACAATAGGGTTTATACCAATTAGATAACCTAAACCAATACCCCCAAAAGCTGCGTGCGAAATTCCCCCACTAATTGAAACTATTTTTTTTACAACAACGTAGGTACCAACCATACCACATGCAACACTGACCAGAACTGCTGCAATGAATGCATTCTGCATAAATTCGTACTGGAGTAACTCTAACATTAAATATCCTCAAATTTTATTCATGCTTTTTAAACACCCTATGGGGGATTCCATGGCCTATGATGTCTATTGGGCAATTGTAAGTTTTGCCAATAGCATCTGCAGAACCTTCAGGGATGCCATGATAAAATAAAATATGATTAAGGCAGGCAATTTTATCCACATACTCACAGACAACACCAACATCATGTGTAACCAGTATTATGGTCATTTTCTCCTTTAATTTCAATAGAAGTTCATAAAAGGATTTCTGCATCTTAGGATCAACACTTGCAGTTGGTTCATCAAGAAGAAGTAGTTCAGGTTCCCTTGCCAGAGCTCTGGCAATGAAAACCCTCTGCATCTGACCGCCAGATAGTTCACTTATCTGCCGATCCTTGTATTCAAGCATCGAAACTTCATCCAGTGCATTTATGACTGCTTTTCTATCATTTTGAGTGTAATTTTTAAATAACCCGTTATATCTGCCCATCAATGTAACATTAAACACGTTTATGGGGAAATTAAGGTCAAAAAAAGTGTTTTGCGGTAGATATCCAATTATATTTAGTGCTTCTTTAGGGTTTTTGCCAAAAACACTTATATTGCCTTTATCTGGCCTGATTAAATTTAGAATGGTTTTAAGCAAGGTGCTCTTTCCCCCACCATTTGGGCCTATTATGGCTAGAAAATCATTTTTATCTAAATTAAGATTAATATCTTTAAGAATAATGGATTTATTGATACTTACATACAAATTTTCTATTTCAAGCGCTTTATCAGACATTTACATTCCTGAGGCAATTTTAATATGTTAAATTAATATGATTTATGTATTTAAAGCGTTTTTAAATGATCTGGATACTTCCTTTAGATTATTGATGTAGTTTTTGTCAAGATCATCGATAATAATGACCTGACCTCCTATTTCGGATGCTATTGCATCTGCATTTTTTCTACTGTACTGGGGTGAAACAAATACTATTTTTATATTTTCTTTTTTTGCCTGGTCTATGACGTTTGCAATTCCCTGGGGAGTTGGTTCTTTGCCCTTTTTTTCTATTGAAATTTGTGTGAGTCCGTAGTCCCTACAGAAATATCCCCAGGCCGGGTGATAGACCAAAATTTTTTTGTTTTCATTTCCGGCGAGGGCTTTGGTTATGTTTTCATCAGATTCTTCTAGTTCTTGGAGGTATTTATTCTTATTAGCTTCATAATATTCTTTATTTGCAGGATCTATTTGAACCAGGCTCTGATATATGCTTTCAACCATTATTTCTGCATTCCGGGGAGATACCCATACATGAGTATCGTATTCATTATCCTCATCATATTCTGTGCTTTTTATAAATTCAATTCCTCTGGAACTGTTTAAAATAGCCATTTTTTTATTTAAATTGCTTATTTTGCCCATCCAGACATTTTCAAATTCAATTCCGGATCCCACCTGTACATAGAGTTCTGCTTGACTTACATTACTTAGTTGGGCTGGTAATGGCTCGTAAGTATGGGGATTTGCTCCTGGGGGTACCATTACAGTTACTTTAACATTATCTCCCCCAATTTTTTCTACAAACTCTGCCTGCGGAGCTATACTTACTATTACACCTATTTTGTCCTCATTTATGCTTTGTTTGCTATTTGATGCAGAATAAATAAGGGATCCAGCAATTATCATTGCAGTGAGAAGCAACAATAGGATTAATATCCGTCTTGTTTCCATTAAGGTCACCGGAGCTATTTTTAATCTATTTAGATTATATTAAGTAGTTATTAATATTTAAATATTATGTTAATAATTTTTACCAAAATATTTATGGAAAGTTATTAAATAATAATTATCATGCCAATAATCAGCATATCTTTAAATGAAAAATTGCTGGAAGAAATTGATAGAATTAAGGATGAGATCGGATTTTCAGGGCGATCAGAGGTTATCAGGGCAAGCACACGGATGTTAATAGCCGATAATAAAGAAAAAGAAGAATTAAGCGGTGAAATAAATTCTATTCTTGTTTTAATACACAGTCAGGAAGTGGAAGATAAGGTTACAGAAATCAAGCATGATTTTGAGGATATAATAAATACCCAGATTCACAGCCATCTTAAAGAAAATAAATGCATGGAAATCTTTATTCTGGATGGTTCTGCAGATAGAATTAAAGAATTATCTAAAATGTTCCATAGAAGTCGTAAAATTGATTATATCAAATTAATCGTTGTTTAATTATGTTAAAAGATACTACAGCCTTTCCAAGATTGTTTTAATATGGGAATTAAAAATTTAATTCAACTTGAAGCTCTGCACTGTTTTTTCTATTATGTAGTCATTTTTCTCATAGTAATCCTGAGATGCCGTTATTTGAAGTTCAAAAACATTGACATTATCACGGGTAAGCGTGATCTGGTCCAGATAAAAAGGTGCTGAAATATCATTGGAAAATTGAGGGTTCTGCTGGCACATATAAACAGTTCTTATTCCCTTAACACCATTGGAATTAATTTTCTGTTCATAAACTTGATTTCCACCCCACCATTTGCGTAAATGAATATCTTGCGTCTTTTTATACTCTTCAATGGAATTTTCGAAGTTTTTACCAAATTTAGTATGCCATACAATGCCTTCCACATTTTGTCCATATTTTACATAAAATCTTGATTCTTTTCCAGCGTCTTTATATGATTTTCTATCCCAGTATTCAGGATAACTTATGGTGAAACCCTTCCCTTTATAGTAATTCATTCTAACTGTATTTGATGAATCTTCCCTTTCAAAGATAGAGCTTAAAGGAGGAAAAATTAGAAATTCACGTGTAATATTTTGAAGTTGAGTTGTGCTTCGTTTACCATAGGATTTTGCAGAGACATTGAAGTATACAGAAGTTGAGTTAGATGGAATCAAGAACTGGTAGTTAAAATTCCCCTCAGAATCTGCTTTCAGGCTTATTTTTTTAATTACAGGGTCATTTAGGGCAGTTTTCATGTAGCTTTGGAAATCAAGGTTATCTCTAAGGGTCATGTTTGATAATATTGTAATTTGAGCTCCTGGTTCGCTTTTACCTTCTACTGTGATTTTGTTTTTGTTGTAATGGATCTTCTGCATTGGCTTAATGGAAAGAAAAGTTAGGGGCCTCTGTATTTGAATATCCTGATTTACTTCATATTTTCCTCGTGATTTTGAAATTACAGAAACACTTGTATCGGATATTTCTGCTGGAATTTTAACTCTGTACATGAAACTACCATTTTTATTTAGATTAACTGGAACTCCGTTTAGATTTAAACTCTTACTTTTCAGGTATACTTTTGAATTGGGCTCTGTTACTCCCCTTATCTCTAATTCACAGGGTTTATCATTTATCTGGTAGTTGTAAGTTTCAAGGGATAAAAAAGTGATATCGGGAAGCATTATTCCACTTAAAATAAGGTATAATAGAGCTATTCCACAGAATGAACTCAGTGCAAATACTGCGCGGTCAGTATCACTCAGATTTTTCCACCATTTTTTAATATCCAATATATCACTCGATAAATCTTTAAATAAGTATGATTACTGTATTTTATTGTAGACATCATTAGAATCATGTTTATATTTAATAATATATTGTTAAATTATATGATTTATTATTTAGGTTTTTACATAAAAATGAGTAATCTTATTTTTTTTAATTGAGAGAATAAGTTTTAGGTTCAGCAACAATTTAAACAGGTTAAACTTAAATTATCGCTGAACTTTATCTATTTTGCCCCTAGGAGGAAGGTGCTTTGGGTTTTTTTGGTATTGTAAACCCATGTTCATAAAAAATCGATAAAACCTTTTTATGCCCGTTCAATTTTCTACTATAAAATTATTTTATCGACACTATTATATTGTAAGTAAGTGGTATAAATATTTATTCCTCTTTTTGGTGACTATATTCACTTATAATTTATTTTATAAGTATAATAATAATAAAAATTTAATTTAAATGGATAATAAATATTATTTAAGTTATTTAAAATATATAAGTAGCTTTTTTACTGTCATTTTAGTATTATAATGATATTTATACAAATAAAAGATTTATATAAATTATAAAATAATTTATATTTAAAATAATAAAGTGATAAGGAATTTATCTGTTAAAAACATGCATAAAAATAAATAAAGCTTAAATCAATATTTTTATTTTTAAGATTATTAAATTAATGTGAAAATATAACTTTAAGGGGATATTTGTTCTGCTTTCTCAATAAAACAATTAATAACCTGCATTAGTGGAAGTTGAACAAATTCTTTTTTGAATTTATATTTTTATAGATCCATTTTTTAAAATTCGAGATATAATTCTTTTGGAACGTCTATATGCTCTTTCATCAGCCATTTTAAATCCTTTCCAAACCCTTTTTTTGAAAAAAATGGTGATTAGAGCTATGTTTTAGCTGCTTTTTTCGTTGAATTTCTTTAACTGACGGTATATTAATTCATTTTGCCGTATAATAATTTTATTCTGTTCAATAATTGTTTTTAAACCTAATGCTGTTGTTTGTGCTTCTGGTTCAAAGGATGAGATATCTTCCCATATCTTCCAATCTTTATCTGCTTCATCTTTAGCCAATTTATCCATATCGTTTGTAATTTTAAATTCTAGTTCTCCATCAAACATGTCTTTTTTGAATAACATATTTTTGGATTTAGCGTTTATCTGATCCTGTTTAAATACCATTAAATTCTTCGCTTGAATACTGGCCATTTTTTTGTACTCTGTTCCACATTCAGGGCACACCTGCCCTTCCTTTCCTTCTACAGTATTAGGACATTCCATTTCTGGACATATGTATGTTTTGCTGAGTATTCCCACTTAATCACCTCAATTTTTTTCATCAGGGTTTAAATATTCTATAATGGAAATAATCCCTTTCCAGATATTATATTTAAGCTTGTATAAATAGAGTTAAACATTGCAATTGCTTATCTATATTAGGTACTATCTTTTAAAACTTATTAGTTTTGGTACAAAAAAATTTAATCTCTAAAAGTTTAAAATGAGTTTTAATTATAAAATAAATTTCGCTCATGGCCCTGTGCAAAAATCGGCTTATGGTTTAATAGAATTTTTATAGTAAATTTAAATGACTTAATATGTTAAACTACACATATGAATAATAAACACTATTTCTTTTAAATTAAAGTACTAAAAAAATGACACACTCAAACAGACATGAGCGATAAATTTTATTTACATGATAATTAGTTACATGATTTCTTTTTTAATATGTTCAGTTGTTCAATTTCTCTTTTATGTGTTCAATGATTTTTTTAAGTGTGTCATCTTTAACAAGCCATGCAGTGTAAACATCATTGGGTGCTGTTACTGAAACAAGCTTATAATTATCCTTTAAATATTTATTAATTGATTTTTCTAATACTTCTGGAGTATTTGCCCTGGTAAATTTGCATATCATTATTTTCCTCAAATATTTGGTTATCTACGTTAAAAAAAATGATCTTCTTTTTTTAAAAGGAATATTAGGAACGACAAATACTCCTTTATACGGCGATGAAGTGATGAATGAAGATGTCGCCCCCAATTCTCTCCTTATTCCATTCTAGGAGTAGTCACCATGTTAAGTTATTTGATGACCACTAATATTCTATTATATAATTCCTTATTAATAAATATTACTATATAATTATTACAATTTACTAATATCAAAATATCAACTATTAAAGGAAGTAAATATGGTAAAAAGTAAAATAATTAGGTTAATAAGATTATTTATTAAATTTAAATAAAAAATAAGAGCTTAATTATTGTAATATAAATCAATAAACATCAGAATGAATAATTGACTCTGTATTATGTCTATACATAAAAAAAGTATCGAATCAACTATTTTCAACACTTTTTAATATAAAAGAGTATCTTATCTGTTTGCATACATCTTCTCATAATAGGCCATGTATTCTCCGCTTTTAATCCTTTTCCACCATTCTTTATTTTCTAAATACCATTTAATGGTTTCAGATATTCCAGTTTCAAAGGTATATTCAGGTTTCCAGCCCAGCTCTTCCTGTATTTTAGTGGAATCTATGGCGTATCTCCTATCATGACCTGGACGATCTTTAACATATTTAATAAGAGATTCGCTCTTTCCTAACTCTTTTAGAATTAATTTTACAATTTCAATATTCTGTTTTTCGTTATTTCCGCCAATATTATAAACTTCTCCGCTCTTTCCATCATGTAAAACAAGATCTATTGCTGTACAGTGATCATAGACGTGTAACCAGTCTCTAATGTTTAATCCGTCTCCGTATACTGGAAGAGGTTCATCTTCAAGGGCGTTGGATATCATTAATGGAATTAACTTCTCTGGAAATTGATATGGACCGTAATTATTGGAGCATCTGGTTATGTTCACTGGTAATTTAAATGTCTCATTATATGCCCTTACCATTAAATCAGCCCCTGCTTTACTTGCAGAATAGGGACTGTTAGGTGATAGGCAATTATCTTCCCTGAAGTACCCTGTTTTACCAAGTGAACCATAAACTTCATCTGTTGAAATCTGTAAAAACTTTTTTATGCCATATTTTTCAGCTGCATTTAGTAAAACCTGAGTTCCCAGAATATTGGATTTAATAAATATTTCTGGATCTTCAATGCTACGATCGACGTGTGATTCAGCTGCAAAGTTCACGATATAATCTGTATCGGCCGTTAGTTCATCTATAAGTTCTTTGTCAGTTATATCTCCTTTAACAAATGTGTAATTGTGATTATCTTCAATTCCAGTGAGGTTTTCTAGATTTCCACAGTAGGTCAGGGTATCTAAATTCACAATTTCGTAATCTGTGTATTTATCCAGCATATACCTTACAAAATTGCTTCCTATAAATCCTGCTCCTCCAGTAATCAATATTTTCATCTTTTCACCATTAAAAAATAATTTTTGATTCTTTTAATGTCTTCCACTGCCTATCTTTTGGTGATAAAATAATTTCAATATTATCAACGGGCCAGTTAATACCTATTTCAGGGTCATTCCAGAGAATTCCACCCTCGTCATCAGCATCATAAAAGTTAGTACATTTATAGGTGAATTCAGCTTCATCTGAAAGCACTAAAAAGCCGTGCGCGAATCCTTCAGGTACATAAAATTGTTTTTTATTCTCTTCAGAGAGTATAACTCCCTCCCATTTTTTATAGGTTGGGGAATTTTCCCTTAAATCTAGGGCAACATCAAAAACTTCTCCTTTTATGACACGGACAAGTTTCCCCTGGGGTTTTGTATACTGGAAATGAAGCCCTCTTAGAACTCCTTTTTTAGATTTAGACTGATTATCCTGGATGAAGGTAAAATCAAGTCCTGCTTTTTTAAATTCCTGTGCATGATAGGTTTCCATGAAATATCCGCGTTCATCACCGAATACTGTTGGCTCTATGATATAAACTCCTTCAATGGATGTTTTTTTGAAATTAAATTTAGACATGTATTCACTCCTTTAGATGAAATTAAATTATTAACTTGGGAATAAGTAATGTTTAACAAATTGTTTTTTAACACATTAAACTTAATAATCCGATTTATCAATATTTGAGATTTTTTAAGTTATATTATTAACCCTGGATTATATAACTCTATTTACAATTAATAAGATGTAAATTTATCCCTCATTATGGAAAAATATTTATTTTTATGTTTATGAGATAGACTAAGGGAGAATACTAATGAAATATAATATCCTTATTTTAGGGAATTTAAATAATTGCAAAAATGCATTTAAAAAAATTGATCTGGATTTAATTGATTCACTTGCCTTTATAACTAATGAAATGGATAGTAGAAATAAATGGTTTGCAGATAAAAACAATTTTCTTACTGATGATATTAAAGAGTTGGATTTTGATTTTATTTTTGTTGCAGCAGGGAAATTTCAAGAATTTAGAAAATTCAAGAATCAATTATTAGATCAGGGAATAAAAGAGGAAAAAATCTGGTATAATTTTGATGTAGATACTTTCAACCTGAGGTTGAAAGGTTTCAGAAAATATAATTCTGGCACCCTAAAATATAAAAAAGACTTTTTTATGGAAGAAAAACCAGCAGCTAATCAGATGAATCTGGATTTTAATTCTATGAACAAATTAGAGCAATATTTTTACTGTAACAAAGGAAAAACTATTCATAAATTCCTGCATTATTTTGAGATATATGACAGGCACTTTTCAAGATTTATTGGGAAGGATGTGGCAGTTTTAGAGATAGGTGTATCTAAAGGAGGGTCCCTTGAGCTCTGGCGCCATTATTTTGGATGTAAATCTAAAATATATGGTAGTGATATCGATCCTAAATGTAAAAAGCTTGAAAGCGAGCAAATAGAGATATTTATTGGTGATGCTGAAGATAGAGAATTTTTACGCAGCTTGAAGGAGAAAATCCCCAGAATTGATATAGTGATTGATGACGGAGGTCATTATATGAACCAGCAAATTGTTGCTTTTGAAGAACTATATCCATTCATATCTCCTGATGGTGTATACCTATGTGAAGATGTGATGACCTCTTATATGGAAGCATATGGTGGAGGATACAGGAGAAAAAACTCATTTATAGAATACAGCAAGAACTTAATAGATTATCTAAATGCCTGGTACTCAAAGGAAAAGTCATGGCTTTCCAGAAAAAAGTTAAATGTGGATGAATTTACCCTTTCAACCCATTCTATGCATTATTACAACAATGTTTTAGTAATTGAAAAGAGGAAGATTGATCCTCCATTTGCAGCCATGATTGGAAATAGAGATATCTAACCCTTAAATAACAATTATTTAAATTCATTGTTATTGATTAGATCTATTAGATAGTCTCCATATTCGGTTTTTTCCAGGGTTTCAGCTAACTTAAGGACTGTTTTAGCATCTATCCAGCTGTTATTATAGGCAATTTCTTCTAAACATGCTATGTAAAAGCCCTGTCTTTTTTGTATGGCTTCAACAAAATTACTGGCTTCTAAAAGCCCGATGTGTGTCCCTGTATCAAGCCATGCCATTCCCCTACCTAATAATTCTACTTTTAATTCTTTTTTATTGAGGTAAGCTTCATTTACAGATGTGATTTCAAGTTCTCCTCTATCTGATGGTTTTACATCCTTTGCTATTTCAACCACCTGATTATCATAGAAATAAAGTCCTGGAATAACGTAATTTGATTTAGGTTTTTCTGGTTTTTCTTCAAGTGAGATTACATTTCCTTCCCCGTCAAATTCAACAACTCCAAAGGCCTTTGGATTTTTAACGTAGTATCCAAAGATAACTGCACCCTCTTTTATTGATGCTGCTCTTTTAAGTATTTCACTGAACCTGTGGCCATGAAATATATTATCTCCAAGCACTAAAGCTACATTATCATTGCCAATGAACTCTTCTCCGACGATAAATGCTTCTGCAAGTCCTCTTGGTTCATCCTGGACTTTATATGAAAAAGAAACTCCCAGATCGCTGCCGTCTCCAAGAAGATCTTCATACATTGGTAAATCTCTTGGAGTTGAAATTATGAGTATTTCTCTTATTCCTGCAAGCATAAGGACTGATATAGGGTAATAAATCATGGGTTTATCATAGATTGGAATCAGCTGCTTGGATACAGCTTTTGTAATTGGATAGAGTCTTGTTCCTGATCCTCCTGCAAGTACTATTCCCTTCATTCTTCCTTCACCTTCAGTAGTTTAATATATTCTTTTAGAGCTTCTTTATAATTTCGGATATCTTCTAATCCTTCCATCTTCCAGTTGTAGTTTTCAAGAACTGAATATTTTGGTCTTGGTGCAGGTTGAGGATATTCCTCTGTTGTAACTGGTTTTAAATCTATCTGGGCACCTGCTAAATTGAAGATTTCATCTGCATACTCATACCAGGAGCATGAACCACTATTTGTTATATGATATATGCCATATCTTGGTTTTTTTATCAGTTCTGCAATAGCTTTAGCCAGGTCAACGGTGTATGTTGGAGAACCTATCTGATCATCAACAACTGATAATGAATCATTTGTTTTTGCTAAATTAAGCATGGTGGTTACAAAGTTGGGACCGTGGAATCCGTATAACCATGCTGTTCTTACTATATAAAACCTGTTTAAAATATCACGTATGCAAACTTCGCCTAAATATTTAGTTTTACCATAAACGCTCAGAGGGTTGGGCTGGTCGTATTCATAGTATGAGCTGCCCTTTTCACCATCAAAAACATAGTCAGTGCAGATATAGACCAGTGCACTGTCTGCTTTACTGCAGGCAACTGCAACATTTCTTGTTCCAATGACATTTACCTTGTAGGCCATATCCTGGTTTGATTCACTCCCATTTACATCCGTAAAAGCAGCGGCATGTACTACAACGTCAGGATTGATTTTCTTCACTGTTTTAACTGTTTTATCTAAATCGGTTATATCCAGGGTATAGATTGTTGTGGTACTGATTTCGTTTTCAACACCTAAAATATCTTCAAGGTCATGTCCGAGCATTCCTTCTGCTCCAATAATTAAAACTTTCATTTTATCATCTCTATTTTCGGTATTCATGGGTAAATTCAGGATCATAAAGTTTTGAAGGGGTTATAGTTTGGGGATCAAGCACTTCTCCCACCACAATTATGGCTGTTTTTTCTATTTTTGCATTTTTAACTTTATCTGCAATGTTTTTTAGTGTTCCTTTAATTATTTTCTGGTCCTTCCAGGTTGCTTTTTTAACCACAGCAACAGGTGTATCAGGAGTATAATGTTTTGATAGTTCATCTACCACCTTTTCAATCATGTGCACTCCTAAGAATATGCACATTGTTGCATTGTGCTTTGCAAGCTCCTTTATAGCCTCTTTTTGTGGTTTTGGAGTTCTTCCTCCGGGTCTTGTTATTATAACTGTCTGTGAGATTTCAGGTAGTGTTAATTCAGTTTCAAGTGCTGCTGCAGTTCCAAAGAGGGAGCTTACACCGGGGATTATTTCAAACTGTATCCTGTTTTTTTTTAGGAATTGGATCTGCTCTCCTATTGCGCCGTATATTGATGGATCTCCTGTATGCACCCTTGCAATGTTTTTTCCTTTCTCTGTTTCTTTATCCATTACTTCCAGTATTTCTTTGAGGTTCATGGATGCGCTGTTGTATATTTCTGCTTCTTTTTTTGCATAGTTTAATATTTCTTTGTTTACAAGTGAACCTGCATAAATGATTATATCAGCATTTTTTATTGCTTTTTGGCCTTTAATTGTTAAAAGTTCAGGATCTCCAGGACCTGCACCTATAAATATAACTTTTCCTTTCATTTTATCTACTCTGTCAGTATAATAATTTTTATATTTAATATCAACACTTTTAAGCGTTTTCACTTAAAAAAAGTGATTTTTAATGAATTACAGAAATAATGTTATTCTAATTTGACATTATCTTCAATTTTGATAGCTTCAAATGGGCATTTTTGCACGCATATTTCACAGTATCCACATGTTTTAGGGTTTATTTTGACTTTATGGTTTTCTTTTATGATTATGGTGTTGTCCCCTATTTTAAATGTGGGACATACATCCCTGCAGATGTAATTACAGTTATCTCCACCTTCGCAGCGTTTTTCATTTACAACTGCAGATTTAGCAGCAAAACCAAGTTCTTTTTTTACTGCTTCTTTGATTTTATACCCTGCTATGTGCATTAAGGTGTCGCCTATCTGGTTATCGTTGCCCATGGACGCTAAACAGGGATAGTTATGATACCGCATTCCTGATTCAAGTTCAGCCCCATCAACAGGAGTGTTTTCCAGTTTTTCTGCTACAAACCATGTTGAGCCGCATGGAGCGCCTCTTTTAACTTTAATTTTCCTTATTAGTTTGTCTGATTCTATTTCAAGTTCAGGTTCACCGAATACTTCTGCAAAGGCATCGATGTATTTATCACCGACAGGTTTAAGTGTGCAGAATGGTTTAGGGAATATAATTGTTTTATCATTTATTTCACTTTCAATTTCTTTTTGAAGTCCAAGGGGTATCTGTTTAGGGTCATATATAGGGGTTATAATAGATTTTGCATTTGTTTTTTCTGCAACATGGGGGATGATCATATTTATATCTCCGTAAAGCCCAATTGAAAGTATTAAATCTGCTTCAGGGAGGTTTTCCGGGATGTATTCTTCAATGTTATCAATGAATTCTGGTAGATTCTCATCAACTTCATGTATTCCTACTATATTTTCTGCAAAGCCCATCTGGGCCATGTTATTTATGATTCTTGAGCTGTAATTACCGGAACTTATGATAAATATACGAATATCCATTTTTAATGCCTGCCTGGTTTAATTAGAATAAAATTAATTGATCCATAAATTATTTAAGATTTTTTATAAATTTGGCGAAAGAACTAAAAATTAAAATAAGAGGGATTTTTAATCCCTTAAAATAAATTATTTCCTTGTAGTGATGAATCCACCTAATACAGCCAGTATGGCCAGTATTAATCCTGCTACTGGTAATCCTGTCTCCTGCATTCCAACAGTGTTACTTGCAGCGTTTACAACTGCAACTGCATTTATAGTTGCATTTTGTATACTATCTCCAAGAGTTGGATCGTAGGTTGTTGTGGTTACTGTTGGGTTTATGTTGAATGTTCCAGCTTTTAGAACTTTAACGTTGACTTTAAGCCAAGGATCCAGTACTGGTACTGTTCCAGGGGTCCATGTTATTGTTCGGGTTGCAGGGTCGTATACTGCTGCCGGATAGCCTGGTTCTGTCTCCAAGCTCACAAACTCCATACCTTCAGGTATAACGTAAGTAAATACAACATCATCTGCAGGGTCAGGACCTTTGTTACCTAATTTGAAGGTTATGGTTATGGTTTCGCCAACTGTTGGGTTGTTTTTACTGACGGTTGTAAGAACGTAGATGCTTGCAACTGCTCGTTCAACAGTGATGTTTACTGTTCCTTCGTCTGTTCCACCGGTACCGTCATTTACGATAAATGTGAAACTGTCAGAACCGTAATAGTTTGCATTTGGAGTATATGTGTATGTTCCATCTGCGTTAACGATTACAGTACCATTAGATGGTCCGGTTCCTTGGGCGAAGGTTAATGAGTCACCGTCAATATCAGTACCTGATAAACTTCCACTTACTGGAGTGTCCTCTTTAGTGGTTGCAGTTTCGTTAACTGCTACTGGAACATCGTTAACTGAGATTACATTTACATATACTGTTGCGGTTGCTGTTTCTATACCGTCACTTATGGTGTAGGTGAATGTTTCACTTCCAAACCAGTTTGCTTTTGGGGTGTAAGTTATAACTCCACCGATAAGAGTTACTGCACCGTTAAGAGGTTGAGTAACGCCAGTAACGGTTAATGTGTCTCCATCATCAATATCTGAGTCATTACCCAGCACATTTATGATTATTGGAGTATCTTCATCTGTGTTTACAGTATCGTTTTGAGCTACAGGAGGGTCATTTACTGGAGTAACAGTAATAGTTACTGTGCCTGTTGCTGATCCTCCTTTACCGTCGCTAACAATATATGTGAAGAAGTCAGGACCATTATAATTTGCAAATGGAGTGTAAGTAGCTGTTCCATTTGGATTAACAACTGCAGTACCATGTAAAGGGGCTGTTCCCAGGCTGTAGGTCAATGTATCACCATCAGAATCAGTACCAACTAAATGACCACTAAGTAAACCGTCCTCAGGGACAGTTACATTGTAATTGTTTGCTGTTGGAGGGTGATTCATTGAGATAACAGTTAGTGTGCCTGTTCCAGTTGAAGATTCATAATAGACATCCTGTGCATTGTTAACAGATATTGAATAACTTCCAGGACTTAATCCAATGGTATATGATAAAGTTGCCACACCATTTGCATCTGTTCCTGCAGTGTAAACTACTCCGTTTACGTTGAAATAAATTGTTTTACTTGCTATTCCTGCATTACCGTGGATGTTATCAGTTAGTGTTGCCACTATGTTTACAGTATCGCCGTTGTAACCGCTTGGACTAGTAACAGTTGTAGTGGTTGGTATACGGTTTACAGTTAATGTGCCTGTTCCGTTTGAACTTGCATATTGATTATCTCCCGCAAATTCCGCTCGAAGATTAACATTTTGATTCTGACTTGTGGGAGTGTATATGTAACTGGCATATCCGTTATTATCAGTTATACCAGTACCTATTATACTACCATCTGCTCTAAATGTTATTGTTTGGCCAACTAGAGGTGGATTTGATCCGGAATCCATAGTTAAACGAGCGGTTAAATTAACAGGTTCGTTAACATAAGTAGAAGATGAATTAACTGTTAATGAAGTGTTTGTGTTATTGGTTGCAGCTGATACGGCTCCAATAATTGTGAGTGTGATTAGAATTGTTAGTGTAATCATTAGTAATTGTTTTTGTATATTTTTTTGCACTTTTTCACCTCCTTTTACATTTTTTTAATTTTTTGGGCCACAAATCAAAGATTTTTTGGCTCCTTTTACAATTATATTTACTGTTGTGATTGATCTAATAATCATTAACTAAAGTTAGTATTCTTTAAGGTATATAAAAATTTTTGGGGGCGATTTCGCGACGTTTTTCACACTTAAATCATAATATGATTAAATTTAAAGTTTTTATTAAAAATTTACATAATTAATATGGAAAATTAAAATGAAATGTTGTATTATAAAAGGTTTATTTGGATTTATTTCATTTTTGATGCTGTATTACTTATTATATAATTAAATTACTGGATAAATTGAGATATAAAACTTAAATTATGGATGATTAGATTATATGGTCATATTGGGTGTTCTATGTTGAAAGATTAAGCATGAGTTTTGTATTTTAATTTCCTGACATTAATTCTGCTGTGAATTATAATTTAAACTTTTTAAATAAAAATAAAAGAAAAATGGGAATTAATACCCTAAAAAATTATATTATTTCCTTTTTGGAGTTATAAATCCACCTAAAACAGCTAATATTGCAAGTACAAGCATACCTACTGGTATTCCTGTTTCCTGCATTTTCACAGTCTCACTTCCTGCATTTACTTCTGGTTTAGCTGGCTCATCTGGTTGCTGTGCGTTGATTGTTACCCTTGCTGTGTTATCATCGAGGTTTGGGTCTGTAGTAATGGATGTGACTTTTGCCTCATTTATAATTATTCCACTGTTTTCAACTACTGAAGTTATGGTTAGTACAGCTCTAGCTCCATTTGAAAGATTTCCAATGGTCCATATGCCAGTAGCTGGATCATAGGTTCCATAGTTTGCAGTATATGATACAAATCTCAAACCGGCCGGTAATTTATCAGCAACCTGTGTATTAACTGCAGTGTCTGGACCATTGTTATTGATGATCAGTGTATAATGAATGATATCTTTAACCACTGGTCTGGATTTATCCACTGTTTTGGTTATGGCCAAATTAGCTTCTCTAATTACTGTGGTTGTAGTAGAGGCTTCATTATTTTCGAGGTTTGGATCTGTAGTGCCTGTAGGTGGTGTTACAGTTACAGTGTTGGTTAATGTTTCGCTGATTCCTGAATTCACAGTTCCAGTTATGATCAGGGTTACAAATTGGCCAGGTGATAGATTTATTCCTGTCCATTCTCCTGTTATTGGGTTGTAGGTTCCACTGCTTTCTGTGTAAATGGGGTTATTGAATCCATCGGGTAACGCATCAGTTAATGTAAACTGAGTGATATTTGAAGGCCCATTATTAGTCACATTTATTGTGTAGGTAAGTGTTTGGCCAGTTTTAACTGGACCAGGACTATCTGTTTTTGTCACTGCTAAATCAGCTACCTTACTCAGGATATCGGTTACAGTTGAATTGTTATTAGATAGATCAGGATCGATTATACCGGCTGGTGGATAAACAATAGCTGTGTTTACTAAATTTCCAGTTGCAGATGAAGGAATTGTTCCTGTTAGGGTTATTGTCACAGACTGTCCAGTATTTAATGTTATGCCGGTCCATTGGCCTGTTGCTGGGTTATAGTTACCTGCGCTTGGTGTTCCGTAGGTTGCACCAGTTAGACCAGGGTTTGTAGTGTCTGTTAATGTAAATCCATTAATTGTAGTTGGACCCTGGTTAGTAACTGTAATCAAGTAACTTACAGTTCCACCGGCTACAGGAGAACCGCTTGTTCTTGTTTTAAGCACACATAAATCAGCATGGCAAACTTCGTTAACAGTTAAAGGATTGCAATCTCGTGAAGTCAGGTAACAGTCTTCACCAGAAGCTTCTCCTTCATATATTGCCCCTACTGTTCTGGTCCCTGTACTTGATGGGGTGTATGTTGTGGATGCATCACCCTTTTCATCGGTTGTATTTGAATTTATCTTTACAAAGTTTCCTGGGCTGGTTTCTATATAGAAGTCTATGGTGCGTCCAGGTAACGGTTGATTATTGTCCGCTCTTTTTAAATTCGCGGTGAATGTTGTAGAATTACCTAAATCGATGGTGGACGGATTAATCGTTAATGTTGTTTCTGTATTTATACTGGCGGCTGAAACTGTTCCAATGATTATCAATGTAAACATGATAGTCATTGGGACTATTGCTAATTTTTTTGGTATTTTTTTGGTCATTTTTTCACCTCCTGTATGCCTGATAAGTATTATTAATTATATTTATGAGTAATATTTTATTAATACTTATCTATATGATATTGTGAATAATCATGATTATTGAAGAATTTAAAAAATTAATAGGATATTGTTATGCATTATTTGACAATTTTAACTGTTTCAAGCTTTAAAAACATTAATTTGCCTATTATTCAATATTAATAACAAAAATAAGGGTTTTATCCACAAACACGAATGTCACTATGTTAAAAAAATATCTATAAATAATTAGAGTGAAATTTTAATTAATTCTTCTAAAAATAAATAAAAGGGAAAATTAAATCCCTAAAAAATTATATTATTTCCTTTTTGGAGTTATGAGTCCGCCTAAAACAGCTAATATTGCAAGTACAAGCATACCTACTGGTAATCCTGTTTCCTGCATTTCCACAGTCTCACTTCCTGCATTTACTTCTGGTTTAGCTGGCTCATCTGGCTGTTGTACGTTGATTGTTACCATTGCTGTGTTATCGTCAAGATTCGGGTCGAAGGTATCAGATGTGACTTTTGCCTCATTTATAATTGTTCCACTGTTTTCAACAATACTTGTTATAGTGATTTCAGCTTTCGCACCGTTTGGAAGATTTCCAATGGTCCATATGCCAGTAGCTGGATTGTAGGTTCCATAATTTGCTGTGTAACTTACAAAGCTTAAACCTGCCGGTAATTTATCAGCAACCTGAACGTTTACTGCAGTATCCGGGCCAAGGTTATTGACTATCATGGTGAAATGAACAGTGTCTTTAACCATTGGTTTAGAGTTATCTACAGTTTTGGTTATAACCAGATCTGCTTCCCTGTTTACTGTTGTTGTAGTTGAGGCCTGGTTGTTGTTCATGTTTGGATCAGTTACTCCTGCAGGCGGGCTTACCAAAACATTATTGGATAGACTGTCTGTTATTCCGGGATCAACTGTTCCTGTTATGGTTAGAGTTGCAGATTGTCCAGAATCAAGTGTTAAACCTGTCCATGAACCTGCATTGTATGTACCTTCACTTGGAGTCCAGCTTATAGCTGTAAATCCTGCAGGTAAGGTATCTGTTACTGTTAAAACATCGCTACTTATAATATCAGACGGACCGTTATTGGTTACTGTAATTATGTAGGTTAATGTTTGACCAGTTTTAACCGGGTCAGGGCTATCTGTTTTTGTCACAGCTAAGTCAGCTTGTCTGGTTACTGTAGTGTTTGCAGTGTCATTTCCACTTAATGTTTGTCCTTTGTACACATTTACCACGTTTTGTAGTAATGTGGCGGTGGTACTTGGGTCAATTATTCCTCTTAAGTAGAATGTAACTGTTGTTAATGGATTGATGTCTCCCAGGTCAATTAATTGTCCTGAAGAGTAGGCAAACCAGTTTGCATTGTTCCGGGAGTATTCTGCATTCATTAAACCAGCAGGTAAGGTATCAGCAAATTTCACGTCGTGTGCAACGGACGGGCCGTTGTTAAAAACAGTCATGGTGTAATTTATGGTGTTACCTGCAATAACTGTTGCAGGGCCTGACTTGTCTACAGTTAAAGGAGACATGTTAATTACAGTGTTTGTTGCTGTAGTCTGGTTGTTTTGTGTTCCATTGATATAGGCTGTTACTGTGTTGGTTATTGAACCTGGTTGTGTGGTTGCATTAACAATTCCCCTTAACCAGAATGTTACTGTTTGTCCAGCATTGAGATTTCCAAAGCCAACTTCCTGTCCTGATGCATATGTGTACCAGTTTGCGTTGTTTAGGGAGTATTCTGTGTTGGTTAAAGCTGCAGGTAGAGTATCTTTAAATGTTACAGTTCTTGCAGTGGACGGACCGTTATTGGTAATGCTCATAGCATAGGTTAACAGTTCTCCAGCATTAACCGGATTCGGAGTTCCTGTTTTAGTCACAATTAGATTAGATTGAGTTAGTACTGTGTTTATATCAGTGGCTTGATTGTTGGTCATGTTTGGATCGGTTACTCCTGCAGGCGGGCTTACTGTTACTGTATTGTTTATAGTGGCTCCGGTATAGTTTGGATCAATTAACCCTGTAAGGGTTATAGATACTGATTGTCCAGTTGCCAGGTTTAAACCAGACCATAATCCAGTACCTGGATTGAATGAACCAGCACTAGGTGTACCGATAATAGGATTCAACAATCCGGCTGGTAAATTGCCTGTTAATCCAAACTCAGTGATTGTGGATGGACCATTGTTAGTCACTGTTATTGTATATGTTGTAGAGGTTCCTGCAGTAACATGGGTCTGGCCATCTGTTTTGGTGACAGCTAAATCAGCTACTTTACTCAGGGCATCTGTTACAGTTGAATTGTTATCTGATGGATCAGGGTCAGTTACCCCAGCAGGTGGAGCCACTGTTGCTGTATTGACTAAATTTCCAGTTGCAGATGAGGGTATTCCTCCTGTTAGGGTTATTGTCACAAACTGTCCAGAAGCTAAGTTTAATCCTGTCCAGGCACCTGTTGCTGGGTTATAGCTACCTGTGCTTGGTGTTCCGTAGGTTGCACCAGTTAGACCAGGGTTTGTAGTGTCTGTTAATGTAAATCCATTAATTGTGGATGGACCCTGGTTAGTAACTGTAATCAGGTAACTTACAGTTCCACCGGCTACAGGAGAACCACTTGTTCTTGTCTTAACCACATTTAAATCAGCTTGTCTGATTATTGTAGTTGTGGCAGACGCCTGGTTGTTGTTCATGTTTGGATCAGTTACGCCAGCTGGTGGTGTAACTATTACTGTGTTGGTTAAACTTCCAGTTGCGGTTGGACTAACAGTTCCTGTGATTATTAATGTCACATATTGACCGCTGGCCAGGTTTAAACCGGTCCATAAACCTGTACTGTTGTTGAAGGTACCAGTATTTGGTGTGAAGCTGGTGGCTGTGAATCCAACTGGTAAAGTGTCTGTTAATGTAAACTGATTGACTGTGTAAGGGCCGTTATTTGTTACAGTAACTGTATATGTTAACTGATTACCGGCTACTACAGGGTCAGGACTATCAGTCTTGGTTACTGCCAGATCTGCACATTTATCCCCCACTGTTATGGTTAATTGATCTTCTCCAAAGTCTTTGTTATAGTGGTAATTTTCTGCATTATTTGCCCTGTCTACAATAAATGGTATAACTGGGGTTGAACCTGCTTCTAATGCTTTTAAAGTCCAGGTGGAAGTAAATTCAGTTGTTCCGGGACTTGTTATCAGTAAACTGTTGGAGGTCGATGAACCATACTGCACAAAGTAACTTATTGGCTGTATTTTTGTTGGATCATACTGGATTAAAGGTAATTCTACATAGTCATAATTGTCGGATGATGTATGCGCATGTACTGTTACAGTGAAAATATCTCCAACTTGAGGTGATGTATTATTTGAGCTTATAGAAATAATTTCATTCCTGTTTTGTCCTATTAAACCGTTATTTTTGGGTAAAACTCTTAAGGTTCCATTTATGGTCCCTATTGAAATTCCGTTTTCAAACACTTCTACAGTGTAAGGTCTGTTTGTGCCGTAGGCATTGGCATCCCTTGTTACTTCAATCTGGTAGTACAGGTCTTTTGTTTCACCTGGAGCAATGTTACCTAAATTTTTGGTGGTGTTTTCACCAGTTTTCAGGTTTACATATGAACTTCCAGAATGGAAGGTTACTGTACCTGATACATTTGATGCACTGGTTGTTCCGTTGTTTTTGACGTGTGTCTGTATGATAAAGAGGTTAGGCCCTTCATTTACGTTGTTATGGTCAAGTCCAATTGTATCCCATGAACCAGTAGTGAGGTTTAGATCAGCTGCACTGGCTGAGCCCATTGATAATGTTATTACTGCTACTGCAATTATTATGAATATTATTCGGTTTTTCATTCGCTTTTTCACCTCCTTTTACAATTTTGTTATAATCGTCACAGTTAATGATTGATTTACTAATCTTTAACTGGGTATAGTATGTTGTTAATGACTATAAAAAGTTTTTGGGGGATTGTGACATTTTTCACAAATAAAGGTAAACTATGACTAATATGCAAGTTAATAACAAATTTTTAGGAGAAATATACAGAATTAACTCAAAATTAGGAATATAAAAACTTTTATAAAAGAATTAACCAGTAATAAACCTCCATGATTTGATTATATGACATATTATGGGATAAATAAATAAAAAAATATTTAAACACTTGTGATTAACTATTTAAGGACATAATAACTTTTATATCCAAATCAAACCTTTTAATATAAAATTTTCTGAATATTTATTTTATTTTTGTGTGAAAATCATGAAATTAAAACTAATGAATTATCCAATTCATTCAAAAATAAAGGGAAAAATTAATTATATGAAAATAACTTATTAAACTTTATTTAATTTTAAAAATTTTAGAATAGATGTGAAATCAATTTTAAGGTATTGAGAATGATTAAATCCAATAAAATCTAAATACAAGCACATTGAAATCCAATGATATTTTTTTTATTGTGAACTGTTCATTGGACATGATTAAAATAAGAAAACCAAATATTCAGATTTTAGGAGAGTTCCATTTATTTTGATATAAAAAAAAGCTTATTTATTATCCTTAACAGGTTTCTGCATACTTTTAAGTTCAATTGATGCCTCCCCTGCTTTAGGAGTTTGTGCATTTAGATTCTGATTGAAATTGGGGATAAGATTGTTGATCATACGAGACATGGAATGTAAAATTATGCCAGTTAAAACTAAAAAGCTTCCAGCGATAGTTAATAATACAGCAAGAACTGTAGGTAGTAGTGAAGTGCTTCCGCCATATATGTAATTTCCAAAGAACATAAGCCCTAAAGTAATTCCAAATACACAAATCAGGATACCAGGTATGGTAAAATAGAAAAGAGGCCTTCTATATTCCATATCGTTTATAATTTTCATTAAAACCCCAATTCCATGTCTCAATGGATGTTCTGTGGAACCATTAAGGTCATACTTAACTCCAATTTCCACTTCCATAATCCTTAATCCTGCTTCTGCTGCATCTGATAACATTTCACTTTCAATACCAAAACCAGAAGATTTAAATCTAAATATGGGTATTGTATGCCTTGCAAAGGCACGGAATCCGCTCTGGCTATCTGTAATATGGATGTTACTGTTTAAATTGGTTGCTTTATCAAGCACCTTCTGACCAACACGTCTATATGCTGGTGTATTTTCACCATTCCCATTTATGTAACGGCTTCCATTTACAATATCAGCTTTTCCATTGATAATGGGTTCTATAAGTTTGGGTTTTTCATATAATGAGAATGTTGGTGATCCTCGTGAATCTCCTGCAAAAACTTTGGTTAAAAATTTAAATTTGAAGGGGGCTAATGTGGTGATCGTTGATCCATATATTGAACATGTTCCAAGTGATTATGGTATTTTAGAGCATGATATTTATAAAGCATCAGAAGATGCTGATTTAATGGTATTAATTACTGCTCATGAGGATTTTAAATCAATTGACTTTAAAAGGATTAAATAATTAATGAAGAGCCGATTTTAGTTGATGGTAGAAGAATATATAATCCATATGAGCTGGATAAAATGGGATTCTATTATAAAGGCGTTGGATTTATGAATTAACTAGTAAAATACTTTTTTTCATAAATTATAAGTTTTATCTCTTCATTTTCTAAATCTAATTTTATTTTAATTTACTAGTTCGTTATACACAATTTAATGAAATTAATATTTTGATTTAAGAATAATTCTCCTTCTTTTAAAATTTTGACTGTTATATTTAAGTATTTTAAGAAAATAGCGTTAAAAACTACATTTAAAATCCAGTTAAAATGAATATAAAAGATGCTCTAAAGAAAATTAAAAAAGTTTATTGCTCAATTCAGGAAATGTATTTCTTATCTGCAAGTTCTTGCCTGGTTTCATGAATATCTGGGGTGTAGGTAGAAGCAGCCCACATCTTAAAACCGTCTTTTTGCAGTTGATTGTAATATTTTTCTCTGTCGTAATTATACACTCCTGGAGTTGCTGTTGGATCGAAAACTCGGTTTTTCCACAGTACGAATGAATGAGAATACTTGCCTGATGTATGGGTTATTGTAACGATCCACAAATCTTTAGCTCCTTTTTTGTAGAGATAGTCTGCAAAAGCATTGCTTTTATCGTCACAATCTCCGCAGTTATCTTTCCAGAATTTTTGTGGACTTTTTGGTACATTGGATTTATAATTAGCTTTATAGGGGACTTTTGATACTTCATTAAAGTAGTTTCTAATTTCTGGTTCATCTGGAGTAATCTCTTTTGAAATTACTGCTTTCAGGCCCATTGAGTGTGCTGAACCAGTAACATTTTTATGATTTGTTGAGTAAATGCCACCGATGGCGATGGATGCTGAACTGAGCATGATAATTATCATGATCGTTCGTATTAACATAGATAATAATATGTAATAACTATTACTTAAAATGTATTAACACTATTTCCCTAAAAAGACCTTAGAACAAACCTATTCAATTAAAACATGATTATACAATTAATTTTAACTATTCAAATAACGACCACTTAGAGATAGCACAATTATGGTTTTAATCTGAGTAAAAAATGTATTCAATTGAATAAAATATTTATTCAATTAATTTTTTAACTTTATCTAAAATTTTCCCGGACTTTAAAACCGCATTTTCAGCTTCAGTTTTTGAAATAGCGCCGGCTACATCATAAACTGACTTGTGTCTTTTTCTACGCATTCTATCAAAGTAAAGGATATCAGATTCTTCTAGATATATCTCTGCAAATTTTAAAGTAGCAATATGTGAATTCCTACTTGAGGCTCTGTAACCTTTACTATACATTAGAGCACGAAATGCCTGTAATATAGAATTATAAGCTATATTAAACGCCCAGTCATAATTTTGATTCAGTATTGATCTTGCAAATTCTAGATCTCTTTCAGCAAGTTTTATGGATTCTTCTACCTGTTTAGAGGATCTGGGTAACTTTCTTATATAACCCTCAATTTCAAGCTTCTTCAGCATTTAAATCTCCTATTATCATTATTTTAGGTTCTTTTAAAACATTTAAAATGAATGGATCATTTGCTTGAATTCTTTGCTCGAATTCCTTTTTGCTAAATGAAATATAATTTATTTCCCTTGATAATATTTGTTCTATCTCTAAAACTTCTTTTATGAGTTGATCTTCATCTATATCTCCAATCAAAAAAACATCTATATCACTCATTGGATTGGCATCACCAGATGCAAATGAACCATAAATAAAAGCATAATTGATTTCACCTATTTCATTTAAATTGTCTTTTATAATTTTTGATACGCCTTCAGTCTTTAAAATAATGTTTTTTAATTCTTCATATATGGGGAAATCCTTTCTTAAAATGTAATATTTCATATTTCCTTTTTTAGTGCTTATTAAAAGTCCTATTTCCTCTAAATTTGATAATTCTCGTCTGACAGAATTAATATTTTCATTTGTAGCTCTTGAAATTTCTCTTACAAACATTTCTTTTTGAGGATTCATCATAAAAAGTGTTAAAATTTTGACTCTAGTTTTTGAGGTAAACAATTTCTCAAGCATGAATAAAAATTGTATTCAATTGTATAAAAAAGTTACTCATAACAATTTAATTCAATAATAAAAAAAGAAAGAAAGGTTTTATTTTTTCCCTACTAATTTCAATCAACATCCTATAAACGCTAAATCCATGATTAAGCCTACAAATGGTACACCAGTAGATGCATAGGGTCAATGTTGGAGATTCTAGTGCTTAATATATTAAAATCAAGCCAATATGGATCCCCAACAGCTGCATCGCCCAGTGAGTTAGGTTTGTAAACAATATTGAATTTTAAAATATTTTCAGTGATGCTAAATATGCTTTATATATTTCTAATTCTATTGCTGTTTTTTTATTGTTTCCTTTGAAATAGATTACTTCACCCTCTATTTTTGCCTGTAATTTTGATCCTGGAGGTAGGGAGTATTGGGGCATTAAATTTTGTGTATCTTTTATTATTAGTGTTTTATCTGGGTTTATCATTATTATTTTATCTGCAGTTTTTAAGGGTTTTTTTTACAGATGATTTTAAAAAATGATAAGAAGGTCTAAAAAGTTAGTAATTCTCCTTCCTTTTTATAATTTTTCTTAAAGTGTTATTTTTAGCATATCTTTGCCCTCTCATGTGAAAAAAGAACGCAATATATTGAATTCATTATATTTACACAGGGTTTGCCCTTCTTTACAATTATATGACATCTACAATTAGCCTTTTAAATGTGTATTAATTCAATTCGATTAATAAAAAAATGTCTATGAAATATAAAGTAAAAAAAAAGAACTTAAGAACTTATTAGAACAAAATACCAATGAAATATTTTTATAAATCTTATATACAAAAATATATAAGAGCTTATAAAGACTTATATATAAAAATATATAACCATTTATAAGTGATTATATACAAAAATATATAAGTCTGAAAAAATAGAAACTGAATAAAGGTGAAAATCCCATGAATTCTGATGAACTGTCAAACTATGTCTTTGCAAAATTGGCCGAGGCTCAAAAATTATCACAGGACAATATTAA
This sequence comes from Methanobacterium sp. UBA44, assembly GCA_002494885.1. Classification (GTDB taxonomy): domain Archaea; phylum Methanobacteriota; class Methanobacteria; order Methanobacteriales; family Methanobacteriaceae; genus Methanobacterium_D. The sequence goes on from DACV01000002.1 coordinate 473,943, forward strand.
GAGGGATGACACTCCATTTGAACATAGAAAAACCTATTTTCAGATTGAGAAGTATGTAAACGAGTTTTTAGGTGGTTATATTGAAAATAGATTTGTTATCATGCCTGGCTTGAGGGGAATTGGGAAGACAACAATTTTATTTCAGATATATGACTATTTAAGAAAAGAAAAAGGCATAGAAGATGATAGGATCCTTTATATTTCTGTTGATGAATTAAGTGCATATTTAGGGGCCAGGCTATTTGAAGTGATAGATGTTTTTTTAGATGAAGTTCATGAAACAACACTGGTAAATCTAGAAAAAGAATTGTTTATCCTGGTTGATGAGGCTCATTACGATAAAGAGTGGTCTCAGGCGGGTAAGATAGTGTATGACAAAAGCAAAAAAATATTTCTTATATTTACTGGTTCCTCTGCATTAAGTTTTGAAATGAATGTTGATGCTGCAAGGAGAATAAAGAAAGAACCGGTATTTCCAATGAATTTCCTGGAATACAATATATTAAAAAATAAAATCTTTCCACCTGATGATCTGGCCAGTAGTCTAAGAGATTTGATTTTTAAAGGTAGCAGTGTAGAATATGCATCCAGAAAAGAAAATGAAATGAGGAGAAATTTGTTAGGCAGACCAGTTGAAAAAGAATGGAAAGATTTTTTATTTTGTAGAGATTTCCCTTTTGGATTGAATATGGACAGAATAGAGGTCTATGAAAGAGTATTTAGCATGGTTAACAGGGTGATAGAAAAAGATGTATTTTCTTTACAATCATTTAATACAGATACCCGGAATACTATTTCAAGAATTATCACATTTTTAGCACTGCAAGATCCCGGTGGAACCTCTGATGCAAAACTTGGAACTATATTGGAAAAATCACCTAAACTAATCAGAGAAATACTAAACATACTGGAAAAAACACACTTAATCATAAGTATAAAGCCTTATGGTACTGCAGGGAAGGTTATAAGGAAACCATGGAAATATTATTTCTTATCTCCAACAATAAATGCTGCTATGAGGTTCAAATTAGGTAAATACGGTGCAAGAGATAGAAAACTGTTAGGAGTTCTGGCTGAAAATCTAGTTGCATCCTATTTTTTCAGGCTGAAAGAAACATCCAATATGCCTTTAGGAATATTTTATGATGCTGGAAAAAATGGCGTTGATTTTTTACTTCAAAGCTCAGAAGAAGGCATAATACCTGTTGAAGTAGATGTTGGGAAAAAGGATAAAAGCCAGATTACAAAAGCCATTAATAAATACAAATCTGAGTATGGAATTATAATCTCAAATAGAACTAGCAAAATAAAAAAAGAGGGCAAAGTGATCTTTATTCCCATAACAACCTTTTCTTTTATTTAAAAGGCTTAATAAACCTTATATTCCCTATTTTATCCTATTTATATGAGTTTTATACGAATCCAGTATTATTCAAAATTTGTTTTTACTTTTCAAATGCTGTCGCAAATCAGGGATTTTTGTAGGCTTCGTGTTTGGGCATGTGAAAATTTTCTATTAATTTGGAAAAATCTTTCTGAAGAAAATCTTAAAGAAAAAGGCCTTAATGATAGGCAAAAGCATTTTATCATGTTTATGAAAAAGGCTCAATAACGGTATCTGATTATTCTAAAATCTCCCCAGAAGTCACAGATAAGACTTTAGGTAGAGATTTAGATGATTTAGTTAAAAAAGAATTATTAAAACCTATTGGAGACAAAAAAGGAAGAAGATATGAACTTGCCAGATAACAGACATTTATCAGACATGCCAGAACTGAAGATTATTAGGGTTTCATATTAGATTTATAGGACTCCATTACCCCCTCGTTAATCCAAGCATAATATTGAACATAAAATTAATAATCTCCGTACCAACTCCACATCCATATCATTCTCTTCTTGAAGGAGATACAGAATGATATTATTACTGGATTCCCTGAAAGGCTCTGCGTGGTAAAATACAGGGCAGCCAACTGTAACTAAAAATTCTAGATACTTCCTAATTATCATGATTACTACAAAATCATTACCTGCTGAAATCAGGGTTAATGAGATATATAATGATTCGCCCAGAGCTCCGGTCTGGGTTAGGTTTAGATGGCAGTAAATTTACAGTTTTATTCTAAAAATACCTGTTTTTTTATTAACAAAAATATCACTTTCAGATTCAACACAAAGTTAATAATATTTCATATATACAATAATAACTAAGGAGTTAATCATATGATTGAAAATCAGAGAGATGTAGGAACAGACATTATCCGATTTCACAGGTTAATCACCCGCAGTCTGGAAATAGTAATCCAAAATGTGAACAAATTTTTAGAAAGGGGAGCTATAGAAGAGTTAAATCGAGAAGGCTTCCTTAAGTACGCTCAAAGCTTTTCAATAGTTTTAGAAGCACACCATGTTCTTGAAAATGAGAAGATATTCCCCTACTTTATGGATAAATTACCAGATGCACCCTATGATCGATTATTAACCCAACATGAATGGATTAAAACATCATTATCACAAATTAACAGTGGAATTAATAACCTAAAATCTAACGTTCATGAATTAGAGTCGTTGAATTTACTTAAAACCAGTTTAGGGCAGATTGATAAGATATGGCATCCCCATATACAAATTGAAGAGAATCAGATATATGGACGAGTAGAAAGCTTGAATTTAAGTTTAAAAGAGAATAATAGGTTAAAAGAAGAGTTTACCATGTTTTTTGGGGAGCATGCCCAACCAGCGAACTTAGTAATGCCTTTTGTATTGTATAACTTATCTCCTGATGACCGTGCAGTACTGGCCAGTGCACTTCCAGAGAAAGTAACAAAACAACTCATTCCCATTGACTGGAAAGATGAATGGGCTTCAATGCAGCCGTTTTTAATTAAATGATTATAAAAAAAAATTATATAAACCTAAATGCCCCCTATTAATATTAATAGGACTTCAAAGTTTATTTGCACAGATTCACAGGAGAATAGTGATTTAAATGTTTAAAGACAGGGATTTTAGAGATAACTTTGTTAAATCAGAACAATTTAAGCAGTGGAATGATATTTTAATTGAATTGTTAAGGTCAGTTCCTACTATAACTGAACTGCATGAAGAAGAAATTGATAGTAAAGTATTCGATTTAAAAGACGACCTTATGCATAAAAGTATTGAACTTGGATTACATTACAAATCATTGGAAGAAGGGGAATTACCAGAACCAATGGAATCTAATAAGGTTTCAGAGGATTTTGAAGAGGATCTCCAGGCTTTCAGTGAAAATGTTCAAGAGCTTACCCTTAAAACCCTTGATTATAATAGATTAACAGATAATGATTTAATTGAATTAATTAAAGATTTACAGGTTACTGGTATTGATAATAAAGCTCCAGAGGATGTACTTAAAAAATTAAAGGATCTAAGAGATTCCAGGGAGTAAATTACTGGATCATACTTCTATTTTTAATTTACATAGGGATTGCATGATGAATTAGTAAAAAAAAAGCTGCTCAATAATTCCTATAAAAAAAGAAAAAAAATTTTAGTTACTTGACCTTGTTTCATCTGCCGGATTTGCTGCATTTACTGTTTTTTCCCTTGGAATCCAGTTAAATTATACTGCATGCAAGTCACCGTTATCATACCAGTAAGTGTCTCCTGATACTGCGTTACCCATTGCAATGCTCATATAAACTGATGTAGCACCAGCAGGGGCCTTTGCAGCAAGTTCAAGGTAATGCCATGTATTTTCCCCGATATCTGAGAGGTTGACCCATTGGTAGGTGTATGCTGAATGCCCGCCGCTACTATACCAGTCGTACAGGATGGTGATGGTCTGGCTTCCAAGCGCAGCTACATCCGCCATTACATAAGCGCTGGCAACATAATCAGCGCCTGCTGTTACTGGTATGCTGTTACCTGCAAACATCAGCTGGCTGAAACCAGAGCTTGCAACTGCTTTTGCGCTTGCGTTTCCCTCATATTTAACGCCTGTATCTCTGGTAAGCGTGCAGAGGTAACTGTCAAAACCAGTAAGGTTAGTTTCCACGCCCTGCTGATTAATGGTAAGCAGATTAGGCGAACTTTGACCCCCTACAGTTACCTGTTGGGTAATGTTATTGTTTGTTTCATTTGTTTCAGCGATTGTATTATTTACGTCTGCTGTAGCACTAATAGTTCTTAATCCGGTTATTGCAGGTATCCAGTTAAATGTTACTGTAGTATTTTGCCCGCTGGCAAGACTGCTTATTGTTCGCTGGCCTATCAATGTAGAGCCATCCATTAGATTTACCAGGAACGAACCAGCATTTGCAGATCCATTGTTTTTCACTGTGAAATTTACAGGATAAGTTGTACCAGCCAGGGGATTGATTGGGACCTGTAAATTAGAGATAACAAGATCAGGCATTGTACTGGCTACTGTAATGTAATTAGTTTTTATTTCCTCATCACTACCAGCAGCACTGGTCACAGTAAGTTTAACTGTATATGTTCCTGTATTGCTGTAGGTATAGCTTGGATTTTGCGCTGTACTGTCCACTGCCCCATCGTTGTTGAAGTCCCACTGATATGTTAATCCACTTCCAGTAGATTTATCGGTAAATTGCACTGTTAAAGGTGCAGTTCCGCTTGTTGGTGTTGCAGTGAAATTAGCAACTGTAGGGGCAACATTTACTGTAATATAGCCTGTTTTTGTTAACGAGTTATTTCCCACAGAATTAGTTACGGTTAATTTGACCGTGTATGTTCCAGGTGTATTATAGGTGTACAATGGATTTTTTGATGTGCTATCCACTGTTCCGTCATTGTTGAAGTCCCATGAATAAGAGGTTGGGTTCCCAGTGGATTGGTCAGTAAACTGCACCTGTAATGGTGCTGTACCAGTTACTGGAGCTGCAGTGAAGTTTGCAACTGGAGCAGTATTAGCCACTTCACGCAATCCACCATCATCATACCAGTAAGTGTCTCCTGATACTGCGTTACCCATTGCAATGCTCATATAAACTGATGTAGCACCAGCAGGAGCCTTTGCAGCAAGTTCAAGGTAATGCCATGTATTTTCCCCGATATCTGAGAGGTTGACCCATTGGTAGGTGTATGCTGAATGCCCGCCGCTACCATACCAGTCGTACAGGATGGTGATGGTCTGGCTTCCAAGCGCAGCTACATCCGCCATTACATAAGCACTGGCAATGTAATCTTTACCTGCTGTTACTGGTATGCTGTTACCTGCAAACATCAGCTGGCTGAAACCAGAGCTTGCAACTGCTTTTGCGCTTGCGTTTCCCTCATATTTAACGCCTGTATCCCTGGTAAGCGTGCAGAGGTAACTGTCAAAACCAGTAAGGTTAGTTTCCACACCCTGCTGATTAATGGTAAGCAGATCAGGTAAACTTGCATTAGTTACTGTGATATAATTGGTTTTTATTTCCTCATCTGTCCCCATGGAATTGGTTACTGTTAATTTAACAGTATAGGTACCGGGACTACCGTAGGTATAGGTCGGATTTTTGCTGTTACTGTCTATGGTCCCGTCGTTGTTAAAGTCCCATGCCCAGGAGGTTGGACTTCCAGTGGACTGGTCAGTAAACTGTACGGTTAGCGGTGCTGAACCGCTTGCTGGTGCTGCTGTGAAATTAGCAACTGGAACAGAATAGTTTACAGTAATATAACCTGTTCTTGTTAATGAATTACTTCCCGCAGAATTAGTTACGGTTAATTTAACTGTGTAAGTTCCAGCAGCGCTGTAAGTATAGCTTGGGTTTTTCGCTGTGCTATCCACTGTTCCGTCATTGTTGAAGTCCCATGCATAAGAAGTCGGGTTTCCTGTGGACTGATCACTAAAGGTTACTGTTAATGGTGCTGTACCAGTTACTGGTGTTGCAGTGAAATTAGCAACTGGAGCAACGTTTACTGTAATATAATTTGTTTTTGTTAATGAGTTGCTACCTTCAGTATTGGTCACAGTAAGTTTAACTGTGTAAGTACCAGCAGCATTGTAAGTGTAAACTGGGTTTTTTGCTGTACTATCTACTGTTCCATCGTTGTTGAAATCCCATGAATAGCTAAGTGAACTTCCTGTTGACTGGTCGGTAAACTGTACCTGTAAAGGTACCCCTCCGCTTGTTGGTGTTGCTGTGAAGGCTGCTACTGGTCCAGGATTATTCATTGCATTGTACCACTCGCTGATTGTCCCTGTTTTAACTCCAGTTTGAGCTAAATACTGGATAAATGCAGTAAAGGTAGATATACTAACATCTTCAGTAATACTCGGATTATTTACAATGCTATGGAGTAGTATAATAGATGCTGTATTTGTCGCTATTGCCTGATCAACCCATGATTTCCACTGGGCTGTTGTAGTGCTTCTTGTGAAGCCGTTACTTGGAAGCTCTAAATAATTTATATTACCATCTGGATTGATTGTTCCTGATTTAATTGTTCTTGCAGTTTTTATTCCCAATCCACTGGCCGCCTGTAGCACATTGCTATTGTATTCCCCATATGGGTATGCAAAATGATATGCGCCCTCTGTAAATCCATTGCTATTAAGCCAGTTTATAGCTGTTTGAATCTCATTAGTAATCTGTGTTGTACTTAAATCTGTCATCCACCAATGGCGGTATGAGTGGTTGGTAATTGTCCAGCCAGCATTCAGCAGTGCAGTAAGCTGTGATTTTGTTAAATAGCCTGGGTCTCCTACCCAGTCAGTTACAACGTATACGGTTCCTTTTATTCCATATTGCTGCATTATTGGAAATGCAACTGTATACACAGATTCAAGTCCATCATCGAAGTTTATAATTATCTCAGCTGATGTATTCGGGTTGTTTACATGTATGGTTGCCTGTGAGGTCACGGGTGTTGGTACCTGAGCACTGCTTACTGATGCTGTACTTTGAATATTCTGGCCTTCTGTACCCTGATTTACAGTTGCAGTAAATGATGGTTTGAAATGGCTGTTAGCTGCTAAATTAGCCAGGCTCCAGGTGATTACACCAGCATTGTAGACACCCCCGTTTGTGGCGCTAACAAAGGTCAGTCCAGCAGGTAAAGTAGTTTTTACAACCACACTGGTTGCTGTATTTGATCCATTGTTGAATATGTCCAGATTGTAAACAACATTCTCTCCAGGGTTGTAGTTTGTCTTATTAGACGTTATACCAATACTCAAACTGTCGATATTTACCCTTTCATTGTACCATTGGCTGATTGTTTCTGTTTTAACTCCAGTTTGATTTATATATTCAATTATTGTCCTGAAATTAGCTACAGTAACATCTTCAAGATAGACAGGATTACCGGTAACAATATCGTGGAATAGAAAAATAACAGTGTTCCCCTGCGCTATTGATGAATCAAGTTCTGATTGCCACTCGTTTCTTGTGGTGTCCATTCTGATGAGTATAATTGGAAGCTCTAAGTAATCTGTATCCCCAATGGAGATAGTTCCCCAGTTAACTGTTCTTGCGGTTTTTATCCCTAAATTACTGGCCACCTGCAGCACATTGTTATTGTACTGACCAAATGGGTATGCAAGGTGATATGCGCCGTCTGCAAATCCATTGCTATTAAGCCAGTCTATAGTGGTTTGAATTTCATTAGTAATCTGTGTCGTTGTTAATGATGGTAGGGGGGGATGGTCCCAGGAATGGTTTGCAATTGTCCAGCCAGCATTCTGCAGCGCAGTAAGCTGTGTTACTGTTAAATATCCTGGTGATCCTATCCAGGCAGGAGTAACGTATACTGTTCCTTTTATTCCATACTGCTGCATTATTGGAAATGCAACTGTATATGTAGATTCAAATCCATCATCAAAGGTTATAACTACAGGATCTTCATTGTATGAACTATTTGTTAGCTTATTGCTTGTAGTATTTTGAGTGGTTTGTGTTGTTGAACTGTTTGTATCTTGTTCATTTACTGTAGTTTGTGGATTTAATGAGGTGTTTTCCACATTATTTTGTTCTTCTTCTGTATTGGCAGTGCTTGTAGGATCAGAGATAGTTAGATCAGATCCGTTACTGCTTTGTTCACTGGATAGATTACTGGAATCGTCTGCAGCGGAAATACACGTGACACTTAAACTAAATGCTAAAACAAAGAACAAAAGACAGATAGCGGTTTTATTTTTAAATTTCATGTTATTTATCTCAATTTTTATCCTCTCCTTAATAATCATAAATTAGTTGTACAACGGATTCTGGGCATAAAAGCCCAGAGAATATTGAATGGTCTTCAGGTGAAATTAAGATTGAAACTGGTTTTAATGTGGTTATCACTGATAAATTTAATACTAATTTTGTTTACAATATTAATAATTTTATTAATTTATTATTTAAATTTAACTACTTATGAATTCATCATATTCTTTAGATAAATTAATAAATCTAAAATAAACATTCAAAAGGATATACCTCTTCTATACATCTAAAAAAAAATTAAAAAAGCTAAAATATTACAAATTAGGGACAATGGAAGCATAAATAAAACAAACATAGCTAATAGATAATATACAAAAAAATAGAGTGATCTACCTGACAGAATTTAAATTTTACCTTATTTCCATTAATCAAATACAAAGCTAAATAAACTAAAACAAAACATCGGCTGCTTTGTATTCTATGTAAATTAAGATCCCTCGCCTTTTAAAGGGGCGGTATATGGAATTTATGGGTTTAAGATAGTCCAGGTGGCCTGATATAAATTAAATTTAATCTTAGCCGGAATTACATCTTAATTACTATTTATAGTTAGATACTTAATTTTTTTGATTATGTTTTATTCATTAATGGATTATAGGTTGAAGTCTCATACTCTTTTAAACAGGTTATTTTTTAAATAAAGTTTAATTACTCAGGTTATTCACTATAAACTCTATTCAGTTAAAATTTCCTCAATTTTAAATAGTATTGGAAAGTTTAATAAATTGAATTCATAAAAAAAGTGATAGAGGTGATTTTATGGCGGAAATAGAACTGCTGGAATTTGGATATTCCATTGAATATGGAAAACATTTCATTAAATTTAATATTAAAGAACTCGAAGAAGAAACAAAGAATAAATTATCATTGATATTACCCAGCATCCCATTAGAGGATATTAAACGTTTTATAATAGAATCTGATGATGAGAAAGCTTTAAAGATTCTTGAATATTTCCCTGAAGAAGAATATCCATTTAATAAAGAAATTCCAGATGAAAAAGAAATTAAAAATATCATGGAAATTGTTAAAGGATATTTAATTAGAGAATAATTCTTAAAATAAACTTTTTTATTTTTTAGTTTAAAAATAATTACTCTTACAATATGAGTTCCCTTAGCTTTATCAACAAGAATAACTATGAATTCAAACTATAGCTTGTAAATAAATTAAGCTAAAAACAATTAAATTAAAATATTTAAATCGAATGTACACATAATAAAGATACATCTATATCTGAGCATTACCATTAAAAAAAAACTTCTATTATTATTTTAAATTTCAAAATATGTTTAATTATAGACGGTTAAATGTCTGCACTTAAATGAATGAAGTTAATCAATTATTAAAACAAGTAAAATCATCATTATGGGATTAATAATTATTTATAAACACATTAAAGGCTAATTAAGGTTTTACAGTAATATTAAATATGTAATAATAGGTATATTCTTTTCTTTTTAATTATAAGTAGGATTTAAATGATTATAATGGTTAGATATTGGTGCAAACATTTTTTTGTTATAAAATAAGTTCTATAAACTTTTAATTATTATAAATCCCATTGATTTTTCATATAAATCTGTTTTAACTGGATATTTGCTGGTATTAATAAAATATAAATCATAGTTAATACTAAATAATATATTTAGTATTATCATCTCCATATATTAAAATTTTAATATCTTTAAATTATCTAAATCTCCTTCAAAATGTTCTTTATAACTAACAATAAAAATTAATAGAATTAAAATCCTAAAAAAAGGAGGTTTGATGGTGTTTTGCCCAAATTGCAAATCTAATTACCTGGAAAATATTGAATTCTGCACCAGATGCGGAGTAAGATTAATAGCAGAAAATATGCGCTGCCCTGAATGTGGTTTATTAATTCCTTCTTCAACACAAAAATGCTTAAACTGCGGCGAATTAATCCAAAAGCCAGTGGAGAAGAAAAGAATTAAAGATATATTAGAAACTATATCCCAGATACCCAGAGAATTAAAGAATTTTAGATGGGACAATGGATTCGTAATGACCAATCTTGTGATAATCGTTGGAATAATGGGAATAGTGGTAATAATAATGCTTATAATGAATTATTTTTGATATATCAGTGCTTGTTTATTGAACCCTTCTTTTTAGCATTAAGCTTATCAAAAATCAGTATCACATCATTTAATGGGCTGAAGACAATATTATATTGATCAGTAACCCTCACCCATGTATACACTTCTTTAACCCTATTATAAACCTTATTTTTTAATTCAAGATGATTATGTGCATTATTTTCCACATGATCTAACTGCTCACTTAATTCACCATCATCCTGGAAATAAATAGCACCTTTACCACAGACTTCCCAATTGAATACATTATCATGTGCAATAATCAAATTTCTGGATATCATCCCCTCTAAAAGAGAAGGATTAGTTCCCCCAACAGAATGGCCGTGGATATATGCATTACAGTTCTGTCTTAACATATGCAGAAGTTCAGGATCATATATTCCACCAGTAAAAATTATTTTTTCTCTTTTTGAAGAATTATCTACAATACTTTTAATCAGATGCTCGTATTTAGGGTCGGCAAAATCTCCAACCACTATTAAAGGCTTTTCTGTGCTGCTTCCTATATATCCTTTGATGATAGTTTCAATGTTATTTTCTGGTTCTAACCTGGCAACAACCAGGTAGTAACTGGGGTTTATTTTAACATTTTTCAATTTCTCTGGAAGTTTTTGCGAACTCCATTCCACCTTTTGAACTTCGTTGGCTCCATAGGGAATAAAAATGGAATTTATATTATATTTATTATCCAGATATTTTTTAATCTCATTTGAATCTGTTATAACCCTATTTGACCAGAAAACAGCAATCCTCTCGCTTATTTTAAGTAAAAATTTTACTAATGAGTTGAATTTACTCCTTTTCCATTCAATTCCATCTGGATTAACAAATAACTTTTTACCAAATAACCTGGGTATAAAAAAGAAAAGCGATGCGCTGTAACCAAGCATATAAATACAATCAGCCCTTCTACTTGCCCATAGAAGAGAATATCCATCATAGAAAAATTCGTATAATATTCTTAATGCTGGATTATCATGAGATTTTAATGGAAAATAAAAAAGATTAACCCCTTTATATTCCTCTATTTTTTGATCTGAATGTTCACAGCTTACATATATATCATGTCCTTTTTTTACCAGTTCAGTACTTATGATCTCAGTGAATGTTTCAAATCCTCCATACTTTGCAGGTATTCCCCTTGATCCAATAATTGCAATTTTCATTTAAGTCCCCATAACAATATTTGACATTAATAAATTTCCTTATTAACTTATTAATTATTAAGGTAATAATAATATATATAATTTATTATTGATTACATGTGCAAATATTAAAATGTAAACAAAAAAAGCTACTTATATTAGTTATTTTTTAATTTTAACTAATATAATATGTTAAATTAAATATAAACAGCTTAATAGTTATTGAAAATGCATAAATAACTCAATTATAAAAATAAATGATTATACATAACTTAATTATGAATAATAAAGTATATATAATTGTAATACATTAATATTATAATATAATAACTATCGTATTTCATGGTTAGATCTAGGCATAAAGGTTGATAAATATGATTAAAACAGTTGCTATTTTACCAGCATATAATGAAGAAATATCAATAGGGAGTATGGTTTTAAGCACGCAAAAATTTGTTGACAGGGTAATAGTTGTAGATGATGGAAGTAATGATAATACCAGTGAAATAGCAAAAATAGCCGGAGCAAAAGTAATAAAACATTTGATTAATAAAGGAAAAGGAGCCGCTCTTAAAACTGGATTTAAAAATGTAAAAGATTATGATATAATAGTCACCATGGATTCTGATGGCCAGCACAATCCCATGGAAATCCCAAAGATTATTGACCCAATATTAAATGGTAAAGCAGATATTGTTAACGGAAGCAGGTATATAAACGGTCAGGATAAAGAAACACCATTTTATAGGAGAATCGGCCAAAAAACACTGGACAAAGCAACATTTTTAAATAGCGGAATCAACATCACCGATAGTCAGAGTGGATTCCGCGCATTTGCAAGGCATACAATTTCTGCCTTCAGATTTAAATCTTCAGATTATAGCATTGAAAGCGAAATGATAAGGGATGTGGCTAAGAACGGATTTCAAATTAAAGAAGTAGGGATTGGAGTAAGATACGATGTAAATGGCTCCACCAAAAATCCAATAAGTCATGGAATGGGAGTTTTAATGAAGATATTGCTTGATATGGGATACTATAAACGGAAAGATCGAAAATAACAGTTATTTAAATATTTCATTTTTTTTATATTATTTAATAAGCAATTATCCTGGATATTTCAGGAATTACATCTTTTAAACCTTGAAACAGCAAAAACAATTAAAGCAACAATTATCATCACAATCATAAGATAATAATCATCAACACCTATTAGCCGTAGCTGCCATTCTGCCCAGGTGAAAGGAAACAGCAGCTCCATACCTCCACTTACGTAGGTTAGAAGTGAATCAAGAGCATAATGGGTAAAAACTCCCAGAATTAAGAACATGAACACTATTTTCTTATCCCTGAATAAAAGAGAAATTAATAGGGCCATTATTAAAGATCCTGCTGGTAGATGGATAGGAAATATAAAATTCTGCAAATAAATCCCGGATAGATCCAGGGGTATGTATATCTTATAGATATCCGGAATTAGAGAGCCAAGCATAACCAGGACGGTATTTTCACTGTCAAATTCATTGAATTTAAATCCAAGAATCCGGCATGAAGTCCAGGCAACTAATATATGAGTTATCCAATCTGGCATTTATTTCTCCTTCCTTCTAATAAATTCCATACGCTTGAAATCGAACTTCCAGTATACAAAAAAGATTATAACTAAAAATAAACCTCCGATGGCGGATCTAAAAAGTATAAAATCTTCTTTCCATTTCTTATGTACAAGGATTTTAGAAGCTTCAACTCTATAAGAAGGCCCAAGACTACCTAAAACCGATACCTTATCAGTAACAACCACTTTAGAAGAAGAAGTAACCTTATAAATTATTTTTTTCCCCTGATAACTATCTTTTAAATAGAATCCTCCCTCATACACTTCAATAACATCCCCATCCACTGAAATCATTTTTCCCTGAGGATAATCTGTTAAGACAGTTTTTGTTGAAGGGTAAAGGGCTTCAGATTCATAATCATTATAATAATAAACAAAAAGAGAAAAAAGGAGTATCAAGAGAAATAAAGCAGCTATTATCCTGGATGATTTCAATTTTTTTAATGGAAACAGAATCTTCATGGCCCACCTGGTTTAATATTTTTGGAAGTCCTTAAAAGTGTTTATATTTTGAAAACTCTTTGCAGTGCTGTCCAGTTTTTTTATATCCATATATCGGGCATTTATGTTCATTATTAACGATTTAACATCCATTTGCTGCTCTTTAATAAGGTTATTAATGGTATTTAAAACAGTTTTCTTATAGATGGAATGAAGAGGCTCAATATGCCCATCTTCCCATTGTGGAACCAGTGCCTCAAATTCCCCATACTCAGCAGCTTTAAACATATTTAAAACAAAAATTCGAGATATAAAAGGCGAATCACAGGGTAAAATTTGGGCGTAATCAGATCTTATGGCTGAAAGTCCGGTAAATAAACCTATTAATGGACCCTTATCTTTAGTTTTATCTGTTACAAATTTTAAAGAACTATATTTATCCTCTAATAATTCTTTATATCTTTTCACCTGGTCTTCATCCCTTAAAACAAGTATTATCTCATCAGCAATATTCGAAATAGTATCAAGAACATGAAGAATCATTGGTTTTCCATTTAAAATCATGGAACCTTTATCTTTCCCCATTCGTTTGCTTCTTCCACCGCAGAGAATTATAAATGATTTCATACATTTCACTTGAATTAAATAAAAAAAGTTTAGAAATTAAAAAATAAAAATTAGGATTTTAAAAAGGATATCTTCACATCAGCCTTGTTGTAGGATAATTAGGGCTCTCGTTAGTTATTGTAAGGTCGTGTGGATGGCTTTCTGCCATTCCGCTTGCAGTGATCCTGATGAATTTTGACTTTTCCTTCATATCTTTAATGGTTTCAGCACCACAGTATCCCATTGAAGATTTAAGCCCTCCAATTAACTGGAATAAAACTTCGCTGACAGGTCCTTTGTAGGGAACTACTCCTTCAACACCTTCAGGCACCAGTTTGGAATGTTTCATGGATCCTTTAAATTCCTGGAAATATCTATCTGTTCCAGCGCCGAATCCGCCGGTCATTGCTCCAAGGGAACCCATACCTCTGTACTGCTTGAATTTTCTTCCATTCATAATTACGACATCACCAGGGGCTTCATGTGTTCCCGCAAGTAAGCTCCCAAGCATTACAACATCAGCACCAACAGCTATTGCTTTTGCTATATCTCCTGAAAACCTTAAGCCGCCATCTGCAATAACAGGAGCATCGTACTCTCTGGCAACGTCAGCTACCTGTGATACGGCTGTTAATTGGGGAACACCCACTCCAGCTATTATCCTTGTGGTACATATTGATCCTGGACCAATACCTACTTTAAGGCCGTCTATTTCCTTGGAAAGTAAAGCTTCCGCCGCTTCGGCAGTAGCTATATTACCCACAAGCAGATCAGCATCAATATTATCTTTAATGTTCCTGGCTGATTCAACAACATTTAGATTATGTGCATGAGCAACGTCTATTGCAATTATATCTGCCCCTGCATCATCAAGTGCCATTGCACGTTCCAGATCAAATGGGCCTGAGGCTGCAGCCACTAAAAATTTCCCTTTTCTGTCTCTGGAAGCATTGGGAAACTTTTTACGCTCAAGAATATCACGAACAGTAACTATTCCCATTAATTTTCCTCCACGGACAACTGGAAGCCTTTCCACCTTGTTTTCATAGGCAATGTCCAGTGCCTCATCAGGGGAAGTTGATTCAGGGATGGTGAGTACCTCTTCTGTCATTATTTCTTTAACTTTTCTGTTAAAATCAGAATTAATAATTGGTATAATGTCTCTTTTACTTATAATTCCCACAACAACGTTATTTTCAACTACTGGAAGTCCGCTGACTTCTTCATAGTTCATAATATCATTGGCATCTTTAATTGATGAATCAGGATTTATGGTGATTACGTCCCTTATGGTAAGGTCACTGGATGTTTTTACGTTTTTAACCTCTTCAATCTGTTCTTCTATGGTCATATTTCTGTGTATGGCCCCTATTCCACCTTCCTGGGCAAGTGCTATTGCCATTCCAGATTCAGTTACTGTATCCATTGCTGAACTTATGATAGGGATATTTACATTGTAATTAGTTGAAACTCTTGACTTAGTCTTAACATCTTTTGGTTCAACAGAAGATGCAGAAGGTATCATTAAAAAATCATCAAATGTATAACCTTCTGGGGCATTTTTTAATTTATTAAAGTACACTAATAATACCTCCAAAATTTCTAGTAATATGAAAAAAACTGTGTTTTCTAAAAATTTTGTTTTTTAAACATTTAAAAGTTTTCTATAATATGATAATAGAAAATAAAAGTCATATCTGCCTAAAAATTTTCGATCATTTTCTTTAATTCACTAACTGCACTTCTGTGAATCTTTCCAGAGTTTCTATCGCCACCAGTGCAGGCTGCTCCCCTGATACCCACTACATCACAGCCTAATTTATATAAAATTGAAAGCTGATCCTTTTTAACTGATCCAGCAAGAGCTGATTTGAGTCCATAATCATGAATTTCCTGGTTGAATCTGGTAATTAAATCTTCATCCATATGATCGAAGAGTGTTTTACCGTCTTTAACTGCAGTATCTACCATTGCAAGATCTGCACCTGAATCTGCAGCTACCTTTGGTATTTCCATTGGATCAACTGCTCCAACGCGGTGTGCATCTGCATATCCTGATGCAACTACAAGTGCATCTTCGTTATAGTCTTTAACAGTTTTAACAACATTTTTCATGACTTCAAGTGCTTCATCATAGCTTTTTGTTCCATACAATCCTACTTTAATGTAATCTGCTCCTGAAACTGATGCTCCCAGTGCTGCAAGTGATACTGTGCCTGGCTTATATGGGACATCACCCAGTGTTGCGCTTACAAGCATGTCTTTTGGGGTCATTTCTCTCACGCTTTTAATGACCCAGGGAAAATTTGCGCCCAGTGATCCTTCCTTTGGATTTTTGACGTCGATTATATCAGCACCGCCAGCTATGGCTTCCTGTGCCTCTTCAGTGTTTATTGGACTTATTAAGAGAAGCAAATTAAATACCTCCATTTATTAATCAGATAGTTATTATGATACTAAGCAGTAAAATATAAGTTTATTTGGATTATTTACTTAATAAACCTTTGAATTGTTGCCCTAAAAATGTTATGGCACTCTGTATAATATTTCTGTTTATAAGTATAATAAATACGTTACTAACTATAATTTATTTGCTTATTTCTGTTTAAATTATATTCACAATTATTTAAATTTATTCAATAGAAAAAATCAATCCTCAAAAGGTGATCCCTTCTTTTTAATCCTTTCAGCAGTTTCATGATGTTTTTCTGGGAATGCACCCTTTTCCACAGATTCATTCCTTAATCTTTCGATCATTTTATTTGTTTTTATATTAACAGGGCATTCTGAAGTGCATAAACCGCATTCTGTACATTTAAAAAGTCCTGAGTTAAAGCATGTTTCATTATCCTTGATGAAATTACTGAAAGTTATTCCTCTACCACCCAGATAACCTCTGTATCCAAATTCATATCCTGTTACATTGTATACAGGACATGAAACAATGCAGCTTCCACATCCAATGCATAAAAGGCATTCATCATATTCCTGGAGTGCTTTACGTCTTCCATTATCAAGAAGGATTAATATAACTCTTTTTGCTCCGTACATGTCTTTTAATAGGATCTGTTCAATATCTGCAGTTTTTGAGGGGGATGAAATGACATTCATATATGCGGGAATCGTTTTTCCAGTGGCAAATATTGTTTCAAGTTTTACAACACTTACAGCATCTTCTATAGTTCTGACAAGCTTGTCAATGCCTGTAACAACAATATGAATGTCTTTCATAGATACAAGAGTTATGTTTCCTTCATTATGAACCATTAAGAGTGCACCGTCTTCTGCAGCAACTGAATTTGCCCCTGTAATTCCTATATTACATTTTTCAAGTCTTTTTAAAACATCATTTTTGATAATATCTAAAATTTCTTCTGGTTCAGCTTTAACTTCTCTTTTGAATTTATTAGAGGCTATTTCCGCAATTTGATTCATGTCCAGATGCGCTGCAGGCCCTATTGGATGAGAGGGTCCTGAAGTATCAGGATCAATTTGAATGATTCTATCTCCGAGGTCAGTTTCAACAAGTTCAATTCCTTTGGACTCTAAAAAAGGAGATAGTCCTATCTCATTTATAGTATTAGATTTTGATTTTGAAACTATTTCTTCATCTTTAATTATTTGATATATATGATCCAGTGCTTTTTGTGAATCTTCCGCAAATATAACTTCCATTCCATTTTCTTGGAAATTATTCATCGCCTTTTGAATAAGTTCTTCAAGATTATCGATGCTGTATTTACGTATTTCCTTTACATGTTCTTTAAGATCATTAATTCTGTCTGCCTCTTCTTCCAGCAGTTTAATCTTTCGATCTCTAATTACTTTAAACGACTTATGAAGAGAATTTAGATTATTTTTATCCATTTAATTCCTCAAATGATTGAATTATTATTTTTTTAGAGCTTTTAATATAATCTCAGAAATATCCATAATTTTTGTAGAGTTTATTGAAGAAAGATTTAATATGCAAAAAGGACATGTTGTAACAATGATTTCAGCATCTCCTGCATCTTTAACCCGCATTTTTGCAATTTCTTCTGTTATTTCTGGATAAGCTGATTTAACACCTGCTCCTGCGCCGCAGCATCTTGCATTTTCTCTATTTCGTTCCATTTCAACTAATTCAGTAGTTTTATTTAATATTTCCCTTGGTGCATCATATTCTTCCATGTGCCGCCCTAAATGACAGGGATCGTGATATGTAACCTTTTCACTCAAGGGTTCAAGTTCAATCTTTCCATCTTCAATTAATTCATTAAAAAACTGGGATGTGTGGATAACGTCCAGTTCAACTCCCATTATTTCTCTGTAATCTTTTTTAAATGTCCTGTAACACCCGGCACAGGAAGTTAGTATCTTTTCATCTTTAATTTTATCAAGTGTTTTCTGCATCACTTCTTCTGCATCCTGGAGAAAGCCAGTTCGCAGTAAAAATGATCCACAGCAGCTTTCATCTTCAATTATTTTGTAATCAATGCCTGCATGCTTTAATATCTCTTCTGTAGACTTTGATATCTTATCAAGCTTTTCTCTTGCAACACAGCCTCTAAAATACATCATGTTTAACTACCCGGTTTTTTATGTTAATCAAAAAGTAGACTTTTAAACTTATAACCTTGATCATTCATTTTATTTAATCAGATTTTTGTAGATGATCTCTATTCTTTCAGCAACTATTTCCCCTTTATATTCTTCAGATTTAGCTACTCCTTCAATTATTAGAGTTTTTTGAAGCTCTTCATCATTTAAAACATATTTTATTTTTTCAGCCATCTCTTTATAATTTTTTGGCTCAAAAAATAGACCTCCTTTTCTACCACTTGCTTCAACTAAAGGAGGGATATTTGAAGCGATGAATGGCACTCCAGATGCCATAGCTTCAACAATAACGATGCCGAAACCTTCAACTATGCTTGGAAAGCAAAATATGTGGGATGATTTAACGATTTTAAGAACATCGTCATGATCTTCAATAAATCCACAAAACTCAACGTTTTCTTTAATGTCCAGTTCTTCAGAGAGATTTTTCAGGTAATCCTCTTTAGGGCCTGTTCCTACTATTTTGCATCGAATATCTGGCACACTTTCTTTTAAAATAGCAACAGCACGTAATAGATCATCTACTCTTTTATAGTCTACCAGCCGGGAAACGCAACAGAGTGTTGGTTTTTGAAATTTATGAACTTCTAAGGGGTTTACATCAACTATATTGGGTATTACTGTGATTTTATCGGGATCAAAATATTTTTTGAGCTTATTTTTTGTATATTCAGATACAGAAAGTATTAAATCCAGATCACGTGATAATACATATCTTTCGGTTAATTCACCAAAAATACCACTTATACCAAAGTTTTTAACCCATTCACCAATCCAAACATCGTGATATCTAAGTACACATGGTTTTTTAAGCTTATCTGCTATCTTCCATGCTACGGGATAGGTAACAAAATTATAACCCACAAGAATGTCAAAATTTTCCTTTTTCCCAACTTTATATGCATCTAACATAAAGGTTAATCTGCTAAAAATAGAACCAGATTGTACATATTTCCTGTTTCTTCCACATCTTATGACATTAATACCACAAATATTGTCATTTTTCTCGGTTCCTGCTTCACGGGAGGTAATTACAGTTACCTCATGCTTCTTTGCCAGATATTTTGCTTCGCTGAAGGCACATGCTTCCGCACCTCCTTTAACATCTAAAGCATCGCTTACCGGGAAATATTCTGTGATAATGCCTATTTTCATTGTTTTGACCTTCGTAATGTTCTAGAATTCTACATCTTCAGGAATTTTCACTTTCCATTTCATTATAAACCATTTTTCAAGGTCTTCAAAACTAATTTTTTTCTTAATCCTCTTATTTTTCCTCAAAAACATTCCTATATTTCTATATGCATCAGTTTTTGCCTTGATTATAACAGGTTTTTTTCTCAGTAGGTTTATCATGATTTGAATTAATTCATTTAAAACTATCAAATGAAGATGTGTTATTATATAGTTTCTCTCTAAATTTTTAAATATTGTCCAGGTGTAGTTTCTCCAGTTGTGATAAATAGTAAAATCACTTATAATTTCACTGGTTCCACCTTTATAATGGTATACAATAGCTTCTGGACAATACCACGCCTTCCATCCTGCCCATCTTAATCTTAATGCCAGATCAAAATCCTCATAATATGCAAAAAAAATTTCATCAAAATATTCCCCGTCAATTTCAATATCGTCAAGAGCTTCTCTTTTGTACAAGCATGCTCCTGCACAACAGCCAAATATTTCTTCTTCTTCATTATACTCTTCTGAAGGCTTGTAAGCTCCTCTATTAAACCCTAAACCATTTTTTGAGTATTCTAATCCAACAGAATCAATTAGTTCTGGATACTGCCCCCAGATCATCTTTGCCTGAATACTTCCAGCATCAGGATGTTTTTTAGCAGATTTAATTATTTCTTCTAAAAATTCCGGAATAACATGGGTGTCATTGTTCAAACAAATAATATATTCGCATTCTGCATCTGTAAATGCTTTTTTCATACCTATGTTATTAGATCTTGCAAATCCGTAATTTTCAGGATTTTTTATAATGATTATTTTTCCCTTTTTTAATTCATCGTTATAATTGTTAGTTATAAATTCAATAGAACTGTTATCATCTGAATTATCAATAAAAACTATTTTAAAATTAGCATAAGTCTGATTAAGTAATGATTCAAAGTAATTTTTTAAAAACCCCAGACCATTATAATTTGGAGTTACAATATAAATTTTTGTCATATTTTACCTTAAAAGTTCATTTTGCATTTTCATAAATTTTTATAATGTCTTCAACAATATTTTCCCAATTAAAACACTTTTCAACTTTTTTCCTGCCATATTCCCCCATTTTCAGGGTATTTTCTTCATCTTCAAGTAAATATGAAATTTTATCTGATAATTCTTGAATGTTACGAGGTTCAACAAGAAAACCATTCATACCATCTTCTATTACTTCAACCACTCCTCCTGAACTGTATGCAACAACAGGTATTTTACATGCATTTGCTTCAGCCAGAACCATTCCAAAACCTTCCCTTGTAGAAGGAAGGACTAATATGTTAGATTTTTTCATTTCCCTTATTACTTCACTGTATTCAAGGTCACCTGAAAAATCAATAACATCATTAAGCTTTAAATCATCTACAATTTTAATTAAGTTATCCTTTTCAATCCCGGTACCGATGATTCTCAGATGAATATCTTTAAAATCTTTTTTAAGCAGTTTTAAAACATTTATTAAATCATCTACATGTTTATGCGGCGCTAATCTCCCAACAAAAATTATTGAATCCTCGTACTTTTTATCCTCGCTGATGGAATCGACTAATTCTAAATCAACACCATTGTAAACAACTTTTATCCTATCTGACTTAACGTTATAATTTTGAATCAGAGCATTTTTTGTCTGATTACTAACTGTAATTATATTATCATAGGGTAATTTTACCAGAAATTTCTCCAAAAAAGAGGCTAAATTTGAAAACATTAGCCACTGATCATCATTTCCTGAACCCACGTCGTGAATTGTGCCAATTACAGGGATACCTTTTATTTTTGCCCCAAAAAGCCCTGGAAGTAATGGAATATATGTTTGTGCATCTATAACATCATATTCATGCTTTAATATCCATAAAAATCCTGAGACTACAAAATGAATGAAATTGAAAACAGTTCTGTATGGGGGATTTTTAATTACAGGACCTACATGATGTACGTTTATCCCTTCAATGATTTCATGGTCTTCTGCACCATTAATTTTCATGCAGATAACATCAACATGGTGTCCTCTATTCACCAGTCTTTTTGCTATCTCAAAATAGCGTCTTTCTCCCCCTCCATTGTAGTGGGGAATGAAAAAATCGGATAATATGCATATTTTCATTAATATCTCCTTAAATGAACTTATAATCGATGTATATTATTATTCAAGCACGGCCTTCACCAATATTTTACAGGATAATATATTATATTATTTAAAATTTAGATAATAATTAAAATCTGTTTTATTTATAATATACCATGAAGTTTATCACATTTAAAAGAGGTTATAATGAATTTTTAAGGATTGAATAATATTATGAGGATTAATCTAAATAAAATAATGAATTTGGTATAAAAATAGGAATGATAAATTAACTGATTATAAAATTTTAAACTATAATAAGCTATATGACTAATTTTAGGAGTATATTATAAAATTCAATAGTGTTAAAATGAATCCTGTAAAAAAAATCGCTAAAAACACTCTTGTGTTGCTTATATCTCAGATTATAAATTATGTGCTGGCATTTTTTTATATGATATATATTGCCAGGTATCTGGGGGCTGAAGGATTTGGTATTTTATCATTTGCACTTGCTTTTACCGGAATATTTAGCATCCTTGCAGATTTAGGTTTAAATACGCTTACAGTTAGAGAAATTGCAAGAGATACGTCATTAACCAGCAAATATTTTAGCAATACTCTAATAATAAAAATAATTTTATCAACCTTTACATTTTTACTCATAGCAGTAATTATAAATTTATTGAATTATCCTCAGGAAACTATCAATGTTGTTTATCTGGTTGCTTTATCTGTAATTTTCACTGCTATTTCTGGAATTTTTAATTCCATCTTCCAGGCACATGAAAAAATGGAGTATCAATCGCTAGGGCAAATTTTACAGGGTCTTTTAATGTTTGCTGGTGTTTTTATCATTATTGAGTACGGATTCGGTGTTTTAGGATTTGCATTTGTTTATTTTCTTTCCAGCTTCATTATCTTATTATATATTTTCATTGTTTATATCTGGAAATTTTCATCCAGAATGGAAATTGAATTGGATTTCTGGAAACCTACACTAAAAGAAGCGCTACCTTTTGGATTGACTGGAATTTCTGGAATGATTTATACATACATAGATTCGGTCATGCTCTCTTTAATACATGGTAATGAGGTTGTTGGATGGTATAATGCAGGATACAGGTTAATTCTTGTCCTGTTATTCATTCCTGCAGTTATTAATCTTTCTATTTTCCCAAAAATGTCCCAGTACCATATTTCCTCAAAAAATTCTTTAATGTTAATAAATGAAAAATATTTTAAATTAATGTTATTGATAGCCTTACCTCTTGGAATTGGAGTTACTTTACTTTCAAATAGGATCATTTTGTTAATATTCGGAGCAGATTACTTAAATTCAGTAATAGTTTTACAGATAATAATATGGACAGCAGTTTTTACATTTGCAGGTGCTGCTTTTGTTAAATTATTTGAATCTATTAATAAGCAAATGATCATTACAAAAATATCTGCAATATGCGTAATAGTTAATATATTCCTTAATCTATTGTTAATTCCTAAATACAGTTATGTAGGTGCGAGTATTTCTACTACAATAACTGAAATTATTCTTGTAGGTAGCATATTTGCAGTTACCCCTAAAATTGGATACGGAATCAATTATAAAAAGACTCTTAAAATCATTTTAAAGGTTTTAATTGCCAGTTTAATAATGGGAATATTTATATGGTATTTCCAAAGTTTAAATCTATTAATTCTTGTATGTTTAGCTATTTTATTATATTTAATAATATTATGCCTAATTAAAGGGATTGATAATGATGATATTGCATTAATTAAGCAAATAATAGGTATAAATTGAAATAAAATCAAGGGCCACCTAAAAAATAAATTATAATAATGAAGTAATTGAACAAGTAAAAAGGATGATTAAATGGAATATGATGAGATGTTTAGAGATACCAATAACTATTATCTTTATACAAAAAGATCGGCATCTAAATTATTAATAAATTTTGCACGTAAAAATGCTGGAAAGACAATACTGGACATTGGCTGCGCAACTGGCGAATACTGCCATGAATTAAATAAATCAGGATTTTCCTGTGTTGGCGTAGATATTAATCCAGAATATATTAAACATGCAAATGAAAATGGCATTGAATCTTATGTTATGAATGCAAAAAATTTAGGTTTCCCTGATAATTCTTTTGATACAATCCTATTATTTGAAGTTTTAGAACATGTTGATGACCCCTCAAGCGTTTTAGACGAAGCAAAAAGAGTTGCAAAGAAAAATATTTTAATTACAGTACCTAATAGCACTAGATTTTTTGAACTTAAAAAAATGGGTCTAACTTATGAACATATGTTGGAAAAAGATCACATTAATTTTTTCACTGTTGAAGATTTAGAAAATTTACTTTCAAAAAATTTCAATAAATTCAAAATTGAAGAAAAAGAGCCAATATCATTAAGAGCAGTTAATTTGCCTTGGGTTTTAAAATATCCCATTATAACATTGTATAAACTAAAATTAATTAAAAGTAATGTTTATAACAGATTATATGCTGTAATCGAGGTTGATAAATGATTTCCATAATTTGTGTTTATAATAACAAAGAAATATTAAATGAATACATCCTAAAAAGTTTGAAAACACAAACCTCAGATTATGAATTAATTCTTATAGATAACACAGAAAATAAGTTTCAATCAGCAGCAGAGGCACTTAATTACGGTGGGAAAAAAGCGAATGGCAAATATTTAATGTTTGTACATCAGGATATAGATTTATTATCTGAAAATTGGATAAAAAATGTTGAAGAAATTTTAGATTTAATACCAGAACTTGGAATTGCAGGTGTTGCAGGTAAATTAGACGGGAAAAATGGCATCATTTCCAATATTAAAGATGGAATTCCTCCTAAACAAACTGGAACTACCAGAATTAAAACTTTTATGAAAGTACAGACGTTAGATGAGTGTCTATTTATTATCCCTAAGAGTGTATTTGAAATTCTCACTTTTGATGAGGAAACATGTGATGGCTGGCATTTATATGCTGTAGATTTTTGTTTGAATGTAATGAAAATTGGATTTTTTGTTTATG
Source organism: Methanobacterium sp. UBA44 (assembly GCA_002494885.1). GTDB lineage: Archaea > Methanobacteriota > Methanobacteria > Methanobacteriales > Methanobacteriaceae > Methanobacterium_D. Next base: position 499,014 of record DACV01000002.1, read on the forward strand.
TGCTTCCTTTATCATTGTATCACAGGTCATCTGCACCTTCAGTTTCTGAAGATTATTATAATTCTGTAAAAAAGATGTTGAATAAGTACAAAAATGATTATAAATGGGTCTACACAACAATGGGAAACTGGAACACTTCATATCCCTTTTTTATTCAGCTTATTGTAAATAAATTTCTTTTTAAAATAACTAAAATAAGAAAAGGATAATTCAGTACGAAAATTATGGCTTTTGAAAAAAAATTATTTCTTATCAATTTTAGATTTTGTTTCATCCCTTTGAAGAGCAAGTTCTCTAACAAGCAATGTAATTTCATGCTCCATATTCTCAATGGTATTGTACATCTTAAAAATTAAATAATAACTTCCTATAAGCCCTAATATTAATATGAAGTCAAGTCCTCTTCCAATTCCTGTTATTGTGGCTAATAAGCTTGTAGATTCTGGATATACCGAAATTACTATAATCGCTGCCCAGATTAAAATCCAGGCCAGAAGCATTCCTAAACTCATTTTTCCATCTTTAAATCTCCAAAGAGATAATAGAATTGCTATTATACCTATTAAAATTCCCAGTATTTGATATATATGTAATATCATAAAAACACCCTTTTAATTGTATTTATTATTAATTTAAATAATATTCTAAGACCTACACCCAATCCTGTACCCTTTGACATTGAATAATCAGTATATATGGTTTGGATTGGAACTTCTGCTATTTTTAAATGATGCTTTTTAATTTCACCAATTATTTCAGATGATACGCCATATCCTCGTAAATTAATGTCTAAAAAGCCAGCAGCTTTCCTGTTAAATGCTCTTAGGCCTGATTGAGAATCATCAACATGAATTCCATAAAAAATTCTGGTTATAACATTCATTATTTCATTTCCGAATTTTTTAGAGAGGGGCATTTCATTAAAATCCCTTGTTCCTATAACAAAATCTGCTTTTCCTTCCATTATTGGCCTGGATACTTTTATTATATCTTCTGGATCATGCTGGCCGTCTGCATCGAATGTAACTATTATCTCTGCATTCCTGGCAACTGCTGCTTCTATACCGGTTCTGAGTGCTGCTCCCAATCCTCTATTTAGAACGTGCCTGTAAATGGATTCATTAGGTGAATTATAAATTGATTCTTTAGCTATTTGGTACGTTTCATCATGGGATCCATCGTCTATGACTATAATATTAAAATTTTTTTCTTTAAGTTTTCCTATAACTTTTTTAATGGTTTTACTTTCGTTGTAAGCAGGCATGATAACGTAGATATCATGACTTGATAATTTTGAATGATTTTTGTTACTGGCACTGATATCATCAGATCCAGCTTTAAAATCATTTATAGGTGTAGATTTCATAGGTTACCAACTTAAATATATTGTTATAGGTTTTTTATGTAAAAATATGTTGCCATTAATTTAATAGAATTCATTCATGAATCTTCTTTGATAGCTCGGCTATTCTTTTTCCAAGATTTTTTGAAGTTTCTATGCCGAAATCGTCGGTTTCAATATCTCCTGCAGCTCCAGCAAATCCAGTACCACCATAGTGCGCGAGGGGAGATCCATCTCCAACAATCACTGCATCATGGATCAATAAAAATTTATGAATTGCAGAAATAGCTGTCTCTTGTCCTCCGTTTCGTGATCCACCCACAGTTATTGCCCCTCCCACTTTATCTTTAAGCTTAAAATCAGATCGAAGAGGTCTTGATCTGTCCATGAGAATTTTTAACTGTGCTGAAACATTTCCAAAGTAAACAGGACTTCCAATGATTAATCCATGTGCTTCCTGGATTTTAGAAAGTAGATGGTTAATTCCATCATCTTTAGGGCATTCTCCTGTCATTTTACATATATCACACGCATTACAGGACTCTATTTCCATTTCACCCAGATGAATACTTTCAACATTAGCTCCAGCATCTTCTGCAGATTCAAGGGCTTTTTCAACTAAAAAAGCGGTGTTTCCTTTTTTTCTTGGACTTCCAATAATTCCTATAATTTTTACCATATTATTACCTCTCAATTTTCATCCATCTAATTAATAAGGGTTATTTATCTGTAAATTTCATTTATAATCTTTTATTTTTATAAGGGATTATATCTTTAATAATGAATATTATTTTTGCCAATATATTAATGAAATAAAATATATTATTGAAAATAGAATGAAAAAAAATAATTATGATGCATTAACTCCCTCTGAGGAAGCACTTGAGATCATAAGAGAATGCTTCGAAGATGAAAAAAAAGGCAATAGAAATGCAAGGAATAATGCCAGAAAATCTTTGAAGAGCTATTTAATAAAAACTGATGATGGATCATATACATTAAACTCTAACAGTGTATCTGGCAAGTCAGAAATGATGCATACTCATCATGGTGCAGTTACTGAATCAATGGAAAAATTTGTAAAACCAGCACAGCTTGAAGGCAAAAAAGAAGTTAGAATTCTGGATATATGCAGCGGTCTGGGTTACAATGCAGCAGCATGCATTGAAAATTTAGATGATACAGTTAAAGTCCAAATAGATATGATTGAAATTTCAAAAGAAACATTACAGGCTACTCTTCTTCTGGATAATCCTATAAATTCTTATGAAATAATTAAGGGAGCAATAGAAAGCGAACTGTTTGATAGAGAATTACTGGGCTTTGAGATATACAAGGATAAAGTGCCTGATAGAATAAATATCAATATTTATATTGATGATGCAAGAAACATGGTAAAGAACAGAATAGATGAAAAATATGATGCAGTATTTCTAGACCCGTTTTCACCTCTAAAATCGCCGGAATTATATTCTGTTGAATTTTTTATCCATTTAAAAAATCTTCTCAAGGAAAATGGACTGATTTTAACCTACACATCCGCAGCCCCGGTTAGATCAGCAATGATCCTTGCTGGGCTCCATGTAGGCGAAGGACCACAATTTGGTAGGAAAAGCGGAGGGACAGTTGCATCAAAAAACCCAGAAATGATTCAAAATCAACTCAAGTTTGATGATGAGAGGATGATAGCTCTAAGCGATGCAGGAATTCCATTTAGAGATCCTGAATTAAAAGGATCAGCTGCAGAAATAATAGAAATGCGCGAAAATGAACGTAAATCAGCAAGAGGAAATACTAAGATGGCATCAACAGTAAAAACCCCCATTTTCTTAAATAAAGACATAGAAAGTGCAAGACTTAAAAAAAGGGTCTTAAAAAATATTGGATTCACTGAAATAGAGGATTTAAAATCTTTAAAAGCCAGATATATTATATGTCCTCAGTACGAAGAATGTATCTGCAGATGCGGAGATTCAGGATTAAAGGATTCAGTAAGTAGAATAAATGAAATGATTGATAGATTATCAAAAATAATTGAAAATAATTCTTAATGCTTACTAATAATAAAAAATAAGTTATTTCAAGAAGTAAAGGTGAAAAATTGAATTTTGAAATTAAATATAAAGATGCTTTAGGCAGAATTGGAAAGCTTAAAACTCCCCATGGAACTGTGGAAACTCCAGTTTTAATGCCTGTTATTCACCCTGGAAAACAGACAATCGATGTTAAAAAATACGGGGCAGATATGGTAATAACCAACGCTTATATAATCTATAAAAATGAAGAACTAAAAAATAAGGCCCTTGAAAACGGTGTTCATAAATTAATTAATTTTAACGGCCCCATAGTTACAGATTCTGGTTCTTTTCAATTATCAGAATATGGGGATATCGATGTAAATAACAGGGAAATCATCGAATTTCAGGAAAAGATAGGCACAGATATTGGTACTTCACTTGATATACCAACTCCGCCATATGTAAAAAGGGAAAGAGCAGAAAAAGAGCTTGAAATAACACTTGAACGAGCAGAAGAAGCTATAAATGTAAGAGGAAATTTAATGTTGAATTCAGTTGTACAGGGATCAACATTCCCTGATTTAAGGGCTAAATGTGCGCAGATAATAGGAAAAATGGATTTTGAAGTATATCCTATTGGTGCAGTGGTCCCTTTACTTGAAAATTACAAATATATGGATGTTCTGGATATTGTAATGTCTTCAGTGCAATATTTACCTCCATCAAGGCCAAGACATCTTATGGGGGCTGGTCATCCCATGATATTTGCCTTTGCAGTGGCAATAGGGTGTGATCTTTTTGATTCAGCAGCTTATATTCTATATGCTCAGGATGATCGATTTATGATGCCTGATGGAACCTATAAACTTGAAAATTTGACTCATATGCCCTGTTCATGTGAAATATGTACAGATTATACTCCTCAGGATTTGAAAAATATGAAGAAAGAGGAAAGAATGAAATTAATAGCTGCACATAATCTTAACATAAGTTTTGCAGAAATACGAAGGATAAAACAGGCTATTATAAACGGAAACCTTCTTGAACTTGTTGAAAATAGATGCAGATCTCATCCTTATCTTTTAAATGCTTTAAGAGGACTTAAAAAGTATAAAAGCGTAATGGAAGAATACGATCCTGCCTACAAAAAATCTGCATTTTTCTACAGCGGTCCAGAATCCCTGAACAGACCTGAAATTTACAGACATCTAAAAAGGCTGGAAAGACTTCCAAAAAAGGATAAATTGGTGCTTTTACCATCATTTAAAAAACCATATTCAAAGAACATCAAAAATATCCTTTTGAATAATCCTGAAATGGAAAATGTTGATGATTTAACCGGTAAGTTATACAAAATTCACAATTCAAGTGATAACGATCTTGAATATGGAGATTCTGTGCAGTTAGCAGTAATGGATTATCCTTTTGGGATCATTCCACTTGAAATCGATGAACTCTATCCTTTAGCCCAGAATGAAGCCCCTTCATGTTTGGATGAAGATTCTAAAATCTTCATAAGGGATACATTAAGTAACTACATGAAAAATTTCTGTGAAATTATAATAAGTGAAAAGGTCATAAAGAAGTTTGATCTTGACTTTAAATTTAAAGAGTATGAAAAACCTCTGGAAATAAGTTTGAATGATATAAATAAAATAGAATACATAGCAGATTATCAGTTTGGAGAAGGTTCTGGAAAAGCTCTATTTACTGGAAACATAAACATTATTAAAAGTAGAAAAACAGGTAAAATACGACATATTCATGATGGTGATGTATTGATTGCAACACTCCGTGCAAGCGATGGTATTTTTGTGCTCAGCATGGAAGGTGCAAAACGTCTTCACAATTATCTTGAATATCCCCAAAATAGAGTTGTTGTTAATGGTGATTCTGAACCATTTGCAAGAGAAGGAAAAAGTATATTTGCTAAATTTGTAATAGATTGTGATATAAATATAAGAGCTAATGAAGAAGTTCTAATTGTTAATGAAAATGATGAACTATTAGCCTATGGTAAATCACTTTTAAACGGCCATGAAATAATGGACTTTAATGTTGGTCAAGCTGTTAAAACAAGGAAAGGAGGAAAATAATGATACCTGGCGCGGGAATGAACCCTAAACAAATTAAACAGATGCAGAGAGCCATGAAACAAATGGGCATGGACATGAAAGACGTTAAGGGTGCAACAGAAGTAATTATTAAATTTAAAGATAAAGAAATAATCATCTCTAATCCAAAGGTAAATGTAATGGATTTTATGGGACAGAAAACCTACCAGATCACTGGTAAGCCTAAAGAGAAAAAGTTAGAAGTTGAATTGATCATTCCAGAAGAAGACATTGAACTTGTATCTGCTCAAACAGGTGTGAGTAAAGAAGAAGCACAAAAAGCACTGAAAGAAACCAATGGAGACCTTGCAGAAGCAATCATGAGGTTAAGTTAGATGGCATTTATCGTTCATTTGTCTGATATGCACGTTGGTGCAATCAATTTTAAAGATGAATTTTTATTAAGTGCAATTAAAAAATCTAATGAACTTGATCCTGATCTGGTCATTGTAACAGGGGATATAACTGAAAATGGTTATTATCTGGAGTTTGAACATGCTGCAGAGTATCTGGATTTAATTGAAAGTCCATTACTTGTAGTTCCTGGAAATCATGATTCAAGGCATATAGGAAACGAATCATTTGAAGAACTGATAAGAAAAAGATGCAGGACATTAGTAGTTAAAAATAACGAGATTAAGGCCATAGGATTAGATAGCAGTGAGCCAGATCTTGATTATGGAAAAGTTGGAAGAGCCCAGCAAAGAAGAATGGAAAGAGAGCTGAAAGAAGCCGAAAATAGAAACCTCTATAAAATAATAGCGCTTCACCACCATCTGATTCCTGTTCCAAAAACAGGGCGTGAAAGAAATGTATTAACTGATGCAGGAGATATTTTAAAATCTGTTGTAGAGGGAAACGCTGATCTGGTGCTTTCAGGTCATAAGCATGTGCCTCATGCATGGCAGCTTGAAAATACTGCCTTTGTAACTGCAGGAACGGTATCATCTTTGAAACTTCGAGGAAAAGATATTTGTTCATTTAACACAATTGATATTCATGAGAAAAGTGTAGAAATAGTATTGAATCAATCTAATGGTAATTCAAGAATTCTTGCAAAATATGAAAATAAGTGTAAGGTGATTGATTGAAAGTAATTATCGATGCATCTAATGTAGCTCATTACGGGAAAAGAAAGGACGGCGATCCAAGCTTAGATACAATATTAAAATCAATAGAAGCTTTAAAAGGATTAGGCTATGAGCCCTATGCCATTGCAGATGCATCACTGCGGCATGAAATAGATAATAAAGAAGAATTCAACAAACTCCTTGAAGAAGAAAAGATTATACAGGTTCCATCAGGGACCACAGCTGATCACTTTATATTGAAGATGGCTGAAGAAGAAGATGCTAAAATATTATCAAATGATATATTCAGAGAATACAACGATGAATTTAAGGATATTGCAAGTAGAAGAATTCCCTACAGCGTAAAAGGTAGGGAAGTAATAATTGGATCATCATCAAAACCTAAGAAAATCAAAAATATTCTTCAAAAAATATCAACTCAATGCTTGAACGAATTCGAAAAAAAGGGAATGGATCCCTACAGAAATAAGAAAAGCAAAAAATTGAGTGGTATTGCCATTGCAAAGGAAGCAATTGACAGAATAACAAAAAGTAAAGAAGAAGGCATTGATTCTAAATTAGAAGATATATTTATGAAAATTCCTCTTTTTGATAAAGTAATGAATATGGTGGAAGATGCCGAAAAAACAAGTGATTTCATTATTTTTGTTCTGATAAGCCCCAGAGATTATAAAGATGCAGTGAGATACGCTGGAAATATTGCAGTAACAGTCGGAGATAGATTAAAACTGGACCACGCACCTCTCGTTGCTGTGAGAAACGACCTTTTCACAAAACCAGGGACCTTTGAGCTTAATATTCTTTATTCTGATGAAGTAAAAGAAGAATCAAAGTATAATGTAAATATAACCATTAATGATCATGATTATGCCTTTGTAAAGAAAAATTCAAGAAACATAGCAAGTACAGTGGCTGCAAGGATTGGAACATGGAAATTCCCTATTGTATCAGTTAAACCGAGCATGCTTCTGGAGAAACCAGGGCAGTTCGAAATAATCTTAGAAAAAGTAGAAAATTAAACAATCACCTTATTGTAGGAGGAATAACCTAAATGGTCATGGATTATCTAATGAGAGGTCTTTTTGGATTTTTTATCAAATCTAAGGTCTTGAGTGTCGGTACTAAATATTACCCGACAAATGAAAAAGAACGAGATTACGTGGACATGATTAATTACACTCATACCATGCTTCTTGAACTGGATCGTGCCCATATAAATACTCAAAACATTTTTCAAAATCTTATAAAGGAAATTGGAACTGAAAACATACCTAAGGGCAGAAAGTTCATTGAATTAGCTCCTGCTGAAGATAGAGTTGACGAATATGCCCTTTTAAGCAATATAATAATGGGCAGTGACAGGTATCTGTATATTGAAGTTATCAGAAGGGATCCTATAATTAAACAGTTTGTTAGTTTTATTAAAAAAGAAAAGGGTATAATTGTAGAAGAGAGCAATACTGAAATTGTTGCAAGAATGCTTTCCAAGAATGACGCTATAAGGGTTGGAATAGAAATTATAGGGCTTGGGATGGATAAAGATATCTCAGTAAGAGCCGCCGTTGGAATGACCGGTGCTGCAGCAATTGAAAGGGCTATAAATTTAAATAAACAGATAGGTGAAACCTCTGGAGTTGGATTCACCAAGCTCGGTGGAGAATTTGCCATTGTTTTTTCAGATAAAATTGAAAAATTGAAAGGAACACCAGCAGTGTATGATAATTATTTATTCATTGATATCATTGATTCAACCGGATTTATAGAGGAAAACGGCCGTGATAAACTGGTTGAAATAATGACCGAAATTAAAAATTTCATTGAAAAGGAATGTGATGGAAAAATAGAAGGTTATCGTGAAGGTGGTGATGATTTAATTGCCAATCTCCCAACAAAAGATGCAGCACTGCGTGCGGGGATAGACTCAGCATGGCATGCCTTAAATAACGGTGCAATGCTAAGGGCAGGTATAGGAAAAAGCAGAAGAGAATCAGGAGAAAGAGCTCAAATGGCAGATAATATTAAGATATGGAATAACAGTCCTGTCATGGTCTTTGATATCGCCGATGGAACTTACGCCTATTTTATTCCCTCTGAATTTGCAAGGGCAATCATGGAATTTTTCATGTATAAAAAATCTAAGGTACTTTTGATATTCATATTTGTGTTCATAGTTTCATTTGTTGGATGGAGTGTTGGGTACTGGGAATTTGGAATATTAGCAATATTTCTGGCCCTTCTATATGCAGTTGCAACATAATTTGACATAATTCCATGTACTCACATGGAAAAGATTTAAAAACCTTAAATATAATATATCTATAATTATCAGATTTAAAGCTAAATAGAGTGGTACTATGAAACCAGAAACAGAAGCAAAAGCTTTAATAGCATTAATCATATCATTGATTGCGTTTGGATGTGGTTCAGGAGCAGGTATAGTGATGGGTATTAATCAAAACGATACTTTAAATACTCAAATTAGTAATACCAGTCAAGATATGCCCCAAATCCCAAACACTAAAAATGTAAATACTCATACACAGAATCAACAGACCAGCAGTCCAGTGACAACCAATGAAGAATTATACGTGGAAGATAACAATAATCAGAATGGTCAACCGCCGCAAACAGGAAATACAAATTCTACAGGTAATGGGACCCCTTAAGATTTCTTAAAATCATTATTTATTCTAAATTACTCAGGAGATAGGTTAATGGAAATTATAGAAGGCGGTATTTGTGCCGTCAATACTGTAATGGCTTCAGGTACTCGTAAAGGAAAATATGGAGTTGCTGTTATATTAAATAAAGGAAGTACAGCAGCAGCAGTGTTTACTTCAAATAAAATACGTGCTGCACCGGTTGTTTTAACAGAAAAGGTCGTTAGTGATGGTAAAATATCAGCCATTGTAGCTAACAGCGGAAATGCAAACTGTTTTACTGGCCAGGGGGGCATGGAGAATGCCTGTGAAATGGCGAAAAAAGTTGCAGAAATCCTTAAAATTAATTCAAGTGATGTAGCTGTTGCATCTACTGGTATAATCGGAAGAAAAATGCCCATGGATATAATAAATGATTTAATAGGTCAGTCCATTGAAAAGCTTGAAAATTCGCCAGAGGCATCTAAAGCCGCTGCAAAAGCAATAATGACCACAGATACATTTTTTAAAGAAATTTCAGTTCAAACAGAACTTATGGACGGTACAGTAATAAAAATTGGCGGTATAAACAAAGGTTCAGGGATGATAGCTCCAAACATGGGCACGATGTTATGTTTCATTGCCACTGATGCTAAAGCATCTCCAGAAGAACTGCAAAATGCTTTAAAAAAAGCAGTGGATAAATCATTTAACATGGTTGTTGTAGATGGTGATGAAAGTACCAATGACACAGTTTTACTGATGGCAGGAGAAGGTTTAGGCCAGATAGATGAAAATTTCCAGGAAGCGCTTGATTTTGTATGTATTGAACTTGCAAAAATGATGGTGAAGGACGGAGAAGGTGCAACTAAATATATGGAAATCACTGTAAAAGGGGCAGCCAGCTATGAAGACGCAAAAGATGCTGCAAGAGCCATAACAAGTTCAACACTCGTAAAAACAGCTTTATTCGGTGCAGATCCTAATTGGGGGCGAATCGTTGCAGCGGTTGGGTATTCTGGAGCTGAAATGGATGAAAGTATGGTTGATATGAGCTTTAAATCTGATAGCGGCACAGTTGAGATTGTTAAAAAAGGTTCAATAATGGCTCCAGAAGGTTCAAAAGAACTACAGAAAGCAGAAAAAATTATGGAAAATAATGAAATAAAAATAATTGTGGATTTAAACATTGGAAAATACTCTGCAACTGCATATGGCTGTGATTTAAGCTATGATTATGTGAAAATTAACTCTGAATATTCTACATAAATTTTATTTTTAAATATAAAAATAGGAACTACATAAAACATATTAATTGAATTGATATTAAATTACAACAAGATTTTATAATGGCGATATAATGGAAACTGTTAATATTTTAATAGAAGCACTGCCTTATATTAAGAAATTTCATCAAAAAAAGATTCTCATCAAATATGGTGGACATGCCATGATTGATGAGAGAGCTATGGAATCAACGGCACGAGATACTGTACTTTTAAAGTACGTGGGTATGGAACCAATTGTAGTGCATGGTGGAGGGCCTGAAATCTCAAGATCAATGGCCAAAATAGGCAAAGAACCTGAATTTATCGAAGGACTAAGAATAACAGATAAAGAAACAATGGACATAGTAAAAATGGTGCTTGTTGGCAAAATAAACACAGAAATAGTATCAAAAATATGTCTGCACGGTGGAAAAGGTGTAGGATTATCTGGAAAAGATAGCAAACTCATAGAGGCTAAGAAAAAAGCTCCGCACCGCGTTTTTAATGAAAGCACTGGTGAAGAAAGATTTGTAGACCTGGGACATGTTGGTGAAATAAAATCAATAAATCCTGCCCTGTTAAACGTACTCACTGAGAGGAATTATATTCCTATTATTTCACCTATAGGTATAGATGAAGAGGGAGAATCACTAAATTTAAATGCTGACACAGTTGCAGGAAATATGGCTTCAAAAATTGACGCTGAAAAGCTGATCATTCTAACAGATGTTCCAGGAATTCTTGCAGATCCCAGTGATGCTAATTCGTTAATCAGAAAAATAAACGTAGATGAAATTAGAGAGCTAATAAAAGATGGAACCATAAAAGAAGGAATGCTTCCTAAAACGTTAACATGTATCGATGCCATTGAAGGAGGAGTTTCGTCTGCACATATCATTGATGGAAGGGTTAAACATTCATTACTCCTTGAAATATTTACTAAAAAAGGTATTGGAACAATGATAACCTCTTAAATCTTTAAAAATAATAAATTTTAATTTTATTTAAAATAAATTGTTATAATCACAATTTTTATTATAAACATCAAACCAATTAAAATAAGGTGAAAATATGATAGATGCAGGAATTATTGGAGGCAGCGGGTATACAGGAGGAGAACTCCTTAGATTATTAAAGAATCATGAAAAAGTGAATATCACTGCAGTAACATCCAGACAATATGCTGGAGTTAGTGTATCCAGGGTTCATCCTCATCTAAGAGGCATGGAAATTAAGTTTGATGATATTTCTATAGAAAATATTGATGCAGATCTGGTATTTACTGCTACACCTCATGGAGCGTCTATGAATATTGTTCCAAAGTTAATTGAAAGAGGTATAAAGGTCATTGATTTAAGTGGAGATTATAGATTCGATGATATCAATGAATATGAAAAATGGTACAATTTAAAACATACTGCACCTCTTGAATCTGTTTATGGACTTCCAGAGGTTTATAAAGAGGAAATAAAAAAAGCTAATCTTGTAGCTAATCCTGGATGTTTCCCAACAGGCAGTATATTAGCATCAATACCTCTCGTAAAAGAAAATCTTGCAGATACATTGATAGTGGATTCTAAAACTGGTGTTAGCGGTGCTGGAATTAAACCTACTGAAGCAACTCACTACCCAAATTTAGGAGATAATGTAGTTCCATATGCAGTTACAAGTCACAGACACATGCCAGAAATCCAGCAGGAGGTTCAAAAGTTTGGTGATGTCAAAGTTTCCTTTACCCCCCATCTTGTTCCTGTTATAAGAGGTATTCTGACAACTGTACACACATTCGTTAAGGAAGATGTAAGTTCTGATTATATTAAAGAGATTTATGATGTTTTTTATGAGAAGGAACCATTTGTTCGTGTTCTTGATCTGGATGAAATTCCAAGGTTGAGCGCTGTTAGAGGATCCAATTACTGCGATATCGGTTGTTTCCAGATAGACCGCAATGGTCGGCTTGTGATAATATCTGCCATCGATAATCTGGTTAAGGGTGCATCAGGACAGGCAATACAGAACATGAATATTATGTTTGGGTTTGATGAAAAAGAGTCTCTGGATATAATAGGACTTCATCCATAACATAAGTATGTTTATCCAGAAGTTCAATAGATCAATGAAATCTGAATATATTGTTAATCAGGGATTATAAACAATTCTTATAAAAACATTAATTATTTATATTATATTAACAATATTTTTTCAGGCCAGCATATAAAATAAATTTATTGATATATTAGATTAAATTTAGTATTGAAGGATTGTATTAGAATGAAATCCATTATACTGTATTATTCAAGAACAAGAAAAACAGCTGCAGCTTCTAAAGCACTTGCTGAAGAAATTTCAGCAGATATAACTGAAATAGAAGATTTAAAAAATAGATCGGGAATTAGAAGTTATATAATGGCATCTACAGACGCATTAAGGGAAATAAAGACAAGGATTAAACCTGATAATCTTGATATTAGCAAATATAGTTTAGTTTACATAGGAACTCCAGTTTGGGCTGGAAAACCCTCGCCTGCAATAATTACTGCAATTGATAGATATGATCTTCAGGGAAAGGACGTTATATTATTTGCAACCTTAGGTGGATCTGGAGGCAGCAGTACTATTAAAAGAATGGAAGAAAAGATCGAAGCGAGAGGAGGTAGAATTATCAACTCGTTTCTGGTTAAAACCTCAGGTAAAAAATTGTATCAGATAAGAGAGGAAGTAAAAACTATAGTTGAAGATATGGATTTAAAAATATATGGAATTTAAAGCATTTAATTTATTACTTTATCAATAAACATTCAGGAAAAAAGGTGTTTTAATGGAATTAGAAAAGTTTATGGAATCATATAAGCCATTAATGGCAATTCCAATTATCATTACGATAATTGCCGTAGCTCTATTGGCTTTTAATGGTTTAAATCAAGGTATAGATCTAAAAGGAGGTACAATAGCTGATTTGCAGCTACAAAAGCCTATAGATCAAGCCCAGTTGGATGCCTTAATCAGTAACGGCCTTGGTATCAATGAAGTAGATATAAAATCAATTGATGCAAGCAAAGCAACCGTTGAAATGGGTGAATCGGTAGATGTTATTCAATTTTCAGGCGTTATTAACGGAACGGCCACTCTACAGAGTTTTAGAACTGTAGGGCCAGTATTAAGCGCAGCGGCATTAACACAAATATATTGGGCACTTGCAATAGCGTTCCTGTTCATGTCCATAACCGTATTTATTATATTCAGAAATTTAGTGCCTTCGCTGGCAGTAATTATGGCTGCATTATCCAATATATTAATAGCATTAGGAGGGATGTCTTTATTTGGAATTCCTATTTCAATGGCATCTGTAGGGGCACTTCTCCTTCTTATTGGTTACAGTGTAGATACTGATATTTTGCTTACTACACGTGTACTAAAACGCAAAGAAGGAACTGTGACTAATAGGGCTATTGATGCAATGAAAACAGGTCTTACAATGTCTGGTACAGCAATCGGAGCAATGGCGGCTTTATATATAGTTACGGTATTTTTCATACCTTCTGCACAGACTCTTGCAGACATTGCTGCAGTCTTAATCATTGGACTTGTTGCTGATATTCTGGCAACATGGTTCCTGAATCTTGGAATACTCAGATGGTACCTGGAGCGTGGTCGCAGATGAACAAAATAACTGAATTTTTAAAAGATTATCGCATAATTCTGCTGATTGTCTTTATTATAGGAAGTTTAGCCGCTATATCCTTTTTAGGTATTGATCAGGGACTGGATTTAAGAGGCGGGTCAATTATACAGATACATTTAGAAAAACCCGTTGATGCAGACACTATGAATGTAGTTACATCTGTTCTTGACAAACGTCTTAACACATTTGGTGTTAAAGACATAAAGGTAAGGTCAAGCGGAGATCAGGACGTGATTGTTGAAATAGCCGGAGTGAAACCCGATGAGGTTGAAAATATTGTGGGAACGCCTGGTAAATTTGAAGTAAAAATTCAAAATCAAACTGCACTTACAGGTGCCGATATCGTATCAGTAAAACCATACCAGATTACAGGAACTGAATGGGAAGTTCCATTTACAGTTTCAGTATCAGGGGCTGAAAAATTCGCACAGGTAGCCCAAGGTAAGGCAGGAGTTCCAGTTGATATGTATCTCGACGATAAACTTGTTTCGTCTCCGGAATTAGGAGAAGGCCTGGCTAATGGAGTGCCTTCTACAGACGTGGTAGTTACTGGAAGTGAAGCCACCCGGGAAGATGCAGAAACAGAAGCTAAGAATATTCAGGCAGTACTACAATCAGGTGCTTTACCTGTATCAGTTGAGATCGTAGGAATAAGCAGTGTATCTGCTGAACTTGGAGATCAGTTTAAAACTGGAGCTCTTATTGCGGGAATTCTGGCTTTAATCGTGGTTTCACTCATAGTGTTCCTTAAATATAAAAATCCAATACTGGTACTGCCGATAATATTTACCAGTCTGGCAGAGCTTATAATGATTCTGGGAATTGCTGCAGTAATAAACCAGAATATAGATCTTGCTGCTATAGCTGGTATAATTGCCGCAATAGGAACGGGTGTAGACGATCAGATTATTATAACCGACGAAATCCTTAAAGGAGATAAGAAGAAAAAAAGCCGAAGGAAAGCAGGTTTTAAGGTTAGAATGAAGGGAGCATTCTTTATTGTGTACGCTTCTGCTGCAACCTTAATTGCTGCAATGCTTCCGTTAGCTTATGTAGGATTTTCAAGAGGTTATACTGGAATTGGAATTCTTTCAGGTTTTGCATTTACCACCATTATTGGTGTACTGGTTGGAATATTTATAACAAGACCAGCATATGCGAAATTCATTGAAAAATTCGTTGCAACAGACTAGATGTTTTAAACATCTATTTTCTTTTTTATTTTAAGTTCAAATTTTAAATATTTGGAAGTTATTTTTAATCGTTTCTAAATTACTTACAAAAATTATCCTTTTATTCCATGAGAGATAGGATGTAAGAATTTTTTTTATTTTAATGAAAAGATTAAGTTATTTGAGAACTAAAAAAATAATCAATGAAAGAAAGAAACGATAATGAGATTAGCGATTTAAAAGATGTTAAACAATGGGTAAGTGAAGGAAATTTTTATTTAAATCAAAAACAATATGCTCCAGCAGTAATATGTTATGAAAATGCTTTAGAATTAGATCCAGAGAATACTAAAATTTGGGATAACAGAGGAGTTGCCCTTGCTGGTGCTGGAAGACATGATGAAGCAATTGAAAGTTTTGAAATAGCATTAGAATTTCAACCGGATAATACACAGGCATGGTCTAATATGGGTGTTTCTATGGCTGCCCTTAAGCGTTTTGATGAAGCTATAAACTGCTTTGATCGAGCAATAGAACTCAATCCTGATGACAGTAATACGTGGAATAATAAGGGTACAGCTTTATTCAGTCTTTCCAAATATCCAGAAGCTCTCCAATGTTTTAATAAAGCACTTGAATTAGATCCTGACAATGCAAAAGCGTTAGCTGGTAAAGGTTCTACACTTCGTTTTACTGGAGAATATGAAGGAGCTATAAAATCTCTGGAAAAATTCATTGAAATAGCCCCTATAGAGCTTTCTTACCAGAGAGAAGAAGCATGGGCTATGATTTTTGATATTAAACTTCTTCTTGACAGAAAATCTAAAAATCAATGATAAAATCAAATTTTTATTTTAAATTAAACATTATCCAGAAAATATTCCTTAATTTTCTCTAAATTTTCTTCTTTAAGAGGAAATACTACTCTTTTACCTTTATACTCGAAAATAAATCTGGAAACAGGAGATCCAATATGAATGTTTTCAATTTCAGTTAATTTATATTTATTCACTTTTCCTGTTCTCTCGGCTCCCCAGAATTTTTTTCGGTACTCAACCAGAAATTCTTCAGTTATTTCTAAATCAAAGGAATCATCTTCAAGAAATAAGATAGTTTCTTTAAGATTTTTATCACAGAAAATACAGTATTCAGTACCTTCAGGATTTCCAACACCACAGTTAGGACAGATTAAAATAAAAATGTCGTAAATTTCATTTTTTTCATCTAAATCCATTGAAACACCATTTAGTTTAAATCATTAAATTGCTTTTTTTAAAGATTGATTTTAAACTATATATTATATTACACCAGAGTATTAATAATATAGAATAATTTATTATTATAGAATTTAATAATTAATGATATCAAAAAAGTATGAGGTGATATTAATATGTCAAGAGCTGGATTTAGTTCAATAGAGAAATCAACACATAAAACAAAAGAATGGTTACATGAGATACAGGGTGAACTTGGATGGGAAGATGAAAACATGGTTTATATTGCATCCAGAGCAGTTTTACAAACTTTAAGAGATAGATTGCCTGTTGTTGAAGCTGTTGAGCTAGCTGATGGGCTTCCTATGGTAATGAAAGGTATGTATTATGATGGATATAAGCCAACTGGTAAACCAGAAAAAATAAAAAATAGGGAGGAATTCTTCCAAAAAGTTCAGGAGAAAACATCTAGAAGGCCAATTGAATCAGAAGAAGCTACAAGAGCTGTATTTCACATACTGGATAAAAAATTAGGTGGAGGAGGAGAAATTAATCAGGTAAAAGGTAACCTTCCTAAAGACCTTCAAAGACTGTGGAAAGCTTCAGAATCCGAAGTAAGGAAATAATATGAAAATTGGATTCCATGCATCTCATGAGCAATTTAAACCGAGTAAATTATTAAATTTAGTTCAACTAGCAGAGAAAAAAGGATTTGAAGCTGCAATGTGTTCTGATCATTTTCATCCATGGGGAAAAAATCAAGGTGAAAGTGGTTTTGCATGGTCATGGCTTGGATCGGCTTTACAGTCCACTTCTTTACCTTTTGGGGTTGTTAATGCTCCTGGGCAACGATATCATCCTGCAATAATTGCCCAGGCCACAGCCACACTGGCTGAAATGTATGAAAATAGATTCTGGATTGCAATTGGAAGCGGACAGTTATTAAATGAAGGAATTACTGGAGATAAGTGGCCTCCTAAAGCAGAAAGAAATGAAAGATTAAAACAATCAGCAGAAATAATTAGAAGACTATGGAAAGGTGAGAAAGTTACATTCAATGGACATGTAAAGATTGAAGATGCCATGCTCTATACAATTCCCAAAAAACCACCCCTTTTAATAGGTGCAGCAATATCGGCTGAAACAGCTGAATGGATGGGAAGCTGGGTAGATGGGCTTATTACCACTTCAAAGCCACAAAAAGAGCTTAAAGAAGTCATAAAATCCTACCATCGTGGTGGTGGAAAGGGAAATCCAGTGTATCTTAAAGTACAGATTTCTTACGATGATAACCATGAAGATGCATTAAAAGGTGCATGGGAGCAATGGAAAACTAATATGTTTAAAAACACTGTCCAGACAGAATTGAGACTACCAGAACAATTCGATGATGCTTCAGAGAATGTGGAACCTCAGGACATATTTAAAAAAGTGAGAATCTCTTCTGAAATAGAGGATCATATTAAATGGCTGGAAAAAGACATTAAACATGGATTTGAATATATTTATATCCATAATGTAAATAAAAATCAAAGAAGATTTATTGAAGATTTTGGGAAAGGGGTAATTCCTGCACTGGCACAGGAATTATAGTATAATAAAAAAATTGAAATACTATTTTTACCAAATCAGAATTAATAATTAAAAATAATAGGGTACAGTATGAAACCGCCAAAAGAACTTAAAGTAAAACCAATAAGGAATGGAACGGTGATAGATCATATAACTGCAAATAAATCTTTAAGTGTTCTAAAAATCCTGGGGCTACCAAATGAAAAAAACACTGTAACCATTGCCATGAATGTTCAATCTCCTGAAATGGAAAGTAAAGACATAGTAAAAATTGAAGGTCGTGAATTAGCCCCTAAAGAAGTTGATAAAATAGCGTTAATAGCTCCAAATGCTACAATAAATATAATCAGGAACTATGAAATTGTAGAAAAGGGTAAGGTGCGTCTTCTGGATAAAATATGCGGCGTTCTTAAATGTCCTAACCCAAATTGTATAACAAACACTAATGAGCCAATGATTACCAAGTTTTATGTAATAGAAAAGGAACCAGTATTTTTAAGATGCTATTACTGCGAGAGAATCATGGAAGAAAGTGAAATAGAGTCTCAATTTTAAATCTTCAGGTGTTTTTCATGCAAAGGGCCCTTTTATTATTTATAATTATTCTAATTCTTCTTAATCCTATATCAGCCAAATTAGTTGTAAGTGAACCTTCAGATGGGATAATAACAGCACCAGCAGCTTCATATACTAATAATCAACTTATTTTCAGCGATAAAAATCCAGATCAGGCTGTAAAAAATTATTTAAATGGCAAAGAAGTTATTGTAGTTGGAGATATATCATTAAATGGCCAGAAGGTTCCTGCAGATTCATTAGCCCTCTCTAAATTCTGGACAAATAGCAATACAGTAGTATTAGGAACAGGCAAAGATGTATCGGCAGCTTTGATTGCAATAAATAATAATGCTCCTCTATTGGTAGCAGGTAATCAAGTCTCTGATGCAGTTAATAAAGAAATGGAAAGGTTAAAACCTGAAAAAATAATAGTTTGTGCATCTCCTTCTTCGATTCCAGATTCTGTGCTCAAAAAATATCCTAATGCTCAAAGGTACTGGAAGGGGAACGATAAAAATACTTTAAAGGCTATTAATGGTAATAATCAGGAAATAAAAGCACCTGAAAGTCTAATGCCCGTAGCGATGACCATCTGGAAAGGTGCAAATTTTGAAATAGGTGAAAAAGTCGCCCTGAATGATAAAACTACTCTCTGGTCCTCAAATGACATCATAACCAGCATAGTTATGAATAGATATACAAATAACGATCTTCCTGTAATTTATATTGCCTGCGATAATCTGATTTCAGAAAATGCAGATAAAAAGCTACTTGAAAAGATTAAAGAGGCAATATCAGGTTCAGCCAATGTACAGATAGATAATGAATCACCAAAACCAGGTGAAGCTCCTCGAACAGTCCAGAACGCTCCAGGCGGAATTGCAGCATATATAGCCGCAGCAGATCCCGGATCTATGACCGATCTTATAATTGGAATTAAAAAAGGTTATCTTAAAAAAGATGCTCAAAAATTGGATGGAATTGTGTATATTAACTATGGGAGGCTTAATTTAGAAAATACAAGTTTTTTATCAAGGGCATGGGATGATAACTATTCCAATGCATACTTTGCAGGATTGTATTCCCCATCTTCTTTTTTAAATGATGCAGGGATTAAAATGATCCAGCCAGATGTTGGGACAAACTCTGATGAAGAAGAAATCAATAAAATTGCTGCTGAACTTATTGATACAGCATATTCTTCTAATAAAACTCAGGTTAATTCTAATTATAATCCTGTATCAATAGCAATACACGATATAAACCCTAAATTTATCGCAGATGCCTCTCAAAAAATATTGAACAATACAGAGCCAAAAATGGGTACATCAATGTGGCTATATCTCGCTTCTCAATATGTTGGAGGTTTACCTGTAAGAAATACATCGGATAAATATGAAAACACAGAAATTAAAGAAAGTACCTATTTTGGAGTTATAACAAGAGATGAATACAGGGAATTTGGGATAAAAACCTATGAATTTATGAAAT
The DNA here is from genome assembly GCA_002494885.1 of Methanobacterium sp. UBA44. GTDB lineage: Archaea > Methanobacteriota > Methanobacteria > Methanobacteriales > Methanobacteriaceae > Methanobacterium_D. The sequence goes on from DACV01000002.1 coordinate 519,175, forward strand.
CAAATAAAACAGTGCCTGATTCAGTAAATGTAGATGGAAAGAAATTAAATAGTGGAGATATAGAACATCTTCTTGCAATAACCTCAGAAAAACACACCAGCAAAGAAAATATGCAATTTCCAAGATACGTATATATGAATGCAGAATACGAACCATTCCAGATTATATACAAGTTTATAAGAAGTAGTTTCTATTCATAACCTGGTTAATTGATTAAAATATGTTTTCAATCCTTTAATTATTCATGTAATTTGAAGAGATACTTTATATGCCCTATGAAACTTTAAAAATGCTTCCATCTGTTCAAGAGAAGCTTCTATACTTCCGGGCATGATGGTTCCATGTGGTGACATTGCTTCACCAGTTACTGCAGGAATTTCGGCTATATTAAAAACATCCTCCAGAGCCCCAGGGTATATTGAACCTGCCTTTGTAAAGGATAAAATAGTGGATTTAGTTTCTTTTTCTATAAAATCAGCCATCTGGAAGCTTAACATACATGGCGTTTCAGAACAAAGCACGCTTAACCTTCCAGGGTATCCTCCAGGTCTTGTTGAATGAAAATCTCCCAGATATTTAATATTATTTTTTTTTGCAGTACTTAAAATGTTATTTGTAGGTGTACCAAAGATATCTGCTGTTCTATTTGGATCCTGACCTTTCCAGGATCTGAGGCCGTATTCTGTTGAAAGGGGTATTGCAAATGGAATAATATGAATAGTAATGTTTGTTTTAACTGCAGCTAACTTGTTTATGAGTTTTACTGCTGCTATTTGTGGTGGTAATTCATTACCATGTACGCCAGCCAAAACAAGAATTCCTGGATTTTGTTTTTTACCAAATGTAACTAGGGGAGTTCCTTGTTTTGCTGCAAGAAGCACCTGGTTGCTCAAGGGAGTGTCTGGAATATTATCCATAATTAGTTTATTCTTTTTAATATCCCCTGCTGCAAAGTGATTTATTGTCTCTATCTGTAATTTGTAGGTTGAAGGAGCAATAAGTGCTTTTTCAACCATTGGTTTTTCATGCATTTTATCAGTGCAATTAAAAAAAACAATATTTTTAGTCGTTTTTAGTTTTCCATGGGCTTATACGATTATAGTCTTCGTTAAGGATCAATTCACGGCTAAATACAGCTTTGTTTTTGGGTGTTGGCCTCTTATTTTCATCAAAATAAACTAAAAGTTTAATCATCCCCCTGGGGATTACTGGGCCCACAACTATTTCAGATCTTTTATCTTTGGCTGTAAGTCTTATGTGTGTAGCTTCATTTTCATTTACTGGCTTTTCATCATTATTTTCGTATTGAATGCTTCCTTTCTGGTATGTTTCAGGAATACGTATTTTAGATGCTGGTATATCCTGAGGAACATTTAAATTTTCAGGTAAAGGTACCATTTCTATTTTAGGAAACTTATCAGAACCTTTTTCTGCCATACTAATCACTCCTTTATGTAATAATATTATGTAATCTCATAATAAATATTACTATATTTAAAATCAAGATAAACTAATTCTATAAACCAAAGGGTGTGACTATGGATATAATAAAAGATGAATTCACCAAAAAATCAAGTAAAAGAATGGAAATAATAGATGTGACTAATGATGTTAATGATATTCTAAAGAAGTATCAACTTAATGAAGGCATTGTTAATGTATTTGCAAGACATTCCACTGCAGGAATTGTCATAAATGAAAATGAATCCAGATTAAAAAAAGATTTTGAAAATACTCTTCAAACTTTAATTCCTGAAAATAACAATTACGGTCATGATTTAATTGATAACAATGCAGATTCACATATAAGGGCATTTTTTACAGGTAGTAGCGAAACAATTCCCATAAATAAAGGTTCTTTAGATTTAGGAACATGGCAGAGCGTATTCTTTGTTGAACTGGACGGCCCAAGAACCCGCAGCTTTGCAGTTACCATTATTGGAAAATAAACAAGAATAGAATTTAATTAAATTCTACTTCAAAGGCAATTACAGGGTATTCCAGGTTGAAATTAGTTATAACTTCTGGATTTAATTCTCCAAAATATCCACTAATATTTAGATCATTAAATCTCCAGTTACCTGAACCAGTAACTTTTGCACATCTCCCCTTTATAAATGAAGGATGATTATATGATTCTATGCCCATTTTAAAGCCAAGATTAACAAATAAAGCATCAACAATCGATTTTATCTCTGTAAAATTGGCGCTGGAATAGGTTACTGCTCCTGCTAGCTTTTTAATATCACGGGTACATGTTTCGCAGGTTTCATCCAGGAATACAACATTTCCCACTTCAAAAATCTTTTGTGGCAATTCTTCATGTTTGTTATCTTCTAAAAATTCCATTAAACCATGAATTAAATTTTTTCTGAGCATGGTTCTATCAACTGAAATTGGTTGGGCCACAGTAACTCTTTCATCCTCTTCCAGTCTCATATTTTTATAATGCTGATCTTCATTGGTAAGCATAAGACTCATGGTTTCTAAAAAGCCCATTCCAATCATTATTTCTCTTAAAATGTTATCAAGGACTTCTGATCTGTTTTCATTTGCTATTGTGGCTATTTGGGGTAATTCTGGCTCTAATTTATTAAAACAGTGTCCTATGGCAATATTTTCAATAATGTCGACTTCATGTAAGATGTCAACTCTGTATGCTGGAATTATTGCCTGGACAGTATCTTCACTTTCTATTTGAGAGCCTATCCTAACATTTGCAAGGTAATTAGCAACATCAGATGGGGTTAAATCTATTCCAATAATTTTTTCTGCATTTTTAACACTGACATCTTTTGTTTTAGTCATTAAATTGGGAGTTTGAACTTCTTTATCATCATAAACTACATTTAATGATTTTAATTTACCTCCAGCTTCAGCAAATGAAGTCATAATGATATTAAGCGTATTGTTTACCGCTTTTTCATCAGTACCAGTTACATCAACGAGAATACTTTTTGTATCCTCTGTAAGTTTAGTAAGTTCACCATTGATTATAGGGGGCATTGAAAGTACATCGCCATTAGAATCAACAATAAGGGGATACTTATCGAATTTATCAATTAAATGAGCATATTTCTTTCCCTTGGGATGTGTTTGGAGAATTTCTCTTAAACTCATTTCCTCAACTGATTCAAGGGCTATAAACGATTCTTTATCTGGATCAGCTGCCTTATAATAGAATGGAGGTTCAATAACATCTAAATTATGTATTCCAATAGCTACCTTCTTCCTATCTCTTCCTATAACCCAGTGAAGGTCTTCCTGGAATTCCATAACCTGTTTAAGTTTATTACCACTTAAATCAACATTTTCAATTATTCCAAATGCTATGAAAGGCCTTATATCTTTTAATTCACTATCAATTTCTACGTTAATTCTAGATTCTTCTAATTCGTATTCAGGGAGTCCTTTTTCTATATCAAGGAATCCCTTTAAAGTTCTGGCCACGCCTTCTACGCTTAAATAGTCAGGTCTGTTTGGAAAAAATTCAACTTTAATTTCTTTGTCATCATAATCATCGATATCGCTTCCAATCATTGGAAGAAGCTTTATTAGCTCTTCTTGCGGTATTTTAATACCTAATAATTTATAGAGATCTTCATAGTCAAAGGTTATAACTGGCATAATTGCTTCCTCTACATAAATTAGCTAAAATAGATTTAACTGAATTTTTATATACATAACTTAAGATTTATTTTAGTATATACCTATAATCAACATGATTTTTTATAAGTTTTATTATTTAAATAATTAAATAAAACGGAAAATGTATGGAAGGTGTAAAAATTAAGGAAATAGAAGATTTTAAAAAACAGTTATCATTTAGTTTAAAAGAAAAAGAGATAATTGAAAGATTAAGTATACCTTATGATATTTTTTTACCCCTGATTTTTTCAATAAAATTTGGTGGAGATTGGAGTCTAAAATTTAATTCCACAAATGTAATGGCAATAAAAGAAAAAATAACCAGTTATGATGAGGAAAAAGCGGTTGGTTATACTTTAGAAAACATTTTTTTATTTAATAACCCTATTATGAAGGATCAGGAAGGAACAGTATACAGGCTGGAAAAATGCGGAAATAAAAAAGAAAGAGAAATTGTTAAGAGGCCATACCAGGTAAAAGTTGATGCAGAATTTATTTTAAAAGCATCACTAAATCCCATGACTAAGAAAATCTCCTTAAAAAAGGTTAAAGGTCCGTTTGTATTTACAGGAGCTAATGCTTATGGAGTTTCTCATGAAATGGAGCATCTTTTAGGCGATGAAATTAAAGGAGAATCATTTTTTGAATTTGAATATGAACTGGATGATTAAAACTTTTTTGGAAGTAATATTTCTCAATCTAAAGTCTTGCCTCATGGCAGTTTAAGGGTAAGAGGTAGACAACACTTTACTGATGAGGAGATTAAAGAGTTTTTCTAAAGCGAAACAGAATATAAACATTAAACCAATTTTTTTTTCTTAAATGGCGTGCTAACAGACTAAAATCAATAAATAAAGGTTTAAATACCACTTTTTTCTAATACTATTAAATAAAATAGTACTTTTAATGTATTTAGTACTAACAACAAGGGAGGTGGTTAATTGCCAAAACTAGATGAGATGAAATCTATAGATCTTACACTTGCTTAAAAGAAAAGTAGTAAAAAGATAAAAGAATACTAAGAAATAAAGACATATTTAGAAAGAAATACTGTATTAACACGGCAATTTAGAATATAAAAGCCTATAAATACTTCTAATTTCTATAACACTATTTATTATAATTTATCATACGAAAATTATTTATAGAACCTCTAACCCACTGATAAACTACAAAACAATAGATTTGAAAAGAAATGTTAAATATCATTTTGATTGCATTTCTGAAATACAATTATACAATAACGAGGTGAGAATATGGTACAATTAGGTGGTGGAAACCAACCAATATTAATATTTCCAGAAGGTACTGACAGATTATTAGGAAGAGACGCTCAAAGAATGAATATAATGGCAGGAAAAGTCCTTGCTGAAACAATAAGAACTACCCTTGGCCCAAGGGGTATGGATAAAATGCTTGTAGATGGTTTAGGGGACATTGTAGTGACAAACGACGGTGTAACCATCCTAAGAGAGATGGATATTGAGCATCCGGCTGCTAAAATGCTTGTTGAAGTTGCAAAAACCCAGGAAGACGAAGTTGGAGACGGTACAACAACAGCAGTCATTATAGCTGGTGAATTACTCAAAAAAGCAGAAGAACTCCTTGATATGGATATTCATCCAACAATTATAGCTATGGGTTACAGGCAGGCGGCAATTAAAGCCCGAGAAATACTTGAATTGATTTCATTCGATGCTGATGATCGTGATACTTTAATTAAGGTAGCTATGACTGCAATGACAGGTAAAGGCTCTGAAAAGGCAAGAGAACCACTTGCAGAGCTTGTTGTGGATGCTGTTGTTCAGGTTGAAGAAGATGGTAAAGTCGAAAAAGATAATATAAACATCCAGAGGATCAGCGGAGAATCTGTGGCTGAATCTCAAATTGTTAATGGTATAGTTATTGATAAGAGCCGAACTGACCCTGGAATGCCCAAACAGATAGAAGATGCAAAAATTGCCCTTATCAAATATCCAATTGAAGTTAAAGATCTGGAAACCGATGCAAAAATCAGTTTAACAGATCCAGCACAAATGCAGGCGTTTTTAGAAAATGAAGAACAGATGATAAAAGATATGGTGGATAGAATCGTCGAATCTGGCGCAAATGTTTTATTCTGTCAGAAAGGTATCGATGATCTTGCACAGCATTATTTAACCAGAAATGGTATTTATGCAATTAAAAGGGTCAAAAAATCTGATATGCAGAGGATAGAAAAAGCAACCGGTGCTAATTTAGTCACTAACATAGATGACTTAAGACCAGAAGATTTAGGTGAAGCAGGACTTGTATATGAAAAGAAAATTTTCGATGAAATATTAACCTTTGTAGAAGACTGTAAAGACCCTAAAGCAGTATCAATAATTCTCAGGGGAAGCACTAAGCATGTTGCAGAAGAAATAGAAAGAGCTGTTGAAGATGCAATAGGCGTTGTAGCTGCTACTGTTGAGGATAAAAAGGTTGTTGCTGGTGGAGGAGCTCCTGAAATAGCTGTTTCCAAAGGACTAAAAGAATATGCTGATACTATAAGTGGTAGAGAACAGTTAGCTATAACTGCATTTGCTGAAGCGTTAGAAATTGTTCCAAGGACCCTTGCTGAAAACGCTGGGATGGACAGTATCGATGCTCTTGTTGATTTAAGAGCAGCCCACGAAAAATCCATATACATGGGACTAAATGTCTTAAATGGTGGAGTAGTAGACATGTACCATGCAGGTGTTGTTGAGCCACAAAGAGTTAAAAAACAGGCTATTCAATCTGCAGCAGAAGCTACAGAAATGCTCTTACGTATAGACGACATGATCGCATCAAAAGGAATGGGCGGCGGAGATATGGAAGGTATGGGCGGAATGCCTGGTGGAATGCCACCAATGATGTAATTTTGGTTTAATAATCCCAGATTTTTTATTTTTTTTAAATTTCTTTTTTAATGTATTCAAAGCTTATGAATATTTATATTAATTTTATGTATAGCTATAAGTGATTAAAAATTTAATGTAAAAATATGGCAAAAGGATATTGAAAATGATAGAATACGTATTTGGTCTTGCAGTTAGGGTTCTTTTAACTGATGACAGCGGAAAAATCCTTATAATAAAAAGATCTACAGATTCCAGGACTAATCCTGGAAAATGGGAACTTCCAGGAGGTAAGGTAGATCAGGGCGAATCATTTGATCAGGCCCTTATAAGGGAAGTTTTTGAAGAAACAAGGTTAAACATAGCTTTAGATCATGTAATTGGTGTTTGCGAACAAAATCTACCGTTAATAAGAGCAATTCACATTATTATGTCCGGTAAAATAGTAAATGGGAAGCTTAATTTAAGCAATGAACATGAGGGCTATGCATGGGTATTTTTTGATGATCTTCCTGACTATGAATTAGCTGATTGGCTTCATGATTTTGTTATAAACCAGAGCACAGCTAATAGACAAGTTTTAGAGGAAAGTGAGGATAAAATAAGTTCTAAAGAAGCTTTAAAACCATATATAACTCCAATTAAATCATCTATGGATAAAATACTTCGTAAAAAATAGTTATTTCTCTACTTTTGCGCATCGGAATATTTATCTTACTTATTTTGTATTATTGGTCTTAATTAAGGTTTCAAATGTCCTAAAATAGTTATCTTAATGGAAATATTTATAATGATTAATCAATATTTATAATGATTAATAATAGTAAAATATATATAGTAAAAAACTTAGAAATTATCACAATTGACTTAAAAAAAACTATGGCGGGGAGAAAAATGGTACGAGACACGGATGTCCTGCTTAATGAAAAAAGGATTTTCAAACCAAGTGAATTTATTGTTGGAAAAGCACATATTAAGGATCTTGAAGCAGAATATGAAAAAGGAAAAGATATAGAAAAATACTGGGCTGAAAAAGCCGAGCAGTTTGTCTGGTTTAAAAAACCTGATAAAATACTTGATGAAAGCAATGCGCCATTTTACAAATGGTACACAAATGGAAAAATTAACCTGGCATACAACGCAGTAGATAGATGGATTGATACTGATAAAAGAAACCAGATAGCCATTCTATATGTAAACGAGAGAGGGCATGAGAAGAAATTAACCTATTACGAGCTTTACAGGGAAGTAAATAAGTTTGCAAATGCTCTTAAAAACTTAGGTGTTAAAAAAGGAGATAAGGTATCTACATATCTTCCAATGTGTCCTGAACTGATTATTTCATTACTTGCATGTACTAAAATAGGAGCAATACACAGCGTAGTTTATTCTGGATTAAGTGTGGGATCATTTGTGGAAAGAATGAACGATGCAGAAGCCAAAATTTTGATAACAGCTGATGGAACATTTAGAAGAGGTAAAGTAATAGATTTAAAAAAAATTGCTGATGAAGCAATGCTCCAGTGCCCAACAGTTGAAACAGTAATTGTAGTTAAACACACTGGAATTCCAATAGAGATCTCTGATTTAAGTGGAAGAGAGATTTTCTATGAAACCTTAATTGAAGGGGAACCAGCAGAGTGTGATGCAGAAGAAATGGATGCTGAAGACCCTCTATTCATATTATACACATCAGGAAGCACAGGTAAACCTAAAGGAGTTCTACATACAACCGCAGGTTACATGGTAGGTGTGGCAACAACCCTTAGAAATGTATTCAATATTCATGATGGAGACCTCTGGTGGTGTACTGGAGACGTTGGTTGGATTACTGGCCATAGTTATGTCATATATGGGCCATTACTTCTGGGTACAACAACACTTTTATATGAAGGTGCTCCAGATTATCCAGATCCTGGAATCTGGTGGAAAATAGTGGAAAAATATGGAGTAACCAAATTATACACTGCACCAACAGCCATAAGGCATTTAATGAGGTTTGGAAAAAAATATCCGGTTTTATACAACCTTTCATCACTTAGGATCCTTGGAACAGTTGGAGAACCCATAAATCCTGAGGCATGGATGTGGTTTTACAAAAATATTGGAAACGAGCAATGTCCTATAATGGATACATGGTGGCAAACAGAAACAGGTTCTCATATGATTTCTCCATTACCTGTCACTCCACTTAAACCCGGCTCAGCAACAAGAGCATTGCCAGGAATAGATGCAGATGTTGTGGATGATAAAGGAAATCCAGTGCCTCTGGGAAAAGGAGGGCTTTTAGTTATTAAAAAACCCTGGCCATCCATGTTCAGAACTCTTTATCAGGATGAGGATAGATATGTTGATACCTACTGGAAGCAAATTCCAGGATGTATATATGCAGCAGGAGATATAGCCAGAAAAGATGAAGACGGCTATTTCTGGATACAGGGAAGATCAGATGATGTCTTGAAAATAGCAGGACACAGAATTGGTACTTCTGAAGTTGAATCTGCATTTGTAAGCCATCCTGCGGTAGCAGAAGCTGCAGTAATTGGTAAATCCGATCCAATTAAAGGAGAAGTTATTAAAGCATTTGTGATTTTACGAGAAGGTTACAACCTTAATACAAAACTAATTGAAGAACTTAAAAAGCATGTAAGGTATGAATTAGGGCCAGTTGCTGTTTTAGGTCAGATTACTCAGGTTGATTCACTTCCTAAAACCAGAAGTGGGAAAATAATGAGGAGAGTATTAAGGGCAAGAGAAAGGGGAGAAGATGTAGGAGATATATCAACACTCGAAGAATAAAATTGAAAATACTAAAAAAAGACCGCTATATATGGGGGTAGAAAAATGGAAAGTGAAGGAGCAGCCTTAACTGATGAAAAGATCATGGGAATGGTTGCTGAAAGAGGAAGATGGTTTCTGGTTATAGTGGGAATGATTATCAACCTCTGTCTGGGTACCATATATTCCTGGAGTGTTTTTGTAGGGCCCCTGACAACATATTTTACTACAGATCTTGGTCAGGCAGTCACAGCTAACGAGATTCTTCTACCTTTCTCTGTATTTCTGGCATTCTTTGCAATCACAATGCCCTTAACTGGAAAATACATAGAGAAATATGGACCAAGAAATATAGTCATTGTGGGAGGTATACTGACCGGTCTGGGATGGTTTCTTTCATCCTTTGCAGGATCAGTCCAGTGGCTGTATATCTTTTACGGTGTTATAGCTGGAGCAGGAGTGGGAATCGCCTACGGAGTACCGATTACTATAGCTGCCCGCTGGTTCCCAGACAGACAGGGACTTGCTGTAGGTCTGACATTGCTTGGTTTCGGATTCTCCGCAGTACTAACCGCAACCATAGCCGGCTATCTGATTTCATCTTCTGGCGTCATGAATACTTTCCGGATATTTGGTGTAGCTTTCTTAATCATAACAGTCCTCTTAGCATTACCCCTTAAATTTCCCAGGAAAAATTGGAAGCCAGCCGGATGGAAACCAGCATCACCAGCACCAGGAGAGGCTGTTAAGTGTGAACTTAATCGTGAAGAGATGGTCAGGACCAGATCATTCTACGCACTTTGGGCATGCTACTTCATCGGATGTCTGGCTGGACTTACGGCCATTGGAATTTCAAAACCAGCAGGGGTTGAAGTCGGTATTGAAGCAGCACTGGCCACAACCTTGGTTGGTGTCTTTGCCGTATTCAACGGATTAGGGAGACCAGTATTTGGATCCCTCACTGACAAACTGACACCACGCAATACAGCAGTGCTTTCATTCATCCTGATTGGTCTGGCGGTGCTATTGCTCATTGTGATACCCAGTGTTCCAGTCTATATCATCTCTTTCGCCCTACTTTGGGGATGTCTGGGAGGTTGGCTGGCAATAGCACCTACTGCTTGTGGATGTTACTATGGAACCTGTGACTATCCCCGAAATTATGGTGTACTCTTCCTTGCATATGGTGCTGGGGGAATTTTCGGACCTCAACTCGCGGGATTTATAAAGACTTCCACCGGCTCATACCTGGGAGTATTCCCCTATGTACTGGTGTTAGCCCTGGTAGGGATTGCCATCTCATCTACCCTGCTTCGACCGCCAAAGGCACCTGTAGAACAAATTGAATGAAATTCGCAGAAAAAACAATGTGGGTTAAGAGGAAAAGATGAGTTAGTTTAAGATCATGGTCGTTTACCGCCCAAAAAAAATAAAACGGCATGATACATGGTTTTTGGGTAAAAAACTCAAAAGTCACCGTTTTATTTTTTTTCTGATTTATTTACTTATCTATTATCACTGGAAACGGGGCCATAACCATAATAGCAGGATATGAGGGAATATTTACTGGAGCAAGCGCCATTTAAGTGGGGCTTGCTGAAGTGATCAATGAGGCCTATAACCGAAATGTTTTACCAGTTTGATTAATCTTTAAATTATTTTTATCCTTTTTTAAGGATTTTAAAGATCTATAAAATTCTGAAGATATTTTGTAATATATTATAAAGGTTATTTGATGATTTTAATACAGATTATTATTCTGTATTAAATAAAGATAGCATTTACTTTCCTTTTTTTAAATTTGAACATTTTTAAAAATTAAAATTATTTTTTAAAATATAATCGCTCAAAATTTAAATTCATAGTTTATATTTTATTTATTTTTACTATAATGATTTATTTAATCTAATGTATTGAATCAAAATTATTTATTTCTTTCTATTTTCAAACGTAAGCCTCTAAATCCTCTATTTTTAAAATAAAATGAAATGTTTAAATAAAGGTTATATCAATTTTATAACAGATGTTTCAAAGTTTTAAGTAATAAAAATCAAGAAGCATAAAATAAATTGAGATTGAAGAGGCGGTGAAATGGAGAATGAAAACTGTTTGCATGAGTTGTTAGACATGTTTATACACCTTTTAAGGAGTAAAGACGTTGATAGCAATGAAGAGGAACAGATGTTTTTAAACAGGCTATTTAGCCTGAAAAGAAAGGTTTCTGTAGAAATTAAATATCTAAAAGAAGGGGACCCAAGCCTGAATGTGGGAAGAGTACTGCTGGATAACATAACAAATGAAATTAAAAAGGAAATTTTTTACAATACTATTGCTTTTGCAGAATACAGAGAAGCAGGTGAAGAAATAATACTGGTTAAGGGAAATGAAAATGCAATGGATGCACTTTTAAGACAGGCCGAAATGTTGGGAATTAAATGGAAAAATTTAGACTTTCAGGACCGTATAATGGATATGAGGACCTAAATTATAAATTTTGATTGTATTGTTTAATTCATGTTCTTATTCAATGATTCAGGTTTTCATAAATGGTTTGAAATAAAAATAGTCATGAATAATAATAATATATTAGTCGATGCTATATAAACTTAGAAATTGGGAAATCTTTAAAAGAGCCCCTTAAACTCTTATTTTAAATCCAGGATCCACTTCATCAGCTGACTTACCACTTCTAATACCCTAATTTTCTAATAGCGGTTCATATAACACTATCACAATATCATCACCATTTATTTCGGGTGAAGATATTCTCGAATTTTATTAATATTTTTTAATTATTGAATGAATTGGATTAATTTAAGGAATAGATAAGATTTAAGAGATTTTTTCCTTAATTATATGTTTCCCAAGCCTTTTAGCAAGGGCAAGGATTGTAAGAACGGGTGGAGCACCGGGGGCTTTAGGAAAAACGCTTGCATCTACAACATAAAGACCTTTAACTTTGGTTTCCAGGTCAATATCCACCACATCTCCAATTGCAGCTGTACCTCCGGGATGAGCTCCTCTTGCATAAGTAGAGGTTAATGTTACTGGATCAACGCCAGATTCAGTTAATATTGCTCCAGCAATTGCAGATCCTTTAGCTAAAAGCCCTATATCTTTCATGGTACTGTATTTAATTACATTTTCTCTAACGTTGCCTGATGGTTCATCTGCTATTTTAACCATTAATCCTAAGATATCTTTTTTCCGAGCACCGAATTTATGAAGCTTTTCTACAATAAGGCTTGAGTAGTGTGGAGCTATAACAATATCATCAATTTTTATGAAGGCATTCATCTGTACCTCTTTATTGAACTTTATATTTTTTAGGATTCCTCCAACTGTAACAAAAGTATCAACAAAAAGGTTGTTTCCAGCATTTAAACCTGTTTTTTGAAGTAGTCTGGGTGTTTCAATTGCTCCTGCTGATAAAACTACAATATCTGCATTAAATACTTGATCATAAGATTTTACTCCTTTAATTTCATCATTTTCAACTATAATTTCTGTTACAGGAGTGTTATCGATAAGTTTAGCCCCGTATTTTTCAGCTTCTTCTATGAATTCAACTGTGGTCCATTTGGCGTCTTTGGAGCATCCAAAAGCACATTTACCGCATGGTTTGCAATTTTGGGGTTTTATAAATTTAGGAATTTTTTTAATTTCGAATCCCAGGGATTCAGCAGCATTCATCAGTTTTCTGGTTCCATCCCCAAAATGAGAATCTGGAAGAGGTTTAACGCATAATTCATCTTCTATTTCCTGAAATTCCTTTTTAAGATTTATTCCTATACTTTTAAAGTATTTTTCACATGTTCTAATCGCATTTCCCATGGTTACTGTAGTTGTTCCTCCAACACAGACAGTTTGAGAAATTTCAATTCCTGTATTTAAGACTTCATAATTTTGGTAGGACTTTTCCATCTTGTTAAGTGGTCCTTTTTCAAAAATAGTGACATTAATTCCTGATTTTGCAAGTTCCCTTGCAACTGTTGCCCCGCCAGCTCCTGATCCTATTACTATGACATTCATTTTTGTTTCCTATTTATTTAATACGAAAAAATAATTATTTGTATGATCTTTGAAGGCTTTTATTAGCTTTTTTAGGTTTTTTATTTTTAAATTTCCTTTGATTCATGTTATTTCCATATTTTCGAGTCTTAATTCTTTTTTTAAGCATTTTTTCTGCAAATAATCCCCCAAGAGACCCAAAAACATAGCAGATTAAAATTAATAAAATAAATCCTAAGCCCAGGGTAATAATACCGCCCATTGCAAGACTAACGCTGAAATCAAGATCATAGGGTAAATCTGGAGGTGTAAGGAAACTGAATATAAAGAGTATAATGCCCAGAAATGCTCCAGCAATGCCTCCTACTTTATAACTTCTCTCACTTTCTACTGTGAGGTATGTGGCAATGAAGCCAATAATAAACAGTGAAAATACTCCGCTTATTCCCAGTAGATATAAAAGGATTGATCCTATTATAATACTGATGATTATAGATTCACCCATAGTATATTTGGCCATTTTATTCTTTTCCATAGCTTAAACATTTAAAAATATTATCATTCTAATTAATATGATTTTCTAAAATTAAAATTTTTAGGTATGCCAAAAAGTTTATAAGTTTATTAGTATAACTATAATCAAGTAAAAATTTAGGTGAGCCTAATGAATGAAAGTTCTGCAATTAGTAAAAACATAGAAGAATATCTTGAAATTCTCTACAAGCTCAGCCCCAATGGGGAGCAGGTGAGTACATCACAAATATCAGAAAATTTAAAAATTTCACCAGCAAGTGTTACCCAAATGCTTAAAAAATTAGCGGATATGAAATATGTTGAATATTCCCCATATAAAGGTGCTATATTAACTGATACTGGTCTTAAATTAGCAAAAAGAGTTACCCGAAAACACAGATTACTTGAAAGATTTTTATGCGATGTGCTGAAGATTAAAAAAAATAAAATTCACCAACAGGCATGTGAAATGGAACATTCACTTTCAGATGATGCAGAAAGAGCGCTATGCCATCTCCTTGAACAACCCAATAAATGTCCAGGAGATAACGTCATTCCAGAATGTGATTTGAAATTTACAAGCTGTGAAGAATGTTTAATTCAGAAAGAAGAAGATGTTGAAGAAGTAGGAAAACGTAATCAGAATCTCGTATCAATAATCGACCTCAAAGAACAGAAAAAGGGGAAGGTAAGCTTTATAAGGGGAGATCACAAGGTAATTAGAAGACTTTTGGACATGGGAATTACCATTGGAGCCATCATAAGTGTAATGAAAGTTGCACCTCTCTGTGGCCCTGTTGAAGTTGCAGTAAGGGGTTCAAAACTTGCGCTGGGACATGATATAGCCTCAAACGTTTTTGTTGAAGCTGTAGAGGATGAGGGGTGCTGATTTTGGTTGAAACCTCAGGAAAAGGTAAAGGTCATAAGTACAGGCATAGAAATAGGGGAAAAAATAGAAACTTAAAACATTTGACCATTGCTCTTGCAGGAAATGCAAATGTGGGTAAAAGTGTAATTTTCAATGAACTTACAGGTTCCAATCAAATTGTAGGGAACTGGCCAGGTAAAACTATCGAAAGGGCCGAGGGAAAACTCTTTTTTAATGGTTATGATGTTGATATAATAGATTTACCTGGAATTTATTCATTTTCAACTTTTTCAATGGAAGAAATAGTTTCCAGGGAGTACATAGCATTTGAAAAGCCTGATGTTGTTATTAATGTTGTTGATGCTGCTGTTTTGGAGCGAAATCTATTTTTTACAATGCAACTTATAGAGTTGGAAGTTCCCATTATTGTTTGCATTAATCAAATTGATATAGCAAAACAAAAAGGGATTGTTATTGATACAGATAAACTTCAGGCAGCTCTTGGAGTCCCTGTAGTAGCTACAGTGGCTGTAAGAGGGGAAGGACTGCATGAATTAATGGATACTGTTATTGATTATGTAGAAAACAGGATAGAAACTCGAAAAAATGAAATCAGATACGGATTTGAAGTTGAGAAAAGAGTGGATATGCTTTCCAGGCTAATGGTTTCAAAAAATCTTGATTTAAAATATCCCTACCGATGGATTGCCATCAAATTGCTTGAAAACGATCCTGAAATAATTAAATTAGTTGAAAATTCTTCTAAAGAAGTAGTTCAAAAATCATATGAAATGGCAAGGGAAATAGAAGAAATACATAATGAACCATCCTTTTCAGTTATTGCATCAGAGAGATATTCCCTTGCCAATCAGATTACAGCAGGTGCACAGGTTCAAAGTGAAATTAAAATATCATTTTCAGAAAGGCTGGACAGATTAGCAACAGATCGAGTCTTTGGTTACGTTATTTCTGCTATTGTTATTGGGGGATTACTCCTATGGACATTTGTAGTTGGAAATTTCCTATCCGGCTTGTTAACTGAAGCGTTTGGATTTTTCCAGCCAGTGGATCCTCAAGTCAGCGGAACCCTTTCCGCTATAATCTGGAATGGCGCTGTTGGAGGATTAGTTGCCGGAATAACATTAATAATACCATTTGTTATTCCATTTTATATTATGTTAAGCGCTATTGAAAATTCGGGTATTTTAACCAGGGTAGCATTTATGATGGATACAGCGATGCACAAAATAGGCCTACATGGAAAAGCCCTAATTCCACTTATTTTAGGTTATGGGTGTAATGTTCCTGCAATTGATAGCACAAGAATCCTTGAAACTCGTAGGGAACGATTACTTGCAGCTTTTGCAATTACTTTTGCTCCATGTGCTGCTCGAACTATTGTAATACTTGGTTTGGTGGCTGTTTTTGTCAATGTTTGGTGGGCGCTTGCGCTTTATGTTATTGACCTTTTAGTTATATTTTTACTGGGTAGAATAGCATTAAAAGTTGTTCCAGGTGAATCTACAGGGTTAATAATGGAAATGCATTCCTTTAAGTTACCTACATTATCTATAATTGCAAAGCAAACATGGGTAAGGACTAAGTCCCTTATATATCTTGTTTTACCAATTTATATATTTGGAACAGCATTTATACAGGCCCTTTATGTTCTGGGGATTCTTGAACCCATAAGTAATGCACTGGCTCCTTTGACAGTATGGTGGCTTGGACTTCCGGTAATTGCTGGAGTACTCCTTATTTTCGGCGCAATCAGGAAAGAGTTCATCCTGTTAATGCTGGTAGCTTTTTATGGGACAAATTTAGCTCTTGTTCTCACACCAGTTCAATTTATTGTACTGGCACTTGTAGCCATCCTCTATTTACCGTGCGCTTCAACAATAGCTGTTTTAGCCAGGGAATTTGGATGGAAATCTGCTGGAATGATTACTGCTGCTAATTTCATAACTGCAATTGTTCTTGGAGGCATAGCATTCAGATTACTGTCTTTAATCTATTAAAAATGTTAAAATAGGCATGATTGGTCATTTAAATTATTATTATCCCGATTCATCTTGTAAGGAAAAACTTAAGTAATTTCCAGATAAACTAATATTAATAAGAATAAATGGTGAAAGGATGGGAATTTTAGATGGTATTTCCAGGCCAAATATCAGAAAGTTAGAAAGAGATAAAGATATAAATGGACTGATCAATGCTTTAAAAAATAAAGACCCTAATGTCCGTTTTGATGCAGAAAATGCATTTATAAGGATCAGGGATGAATCACTGGTTGATCCTTTAATCCGTGCTTTAAATGATGAAAATAGTGATGTTAGATGGAATGCAGCATCTGCACTTGGAAAAATAGGAAGTAAAGAAGCAACAGATTATTTAATTCCTTTACTTAAAGATGAAAAATGGTTTGTAAGGATGCATACAGCAATATCTCTTGGTGAAATAGGTAATGATAATGCTGTAGATCCATTAATGGAATGTTTAAATGACGAAAAAATTCGAAATAATGTTGTTTTATCCCTTGGCAAAATTGGAAATAATAGGGCAACAGTTTTTTTAATTGAATTGCTTAAAGATGATGATCCTGTTTTTCGCAGCAATGTATTGGAGGCATTAGGGATGATTGGGGATGAAAAAGCGGTTGAACCACTCATTGAAGCATTAAAAGATGACGATATCAGTATTAAAAAGCATGCTGCTGAATCTCTTGGTAAAATTGGTAGTAAAAAAGCTATTGAACCTTTAAATCAGGCTTTAAAGGATAAAAGATGGTATGTAAGACTTCGTATAGAAGAGGCTCTTAAAGAAATTGAAACAAAAAATAAAAAAATAAATTAAATTTCATTAGATTCATTTTTACTCATTTTAGGAAGGGTAAAATAGAACGTTGAACCTGACCATACTCTGATTCTACCCATATACGGCCACCGTGACGTTTAACTATCTTCTTTGATATAGGAAGTCCAATTCCACTTCCATTATATTCATCTATTGTATGTAAACGTTGGAATAATTCAAATATACGTTCCATATATTGTTTTTCTATTCCTATTCCGTTGTCTTTTATGGAAAATATGTACTCATTGTTTTCTGCGTCTTCTTTTACTGTAATATGGATTTTAGGAGGAGTTTCAGGTTTTCTAAATTTAATTGCATTGGTAATCAAATTCTGAAACACCCTCTGAAGCTGTTTTGAATCACCAAATACATCTGGGAGGGGATCATAGGTTATATCAGTGTTACTACTTTCTATTTTAACTTTTAAGTCATTTAAAACATTTTTAATCAATTCTTCACTCTTAATTTTGGTGAATTCTCTGGCTTCTGAAGATACCTTCGAATATTCCAGAAGATCTTTAATCATTTGTTTCATCCGAATACTGGCATCAACGATGTAATTTATGAACTCATCTGCATCTTCATCTAATTTACCTTTATAACGCCTTTCCAGGAGTTGTGTGAAACTGGCAATGGTTCTGAGGGGCTCCTGAAGATCATGGGATATTGCATGGCCATATTTTTGTAACTCGTCATTAGAACGCTTTAATTCAGCTATAAGTTTTTTTTGATCTTCTTCTGCCTTTTTACGTTCACTAATATCTCTTGAAATTGCAAGACAAACTTTTCTGCCCATATAATTAATTAAATGGTTGTTAACTTCAACAGGTATTCTTTTTCCATCTTCGGCTACATGGACAATTTCAAATGTAGCATGACCTTTGTTACATAGCTTAGCTGCATTTTCGGGCATTTGGAAATGTTTATCTGGAGCTACTATATCCTTAGGGCTCATTCCAAGCAGCTTTTTCTTACTGTAACCTAATCTTTGAACTCCAATATCATTTATTTCAATAAATTTACCTGGGAAACAGTCTATCATTTCATTTAAACTTATCATATCGTTAGCTTTATTAAAAATTTCCTGAAATTTTCCTTTTTGTTCCAATAAAGATTTATTGGCTTCTATTAATTCTCTGGTCTGATCATGTACCTTTTTTTCTAAATTAATTCTTGCTTCTTCCAGTTTTTTTTCAATTTCCTTTTGGTAAATAATATCTCGTGCAATACTACCAATCATCATATCTTTTTTAGATTTTATTGGAAAAATCGTGCTTTGAATTATCTTTTCATTACCATCAATATCATAAATAATTCTTTCAAAAGGTTTATTGGGTCTTGAATGAACATTATTTCCTAAGGCCATCTCCATTCTTTTTCTTTCTGTTATATCAATACCAAGGGTAACATATAAATTTTTACCAATGGGAAATAGTGTAGTCAGATAAAATTTGTTTAAGGGAAAGAAATATGTTTCAAATTTCTGACCTTTTCTTAAATCAGCGTTCTCTCTGGCAAGTTTAAAGTAATAATCAACAAATTCCTGTCCATATATCTGGCTTGCAAGTTCATTGGTTACTTTTTCACGAGAAATGTGAAAATTAGATAGATAAACCTCATTAACGTCTCGAATAATCATATCTGATGGTTTACCATTTTTATTACGGATAATTTCAAAAATAACCATAATTTCATTCATATTATTGAAAATATTGTAATAAGCTTCAATTTTTAGGGCAAATACATCAGCATCCTTTTGATCTTTTTTCATTTAACCAACAACAATGATTTTAATTAATAATATTTTTTTCTTTTATCATCTATTAACTTTGTAATATAATTTATTTTAAATTATTCTCAAAATCTTATAAAAAGAAAATTAAACTTGTGTTTATTTAAAATTTGAGATAATTATTTGAATAAAGAAATCCTAATTTAATATTAAAGAACGCACATGTTTGTTTGAGTGTGTCATTTTTAAGTGCTTTAATCAAAGGGAATAGTAGTTTATTATTATGTGTAGTTTAACATATTAATTCATTTAAATTTACTATAAAAATTCTATTAAACCATAAACCTGATTTTTGCACAGGACCATGAGCGTAAAAGAAAATGGCACTATTTAATTGTTGAATATTCATTATAAGCTTTATATTCAAAAACGTATCTTAATAAATGAAAAATAAGTTAGAAAAATATAATGTTTAGAGGTGTTTTTTTATGATATTTACAAAAACATTGTATATAGAAACTGAAAGAACAGGGGAAATCGTGGATTTAACCCATAAAATAGAAGGAGTTGTTCATGAATCTAAAATAAGTAATGGAATCGTCCACATTTTTGCTCCTCATGCAACTGCTGTTTTTGCACTAACAGAGCTTGAAAGTAATTTAAGAGAAGACATTGGTGATTTACTTGAAACTATTACACCCAAAGAAGGATGGAAGCATGGAGGAAATGCATATTCTCACCTCAGATCAATGTTGTTACCTCCAGATAAAACTATGCCAGTAAGAAATGGTAGAGTTATCAGGGGCACGTGGCAGGATCTATTATTCATAGAAGCAGATGTTTCGGGTAGATTGAGGAAAATAGAGATAACAGTAATTGGCGAATAAGAGCTTAAAGGATCTAAAAAAATTTACATCATCCTTCCAATACTTTTAATGGATTTTATGGCGTGATATAAATAATGAAGAGATGATAGAGATATTAAATATCAACTTCGTGAGAGAACTGGAAGTATCACTGATCTCGAAATTCTTTCATGATGGAAGCCTGTGACCTAAGTAGAGTTACAGAAGCAATATCAGTGGACAAAATAAGGCATATGTGGTGGCTTGCAGATCTGATCACCGCAACTGGCGGTAAACAAACAATGGAACATAAGAAGCTTGATTTTGACGGGGATAATATTAAAGGTCAGCTTCAAAGACAGATTGCGCTTGAAACTGAAAGCATTGAACTCTATACAAATCAGATAGCTGAAATTGACGATGAAGAGGTAGTTGGAGTTTTAAAACATATTCTTGATAAGAAAAAAGACATAGAAAAGAATTCAGGATGCGTCTGGAAGCATTGAACTTATAAACGTTTATTTTAAATTTTAAAGGCTGATATAATGAGTAAATTAAGATCAACAATTGGATATGTAGGTAAAGATTAAGTGGCTCTTAAAGATAATTCGGTATTTAAAAAAGGCGAAATTGTAGTGTTACTATCTTCAGATGATGTAAATGAATTTATAAAAGAGATAATGGAAATTGTTGATGACATGGATACATGTAAACGATGGATAGATGAAATTAAAAAAAGTAAATTCGTTAATCCAGAAATTTCCCTTTAATCAATAAAATCAGCTTTATAAATTCAACAAAACTGGCAATGATTATTGCCACCATTGAAATGATTAAAACAAATAAAACAATTTCATCGAGATAAATTGTACTGAAACTGAATGGAAAAACTTCATAGATGAAATAAACAGCATAAAATGCGAATATATTCATCGCTATTTTTATCAAATGCCTCAGCCATCGGGGATCATATAGTAAAAGGAAAAAATTACCTGTAATTGCAGCAACAATTGATAGATTTATTATCCAGAGAATAGAGTTTAGAGCTTGAGTAATAAAAGAAATGTTCCAGTTTAATAGGTTATTTACGATATAAAAAAAGATCAAATTAAAAATTATTGCAACAATATACTCAGATTTATGGGATTTTTCTTCATTCCAGTTATCTTTTCCCTTCATTTTATTAAAAATATTATCAGATTTCATATTATTATCCTGACCTATTACCTGATTATTCTTTTTGGAGTTACTAACATATTTATTTTTTTATCATGGGATTCAGTAGGGACTTTATCTACAATCTGAATTCATGAAGGGTAGTAACAATTGGAATGTCTTTATTTGCTGATTTCTCATTGAAAAAATGACTTATCTCCATATCCCCATAACCACCGCCCTTTCCAGGTCTATTTCCCTGTAAATCAACAGACCCTTCTACTATAAGATCAATTTCTGGAAAATTTTATCTAATTTCCCCAAATTTAAAGGCGCCGTTTATTGTAGATGCAGCTTTTTCATTTCCTTCAACATTCTCAGGGTTTATAAGTTGATATCCTTTTTTTAATTTAGGTGAAGCCATAATTAACAGTTTTTTATCCTTTAATGCCAATTCACGTACTTTCTTTTGCGCTGAATCAGGGCTTGAAAAAATCGTTTTTGAATTTTTCCATTGTGGAGTGCTCCTGAGAAGTTCTGCCCCAGCAGTTGAACCTTTAAAATTGGGTATTCTTCCATAAGGTGATTTTGGAGGTATGTAAAGGTTTTTGTCCTTTAAAGAGTCCCAGATATAATTTCTCAAATGTTTTTTAGTGTATGCCTTCATCTATTCTATATTTATTTTAGGTTAAATAAAAAAATTATTCACACCAAAATACAATAGAAATGATTACTTATTGCTTACCAGTGATAAAAACACACCAGCAATATTTAGAATAGTAAATATGCTGAATGAAACTGTCATACTCCCTAAAAATAGTCTAGCATTCCCTGATGTAATAGCAACATTTCCTATAAATATTGCCAGTACAAGCATCGTAATTCCCATCCCAAACATTTGTCCCATTACTCTCATGGTGGTTAAAGTAGCTGAAGCAACCCCATAATATTTTTTTTCGATAGAACCAATCACAGCATTTGTATTTGGCGATGAAAATAATGCAAATCCAATTCCAATAAAAATTAGACCAGCAATTACAATCCAGATGTCTGTAACATTAGTTATTAAAGTAAAAATGATAAAACCAACTGCAGAAATTCCCATTCCAATAGATGCAACTTTTCTTGCCTCTATTTTGTCAGATAAGTTACCTGCAAATGGCGAAAAAATAGTCATGCATATTGGTTGAACTGCAAGAATTAGCCCCACATCCTGGGGACTAAATCCTTTAATATACTGAAGGAAAAGACTGAGTAAAAACACAACTGAAATTCCTGAACTGAAATTAATAAAGGCAGCAATAATATTGGATGTAAAAGATTTATTCTTAAATAAATTTACATTTAAAACAGGGCTATCAATCCTTTTTTCAACCAACACAAAGATCGAAAGTCCGGTCAAACCTCCTAAAATTGAAATAAACCCATTTATTTCTGGAAGTACTGAAAAACCGTACATTATTGCTATTATAGATATTCCAAGGATGATAGAACCAAAAAAATCGAATTTTTCTCCAATAGCTTCAGCCCATTCTCCTTTTAATCTTGTAACTGCAAATATGGCAATGATTCCCATAGGAACATTAAAAAAGAAAATGCTTCTCCATCCAAAGTATTGGGTTAAAAAACCTCCTAATACGGGTCCAAGGAATAATCCAAGGAAAACACCCACGACAGTAATTCCAAGTGCTTTTCCTCTTTCATTTGCAGGAAAAACAGATGCAATTATTGCAAAAAGGTTCCCGAAAATCATAGAACTTCCAATACCCTGAAAAATCCTGAGTATTATTAACATTGGACCAGAAAGTGCGAAAATTGATATAAAGGACGCAATAGTAAATATTGTAATTCCATAGGTGAAAATTCTTTTTCTTCCATAGATATCTGCAATTCTACCAAAGGGTACAAGAAATACAGCTAAAGCGAGCAAATATGAAGTTGGAATCCAGCTTAATAGCACGGCATTAATTCCAAATTCTGCTGCTATTGCTGGAAGTGCTACATTAATTGAAGATCCTACAAAAGGAGTGATAAATGAAGCAATAACTGCAACAATTAAAGCATAATTTTTATGATTGCTATTATTCATTAAAAAATCACCAAAACTAAAATTATATTAAAATTTAGGATACAAATCTAAAACTTATTTATTTTATCTCTTTAATTATATAAAATAGTTTCTTTAATTTATTTATGGATTTAATTCTTTTAAAATCCATTCATGGGCTATTTTCTTCACTTCATCTGCTGATTCTTCCAAACAATGTCCATTTCCACTTAGAAGCACTCTCTCTTTTGGTTCATGTGCTATTCCATATATTGTCCTTGAACACGATGCTGGTAGTACAGAATCATCATTTCCATGAATCAGGAGAATAGAAGTATTTTCTGACAAATCTTTAACAATATCTGAACCGTAACTTTGAGTTGCAAGAGTTACAACAGTTTTAACAGATTTAGAATCTACAGCTGCCTGAATAACAACTGCACCGCCGAGTGAATGACCTACCAGCGCAATTTGGGAAATTCCTTCATTTTCAAGGAATTCAATTCCTGCAATAACATCATATGCGGATTCTTCCAAGCTTCTGGGATTCCTGAAGCGTATTCTAAGTGAAGAAATACCTTCTAATTGTAATTTTGTACTTAGATAAGGATATAACTCATTTGAAGGTGTATCAAATCCTCCACCTATGCCTCCTACATAAATTGCTGCAGAATTTGTGTCTGTTTGATAATATCTACAATGGATTATCCCTCTTTCAGTATTTAATTTAACTGGAATGTAACCTTCAATTTCTGGTTCTTTTTGGGTTTCAATTATTCTTTTTTTACTATTATTTTCATTCATTTAATCTCAAACAATTGTTTTTAATGATCTTTAAAGTAATATTTATTTTATAGTTTATAATACTATTTAAAAATAAAATTATATTAAATAACTCCAAAATATTCCAGAAATAAAATTGCCACAGTGAAATAAATTGCTAAAGTTGCAATATCGCTAATCATGGTTGCAAAAGGACCGGTGGCAATTGCCGGATCAGAGTTCAACTTCCTAAATCCCAGTGGAAGTAAGGTAGAAATCAAAACAGCGACGATTATACTGAAAAACATTGAAAATCCAACTATAACCCCAAGATAGGGATTAGTCCAGCCTACAGCAGCAACAAGACTGATTAAAATTCCACAGATTAATGCAAGTGCCGCTGCAATTTTAAATTCTCGGATTATGTACGATTTTAATGGTAATTTTGGCTCAAGGGCTATGCTTCTTATGATTAATGCTTCTGATTGAGTTCCCACAGCATCACTCATGTAAACCAGCACAGGAATAAATGCTGCTAAAGCTAGAACTTGACTCAGAACTTCTTCAAATCCACTGATAACAGAAGCTGCAACTGTTCCTCCAAAAACTCCCAGTATTAGCCATGGAAGTCTGGATTTAATCATCACACCAGCTGTGGATCTTATTGTTGTGTATTCATCTCCTACCTTGGCAGATATACCTCCAGCACTGAAAATTTCCTTTTGAAATTCATGGTTGAATATTTTAAGAATATTATCATAGGGTACTATACCCATGATGCGTTTTTCATCATCAACAATTGGTATTGCCTTGATCCCATTTGTAAGGGCAAGATATGCTACTTTTCTTTGATTTGTATCAGGATGAGCCACTATTAAATCTTTATCCATTACTCTTTCAACTCTAACAGTAGGATTAGAACAGAAAACTTTTTTTATTGAGATTACTCCATGTAAAACTCTATTCTTATCTATTACATATACATAATCGATTGTATCAAATTTATTAGCTTCATGGGATAGTAATTTTTCAATAGTTTCTATGGTTTCCCCAATCTCTATACAGGGAATTTTAGTTGTTATTTTACTTATTGCATCGTTTGGTTCAATATTGTATTGATCTGCCATATTTTACCCCAAAAATGTAAAATAAACTGGTATTTAACTATTGTAGAGATATATTTATCACTTTATATAAAAACATCTATTCTGAACTTTTTAAATTTATTTTAATAAACTATAACTAAGAAGGAATTAAATTATTTTAGTGTGGTTAATGGTAAAACATAATAATAATGACTAAAATACCAAAGGTCAGTATATAAACAAATTTTTCAGGGGATTTGAATGAATATTAGCCAAGATAAATCAGTTAATTTAGATGCAAATTTTAACTTTGAAATTTTTGAAAAAATTAAAGATGAAGTGGTAATTTTTGAGATAAATCGTGATATTCTGGATAGTGTTGCTGATTTGCGTGTTATATATGCAAATACTGCTTTACCAAATGATTTAAAGGAGTCCAACGAATTAATAGGTAAAACTATCTCTGAATTATATGAAGAAAACATAGCAGAACAGTATTTGAAAACAGCCGCAGAAATACTGAGCTCTGGTAAAGGAAAAAAATATGAAGTTTATTTCGAAACATTGGATAAATTCTGTTCAGTATCAGCATATTCCCCTGATAATGAAATCATTATTACCATCCTGAGCGATATTACTGAACTAAAAAAATCTTCAAATAAATCTGAAAGAATAATAGAAAATATAGATGAAATATATTTTGAATTAGATAATGAATGGCGTTTTATTAATTATAATTCAAAAATTAAGTCATTTATAGGAGAAAAGGAATTAACAGGTAAAATTATCTGGGATGAATTTAAAGAACTTAAAGATAGCGAGGTTTATAATAAACTCCATGAGGCAAAATCCAAGAACATAAATGCTCTATTTAATATAAAATCCCCAAAAAACGAAGAATGGTACAAATTTCAAGTATATACACATCCCTATAGTATGGAAGTCTATTCTCAAAATATAAACCAGAAAATAATGGCTGAAAAGGAACTGAAAGAAACACAAATTAAGTTTAAAACTCTTTTTGAAGAAAATAATGATGCAATAATTCTTTCTGACATTGAAACTGGAAAGTATGTAAATATAAACCGTAAAGCTGAAGAATTAACTGGATATACCAAAGAAGAATTATTATCAATGGGTACAGATGAAATATCCTCCAATGATTTAAAAGAAATGGCAATTAATGAGTTAAGGCAATTGAGTAAGGAAGGAAACATAAAGATCGAAACTGAAATTCAGACAAAAAAGAGAGGGATAGTCCCTATAGAAGTGAGTACATCAATAATTGAAACACCCGATAAAATATACTCTTTTAATATTTTAAGGGATATAAACAGGGTTAAAGAAATTGAAAATGAAAAAAATCAACTCCATGAAGAAATGAAAGTGTATATAAAAGAATTGGAAGTATCAAATGAAAAATTAGAATCTGTTAGTAAGGAAATTGGTTTAAATGATGAAAAACTTCAAAAAAAAGAAGATGAATTGTTAAGTCTAAAAAAAGAATTACAGGAAAGTGAAGCACACTACAAGATCCTTGCAGAAAATCTACCATCAATTTTGATGCGTTATGATAATAATTTAAGAGTAGTCTATCTTGCTCCATCAGCAGAACACATAACAGATGTTGCTGTTGATGATTTCATTGGTAAAACCAATAGAGAAGTAGGTATGCCTGAAGAACTCAGTAATATATGGGATTCGGGGATTAAAAAAGTATTTCAGACAGGAAATACCCATGAATTAGATTTTGAATTTTCCGCAACAAATAATAACCATCCAAAGAGTTTCCATCTCAAGTTAATTCCTGAATTTGATTCAGATGGAGAAACTGTTCGGCATGTACTTGGAATCTCTACCGACATAAGCAGAGTTAAAGAATCCAAATTAGAGAATCAGGAGCTTAGAAAACGGGTTCAACAATTTGCTGAAGAGTTAGAAACCTCAATGGATGAAATAGAAGCTGCCAATGAAGAACTTCGAATAGCCAATAGAAAAATTTCAAAGGGGAAAGATAATTTAGCTGAAATAAAAAAAGCATTACAGGAAAATGAAAAAGAATCATTACAGCTTCTTGTAGAAATTGATACCATTTATAATTATGCTCCAATAGGTTTATGCACTCTTGATAGGGAACTAAAGTATATACGTGTAAATAAAAAATTAGCAGAAATTAATGGTTTATCAGCCGATGATCATATAGGAAAAACAATAAATGAAATATCTCCGGATATAGCTGAACAGGCAAAAGATATAGCCCAATTTATTTTTAAAAATGGATTACCAGTACTGGACTTTGAATTTAGCAGGACTTATTCTGATGGTACATTAAGGTCATGGAATAAACAATGGGTCCCTTTGAAAGATATTGATGGAAATATTGTTGGAATCAATGTTTCAGTGATTGAAACATCTGAAACTAAAAATATTGAAATGCAGTTGAAAAAAGCAGAAGATATAGCAGAGAACAAATTAAAAGAGCAAAAAGAAGAATTTGAAGGGACATTTGATAATCTTCTAAAATTATTCTCCACTAATGAAAGAATATTGGAAAGTACAGATGATCTTATTGCTGCCTGGAACACTGAATACGAATTTATTTCTTTTAACAATGCATATAAAGATATATCAAAGAAACTTCTGGGAAAAGAAGTGGAACTGGGAATGAGCATTAAAGATTTACTTTTAGATTCTCAAGAAAATCATTTTGAGGTTCTCCAATTATGGGAAAAGGCATTAAAAGGAGAAAAATTCTCTGTTGAAATGGTATTTGAGATTGATTCACAGAATATGTTCTATGAAATTACATTTTATCCTCTAAAAAATGAGCAGGGCAACTTGATCGGGACAACCCATATAGCTAGAAATATTACAGAACACCAAAAATTAGAAGAAAAACTCAAAAAACAGGTTGAAGATTTAAAGATTTCCAATGAAGAACTAAAAAAATTTCCTAATGTTGGTTCTCTTGACTTAGATGAATCTTTTGAGGATATTGAAAGCTTTATACAGTTACTGGAGAACCAATATAAAGATAAGTCTGATGAAGATGTTGGTGAGTTTATAAGTGATTTAATGGGAGCTTCTATTCCATGGGAATTGGATAATTTTAATGAAAGCTTTCCTCTATTAAATAAAGTAGAGAAATTCAATTCCATATATACTAATTCAATGATAGATCATGTTATAAATACCTTTAAAGAATCAATTGGTGAGCATAATGGGGAAATAACCTATGATACTCTCCCTAATGTTAAAGGTGATGCTGGACAGCTTCAAAATGTATTTCAAAATTTGATCAGTAATTCCATTAAATTTAGAAACCCCGATAAACCTCTAAAAATCCATATCTCGGCAAAAGAGGATAAACAAAACAATGAATATATTTTCAAGGTTATGGATAATGGAATGGGCTTAGAGAGGTTAGATGCAGATACTGAAATTGAATTAACCAATATTGCGGTAGTAATACAACGACATGGAGGTCGTGTATGGTTTGAATCAATCCCAAATGTGGGATCTATTTTTTATTTTACATTGCCAATCAACCATGTTTAAAAAAACTTAAATTTTATTTTTCAGGGGATTATAATGGAAAAAATAAAGGAATTTTTTAAGGAGGATAAATTTGCCAGATATAATGGTATTGAACTGCTTGAAGTCTCCAGGGGAACTGCAAAAGCAAAAATGGAAATTAATGAAAATCATTTAAATGGAATTGGCACTGTCCATGGCGGCGCCATTTTTTCACTTGCTGACTTTGCGTTTGGAGTTGCAGCCAATTCACATGGAAATGTAACTGTGGCCATAAATGTAAACATTTCTTTTATGAAAGCAGCACAAAGTGGCACATTGATAGCAGAAGCAAGGGAAATATCATTAAACCCTAAAATTTCCACTTATACTGTTGATATCTTTGATTCAGATGGAGAATTGATTGCTATTTTTCAGGGAATGTCTTATAGAAAGGGTCAAAAACTTGAAGATCTACATTAAATTAACATTTTAGATATTATAAGCACTAAAGGCCAGATTATAAATTCTGAATCAGCCAGGGTATGTGCTAATTTTTCAAGATCATGACTAACAGACATTTCAGCTTTTTTAATGTAGTATAACCCATAAATGCTGAATAAAAGTAAAAATAAAGCAAATAAAGGAAATATTTTAAGGTATACTCCTAAAATTAGTGGAATGAATGAAATGAAGTTTAAAAAGTATAAGAATTTAATTGTGGCATCTTTACCTATTACCACAGGTAAAGTTTTTAGTTTTTCTTTTTTATCATTTTTTATATCTTTTAAATCGAAATATACGACGTTTATCAAACATCTAAGAAATATTAAAGCAAATATAAGGATAAAAGAAGTATCCAGTGTTAAGGAGAAATAAAATACTGGAAAAAATGCCCCTCCAGCTGCCCATGTAAATGTGGTGAATATATTCTTGAATGCAGGAATCTTTTTGGTAAGTTCTTTGAGTTTAAAATTATATAGAAATCCCCCTGTTACAATAGCAATAATAAAGAGAATTAAGCTGTAATTAGAAAATAAAAGTAGTAAAAAGACAAGTAATAATATATAAAATCCAAAAATAAGTGGATATTTATCTGCTTTTTTATTTAGATAAATAGCTCTATTTGAATCTGATTTAATATCTTTTTCAATATCTTTGTAGTAATCATAACTGTAAACAATTAATGGGAGCAAATAAGCAATTAGCAGTATAGGCAAGTCAAAATTAATATTCAGTATTGTACATGTTGATATAATTAACATTGGGCTGCCTAAAGCAGCTAGATAACCTCCATAGAGAATTTCATTTCTTATGGTATTTAATAAATCGTGATCAATACTTCTCTCATTAACAAATATGTTAATATTAACACACCCAACACATTTCTCTCTATTTCTTTCTTAACAATTGTGCTAGCAAAATATATATCCGAGTATTATAAGAAAATGGTATATATACAGTTAATTCCTTTTATATTCAATATTTATCTAATAATGATGAATTATTTAAACTATGAGGTTATTTTAATATTATCAATACTTAATTTGGCCCAGAATTGATAATATGATTTATTCAGTTGCTAATTACTTACTATTTAGCATAATTATATTGCATTTTAAAAGAGTATATATATCTTAACTTATATATAGTAGTAGACTATAAAAATTGGACGGAGTTAACCAGAATGAATATCTATGCATTAATTTCATTTATTGCATTTTTTGTATGTTTTTTTCTGGGTAATTTTATTTTCCATAAAAATTCTAAGAGCCATTTAAATATAATGGTTGCTGTTCTGTGTTTTTTAGTTGGATTTCTATCTCTTTTAGAGTTTCAGTATAGACAGGCTGAAACATTAGAAACTGCATATATCTGGCTGAAATTAAGTACTATCTGGCCATTAGTACCTTCTGTATTATTACATATATCACTTATTTTTACCAAAAAAACCAGTTTATTAAAGAAAAAATTTACTTATTTTCTGATTTATACACCTTCTATTGTAATTATAACCCTATCATTAACTACTAATTTGTTATTAGACGGATTATTAAAGGAATACTGGGGATGGACATATACTTTCCCTCAAAATCCAATTCTATTCATTATAATGAGCATATGGTCAATACTGGTAGTTTCATTAGCTGCATTTTTATGTATTAAATATTATTTTAATTCAAAAAATATGAAAAAGCTTCAAGCAAAGTATATGATTGCTGGACTTTATTTACCATTAATAATAAGTATAATGAGCGATGTAATCATCCCTAATGCATCAATAAGAATTCCAGAAATGTCTATAACAATGTCCACTGTTGGAATAGGCCTCATCAGTTATGGAATCTGGAAATACAGATTCCCTGCTTTAACAACTGCAATTGCTGCAGATGAAATTGTATCAACAATGTCCAACTTTTTTATTTTACTTGATGAGCAGAATAAAATCCTGAATGTTAATCAGGCCACATGTGATCTTCTGGGATATAAGAGCGAAGAATTAATTGGCATGCCTATAGAACTCATTTTCCCTGCTAATGAAATGTTACTACTGCTGGAAAGGCTCTCTAATAATTTAACACAGAGGACATACATCACCAACCTTAAATCAACATTCAGAATTAAAAATGGTGATCAGGTACCAATATTTTTATCTATATCCATGATTAAGAGTGATAAAAATGAAATTTTAGGAGTTGTATTTGTTGGAAGCGATATTACCGATATTAAAGAAGCAGAAGATAAAATAAAATCATCACTTAAAGAAAAAGAACTTCTTCTTCAAGAAGTTCACCATCGAGTTAAAAATAACCTGCAGATTATTTCAAGTTTGCTTAATCTTCAGGCGGGTTACATTAACGACGAAAAAGATCTCGAATTTTTAAAGGATAGTCAGAGCCGGGTTAAATCTATGGCATTTATCCATGAACAGCTCTATAAATCATCTGATTTTACTAATATCAATTTTGCTAAATATATTCGCAGCTTAATTTCATATCTAAGTTATAGTCACGGTTTAAATCTAGAAAAAATTAAAATGAACATAAATGTGGAAGATGTATCCTTAAATATCAACACAGCTATTCCTTGTGGTCTTATTATTAATGAACTCGTAACGAATTCCATAAAATATGCATTTCCAGATGAAAGATCCGGCATTATAAATGTTGGCCTGAATTCAAATTACGAAGAAAAATATGTTCTTACTGTAGGCGATGATGGTATCGGATTACCAGAAGATATTGATTATAAAAATAGTGCAACATTGGGTTTACAGTTAGTCAATAACTTAAGTAAACAGCTTGACGGTAGTATTGAATTAGACAGAAAGAATGGGACCCAATTTAAAATTTTTTTTAATAAAGTGGAATATAAAGAGCGAATTTAGCCCATAATATGCTAATTATATTCTTCATTTCAAATTTCCTAATTTTAGAGGCATAATTTTTAAAATAAATATGATATAAGCTTGTAGAAGGAGTCACAAGTGAAGATTTTTAAGTATAAATGCATTTTTTACATAAACGCAGCGAAATAGTAAAGGACATATTAGATAGTAAAGCAGTGCTATTTGTAATTCCAGCCATATTTAACGGGCATTTTCCAAGTATAGATGATTTAATGTATTATTTATCAGGTTTAATTATTAATTTTCTTATTTAATGCTATTTTCTGGATAAAAATTCTTTTATAGATCCTCTATAATTGTAATTTTCAGATAAAATATATATGAAAAAGTACATATTTAGTATTAAATGGTTAGAAGGGCAAAATATGAAGGCTGATAGGAATACTGAATCTGAAATTATGGGAGTGCTAAATAAGTATGCAAAGGCTTATGCTGACAAGGATATTGAAACCATGATGGACTTATTTGCAAATGATCCTGATTTCGTGGCAATAGGTACTGGTAGAGATGAATGGATTCAAGGACATAATCAGCTGAAAACAGGGTTTCTACGGGATTTTTCCCAGGCAGATAACATTGAAATTGGATTTGAAAAAGTTACAATCTCCAATGCAGGTAATGTATCATGGGTATCTGGAAAAATGACCATGAATGCAGAAGTTGAAGGGGAGGAAGTAATATTATGCGGAAGATTGAGTTTAGTACTTGAAAAAAGAGAGAATATATGGATTTTTACCCACATACATTTTTCCTTACCTGCAATTGAACAGAAAAAAGGTTACTCTTACCCTCATAACCTTTTAATATAAAAAAATGAGATTTATAATATGAATTTTTTTTATAATTTATTCATTCGATCTTTCAGCACCATATGAAGCTTTTCAGCTCCAATAATCTCTTCTTTATCTAGATTCCATTTCGATGGAAACATTATGAAGGGTCTTGATTGAAAACCTCCCAATCCTCCGTGGCTTCCAATTAATTCTTCAAATGCAGCTACTTCATTAGTTTCTGGATCATAAAAACTATTTACAAGAATATCAGGGACATATCTAAAACTATCTGTTCTTTTTAAATGAGTAACAGCATTTTCACCGAAATTTTTCAGTGGATTTTCTCCTTCCACTTCATTTTTATCCAGATAATATACGCCTTCAGCACCAATTGCTATTGCACCGTATTCCTTGGAGCGGACCATTATAAAACCTACACCATCATGTTTAACTAAACCGGGAATCAGTTTAGGATAGGCATTTTTTATTTCTTCATACGTAAACCGCTTGGGATATTCTGTAAAGTAAATTAAACCAAGATTCCCTGATGCAAGCACGATTACATTTGCTTCTTCAGCAGATTTAGGTATTTCATCTTTTATTTCAATCTCTTCTTCTTTAATATATTTTAACAACCCTCTTTTAATGAAAGAAATTTTTTTTGCTTCATTAAAAGCGTTTTCCTTTATATTTGTGGTTTTCTCTCGTGCATGATCAATTTTGTCGTTTATATAATCATGGGTGTATTCTATAGGTTGGCTAAATGGCTTTCCCCAGTGGTCTTCATTGGAAGATAAAATACTGTATACCTTTTTATCCACAGGGAGCAGACTTCGAACTAAAGTTTCCAGAGAGTAGCCATATCGCTGTTTGAATGTGGCGCCATTACTCTGGCCGTGATCTGAAAGAACTATGTTTATATATTCTCTAGGTGCAAATCTACGCGCGCTTTCAATTCTTTTAAATTGTTTATCTAACTGTCTAAGCGCAATGAAAACATCAGCATCACATATTCCGCTGTGATGTGCTATTTCATCGTAACCGTAATATGTAGCATATAAAACATCTACTTTACCTGCTAAAACATCTCCAACTACACTAAAAGTGGTAATTTCTCTCATAAAGACATTTGCTCCTGGACGGACAAACAAATAGGTAAAACCTCTCTTAAGCCGGGGTTTAATATTTTTAACTCTCTGTCTAATCCGGGAATATATTTCAAGACATAAATCCCATAAATAAAGGGCGATAGTTCTGGAGAAATTTGCAGGATAGGCATAAAAATAGTACCATGATTTATTATAAAACATTTTAAGATCTTTAAGTTTGCTGTATGTAAAAATAACGTCTTCAGCATCGCCTGAAAAAAGATTGGATCTGCTGGCTCCATTTACAGCTAATAAACCACTTCCATCAGAAATTCGGGCTTCAAGGATAGGGGCATCGCTTGAACCATTTGAAGCAACGATTTTGTTTCCATTTTCCTTTTCAACCCAACGAAATGCAGGCATATTCTGATTGTTACCGTGCAAAATTCCTGCCTGGGAAGCTCCTGTCTGACTGGATAGGTCAGATTCCCATTCAGTAATTTTATAGTTTTCTTCTTCCAGCCATCTTTTTAAAGTAGGCATATATCCTTTAACTATGGTTTCTTTAAGAATTGGGGCTGATAGGCCATCAATTTCTGTAAATATTATCCCTGGCTTTTTTTCTCTAAGGTCTTCAGGATTCTTTTGTATTCTTTTACTGAGTACAGAACGAAAATAATATGCTTCATCGTCTATAGTTAACAAAGCAGATATTACCGTTGTAATCGCTGCAATAACTATTGGTGTTGTGATATAGGCAAAACCCGAAACAGTAAAACCATTAACGAGTTGATCTGTTAACCACAGAATAAATGCATTTAAAGCAAGAAGTCCCAATCCAAATGTAGTTATAAGAAATGGTAAAGTGTAACGAGTAAGTATAGGCCATAAAGTGGCATTTAAAACGCCTATAACAAAAACAACTAAAAAAGCAGTCTCTACGCTATTAACTGAAATTCCACTATCTAAATGGGCAACTAATAAAAGCCCTAAAACTCCAGCTACCCATAATATTAAGGTTCTTCCTAATAACAGATATAGTGATATGTTATTATTTTCCAGAAACTTCATTTTCATTTATTCTCTTGACTTTTTAAGCTGAAAACTGTAATTTCAGGGGGACAATTAATTCTAATCCAGAATACGTTTGTTCCGAGCCCTCTATTTGTATATTGAATCATTTCTCCAACTTGATATTTACCTGCAGGATATTTTAAAAAGTTTGATCCTCTAATAAATGTTCCAAGGCCAGGAATTATAAATTGACCCCCATGAGAGTGTCCTGATATTTGTAAACTAAATCTCCCAGTTGTTGAGCTGATATCAGCAAAATCTGGTTCGTGTGCAAGCATTATAGCCGGTCCAGATTCGGGTAACTTATCCATTACCATATCAAGGCGATGCTTGCCCAGAGTGATACTATCTACTCCTGCAAAATATATGGATGCATCCTTCTTTTTTAAAGTATAAACATCATTACTTATATCCACTATGCCGCTTTTTTTAAGCACATTACGAATTCTATTTGCTCCAAGCCAGTGATCATGATTTCCAAGGACTGCTAAAGAAACATCCTGTGGTTTAAGTATTTTAAGGCACTCTTCAAGGTCTTCTATAAGATGATCAATGGCATAGGATACAAAATCACCTGTAATAGCCACAATATCTGGGTTCTGCTCATTAACTAAATCTATAACTCCCTTTAAACGTTCAGTAGATATCCACTGCCCTAAATGGATATCGCTAATATGTGCAACGGTGAAACCATCAAAAACAGGGTCAAGTTCTGGAATGATAATATCAATAGGAACAACTTCAAAATGACATGAATCAAATTCATGCATCCCCATTTTCTCCATGGATTTTGACATGGCTATTTGAAGTTTTTTACGGATTCTAAAATTTTTTAAATCAGGTAAATCAGTCCCCTTCACTCCAATTCCTCTTTTTCATAGTTCATTTAATTATTTAAAATTGATATTAATCTTCCAAAATACTGATTAAATAAGCGAGCATTTCAATTTCTTCACGTGCAACAAAATCTGCTGTGCGCAATCTTGCTTCTTCACTTTTAAATGGGAAATAATCTTTATCAAAGTAGATGGTTAAATATAAAGATCCGGATTTATCCTCTAATTTATCAATGATTCTTTCTTTAAGCTTACCTCTGGTTTCTTTATCAATATCACCAATTTTATAAACAACGTAATACTTGCCTGATTTCCTTGAAAACCCATAATCCATTACTTTAACCTGCATATTAATCCCTCAAAATATTATCTGTTATTAGTAATGGATATAATTTAAGATTTTTATATGATATTATTCGATTTCATCCAGAAACTCTTTAATTATTTTTTCTGCTTTTATTATCTCGCTTGAGCCTAAATGACCTAAAATAGAATCATATAAATATATCTTAGAACCCATGATTCCTTTAGAAAGTGGTATTACATCGATATCTGGTGGAAAATACTGATCCTGATTAACTCCAATAATTAATGTTCGGGCTTTAATTTTTGATAAATCAGAAGAGAGATCATAAGAATTTGAAGCTTCATTTCGCCATATAATATCATTAGCGTCTGTTTCAGCTCCTTCTTTTTTCATTAAATCTAATGATTCAATAATAGATTCATCAGACTCTTTTTTATAATATTCTGGAGAAAATCCAAATAAATAAAGAAACATTATAGCATTTTGAGTCCCTATTTTAGGATTGGTTTGATATCTACCATTTTTATATTCTGGATCGTTTTTAATATAAGTATTCATCAAATTATTTAATGCATAATTTTGCCCTCTGACATTAGAACTTGTGGTAATGGGTATAATAAAATCCACAGAATCAGGATAGGTTACTGCCCATTGAAGCGTCAAAAAGCCACCCATTGAAGTACCAATTATTCCTTTAAGGTGATTTATGTTTAAAACTTCATTTAAAAGGCGGTATTGAACGTTCACCATATCTTCAATTGTATATTTGGGAAAATCAGGCCCTAATCCAGAAGTTGATGGTGAAGATGATCCCGGTGACCCTAAAGCAGTGGGGCAAATAATAAAAAATTTATCAGTATCAATTAACTTTCCAGGACCTAATATGTTTTTAATACGTTTAACTGAAGAGTAATCTCCAGAGGAACCGTGTAAATAGAGTATTCCATTAACAATCTTTCCTTCTTTGTTTCTAACTGGAGTTCCAAAGGTCGCATATTCCACTTTTAATTGGGGTAAGATGTCTCCAGATATAAATTCAAAGTTTTTAATTGTATGATACTTAGCTTTTAACATTTTTAATTTCTCCAGATTACAGATTTTCCTTAATCTTTCCTATTATCATTTGCCTGGCATTTTCTGAAATTTCTAAAACAGGTCGAGGATGCATAGAACCAAAATACAGATCTTCAAAGATAAGGCCGCCGAACTCAACCTTCTGTCTGTAACGCGGTATAAAATGCCAGTGAATATGGGGGTCTGGTTTTTCATTCATATAATCAGTATTCATTAGAGCTCCCCAGTTAAATAATGTTGGATTAAAAGCTTTTTTTAATGATGATTCTATTTGTTTAACAGTTTTACCAAAATCAATCCATTCTTCTTCTTTTAAACCTGATAAAGATCCGCAATGCCTTTTTAAGGCAATTACACATGTTCCTATATTGCTTTGGTTTGGAGCAAGAAAAATAAGCCAGTATTGGGTTTCATAGAACAAATCACCAAAATTACGGTTCTTTAACTTGTCATCATAACTTCTTTCCATGTTATCATTTTCCTAATTATCCTCTTTTTATCAGTCTCATTATTTCTGCATTCTAAACCCATAATTTGTTTTTTCTATTTTATATCTGTTTTTTCCATTAGATCATGTTTATTCCTTTTACAGATTCTAATTTTATGGCTTTATGTTTAACAAGAGGATAAATTCTAACTTCCAACTCATATCATCTCATTTATTGAATTAAGATTTGTAGTCCCTGATCATAAGATGGGTATAATAAAAATGAAACTGCTATTAAATGTGATATCCCTTAAATCAGATTTATCTTTTTTACTTTATATTTTATTTAATCATCTAAGCTCATTCTGTGCT
Organism: Methanobacterium sp. UBA44; assembly: GCA_002494885.1. Lineage (GTDB taxonomy): Archaea > Methanobacteriota > Methanobacteria > Methanobacteriales > Methanobacteriaceae > Methanobacterium_D. The sequence goes on from DACV01000002.1 coordinate 557,206, forward strand.
GTTAATCGATGTTTTAAGCTCGATCCTTAAAATATTTCCATACAAAATAAATTTTTAGGATATGCATTAACTAAAGCATTCAAATGGTATTCGACACTTTCTCAGGAATTGAGGATCTTCACCATAAATTAAATCCAGTGCTTTTACATCATACACTTTTCTGGCCATTATAGCAGTAAAAGAACGTACCAGCAACACAATCAAATATATCCTCATTATTCAACTTCTTAAGGTCTAAATTGAACCTTCGGTCTATTCTTCAAAGTTACGTGCAGTAAAAATTGGCCATATTATTTTATATCCATTACTGTCTAATTTAAATTTAAGTTATTGAATTATATTAAAAATGACATGGTAAGTGGAAAAAGCTTTAAACTCATTTATCCAGTAAATATTTCTGTAACTTTTTTAACAGATTTAGATTTAACAAGTATTGAAATTTTGATATTTTCATTTAAAACTATATCATCCTGGGGAATGATAATTTCACCATTGTAAATAGCGCCTATTATATAATCATCAGTTGGACTTACTTCTCCAATTGTTTTTCCTATAATTTTCCTGCTTTTAACTGTCACATCTATTAATTCAGCATCTCCTTTACCACATATCACAAGATCTGCCACTTTAGGTCGTGTAATCAGTTTCTCAAGATAACTGGCAGCAGTAAGTTCTGGACTTATTACATGATCAATTCCAACATTTTTAAATACTTCTTCATGGTCTGGATTGGTAACCCTTGCAATAACTTTAGGAGATATATATTCCCTAACAAGTATACTTGCCAAAAGATTTGCCTCATCATTTCCTGTTGCCGCTACAAAGACATCTGCATCCTTAACATTTGCTTCATCTAAAGTTCTTGTATCTGTTGCATTACCACAAATAACTAAAGCATCCATCTCATCAGCAGCATTAGCGCATATATTCTGGTTATTATCAATTAAAGTAACATCATTTCCATTATTTATCAACTTCAAAGCAAGATTTCGGCCTACTCTTCCATTTCCCATTATTACTACATACATACAATAAACCTCAATAAATTAGATTTTATTAGATGTGGTGAATGAGTATAAATACTTTTTTGATATAAGCAATTATTAAAATAAAATTTAGCAGAGTTTATATGAAAATAGAAAATACTTATATCTTTATAATTTTATTTAGTAAATCGTATAAATTGCATTTAATTATTTACTATTAAATCAGGTAAATAATAAACTATAAATCTCACAGGGGAATTAAAATAAGTTTATATAATAGTTATAAAATTAATTAAATAAGAAAAGTTTACTAAGAAACATAAATTTAATTTGGTGATTATTATGAAAGATAATGAACTTAAATCAATCGTAGTTAGAGCATTCAACAACCTCAAAAGTGTGGAGATAGCAAAAAATCCTGATGCATCAGAAGAAGTAGGAATGGACGTAAGAGATATTTTACTTGGCTTTGACTCTAAGGAATTCCTTAGCACTGCTTTAGGTGTAATCAGCGGAAAAATGGATACTGAAAATAATGAGGAAGCAGAAGTTCTTGCAGTTGTAATAACCAGAACTCCTATTATGACTTCAAATGGTCAATGGTTTATTGAAATGGATGCAGATGACTTTGCAAGTTATTTTGCAGATATTTAAAACCAAAATCCTCTTCAATTTTTTAATGTTTATTTTGCATCAATCTGATTGATTATGGCTTGATGCATCCTTCTTATAAATTCGATGCGTTCTTCGTACTTTAAAACATCCAGATAACACTGAGAAACAAGATTAAATGCAAAGGGCGATGGAATTTTAGTATCGATCTTTTTAATTTCAAGCTGACCGCTTTCAATCATATTTAAAACTCTTTTTGCATTTTTAACATCCATAAAATCCTCAATTACCTCTCTTCTTGCTTCTTTAAGTATTGAGAAATTGTCATCAAGCTCTTTAATAAATTTAAGGAGAATCTTACCCTTTACCTGCTGACGAGAAACGCTTTTTTCCTTTCCTTTGTACCTTCGTAATATCATTAAGGATCTTCCTGCGCAGTGCCTGAATCTTCCAGCAAGTGTTTCAGTCTTATCAATAGCTTTAATTAAAATATCCTCAATATTCTCACTGTTAAGTTCTTTGAATGCATCTAAACCCCCAATTTTACCTTCTGAACTTAAATAAAACCCATTATCCGATATTGAAATCATTACATCTCTTTTATATTTTTTGGCAATAACATAGGCAACAGCCCTGGAAAGAGCATCATTAACCCTTCTTCCAAAGCATGTATGGAATACAACAAATTTTCTATCTCCAAATCCTTTGTAATGTTCAATTAAAAGGGTTTTATTGCTTGGAATCTTTGCAAAGAGGTACTGTTCCCTGAAATATTCATAAATTGAATTAACAGCATTATAATCAGCATATAAATATTCACTGATAAATTCCATTATCTCCCCCCTAGTACGCCCATATTCAAATTTACCCTCAATAATTGCTCTGAATCTTTGTATTTCCAGTGCAAGATCAAATGATAGGGGTAGCTGCTCAGAAAACCACGATGGGATGCTTGGAGGTCCTGAGGATGGTGTTACATTAATGGTCATTCCCCTTGCATAGTTAAATCTATAAATTTTTCCTCCAAGTACAAATGTATCTCCCTTTTGAAGTTTCTCCATGAAATCTTCTTCTACATGGCCCACAACCTGTCCAGCGCATTTAACTCTTGCTGAAGATCTATCAGGAATTGTACCTATGTTAGTAGAATAAAGCATTCTGGCAAGTTTTCCCCGTTTTCCAAACATATTGGTATTATAATCTACCCATATCTTCGCATATACATATCTTTCTTCTAAATCTGTGTATTCTCCTGCCAGATAACTTAGAACACTAAAAAAATCATTTTCACTTAAATTTCTGTAACAGTAACTTCTTTTTATGGTCATGTAAGCTGTATCGATGTCCTGTTTGCCCTCGATAGCCATTCCATATATCTGCTGTGAAAGAACATCCAGACAGTTATTAGGAATGTTTATTTCATCTATTTTGCCTTCAAGAGCATTTTTTAAGATTAAGGAACATTCTACAAGGTCATCTCTGTCAACCACGATAATCCTTCCCTTAGATTTCTCATGGAGTTTATGTCCACTTCTTCCTATACGCTGAAGCGCCCTTGAAACAGATTTTGGGGAACTAATCAGGATAACTAAATCAATATATCCAATATCTATCCCTAATTCCAGAGATGTTGAAGATACAACTACTTTTAGTTCTCCTTCTTTAAGTTTATCCTCTGCCTCAAGTCTTAATTCCTTGGAAAGAGAAGAATGATGAGCCATAATGTTATTATCATTATATTTATCTTTAAATCTTTTTTTAAGGTTAAAAACTACACTTTCAGTTCCACTTCTCGTATTTGTAAATATTAATGTCGTTTTATGGGATTGTACAAGATTATTTACCAGATCATATGTAGCATTATTCATTTCTTCAGGATCTGAATTTATTATATCATCTACTGGACATAACACCTTCATATCCAGCTGTTTTACATAATTAACATCCACTATTCTACAATCCCTTGAGATACCCTCTTCATAACCAACTAAATATTGGGCAACTTTTTCCAGAGGATGAACTGTTGCACTTAAACCTATCCTTGTAAATCGTCCAGCAAGGTTCTGTAATCTTTCTAGAGTTAAATTAAGATGTACTCCCCTCTTATTATCTGCAAGAGAGTGAATTTCATCCACTATAACATATTTAACATCCTTTATTTTCTCCCTGAACTTGGGGGCACAAAGAAGAATAGATAATGTTTCAGGGGTGGTTATTAAAATATGCGGAGGAGTTTTAAGCATTTTTGTTCTCATATACTGAGTAGTATCTCCAGTTCGAACCGCTTTTCTAATTCCAAGCTTTTTGCCTGCAATTTTTTCTATTTCAGACAGGGGTTCTTCTAAATTTTTTTCAATATCATTATCCAGAGCTTTTAAAGGAGAGATATAGATGCAGTAAACTTTATCTTCTATCATTTTCATGTCTGAAAGCATGGTTAACTGACTTATAATTGAAAGAAATGCAGTTAAAGTTTTACCAGAACCTGTAGGAGACGAAACAAGTATATTATTTCCTTTATGAATGTCCATTATTGAATATCTCTGGGATTCAGTGAATGTATCAAATTTGTCTTTAAACAATTTTTTGACCCATGGATGTAATAATTTGTATAATTCTTTATCTGTATAAGCTTTAGTCTGTTTTTCTATCATATTATCCTGATTTTATTTTTATATTTAATTTAGATGCTCTTTCTTGTCTTTATTATGTCCTTTAACCTTCCAAAGTAAAGTATTTCAAAATTTTCTATTCCATATACTTCAAATTCATCGATAGATAACTCTTTTAAAAATGGAGATATTGATTTTTCATGTAGCACATCTGATCCTTCACTTACGAAGTTAAATGAAGGCATAACTATGATATTTTTTGAATGCCACTTTCCCTTAAGAAAACACTTGATTTTTTCCAATCTTTCTCCACTTTTAAGCCCTAAGCTGGGATGTTCATGCCCAATAATAATAGTATCTTCTTTAATTGTAGTTTCTGGTATTTTATCACCGTGTGTTATGAAATTATTTTCTACTGAGAAATAATCATATACTTCTAAATCGTTTTTTTCAGCTATAAAGCAGGTAAAGTTATCATGATTCCCTTTAATCAATATTATTTCCTCAAATTCATCTTTAAGGAATTTAATAAAATCTTCAAGTTCCTTCCATTCCTGTTTAGTAATTTTTCCAAATTCATGCTTTAAATCGCCGTTAACTATGATTTTAGATGCATCAGTTCTTGATAAAATCTCTTTAAGCCTTTGTATGATCTTTTTATACTGAAATCGTGGGATCATTATTCCCTCTGAATTTAAGGCCTGTTCATAGCCCAGATGTAAATCGGCTATAATAAGATAATCGCCTATCTGGAGTGCAGAATCAATAATCTTTGCCCTATATATTGTTTCATTGTTCAAATAAAACTCACCGCATCTTCTATAATTGTGAAATAATAATAAAAAGAGATTTTATTTTTAGATATTATACTTTCTTTTGGTAACAATAAGATATACTTTCATATTTATATTATTTTCTGTTTAAAAAACAAATCTAAATGATACTTCTTTATATTTGAAATAGAAAAACATTAATTGCTTATCAAGATATAATAGTAATACAGACAATTGAATAAAACAAAGAGTTTTAATAATTATTTTAATGAATTTGAATGAGCTGATAGTGTGAATGATGAAAATAAATCATTAGAAAATAGTATTATGGATTTAAATAATGATGATGTTGAAATTAGAAAGAAAGCTGCAGAAGAAATTGGTAAATCAGGAGATTTTAATGGTATTGAACCTTTAATTGAAGCATTTAATGATGAAAATCCTGAAGTACGGTTTCAGGCGGCTAAATCCCTTGGATTAATAGGAAAACCTGCTGTAACGCCTTTAATTAACGCCCTGAAAAGTGATAAAAATGGAAATATTAAAAAATACGCTACACTTGCTCTTAAAGATATAGGAGATACCAGTGTTGTGAATAATCTTATTGAAGTCTTGGATGATGAAAATTTTGCAGTGAGAAAATTTGCTGCAAAATCACTTGGTGAAATGGGAGATAAAAAGGCATTAAACCCTTTAATTGAAACTCTAACAGATGAGGATTGGGGAGTACGAATGGCTGCACTTAAAGCACTTGGAGATCTGGGTGATGAAAGGGCAGTAGATCCTATTAAAAAAGCAAGAAGGGCTGCTAGAGGAGATAAAGATTTCAAAAAAGTCGCAAACAAAGCCTTAAAGAAAATAAACAAATAATTTAATTTTTAGTGATATTTATTCTTCTTTTTTTATAATTTTTTTAAATAAATTACCCATTATTCCTCTTTCTTCTAAGTCTTTAATGGCTTTATCTTTTTCATGAACCACATTCCAGAGCAATTCATGACTTTTTTTTAATTTATCATATTCATCCCTGGTTATTTCTATTTCATTTGTTTTAATACGGAGAGACTGTTTTTCTAAAGTACGTAAATCAGTTAATCTTTTTACTTCTCTTTTCAGTTCTTTATTTTTGTTTAAAAGATCATTATACTGATTGTTAACCTCCGTTATCTCAATATTTTTCAATTTAAGCTCTTTTAACACAATATCGTACTTTTCTTTAGTAGAATTTAATTCTGATCCTATTTTTTTTAATTCATTTCTGGTTTCATCCATACTTTGAATATTCTTTTCTCTATCTTTTAATGAAAGCTTTAATTCTTTAATTATTCCTGCAGTATTCTTTGATTTCTCAATTTCATAATTAAAATCATCGATACTTAAAACAACGATGTCTTCAACGTTTTCGAATTTACTGCCTTCTATCTGACCCTTTTTTACAGGAATCATGTATCTTCTATTAACCTGTTCTTTACCATCTGCAGATTTTTTCTTTGACTTTCTTTCATATTTTTTAAGTTTGCATCGCAATACAGGTATTTCATTAATCATTATATGAATATAATAAAAACTTAGTATAAAAACATAACGTATTGGAGATTAATATGGATTTAAAAAGCCCTATAAATATTATTATTTATTTTGTAAGTAATATTAAAAATCTAATCAAAATATGGAGTCACCTCAATGAATAATAAATTATTTAGATTAAGAATTACCAATAATGATATATGACAAATAATACATCTGAAAAAATACCTATCTACTCTGTGGAAAAGGGAAAAATTTTGATGATGAAAAAAATAGAGAAGACAGATGATGAATGGAAACAAATTCTAACACCACAACAGTTTAATGTAGCAAGAAAAAAAGGTACTGAAATGGCATTTACAGGAAAATATCATGATTGTCATGAAGATGGAATTTATAAGTGTGTTTGCTGTGATATAGATTTATTTGATTCAAAAACTAAATTTGAATCTGGAACAGGCTGGCCAAGTTTTTGGGCGCCTGTTGCAAACGAAAATATTAAAACAGAGGTTGATAAAAGCCACATGATGATCAGAACAGAAGCATTGTGTGCATTGTGCGATGCCCATCTTGGACACATTTTTGATGATGGACCTCAACCTACTGGCAAAAGATATTGTATGAATTCAGCATCATTAAAATTTGTTAAAAGACCTTAAATGCAACTTAAAGTTTCTACTGTAGAAAAGTTATAGGGATTATAAAACTCATATTTATTCATCTGTAGAAATTTATTCCGTCATTAAATCTAAGGTAATCTGATTTGATTAAACCAGTAATCCTCAAGATTTTTTAAAGTTTCTATAAAACGACCTACATTGGCTGGTTTAACCACATATGAATTTGCATAGTGTGCATATGTTTCAGATATATCTTCTTCAGAACTTGAAGTGGTTAAAATAACTACCGGAATCCTTTTTAAATCATTATTTTCCTTAATTTCAACAAGAACTTCACGACCATCCTTTTTTGGCAGATTAAGATCCAGTAGAATTAAATCTGGAAGATTATCTCCATTGGATTTGATTCCACTATATAAATATTCCATTGCAGCTACTCCATCTATAACCACATCAAGTCTAGTTTCTATATCAGTTTCTTTAAATGCTTCTTTAACTAAACGTATATCTGCAGGATTATCTTCAACAAGCAAGATATTGAATGATCTGGCTAACATAATAACCACCAATATAATACTATATCTTATAGAATTAATATATTTCTACATAATTTAATAAAGTTATTATAAAATAGTATAGGGGTAAAAGTATGAATTTAGAGAACTCAGAAACTGATATTGATATAGCACCAAAGTCAAAAGAATTAAGGAAATCCAATGAAATAGAATCAATGATTGATCAATACATCATAGAACTGGTAAAAAAAGGAGAGATAAATGATTTATTTAGATTTAATAAAGAAATGGCTAATATTATAATCTTTTTAGCGGAGAATGACAGGGATGGAACTCTTTTTACTCTGGTAACCGATTATTTAAAAAAGATAATAGATAAAGGGAAGATAATAAGACAGGAAAAAGGAATATAATTATTCTAAGTCTTATTAACATCTTATTTTTGGGTGTTTATTACTTATAAGTTATAATGTTTAAAAATAGGTATTTATTAGCTATTTGAATATTCTTTTGGTTTATATCCAACCACAATTTCATCTCCAATTTTTACAAAAATCCATTGGCGCCATTTTTACGCATTTCATTTAGGATTCTTTTTTGTTCATCTATATTTGCTAAATCATAATCAATAAATTTAAATGGAATATTGTGGTCATTAAAATATTTTTTAGTCTTTTTACACCAGGGACATGAATAGAGTATACATGATAACATTTTCCATAAGTTGGAATCTACAATTTATATAATTATTATCAATTATGTTAAAAAAGTAGAACATGTTTCAAAAAGTTTGTATGTCATATTATATGCTCTGTTGTAGTTTTCCCATCCTGGAATCTCATAAACAAATGTTTTATACCCGGATACTGCTAAAGGTTTAGAAAATTTTAATGCTGATGATGAATGTTCTCGTATATTATCAGATCTATAATAATTTAAGCCTCCAGCACTTTGATTAACAATTTCCGCTAATTTAACAGATTTTTCATCCATTTCAGGAGTGGCAATATAAAATCCATCCCCATAACCAGGTATATGGTCATGGCAAATAATTACCAGGTTACATCTAGATTTCTGGATATCGGGAAGTATATAATCTGCAGCCAGACCTTCCCCACAAGTTCTACCATTTTTATAATTTTCTGGATTATTAGTTACTGTAATATCATAATGTACAACCTCTATATTTGAAGATGAAGTATAATCATTTATAACATCCGATGTAACCCTTTTTGAAAGATTTTCTCGTGGATGAATACCAGTAACTACTGCAATAACAGTTCCACTAACCGATGAATTCCTATGTATTTCTTTTGTAACATATCCTCTATTATCCGAACCTAAAATAAGCTTATTGGGAATTTCAGGATTGTATAACGTTGGTGCATAAAAAATATTCATAAATATCATAAATGCAATGATCAGACATGATGAAAATAGTACTATTGATTTTTTAGATCTTGAACCAGATGAGTTTTCATAATAACCATGATATCCATAATACTCATTGATATTATCAACTAAAATTAGTTCCCCACCACATGAACATACATCAAAATCTTCAGGGGATTCATCTTCTTTAAGCCGGTAGTAGCCATTACACTTTTTGCATATTAAATATCGATCTTGCACAGGTTTTTATTTATACTGAATATATAATATTTTTTTAGATACAAATTGTCTTACAAATTTAATTGATTAAAAATTGCCATATTCAATATTTATATATAATGTATTTATTACTTTTATGCCATTTTTAAAGATTTTATCGAAGGGGTAGTTTTATCAAATAATTTAGTTCATCAATGGATTAATATTAATCAGTTTTTTATTTATAAAAAATAAATTACTAAAGATTAGTTTCCATTCATAATCTTCATTAAGTATATGAAATTATTATGGATACCAAAAACAGGTGAAACAGTTATCAATTAAGGAGTTAGAGTAGTAATTATTATAGTTAGTTTCTTAATTAATTTTATAACCATACAAAAGATAGATCAATAGGGAATTGAATTTGAAAAATAACAATTTAATAGTTTTAACTCTGGCACTGGGGATGTTTTTATGGTCATTCAGTGCAGGAATAGTTAATATATCACTACCTACCATTTCTCAATTTTTAGATATAAGTACCAGTACGGTATCTCTAATAATCATAGTTCATCTAATTGTTCTTATAAGCTTTTTAGTTATTTTTGGACGTGTTGGGGACATCATAGGCTATAAAAAAGTATTTTTGATGGGAATTATTTTTTTTACTATTGGTGCATATTTTTGTGGTATTTCACTTGATATCGTCAATTTAATCATTTTCAGGATTATACAGGGCATCGGATCTGCTATGCTGCTGTCAGTGACTCCTGCAATAATATCTGTCCAGTTACCACTAGATATAAGCGGAAAAGTATTTGGTATTATCTCTCTAACCACAACACTTGGGCTTTCATCTGGTTACGGAATAGGAGGGCTTATAAATCAATATGCAGGTTGGAACTGGATATTTTTAGTAACTGTTCCCATGGGAATTGCTGTAATTCTACTTGCTTTTAAAATATTGCCCGAATCAGTAGAAAATAAGCAAAAAGGAGATTTTGATGCTATTGGTGCGATTCTAATATTTGCTACACTTCTAACTCTAATTTTACCTGTGTATATTGGGGAAAGCATGAATTGGGGCTTATTATCAGTCATATCAGCCATTTCAATATCTTTGATTCTGGCAATTGTGCTTTTTAAATGGGAATCCCGGCAAAAAAACCCGCTATTTGACTTTTCAATTTTAAAAAATGTTCATATTACCCTATCTCTAATTTCAGGATTTTTGGCTACACTTGTTCTTACCGGAAGTATATTCCTTATCCCATTTTTCTTTGAACTTGTTATGGGATACTCTACAGACTTTTCCGGCTTAATTATACTACTTCCATCTCTTGCAGTTATATTTATAGGGCCATTATCAGGGTATATCTCTGACAGAATGGGATCTCGCATTCCAACAGTTGCAGCAGTTTTTTCATTAATTATTGCAGCTATTTTACTAACATTTTTAAATGAAACAATTGGATTGCTTTTTATTTTTATTGCACTTGGAATTAGAGCCCTTTCAGAAGGAATGTTTACTCCTGCAAACAATAAACTCATAATGAGTCACAGTACTCCTGAAAAACTTGGTTCTGTATCCAGCCTATTAAATACTGCACGATATCTAGGCCTGGTTATGGGTGTTGTAATATTTAACACCATATTTAATTATACTATAAGTAATGAAACGGCCAAAATACTTGGTGTGCCCTTAAATGGCGCATATCAATTAAGTGCACCCACAGAGATTCTTTTGCAAGGATTTCACAATGCTTTTATTGCAGGATTGGTTATAAGTATTTTAATCTTTGTTTTTTCAATTTTAACCAGAGAAAATAAAGAATTTTCAAAATAGTTTTAAACTTTTAAAATGGTATTAATCAGGTCTTATCTGGGAGATATTCAAGATTAAATATTTCTGTTTCATTTGTACTTCTATTTAAATATCCTAACTGCTTTTGAAGTTCAATAAATTTCATAGAATTGAGAATAAATTCTTCTGAAGGCACAGCAATAAAATCAAGATGCTTAAGACCTTCTCTTTCAACATCTACATTTGTACCAAGTTTTCTGGATATGATTAATGCTGTTTCATTTTTATTAGAGTTTATAAAATTGGTTGCTGCTATATGTGCCTTTAGAAATCTTCTAATTGACTCTGGTTCTTCCTGAATGAACTCTTCCCGCGCTATAACCACACAGCAAGGGTGGTCTTTCCATATATCATCAGAATACATAAATACATCACCATCCCCTTCAATCCTCGCAATTGATACATAGGGTTCCCAAGCTATAAATGCGCTGGATTTATTAAATATCAGGGATTTAGGCATAAATGGGACTTCTGATTTTATGATTTTGACTTCATCTATACTAATATTATTTTTATACAATAAATCAGTTAATAATACATCCTGTACTGAGCCTTTTTCCGGTATTGCTATAGTTTTACCCTTTAAATCACTGATATCACTAAAATTACTATTTTTTTGGACTACTATCCCGCTACCATCCTGATTTACCGAGGCAATGGCTTTAATAGAAATTCCTTTATTAATTGCAATCGTTACAGGAGATATACCGCAGTAACCAATATCTATTTTTCCTCGATTGGCTGCAGCTATGAGTTCTGGACCTGCCCTAAATGGAACTAAATGAACTTTAATACCTTCCTTTTCAAATATTTTCTCTGCATCTGCAACAAATAAAGCAGAATGATGATTACTTGGAAGATAGCCAACAACAATAGTTTCCTCGGTGCTTTCAATATAATTGTAAGTTTTAAATACGGTAAATAGAATCAAAAAAATAAGTGCTAAAATAATTAAATTTTTATTCATTATATCACTCGATTAACTTTAATAACTTAGAATTATACTATAATATCATTGTTTATTGCAAATAAACTGACAACTCTTAAATTAATGCCAACTAATATCATCTGGAGAAATTAAAACTCCAGCACATCGCTAATTGCAATTAAAATTCAACCCTTTCCAGTTCCATATCCCAAACTTCGGGGTTCATTTCAATATATTTCCTCATTAATTCTTTGCATTCCTCCAGATCAAGGTTAATCAATTTAACTCCATTTTCCTTTAAATAATATTCAGAGCCTGTAAGAGTAATATTTTCCCCCATTACTACTTCTGGAATTTTGTAAAGTAATATAACGCCTGAACACATCTCACAGGGAGATAAAGTAGTATAAAGAGTGCAATTTTTGTAATCTTCTCCTTTTAACCTTCCTGCATTTTCAATACAGTCCATTTCCCCATGTAATATAGATGAATCACTCTGTATTATCTTATTGTGGCCCCTACCCACTATTCTATTATCATGTACAAGAACTGCACCTATAGGAATTCCACCTTCATCAAAACCTTTTTTTGCTTCTTTTATTGCCTCTTTCATAAATTTGTAATGTTTTTCTTTCATCATTCCACATCCAGACAATTATAAATATAGATCAATGGCTAATTTAAACTTATTTTTAGCATATATGGCTTAATAATTATATTTTAATAATTATTATGTGAATATAGCCACATTTATTTTTTATGAATAAAAGTATCTGTGATACTAAAGTATAATACATGAATATTTAAGATTGCAGGTGGAAAAGATGACAAGAGTTATAGTTGTGGCTTCAGGAAAAGGTGGAGTTGGAAAGACAACATTAGCTGCTAATCTGGGAATTGCATTAGCTCTACATGGTGAAGATGTTGTAACACTCGATTTAGACTTATCTATGGCTAATTTAGAATTAATACTTGGCTTAGAAGGGAAACCTGTTACTCTACAGGATGTGCTTGCTGGAAATGATATAATAAGCAATGCAATATATGAAGGTCCTGGAGGAGTAAGAATTGTTCCCGCAGGGTTGTCAATTCATGGTTTAAAGAATATGAGGATTGAGAGGCTTGAAGAAGTACTTGCAACCCTTGTAGAAGATACTGACATTCTATTAATTGATGCTCCTGGAGGTTTAGAAAGAGATGCCATTGCAGCCCTTAATGTTGCTGAAGAATTAATTTTAGTAACTACTCCAGAGATTACATCGCTAAGTGATGCTTTAAAAACCAAAATAGTTGCAGATAAAATAGGTATCAATATTCTGGGAGTAGTAATCAATAAAGGGCAAACCCATGATGCATTTTTAACTCCAGATGAAGTAGAAGCAATCCTTAACCTTCCTATAATTTCCATTATTCCTGAAGATCTGGAACTAAATAAAGCATCAGCCTCTGGAAATTCACTTTTAATAAATAATCCTGATTCTAACACTTCCAGACTGATTATGAATCTTGCTGCTGTAATCATTGGTAAATATGATTATCAAAATGATTTAACCAGCGCTGGGGTCGTTACCAAGTTCTTCCACACTGTTTTCGGTAAATATTTAAACGTTTACAGATCCTGAATTCTAAATTTTTAATCTCTTTTTTTATTTAGCTATCTAAATTAGTAAGTTAGGGTATATGTACTCTGATAAATATGCTATTTTTATAATTTTTAGAGCATGAACTGATAAACTCCAATTTTCAGATTTTTTATGATTTAAAATAAAATTTTCTTCGTTATATCAAGGTTTAACGAACTACATTTAATAATTCATTTGGAATATTAATTTCCATAAAATAATGCATTCTATAGCTGAAATAGTTAAATATATAAAATAAATTTTTATATCGATTCAATTTTAACCTATTATAAAGCAAAATTTTTAATAAGATACTTATAAATACCACGTTATATACTTGTATAGTCATAAAAATTAAGTGAAACAATGGCCAGCAATATAAACACCAATTCCAAAGAAGAAGGATCTACGTATAACGAATATGAAAATGCTCTAAAATTAAAAATTAAACTCCTTGAAGAATACGAAGGAGTTGACTTTAAACAAGTTTTCAATGGAAATGAATTTTTTACTGAATATGGCTTATGCTATAACATAGAAAATAAATCCCAGCTAAGTTTTAACACACTAGACAGTGAAACAGCTCGTGAAAAAATTTTATCAGATCTAAAATTATTAAGTGGAATTGGAGAAGTAAGAGCACACAAATTACAGTCTGAAGGATTTAATACTATACAAGACTTAACAGAACACCAAAAACACGGCGCAGAAGCATCAAAACTCTTAAAAATTATTGATGATTGTGATACATGCAGTGCGGCCGACTGGATAAGCGAATGGTATCCCAAATCTCATCCGTTAGTTCTCTGTGCTTCAAGTTTTAATGATAATGAGAATTTCATCTTTTTAGACATAGAAACTCTTGGATTTTTTAACCAGCCCATAATATTACTGGGACTTGCTAAAGTTTCTGGTAATAAAATAACCGTTAATCAGTATTTATCACGCTCTCTTGGCGAAGAAAACGCTGTTTTATCATCTTTTTTAACTCATGTACTACCTGAAAGCGTTTATGTTACTTTTAACGGGCAAACATTTGATATACCTTTCATAATAAATAGAATGAAATATTATAATATAAAAAGAGACATTGATAAAGTTCATTTTGATATGCTTCATTATTCAAGGCGTGCATGGTCTGATGAACTGCCAAACTGTCAGCTAACTACAATTGAAAGATATATATTTGGTATTGAACGAGAAAACGATATACCAAGCGGTTTAGTGCCTGATTTTTATAAAGTTTACAATAAAACAGGAAATATCGGTCCATTAATTCCAATAATTGAACACAACCGGCAGGATATTATTACACTGGCTAAAATCTTTTCCAGGTTACATGAAAAATGGAATGATTTATAATAGATAAGAGTGTGACTAAAAAATCAATAAGCGTCATGGAGATTTACCTATGAAAAAAAAAACCTATAAACATTCTACTAATTGAAGACAGCCCAGAAGATGCTGTAATTATACGGGAGATGTTAAGGGATGCCCCTGCACCATTCCAATTGAAACAGGTTAATAAACTTAAAAAAGGTTTTGAAATCCTCTTTAATCAAGATTTTGATGTTTTACTGCTTGATTTAAATTTACCTGATAGCTGGGGATTTGATACATTTATAAGAACCTATGATCAGGCTCCGGACATACCTATAGTTATATTAAGTGGTTTTGACGATGAAGAAATTGCTGTTAAGGCTGTAAGAGAAGGTGCACAGGATTATATGATTAAAGGGGAAATTGACGGTAAGCTATTATCCAGATCTATATATTATGCAATTGAACGTAAAGAAATTGAAAAGGAACTGATGAAAACCCATAACGATCTAAGAAAATTAATTGAATGGCACGAAGAAGAGCTTAAAGAAACTGAAGAAAAGCTTAATAACGAAATTAACGCCCACAAAAAAACAGAAAATAATTTAATTGAAGTTATTAAAAACCTTGAAATTGAAAAAATTAAGTTCAAAGTGCTTATAGATCAATTACCACATGGTATACTCATTGTAGATGCAGTTTCTGGAAGTCATCTCCTTAAAAACAAACGATTTAAAGAGATTTCTGATAGTTTTTTAAAAGAAAAGGATATTGAAGAAATATTCCCTTTCAAAGGATTTAATCAAGATGGAACTGCATTAAAAAGTGAAGATTGGCCTTTGATGCGCTCCATTGTTATGGGCGAGGAAATAGAGGATGAAAAAATTACTATTTTAAAAAAGGACGGTAGTAAAACCATTATAAGTAACAGTTCAAAACCAATCAGGGATAACGATGGACAGATTATAATGGGAATGTCTATTTTATCAGATTCTGATGATAAAATATAAATTAAAAAAAATTTATTCCAATTTTTTTAAAGCACGCTGGATAAATGCATGTATATCATCAGGTCCGCGACTTGAAATTATATTACCGTCTTCAACCACTTCTTTATCTACATAATTTCCACCTGCATTCTCTATATCCACAATTATTGATTTCCAGCCAGCTATATTACGTCCTTCAATCACTTTAGCAGTTATTAAAAGCTGAGGTGCATGACATATAGCAAATACTGGTTTACTGCTTTCCACGAACTCTTTCGTAAAATTTACTATGCTTTCATTTTCTCTTAACTTATCAGGAGAACATCCCCCTGGAATAAATATTGCATCATAATCGTCTGTGGAAATATCTTCTGCTGATTTTTCAATTTTCACCTTAGTTTTTTCTTCTTTCCCTTCCACTACCTGGCCTTCTTTAAAGCCAATATGCATTAATTCATGTCCAGCATCTTTAAATGCCTGTGATGGCTTTGTATATTCTACATCTTCAAATTTCGGTCCAATTAAAACCCCTATTTTACTCATTATTTTCCTCCGTGCAATAAATTAATATTAATAATTATATAATTATTATGATAAAAATGTTAAAAAAATGCAGGTGATAATATGAATGCCGACAAAATTGAAAATTTTGAGGCCCCAGAAACAAAGTTTCTGAGGGTATTAATTGTTTTTGCACATCCAGAGCCAAATTCTTTAAATGGAGTGATGAAAGACCTTGCGGCCAAAACACTCCGAAATAATGGACATGAAGTTAAAATATCAGATCTATATGGGATGAGATTTAAAGCAGTTTTGGATCAGGAAGATTTTTCACAAAGACATAACAGTGAAACATTTAATCCTATGATGGAGCAGGTGAATGCAGTTGGAACCGGATCCCTTGCACAGGATGCTAAAGATGAAGTAGAAAAAATAAAATGGGCAGATATGATAATTTTCCAGTTTCCTGTATGGTGGACTTCACCTCCTGCAATCTTAAAAGGATGGATCGATAGGGTATTTCTACCAGGAGTTGTTCATAACATTGCAGAAGGAAAAATGTACGATACCGGACTCTTAAAAGGTAAAAAAGCAATGTTGTCATTTACAACAGGTGCAACTAAGGATGTATATTCTTCAGAAGGTCCACATGGAGATTTAGATGAAATATTTAAATTCATAACTCATAATATTCTGGAACTTACAGGACTTGAGGTTTTACCTTCTTTTGGAGTATATGGTCCTGTAATGATGTCTAAAGAAGATGTAAAAGAAGAACTTGAAAAATTTAAACAAACAGTAAATTCTTTATAAGATATAGAATAATTTATATTAAAGAGGTTTAATATGCCTGTAATTACAATAGAAGGGCCAAAAATGACAAAGGAAGAGAAAGCTGAGTTAGTTAAGGAATTTTCTGAAACTGCAAAAAATCTTTGATATTTTGTGCCAACAAAATCTTAGATTTTGTGGCCGAGGAAACAATTTTCCTCCGGCATAGAAAATACTATGTATTTTCTATAGCTGCAAGTAGAATTATGAATATTCCAGTTGAAGCCATGGTTACCATTATCCGAGAAGTTGAAGGAGAAAATGTAGGAACTGGAAACATCCTTCTATGCGATAGAAGATGATATTTATAAAAATTAATTTTTGGAAACTTAAATCCGAAAATTAGCCTTATTTTTTTATTTTTAATTTTAAGAAAAAATTCTGTTTTTAAATTACATAGCTTTATATACACTTAAATTAAAGACTAATACAGACCATTTTATGGTCTTATTAAGGACGTGAAAAATTGTTTAAAAATAATTACGGTAGAGATAATTTCTCAGATAGAGGAAACTCTTCTCCTTTAAACGAAGGCGAAGAATACGATGTTAAAATTGAAGATGTTGGAAGAGATGGCGACGGAATCGCAAGAATAGAAGGATTTGTAGTCTTTGTTTCAGGCGCAAAACTTGGCGATGAAGTTAAAATTAGGATTACTTCAACAAGAAGAAACTTCGGTTTTGCTGAAATAGCACAATAATTAGTTTTAATTTTAAGTTTGAATTAATTTTCATTTATTATTAAAATCTAATTTTTTTTATTTATTACACTATTTATTTTCATTTTAATTAACTAAAATCATTCAAATTTTCATCTATAAATTTTTCTGAAGTCTTATTATAAAAATTCCATGATAGATAGTATGCACCTAAATTTGCAATAATGATACCAAGTGATCCAGGCTGGAAAACAGCAGAAAAATTGTTTAATAAATGCAAACCAACTGCAATTAAATAAAAGGTCAAAGGATTCTTTTTAGCAATTCCGTAAGCAACTATGGAAGTACTTGCTGCATGGAATAAAATTCCAGGGACTCTTAATGGAAAAGGCACCCCTAAAACAAATACATATATAAAAAACTCAGATATTCCAAATCCAAGACCAACAAGGAACCCCAAAATAAATATTGACCTTTCTGTTTCCCCATGTCTATAAAAAAGTGGAAATACCTTTGCAAATTCTTCAATAAACGGTGTGAAAATAATTATTGAAAGTAAATTTGCAAAAATGAGGGGTAAATTACCCAAAACATTATCTGATAATGTACCGAAGAGAAGTGTCATAGGAACACTTACTATTATTCCTGAAATTAAAAAGAACATTTTTTCCTTAAATTTAGGTCTGTGGGGCTTTATAACTACAATATCTTTCCTAACATTTAGTTTATGAAGTTTAGACATGAATTTTCTTCCAAAAGTTATAAAAACAGTATGAATTTACAATTCATCTTTAAAGATTTTTTCAATATTTCTTAAATCTGCTTCAACTTCACCATTAAGAGAGATCAATTCTATTTGATCGGCTGATTTCACTCCAAATTCTAATTCAGATGCTCTTTTAATTTGGTCAAGATCAAATATTTTTCCCTTTGATATATCTGTTTCAGCTCCATAATTTCTTAAAACAGCAACGCCAACTGCGTCCAGAGCCACCCTATCGCTGCTTGCAAGAATCAAATTAGGTTGGACAAGCTTCCCCTGTTCAGGCCCTTTATTTATAAAAGCCTTTATTGCATCCATTATTACAAAATCAACATGATAATGATCGTTTATTTCAGCTATCATCTGTCTTTGATAAGGGGACATGTGCAGTTCAGCCATGTAATTATATAATCCACCAGGAAGTCTTTTTGCCACCAATCCCACTGAATTTTTAAGTGATAATGTAAAATGTCCTCCGAATCTATGGGTTTTAAGACAACATGTCTGAATTACTCTTTTTGTCTCCAGAAATAATTTAGATATGTAAAATCCTTTAAGCCAGTGCATTCCATCCTTTTTAATTTTGACCCATTCTTCTCTATCTTCCCTATCAAGTGCAAGTGCTTCAAACCCAAGTTCCTCAGATAATTTAAATACTCCCATTTTATCCAGCACATCCTGGGTATTTCCCATTCCACTTCTCTCTGCAAGTACTATTTCAGATACCTCTATTTCTCTCAGCTTATTTACTATTGCCCTTACTGTATCAATATGTGTTGATGCTGGGAATGGATCAGCACTGTTAAAATTAGCTTTTATTGCTACTTTATCACCTTTAAATTTATCTAAATTAAACTGCCCCATTAATTTATTTATTCCATGATTTCTATCATCTGTTTTAACCAAAAATACCTTCCTGGATTTATTATTCATTTAATAACCTCCATATCAGATGATCAAAAAATTTAATTATTATTTATCTATTATTAATATATTTAAAAGTAATATTTTTAATTTTGCTATTAAAAAAAGAAATAAATTAAAATAATTATTTGTTATTTGTAGAGAGTTTCTCAGAAATAAAGTCAGCGCTAATTTCTAAAGAAGAAAATATTGATTTTCCATCAAGGATTTCTTTTAAAAACTTCCCTGTGTAACTATCACTTAATGCAACTTCTTCTGGTGTACCTTCAGCAACAATTAAACCTCCTTCATCTCCACCTTCAGGTCCAAGGTCTAAAATGTAATCAGCTGTCTTAATAACATCTAGATTATGCTCAATAACTAAAACAGTATTTCCAGAATCTGTTAACCTTCTAAGGACTTGAAGTAGCTTTTTAATATCTGCAAAGTGCAATCCAGTGGTGGGTTCATCCAGAATATAGAGAGTTCTTCCTGTACTTTGGCGGCTTAACTCTTTTGAAAGTTTAACACGTTGAGCTTCTCCTCCGGAAAGGGTTGTTGCTGGTTGTCCAAGTTTAATGTAACCAAGACCAACATCATCAAGTGTTTTAAGCTTTTTTTGGATACGAGGAACATTCCTAAAGAAATGAAGAGCTTCTTCAACAGTCATGTTCAGAACGTCAGCAATGTTTTTACCTTTATATCTGATATCAAGGGTCTCCTTGTTGTATCTTTTGCCTCTACAAATTTCACATGGGACATAAACATCTGCTAAAAAGTGCATTTCAATTTTAATTATACCATCACCGTTACATGCCTCGCAGCGCCCACCTTTAACATTGAAACTAAATCTTCCAGGTTTATACCCTCTTTTTTTAGCTGAAATAGATTGGGAAAAAATTTCTCTGATATATGTAAATACACCAGTATATGTAGCAGGATTGGAACGTGGTGTCCGCCCTATTGGCGATTGATCGATGATAATAACTTTATCAATGTTGGAAGTACCTAAAATTTCCTCATGTTTTCCTGCATTTACGTGTTTTCTATTGAATTCTCCGTATAGACCTTTATAAAGTACATCGTTTATGAGTGTACTTTTTCCAGATCCTGATACACCTGTAACACATGTAAATACACCTAAAGGTATGTTAACATCTATATTTTTAAGATTATTTTGTTTTGCGCCTTTAACTGTGATAAATTTACCATTAGGAGTATTTCTCTCCTTTGGAATTTCTATAGTTTCATTTTTTGATAGATAGCTACCGGTAATTGATTCGGGATTATCCATTATTTCAAGGGGTGTTCCTTCTGCAATTACTCTGCCTCCATGTTCTCCAGCACCAGGCCCGATATCTATAACATGATCTGCAGATAATATTGTTTCTTCATCATGTTCAACAATTATCAGCGTGTTACCAATATCCCTGAGCCTCTTTAAAGTTTCTATTAATCTCTGATTATCCCTCTGGTGAAGTCCTATACTTGGTTCATCAAGAATATAAAGAACACCAACAAGTCCTGAACCTATTTGAGTTGCAAGTCTAATTCTTTGAGCCTCTCCACCTGAAAGAGTACCTGACGATCGGTCCATAGTAATATAATCCAGTCCAACATCAACTAAAAAACTTAATCGTTCATTTATCTCTTTCAATACCTCTCTAGCAATGAAATGCTCCATTGCACTTAATTCAAGCTCCTCAAAGAATTTTTTTGATTCTTTAATAGGCATTGCAACAATTTCACTAATGGGTTTATCTCCAACAGTAACTGATCTGCTTTCAGGGCGTAAACGTGACCCGTTACATTCAGGACACTTTCTATCGCTCATGAATTGCCCCATGTAACCCCTCATATAATTTGACTTGGTATCCATGAACAGGCGTTCCATTCTCTTTATAACACCTTCAAATTTTCTTTTTACGTGGTGCATCCTGTTCCTCCGTCTGAACGCGAACTCAATTCTTTCAGAGGAACCGTACAGAATAATATTCTGGTACTTTTGAGGGAGATCCTGAAATGGTGTATCCATACTAAAACCGTAATGTTCTGCAATGGCTTTAAGCATTTGATAGTAATAATTATCCTTCTTTTTAGATTTGCTCCATGGCAATATAGCTCCTTCATTCAATGAAAGAGTCTTATCTGGCACTACCAGGTCTGTATCCATCTCCATTTTACTTCCAAGTCCGTTGCATTCTGGACAGGCCCCATGTGGGCTGTTAAAAGAAAATGATCTTGGGCTGATCTCTTCAAAGTTTATATCACAGTCCGGGCATGCAAAGTGTTCACTGAATATTTTTTCATTAATCTGGCTGTTTTTTTCTAAAAGAACTATAATCAGGCCTTCGCCAAGCTCAAGGGCTGTTTCTACTGAATCTGCAAGTCTTCTTTTAAAATCAACATCATATCTAATAACTAGCCTATCCACAACCACATCAACTGTGTGTTTTCTATTTTTATCCAGTTCAATATTTTCATCCAGACTAAGTACTTCACCATCTACCCTGACTCTTACAAAACCCCTCCTTTTAAGATCTTCGAATATTTTTTGATGTTCTCCCTTCCTATCCTTAACGACTGGCGCAAGGATCTGTATTTTAGTGCCTTCTTCCTCTTTATATATACTACCCACAATCTGTCCAGATGTTTGCTGTGATATGGGTTTTCCACATTTGTAGCAGTGAGGTTGACCTATTCTTGCATAAAGTAGCCTTAAATAATCATAAATTTCAGTAGCAGTCCCTACAGTTGATCTCGGATTTGTCTTTGTTGTTTTCTGGTCAATGGAGATTGCAGGAGAAAGTCCTTCGATATAATCCACTTCTGGCTTTTTCATCTGGCCTAAAAATTGTCTTGCATAAGCTGAAAGAGATTCTACATATCTACGCTGGCCTTCAGCATATATGGTGTCAAATGCCAGTGATGATTTACCTGAACCACTTATTCCTGTAATTACCACAAATTTGTCCCTTGGTATTGTAATATCTAAATTCTTTAGATTGTGCTCTCTTGCACCTTTAATTACAATGTTATCTTTTTTAGAATTCATTTAGAAACCCCTTCTAAAGCAGTGATTTTGTCCCTGATCTTTGCTGCCTTTTCAAAATTAAGTTTCGCTGCAGCTAATTTCATTTCATGCTCCAGATCCTTAATTAGAAGACGTATTTCATCTCTGGGCATATTCTCAATATCATATATTAATTCAATATTATCCTTTTTTTGTTTTTCCTTGATGGACCTGACAACTGATCTTGGGATGATGCTATGTTCTTTATTGTACTCAACCTGCATTTTCCTTCTTTTATTGGTTATTTCAACAGCAGATTTTACTGATCTGGTTATTTTATCAGCATATATAATGACCTGCCCATCTATATTCCTTGCTGCACGTCCAATTGTTTGAATAAGAGAAGTTTCAGAGCGAAGAAAACCCTCCTTATCTGCATCAAGAATTCCAATAAGTGAAACCTCTGGAAGGTCAAGGCCTTCTCTTAAAAGGTTTACTCCAACAAGACAATCGAATTCTCCTCTTCTAAGGTCATCTATTATATCAATACGTTCAAGTGTTCCTATTTCAGAGTGCAGGTATCTTACTTTAATCCCAATTTTAGCATAATAATCTGTAAGGTCTTCAGCCATCTTTTTGGTTAGTGTTGTTACCAGTATTCTCTGGTTCAGTTTGATTCTCTTTTGAACTTCTCCTAAAAGATGATCTACCTGTCCTTTCACTGGTTTAATTATTACTTCAGGGTCAACAAGTCCTGTAGGTCTTATGATCTGTTCTACAACATTCTGACTTTTTTCAAGTTCATATTTTGCAGGAGTTGCAGAAACATATACTACCTGATTCATGAGACTTTCAAATTCATCGAAGTTCAAAGGTCTATTTTCACGAGCCGAAGGAAGTCTGAATCCATAATCTACAAGAGAATCTTTACGTGCGCGATCACCTGCATACATTCCACCTATTTGAGGAACTGTAACATGTGATTCATCTATAATGGTTAAAAAATCGTCAGGGAAATATTTTATGAGGGTATGGGGCATACTTCCCCATTTTCTGCCGCTTAAATGAAGTGAATAATTCTCTACGCCCGGACAGTAACCCATTTCTTCAAGCATTTCAATATCGAATCTTGTTCTTTGTTCAAGACGCTGCGCTTCAAGTAATTTATTCTGAGAATTTAAAATGACCAGTCTGTCCTCTAATTCTGCTTCAATGTTCATTATGGCCCTATGCATTTTATTTTCTGAAATTACAAAGTGTTTTGCTGGAAATATGGTAATTCTATCAATTTTATTAATTATATCTCCTTTTAATGGATCTATGTAAGATAAACCATCCACTTCATCTCCAAAAAATTCAATTCTAATTGGAAATGAACCGTGGACAGGAAATACTTCTATTACATCTCCCCTTACTCTGAATTTACCTCTTGTAAAGTCTATATCATTCCTCTCATATTGAATATGGATCAATTTGGATAATATTTTTTCTCTTTCATGTGTTTCTCCAATTCTCATGTGTAAGAGATGATCTCCGTAATCTTCAGGAGATCCAATACCATATATGCATGAAACACTTGAAACGACTATTACATCATCTCTTGAAAGCAGAGACTGAGTTGCTGAATGTCTCATCTGGTCTATTTCATCATTTATGCTTGCTTCTTTGTCTATATAGGTATCTGTGTGTGGAATATATGCTTCAGGCTGATAATAATCATAGTAACTGACGAAGTACTCAACAGCATTATTGGGGAAGAATTCTTTAAATTCTTCATAAAGCTGTGCAGCAAGTGTTTTATTGTGAGATATGACTAATGTTGGTTTTTGAATCTCTTTAATTACATTAGCCATGGTAAATGTTTTTCCTGATCCAGTAACTCCAAGGAGCGTCTGATGATTTAAACCTTTATTAATTCCATTTACAATGGAATTAATGGCTTTTGGTTGGTCTCCTAATGGTTTATAACTGGATACAAGTTCAAAATTATTCATTTTTAATCCTCATTTTGAAAAGATTTTCACTAATTTAAAATTATCATGATTATTAATAGTTTTTAAGTAAGAGCATTTGAAAAGTAATCTATTTAATGTTGATGTTTTTATTTCCATTTTCTTGCATCAAATTTATAAAAATAATTTAGTTTATATTGGTAAAGGTAATATAAATAAATAATGGTATGACGAAGAAGGTTGAGGAAAACTCTCAAACACGAAGTGTTTGGAGCCCTCGAAAACTCTGTTTTCGGGGCAGAGAAACTTTGTTTCTCATGCGCAAAAATCTTTGATTTTTGCAAGCTTTGTTTTCCTAACCACAAAATTTTTTTAAAATTTTGAGGTGGTAAAAATTTTAAATTTAAATGTTAAAGAAATTGGAGAAAGTCTTAAAAATGCCGGAAATCTCAATATAAGCCCTTTAATTATATATGGGTCTGATAATTTGCCTGAAAATGCAGAACCAATGTGTTCTATTGACAGATGTATAGCCAAAGCAGTAACAGAGATTTCTATAAAAAATAAAATGCATCCACTGTACATAAGCAAAGAAACATTTAAAGGATGTTGTCCTGGTGCAATGACCTATTTAGGGTATACAAAACCACTTAAATATATAAAATACTTTGTATCAACTGGAAATGAAAAATTCAGCGGTGGAGATGCAGAATACCTTAAAGCAAGTCCTGAACTTGTTGAAAAATTTATAGAATCACTCGGTGAGATAAAAAAAATTAAAAAATACCTCATCATTCAAAAATGTGAAGACTTTAAAGATAATGCAAATGCCCGGTCCTTCCTTTGCTTTGGTAAAGGTGAACAGATAAGAAATTTAGCAAGTTTAATACATTTTAGAACTGAAAACCCATTTAATGCAATTAATATGCCTTTTGGACCTGCATGTTCAACATTTATTACCTATCCTGCAGGACTCGCCGAAAAAACTCCCAAAGATACGGCTTTTGTAGGTCCTGTCGATCCTACTGGAAATGTCTGGTTTCCTCCAGAATATATGGCAATAGGCATACCAGTGGACCTTGCCATTAAAATGCATGAAGATATTGAAAATTCTTTCATTTCAAAAAGACCTAATGTAGCATATCCTGAAACAAGAGATGAAATAGTTCCTTAAATTTGCTGTTTTAACTTATAACATCTATTATTCCTTTAAATCATAATATCATTTATAACATAATTCGATTCAGCAATAATACAAGAGGCGATTAAATGTCAAATCGTTGCAGTGATCCAAAAAATTTACCCAATAAACCTGGTATTTACATAATGAGGAACATAGAAGACGTTGTTTTGTATGTTGGAAAAGCTAAATCACTGATTAAAAGGGTTAAATCATATTTTTCAAAATCAGAACAACCTTTAAAAACAAAGTTACTGATGAGCCATTTTCACAGTTTGGAATATATAATTACCGATACTGAAAAAGAAGCCCTTATTTTAGAGTCCAATCTTATTAAAAAGTACAAACCCAAGTATAACATTCGATTAAAGGATGATAAGCGATATCCCTACATCAAAATAACCAATGAAAATTATCCTCGAGTTTTAATAACAAGAAATGTAAGGGATGATGGAGCATATTATTATGGTCCATTTACCGATACTGGTTCAGTTAGAGGGATTGTTAAATCGCTTAAAGCATTATTTAAAATAAGAACCTGCAGAAAAATGGATGGGCCATGTCTTAACTACCAGATACATCTTTGCAGCGCCCCATGCAGCGGTAAAATCACTGAAAAATCATATAACGAAATTGTAGAAAAAATAAATTTATTTTTTGAAGGTAAATACAATCAGATCATTGAAATGTTAAATCAGATGATGATTGAAGCTGCAGAAAACCATGAATTCGAAAAGGCTGCTGTATTAAGGGATCAGATCCAATCTGTAGATAATATACTTGAAAAACAGAAAATAGAATTTGATAGAGGTCTTGAACAGGATGTGATGGCCTGTTCCTATGATGAAAAAATTGCCAGCGTAGTTGTATTTTCAATTAGAGAGGGAAAGATCATTGGTAAGGACGATTATCTCATGAGTGGTACTGATGGAACGCTTCCCAATAAAATACTCTCTGCATTTTTAAAACAGTTTTATATGAGTCCAAGGCATGTTCCCTCTGAGATCATTATTCAATATAAACCCGATGATAAAGATTTAATTCAGGAGTGGTTATCTGAAAATAGAGGTGCCGAAATCATGTTAAGAATTCCAGATAATGCTTCAGAGACTCGTTTAGTACAAATGGTGGCTAAAAACGCGGAAATCATTAAAAATCATGAACGAGAAGTTAGGGGAGCTTTAGTTGATCTAAAAAAGTATCTTAACATTCCCAGGATACCCCGGGGTATTGAAGCCTTTGATATCTCAAATATAAGTGGTAAGCACCCTGTTGGATCCATGGTTGTCTTTGAAGATGGCGTTCCTAAAAAAAGCAAATATAGAAGATTTAACATTAAAATAGAAGGCCCAGATGATTATGCAATGATGAGGGAAGTTTTGACTCGCAAATACAGTAAAATATCGCCAGATGACATGGATAAAAAGCCTGATCTAATTCTGGTGGATGGTGGAAAAGGACAGCTAAACGTGGCTTTAGATGTTTTAAATTCTCTTGGATTAGATGATATACCAGTTATTGGGCTTGCCAAGGAGTTTGAACACGTTTTTATCCAGAAGGTATCAAGTCCAATTATTTTACCACCGAATTCAGAAGCTCTATATCTTCTCCAGAGAATAAGGGATGAAGCCCATAGATTTGCAGTTAAACATCATAAAAAACTCAGATCAAAGGAAATAAAACGTTCTATACTTGATGAAATTAAAGGAATTGGTGAAAAACGGAAAATAAGGTTACTGAAGCATTTTGGAGATGTTGAAAGTATTAAAAAAGCAAATATCGATGAATTAACCAGTGTTAGCGGAATCAATAGGGAACTTGCAATTACGATCTATGAACATATGCATAAATAAAAATAATATTTAATATAATGCTCAAAAGGACATCTTTTGGAAAAATAAAGATCATATTAATATATAAAAAGCATTATATCTACTAACAGTATGTCATCAGTTAGAATACTCGTTGTTGAGGATGAAAGTATTGTGGCAATGGATATTAAGCACAGGCTTGAAAGTCTCGATTATGAAGTGTCAGAAATAGCATCTTCTGGGGAAGAAGCGGTAGAAAAAGCAGGTGAAACCAGTCCAGATCTGATATTAATGGATATTGTTTTAAAAGGAGAAATGGATGGTATAGATGCTGCTCAAATAATTAAAGACCGTTTTGACATTCCAATTGTTTATTTAACCGCTTATTCTGATGATAAGACATTGAAACGAGCAAAAATTACAGGTCCATTTGGTTATATTATCAAACCCTTCGAAGACCAGGAATTACACAGTGCAATTGAAGTAGCTCTCTATAAACATATTATGGAAAGCAAGTTGAAGGAAAATGAGAAATGGTTGTACACAACACTGGAAAGTATTGGTGAAGCCGTAATTACTGGGGATAAAAATGGAAATATTACTTTCATGAATCCTGTTGCTCAAAAAATTACAGGATGGACCCTGGAAGAGTCTTTAGGGAAACCATTAAAAAATGTTTTTAAAATAATTAATGAAGAAACCGGTTCTCCCATTGAAATTAACAATTTACTTCAAGAAAATAGTTCAACCTATCAATTGGATCGGTCTTTGCTGATTACCAGGCAAGGATTAAAAATACCGGTTAATGATACATGTTCGCCAATTATCGATGAAAAAGGAAATATTAATGGGGTAGTACTTGTATTTCAGGATATTCGTGAACGTAGAAAAGCTGAAAAAGAAAGGGAACAACTTCTTAAAGAAAGTGCAAGAAGTGAACTCTTCAGTTTTCTATTAAGCGCGGTACCTGTATTTGCATCAAACATACCCCCTCAAATAAGGAATAATATAGCAAAAAGCTTTGGTGATCGATTAGAAAGAAATATAAGGCCGAAATTTGATGAACATCTTGGAAATCATCCTAATTTAGACGATAATGAAATATTCAAACTTTATATAGGCTGGATATCTGAATTTCTGTCAAATCTGGGTATTGAAACAGAAACCTTTTCCAAAGATGATAAAAATTATCTTAGATTTCTAAATTGTCCCTGGGAAGCAGATACTGAAAATAGTCCCATGTTTTGTCTTATCTGTAGAATAATAGTTATACGTAGTTTTACATGGATACCTGTTAATGGTAATGTAGAACAAATATCATGTATGGCTGATGGAGGAAATACATGTGGATTTGAATTTTTAATATCAGATAATTAATATTTTAATTGGAACCTAAAATAATCTAAAGGAGTAATGATATTGAAAAGAATAAAAACAGGAATAACAGTTATTGATGAAATAACAGGTGGATTTCGTACAAATAGATGTATGTTACTAACAGGGGATGCTGGATCTGGAAAAACTATATTTGGACTTCATTTTGCATTAAATAGCTGTAAACAAGGCCTTAATACTGTTTATGTGACTACTGAAGAAGATGCTGATGATCTCCATACACAGGCCGAATCATTTAACTGGGATCTTGATGAATATATGGAGAAAGGCCTTATAAGATTCGTAGAGCTTGCAGGAATCAGAGCAAGGTTAATAGAAGCAGAATTAAGTATAGATATCGACACAATGAAGGGTAATTTCTCAAAAATATTACAGAACATCCCTGATGATACAGATGTGGTAGTAATTGACAGTCTGGGCAGTTATACTGCAAAATTAACACCCTATGAATTTAGAGACCGTTTCGATCATCTTGTATACGAGTTAAAACAGAAAAATATTACTTCCCTTGTCATAATAGACAGCGCTACTTCCAATGAATTTAATGAGCTTGCATTATTTTCTGTCTATGGTGCTATAAAACTCATGAAACGCGAAAATCCATATACTGGTAGAAGAGAAAGAGTAATGGATATTGTAAAAATGAGGAGTACCAGGACACCTACTCAATTTATGACCTATGAAATAGACTCAAATGGAATCAATATAATATCAGGATTCCAAAAATAAAGTAAATTAGAAGTTTTTAAGTTAAGAAAATATAATAGAAATTTAAGCTTTTTCCAGCACAGCCACAAGTAATTTTATGGTGTTTTCAACATCATCAAGGCTAACAACCTCAACTGGTGTATGAATATACCTTGTTGGAACGGATAAAACACCAGTAGGAATTCCTTCTCTGGTTAGGTGGATTGCAGTTGCATCGGTAGTACCCCCTTCACTCACTTCCAGTTGATAAGGGATTCCTTCTTCATCAGCAGTATCAATAATTAGTTTTTTAACTATTGGGTGCGTAATTAATCCCCTCCCACTTGCATCAGTTAAAATAATTGCAGGTCCTTCGTTAATTTTAGCAGGTGCTTCTTCTTCTTTAATTCCAGGATGATCTCCTGCTATGGTGACATCTAAAGCTATTGCCATATCTGGATTTATCTTAAATGCAGAAGTTTTGGCTCCTTTAAGTCCAACCTCTTCCTGGACTGTTCCTACTCCATAAATAGTTGAATCACTTTTTACTCTTTTCAATGTTTCAATAAGAACATAACAACCAATTCTATTGTCAAATGCTTTTCCAGTTACAATAGAACCTTTTAGCTGGGAAAATTCATGCTTAATTGTAATAGGATCTCCTATATTAATCTCTTTTTCTGCTTCTTCCTTACTGGAAGCCCCAATATCTATGAACATATTTTCATATTCAATTACCTTCTTTCTTTCGGCTGCTTTCATCCTATGGGGAGGTTTAGCCCCTATAACTCCTAGAATTCTCCCATTATCAGAATGAATGTAGACTTCCTGGTTTAAAAGCATCTGATCATTTATTCCCCCGATTTTGGTAAATTTAACAAATCCTTCTTTATCAATGTGTCTTACCATTAGCCCTATTTCATCCATATGGGCTGCAAGCATTATTCTTTTACCATTTTTCTTTCCATTTTTTGTCGCAATCACATTTCCAAGACTATCTGTTTCTATCTCATCCACATGGCCTTCTAATTCTCCTGTCATAATTTCACGGATATTTCCTTCAAAACCAGATACTCCTGGAGCATTAGACAGTTCTTTCAGTAAATCACTCATAAAATAACCTCAATTTAGCTTTTTTGTTTTTTATTTAAATAACTACAAATCAATTTTTTTTTATTAATCTCCATATCTAAAGCGATTTGATTAAAATAAGTATTCCCAGTATAACAATTAAAATTGGTCCCGCCTGTTCAACTATAAACTCCATTGGTATAATTCCGAGATTTGCAGCATACCAGATTAAACCAGCAATAACAAGAATAATACCTAAATATATGCCAGCATACCTTGTTTTGCTTCTTTTAGGCTTTTGTATTTCTTTTTTTCTGTAAGGTTCATTAAAGTCATCTGATTTGTTTATTTCAATTTTTTCTTTCATTTTTATCCCTTCAATTTAATATTTAAAGGTAAAAAAATCCCTTGCAAAGTACATTAAAATTTTCTATACGTTTTTATACATATATATTTGAATATTTATAAATTATTAACATGATTTCTAATGATCACCCAAGATACGAATCACTTATTTCCAGAGAAAAAATGGTAAATGCATATAACGCAGGGATTTTAGCAGATGCAGGATTAATAGCCCATGGCAGAGGAGAAGCTTTCGATTATTTAATTGGAGAAAAAACCACCAAAACAGCAGAAAGAGCAATCAAAGCTGGATGTGCTGCATTAATACTCGCTAATAATCCTGTTATATCTGTTAATGGTAATGCTGCAGCTCTTGTTTCTGAAGATATCGTTAAATTGGCCCACGTTTTAGATGCAAAAATCGAAATTAATCTTTTTTACAGAACATCTCAAAGGGTAAATGCAATTTTTAAAGTTTTAAAGAAAGCGGGTGCAGAAGAAATTTTAGGTACTGAAGAGGATGCTCTTGAACATATTAATGGACTCAACAGTCCTCGTGGAAAAGTGAGTAAAGAAGGTATGTTGAATGCCGATGTAGTACTTGTTCCACTGGAAGATGGAGATAGGACTGAAGCACTTGTTGCAAATGGTAAATTTGTTATTGCTATTGATTTAAATCCCCTTTCAAGAACATCTAAAACCGCTTCTATTACCATAGTTGATAATATAATTAGAGTAATTCCTGCTTTAATTAAGAAGGCGGAAGAGCTTAAGAAATTTGATAAAAAAACCCTTAAAAATTTAATTGATGATTTTAATAATAATGATAATCTTAAAGAATCACTGAAAACAATTTTAAGTTCAATTGAAAAATTTGAGGCTTAAAAATCTTAATGATATAATGAATAATTTTAACAACTGTAAATCAAATTTTAATCAAGAGTGAAATTATGCGAGTTATTGGAGTAACAGGACTACCAGGTTCAGGTAAAAGCGTTGTAGCAAGGATTGCAAAAAATATGGACTTTAATATTATAAGAATGGGTGACATTATACGGGATGAAGCATTAAAAAGAAATGCTGATATTGGAGAAACTGCCATTAATTTACGTGAAGAATATGGAAAATATGTTGTAGCAGAACGCTGTGTGGAAATAATAAAAGAATCAAATAAAAAATTAGTAAATAATCCCAAT
This sequence comes from Methanobacterium sp. UBA44, assembly GCA_002494885.1. Taxonomy (GTDB): domain Archaea; phylum Methanobacteriota; class Methanobacteria; order Methanobacteriales; family Methanobacteriaceae; genus Methanobacterium_D. The sequence continues at coordinate 589,473 of DACV01000002.1, forward strand.
AATTACATTATCGAAGGAATAAGAAGCCCTGCAGAAGTTAAAATATTCAGGAAAAATTTTAGATACTTTAAGGTAATCGCTGTTCATTCAAGCCCAAAAACTCGCTTTATGCGCTTAAAAAAGCGTAAAAGATCTGATGATTCTCCCAATTTTCATGAGTTCAATAAAAGAGATAAAAGGGAACTTAATTTTGGAATAGGAGATGTTATAGCAACTTCTAATTACATGGTTGTAAATGAAGGGCCAATATGGAAATTTAAAAACGCCATAAGAAACACCTTAAGAAATGAAATGGAAAAAAAGACCTCTTCTAAATCCAGAAAACCATAATACCTCTGATATTAATATAACTCTGGAGTATTTAAAATGAAATGTAAAATATATGCTAAAGCAAATGTTAATCCTACAGAAGACATGGATAAAGTCATAAAAACACTTTCTAATCTATTTGATTACGATGATATTGAGATAGGCGATGATTATGTCTGTATCCATGGAGAAAAAGATTCAATTTCCAATTTCAAAAAAGAATTAAGAGAAAGAAAAATCAGGGGAGCTGCACGCAAAATGATGATGAAAGGAATTCATGAAAATAAAATAAGCTTCAATCTAAGTAAACAGGCGGCATTGGTAGGAATCCCAAATTTTGCAGGTAATAGTCTATCTCCACTGGGAGAAATTTATGTAGAAATTAAAACTGATGATCCTTTAAAATTTATTGACTGGATTGCACCAGAAATAAAATGATTATTTACAAATTAAAATGGAATTTTATTTATTCTCAAGTGATGCATCTTTAATTAAAAAATAGCCATGATCACGGTCCCAGATTTTTTCTGATTCATTTATCTTAATTCTTTTGTTGAATACAGGACAATTTAATACAAGAGTTTCAGCTTCACCACCTTCAAAAGCAAGATTAATACCATATTTGTCATTTAATTTAATTAATTCATTAAGAAGATCCATATCTAAAACTCTACCCAGCCAGGATTTATCCAGACCCTCTGCTGAGACGCTTGTTATTATAACTTCAAAACCAAGTTCAATTATCTCCTTCATATACTCCTCTGCATTCCTATGCCAGAGAGGGACATGGGATTCAAGCCCGAGATTGACGCATATTTGATCTATTCTGGATTTTTGATACTCAGAATACAGAGCTCCAGAAAATATTGCCTCAACACCAGATTCTTTTAATTCTTTCAGAATACTGGTTAAATCTTCTAATTCTTCCTCTTTAATGCCCTTTGTAACTTTTTTAATTAGTGGAATTCCCGCTGCTCTGGCTGAAAGATCAGTGATGTGGATATTGGCCACATGGAACATGTAAGAATCAGGATTATCAGAAATAATAGAAACAAGGTACTCAACATCATATCCTTTTTTTAAAGCTTTATATAGAGCCATAGTACTATCTTTACCTCCTGAAAAAAGAATTGCTGCTCTCATTGTGCATATTCCTTATGACTCTTTTTTTATCATCTTTTCTTTGATATTTCCCAGAATACCAAGGATAGAATCAATAAATAATCCTAATAAACCTACTAAAACTCCAATAAAACCACAGAGAATAATTAAATTGTTTCTATCAGGGAGCATAGCTTTAAGTGAATTTATTTTATCCTGTGTAGGCCCTTCAATACTTGTAACTACAGCTTCCTTTGAAACTTCATTAATTATTGAATTCATATTAGAGGTCTCAACCTTTAAAACTAGATGAACATTACTGTATTTAACATCAATGGCTCCAACCAGCATTAACCAATCCTCAAGTTTTTTTATAACTTCCTGAGGGTTAGATGGTGTTATTCCGATGTTTAAAGTATCATTGGAAATTACATTAACCGATTTAATATCTTTATTTGATGCAAGTATTCTGCTTTTAAGAATACTTTTCCATTTGGGCGAAAACTGGCTTGTTTTAACTGTTATTCCACTTACCTCAACGCTTTTAACCCCTTCAATATTTTTTGTTTTTTCTATAAATTGATTGATATCAATATTTGTGGAAACATTCAAATTTAAGATTTCAAGATCATCAGAGGTTGATTTATAAAAGGAAGAAGCCAGAACTGGCAAATCATCAAAAATTGGAGATATAAAAAAAGCCCCTCCAACGATTCCTACCACGAATCCAAGACTGAGTACAACGAAAAGGTTTCTTTTTCCTATTATTGGGGTTAATAAGGCAGTTGAAAATACAAATGCCATCAATAAAATAAACAGAGCTATCATTATTATTACGGTGAGGGTATCCATGTTCTAATTCCTTTTAATTGTTGATTACAGTATTGTTGAAATTGAATATATCTCTTTCTATGTATTACTTTTAAAGAATTACGTATTTGGTAGATTGAAATTAAAAATACAGCATTTTAATGATTTTAAAAGAGTTTTATTTTAATTTATGAGATTTTTATGATAAGTAAACCTTTAATCATGATTATAATTAAAAATTTTTGTTAATATTCCTGTGATTATATAATTATATCATAAATTTAGTGATTATCCCTAATAAAATGTTAAAAATAAAACAATAAAAATATTAGGTTAATTTCATGCTAATTTTCAAAGTTAAGGGATTTAATCTCAAAAATAAAGAATATTACATAATTCTAACCGGATTACTCCCAAATTGTAAGAACGAGTTTTGCAGGTATCCTCTGAAATGGGGCTTGACCTTTATAAACCTGGATTATTGATAATGAAAGAACCGCGTCTGGATTAGATTTTACACTTACCCAGAATTTTAGATCTCCTTCAGGATCATTGTAGTGATCTAAAGCTGCCCTTATATCGTCATTTACCAAACAAAGGCTACTAGTACGAGTATCTGGTAAGTTTTGCCATCCTCCTGAATGATATACCTCTTTTAATTCATTGGTAATTGCCATATCCCTCTCCTTATCATCAAAACCTCCATAAGTACCGTTTACTACAGCATCACCGTCTGTAAAACCATACTTTAAGACATTTACTGGTGATCCATGTCCACCTGGCTTGAGATAGTTCTCATCAATATAAATGTAAAAATCATAGTCATTCAGATTTTCCCTGCTAATATAAAAACTTGAATTGTTGTTGGCTGCTGTGGTTACATTTCCAGGTCCAACATAAACACCATCACCACCTTTATTATACCAGATATAACCATTATCTATGCCTGGATGTGCAGGGTTTATGTGCATTAAATCATTCATACTCAATGCTGTTAGATTTGATTGTATTACAACAGTTCTATTAGCTACAGCAACTTCTTTAGCGTTTGATAGGGGTGTTGTAGGATTCACACTGGAAATATCAAGAATATTACTACCATTATCTGCCCTGGTTATAAGTAAATTATAATTATTAGTATTTACAAGGTTAAAGAGTAATTTTGGTATTGTATTTAGCTTTGATACTTTTTTAGGGTTTAGATAATTATTGTTAGGTCCTATATTTGACATATAAGCCAATCCTGGAAGCGAATTATCGGTTGTTCCTTGTTCGTTCCAATTATATGGATCTCCTGGTGTTTTTACTATATAGTCAGCAGCATCAGTTACTGTCTTTTCTAAACTCTGACGTGCAGTGAAATCTTGCATTTCATAATTTAGAGATTCTAACTGACCTACGGCCATCCCAATAGCTACTGTTACTATTACCATGGCCAATAGTAAATCAATAGTAAATACAAAACCTTTATTATCCATTTTATTGCCTCATATTAACATCCATATATCATACCATACTTTTTTAAATCATTTGCTAAACTTTCTGTGAAAAATGTATTGGGATTGGTTACAGCACTATTCAAATAAAATACAACTGGAGTAAATGCAGTGTAAAAGTTTTGATTATTTCCTGAATTAGATTTTTTAATGTTGATAATCATGTTAGCAGTTATATTCAAGTTATACTCATAAACTGATTTTCCATTAATAGTTGTTTGGTTAATATAGAAATATTTAATCTCAATACCATTTTTAAGTGGTATAACACCAGTTTCATTACCTATAGATAGGGATGAAGTTAAATTTGGAGAAACTGAATATGAATCAACAGTTCCAACAAATGAACTCTCATAATTATCTTTTTTAGTATCATTATAAAGTGAATAAATATCAGAAGCAAAAGTAGCAGGATTATCATATGTTTTTTTGTTTATTTTATTCTTATAATCATTTGTTCTATCGCTAATATCATTTAAAGTGTTTTTAAGTGTTTGGAACACGGTATCTGACTTAACATACGTATTGGGGATATCTGTACTCTGTTCTTCAACAGATAATGCAAGAGGTATAAAAATCATAACTGGGATCAGAAGAAGAAACCCTAATCCAGACATTACATATCCTTTTTCATCTTTTCCAAACATTTTTATCGTCCCATATACAATATTAAAGTAATATTCCCGTTTTGTCTCTTTGCTATTGAAACTATACCATCTGGTTTTATAACTTCACTCGATTTATTAAGGGTGCTTTCTGGACCGTTATTAATAGTATAATTTAATACATATGGAGTTTTAAATGATTTTAATACCACTCCAGCAACTTTCTGTGCATCAGATGTGGTCCCATTGGATATTCCTTTAAATATTGTTCCGTTTACGTCTGAATAGTAAATAGTATCCAGTGCATCCTGCGCACTGTAATAAGGAGATTCATGGGGAACATCCATGCTAACATTAGCTACAGTTGCCGCTATAATAAATATAGGAATTAACATCAATGCGGCGTCCATTGAAAATATAAATCCTTTTTCATCCATAGATTCACCATCTATTTAATCAGGTAACATTAATAACATTAACACTATATGAATATCTTCCTTTAACTGTATTATTGGCTATATTAGTACCTAATGTTTGAGCAATGTTATTTAAGATTTTATTCTGCATATAATTAATATTAGTAGCATTTAAAGCTATTTTGCTATAAACACTTACTGTAATTGTTCCATTATTTAATGTCATATTGTTAAATCTGATAACGTTCCCAGTGGTGTATGCAATATCATTGGAAGCGTTTATACAGGCTATTTTTGCTGCACTCATTACCTCATTTTCTTCCAGGTTGGGCCCGATGTACTGGGCTACAGCAATAACTAAAACCACAATTAAGCCAATCATCAATACAAATTCGGCTGATATTTGACCTCTGGAATCGTTTGGCATGAGTTATTCAACTTCCTATTATTGTAATATTACCGTTATCGTTAGTAACAGTATAGTTTTCTCCAGGATTCATTGTTATTGGAACGGATTTAATATGGTTTTTTGGTATTATAGAAGATGTAAGAGTCTTATTTTCATATAATACGTTTACCTCTTTATTATTGATTGTTACTGTATAATTAAAATCGTCAGGAAGTTCTAAGACTTCATACTGGCCCTTACCATTAGAATAAACTGAATTAATAGTTCTTGAAATAGTATCAGCTAAAACTTTAGCTTTAGAAATTTCTGCATTATCTGCTGTTCCAATACCGCTTGAAACTATGTTCATTAAAGATCCAACAATTATAATCAGTATTAAAGTTGCAAACAAAAGTTCTGCACTTAATTGTCCATTGTTATCCATGCTACCAACTTAATACATTTTTTTAAGTTTTTATATCGATATAACTATCTTATATATAATATATTATAGTTATTACCAATATATATACTTACTCGATGAAAAAATAGTCCTAATTAAGAAATATTATAGTTATTAGCTAATTATATTAATTTAAAATTAAATTCATTGTGTCTACAACAAAAATTATTTTTCAACGGCTTTAATTATGTACACGGGCTTGTTTCCACCAGCATTAAATAATTTTTCATCTACTTTGAGCTTTACTAAATTTTCTGTTACAGCAGCAACATTATTTTCAACAAGGTATATATCAGGTTTTACATTGGAACGGATATCATAATCAACCTTTACATATGCAGTTTTTTCTCCTGCCTCAATTACTGTCCCATAAGTGTAATTGCGGTGATATCTTATTCTAAATATCAAAAATATAGCTGCAACTAAAATTAAAGCAAAAATTAATATTGAAGCAGAAGGCAGGAATGAAAATGAAAATGCATTTACAATGCTTTCATTGTAACTGATTAATACTAATATCAATCCTGCTAAGATGTACATTAAAAAAAAATCCCTGTAGGCATTGAAATCTTCACTGTACATCACTTTTACCTTACCAAATAGTAAATATAAGAAATAAGCAATGATCAGTATTCCCAAAATGCAATAAAACGTAAAGGACAGATAAGTGAATATGTAGAGGATTGAAATAACTAAAAATGCTCCTGACATTATTTGCAGGTATAAAATGGTTCTTTCTTTTTCTTCTGGTGTAAATTGAGTCGATCTTTTGACATTATACTGATTAATTTCTTCTGAATTACTTAAATTATCATTTTCATCTTTTTTTACACTTTTAGATATCTTAGATATTTTCTCATCAAAATTAACATCATCTTTTATTTTTGAGATATTATCTCTAAAAGCATCAGAATCAACTCTTTTTTTAATATTACCAGTATCAATACTCTTTAATCTACCCGGAATTTTAGGAATAGCTAAAATTAGCATTCCAACAATATCAAATATTCTTAAAACTAATTCACCTATCTTAGTAAAGATGTTCATTGTATTCCCCAATGATTATACTGTTACTTGTATACTGCTTTCGCCATTGTTCCATTTTACTGTAACGTTGCGCCATCCTTTATTTAAGTCTATATCATTTGTACTCATAGGATACTGAGTTGTAGCATTCACCTGTTTTGTTGTGCCATCTGATAATACCACTGAAAGACTGATTGTTTTTGAATCAGTTTTAAAATTCATAGTTTCAGGAATATAAACATTTAATGTCCTTTTTGCACCAGGACCATTTGAATAAACGATATCTACTGCACTGGCAATACTATTAACTGCACTTCTCGCATCTGAAGCCCATGAAACATCGTTACTTGCATCTATGGAATCTGAAACAAGAGGTATTGTAACTGCACTTAATATTAAAAGAATTACTACAAACAATAGCAAATATTCTGCAGAAACCTGCCCTTTATTATCAATTAATATCATTAGTTTATTTTTTTATGTTTTGGGTTATATAAATATTCGGTATTATTTACTGAATCATAATTTATTCACAAAAATCATTATTCAAAATATTATCATTTTATTATGGAATTATCTTAAATAATAAATCCAGTAAATTGCCTTCTGCAAAATTAAAACCAGATCTCCAATAAAAAGAGATAATAACAGCCCAATTAAAATTGCGGGGGCAAATTGGATACCTCTTTTGATCTTAATATTATTCTCAATTTTGTTTTCAGCAACAAGTTTCTTTAAAAGATTAATATCATCTTCAGATAATCCTGCAGCCATGGTACCTATTAAAAGCTTGCCTTCAGGCTTCATTAAGCCATATAAATCTCCTTTTTTTGCTGATTCCCTAATCTTCTCCATGATGCCTTTATTATCAAATATTATTTTATCATCACTTTCATACATCTTATAAGACGTGATCATTCCTTCTTTTAGATCTTCTACTTTGTAGTTATCCTGAAGTGCTTTTTTGGTTATTGACGTCATGATTTTTATAATGAGCTTTATAATGGTCATTGTAACAAAAAGAGTAGCTATACTGACTAAAGTTAATTGGAAGCCAGTATATAAAGCATATATTGTCAAAACAGTTATAACCACTGCCTTAACTGCCTTTGGAAGCCTGGAAATAATGAAGGAGAAAAGAAAGATCATTATTATAACAAAAATTATCAACTTGTATGGCAGAAATGGGGCGATTAATATGGCCAGAGTTGCTGCCCCAGTTATGGACAAGGTTAATACAAAGTTTTTCTTATAATCCTTAATAGGTTCTATTAATTCGTCGATAAGATATTTTTTTGAACTTAGAATTATAAACAGAACATAAATCAGGAGAAAGGGGAGTAATGAGATTATACTATTAAATATCAACGTTATAGGGAACCCATATGCTGAAGTAACTGGGAAATTCATGTTAAATAAAGTGTAATTTACAATAAATGGCTGGAAAGGTAATAAAGCTGCTAATGCCGTGAATAATTTTGCATCTCCGCCAGCCCATGCGCCAAATCTCCATAAAATATAGCTTATAACATAAATTAAAGCTGTAAAAATAATAGCAATTACTATATACATTACGTCATTAATTAAAAATGCATAAAAAGCATTTAAAGCTATTCCAACTCCAATCAAGGGTAATGTTAGCTTGTTGGGTATAATTCCAGATTTCAGATCAGAATAAGAAGCATAAATACATGCTATAACTGCTATCATTGCAGAAATTAGGGGAATATTTGTAAACATGTCATCACTTGGAATTTTTTATGATTTATTCTTCTTTGCTCTTTTTATTATCAAATGCTGCTTTCATAAAGGATACAAAGATAGGATGTGCGTTATTAGGTCTTGATTTAAATTCTGGATGGAACTGGCACCCTAAAAACCATGGATGGTCCTTAAGCTCTATCATTTCAACAAGTAAATAATTTGGTGATATACCTGAAATTATTAAACCCTTTTCCTGAAGAATTTCGCGGAAATCATTGTTGAATTCAAATCTGTGTCTGTGCCGTTCATCCACGGACTTTTTCTCGTAAGCAGCATATGCTAATGTTTCTTTTTTAATACTGCACGGATAAGAACCAAGTCTCATTGATCCGCCCATGTATTCAACCTTTATCTGTTCAGGCATAATGTCTATAACTGGATTCTTTGTATCAGGGTCAAATTCTGTACTATTTGCATCTTCAAAACCATGCATTCTGGCGAATTCAATTACCATGGCCTGCATTCCCAGACAAATCCCGAATAATGGAACATTATGGTCAATAGAATATCTAACAGCATCCAGTTTTCCTGAGATACCTCTCTCACCAAATCCTCCAGGTATTAACAATGCATTGAGTCCATCGAGTTTTTCAATATCTATAGAATCTTCGGCACTGATCCATTCAATATGGACTTTAACGCCTGATTCTGCGGCTGCATGCTTTAGTGCCTCTCTTATACTTATATATGCATCTTCAAGCTCTACATATTTTCCAATGACTCCAATGTTTACTTCTGGTTCTTTTATTTTAAGAGAATCTACTATTTCACTCCAGTGACTTAAATCAGGATGATTACCTTCCAAACCTATTCTTTTAAGCACATATTCCCCCACATTCTCTTCATTAAGAATTAGAGGAACTTCATAGATTGAATGCACATCGGGACAATTTATAACTGCATTACGTTCAACATCACAAAAATGAGCTATTTTCTGCTTTAAATGAGCATCTATAGGGAGTTCAGATCTGCAAATTATCATATCTGGGTTTAAACCAGTGCTTCTTAGCTCTTTAGTACTGTGCTGTGTTGGCTTTGTTTTAAATTCTCCAGCAGCCTTTAGATAAGGAACATAGGTTACATGAACAAACATTACATTATCATGACCTTCTTCGTTACGTAGTTGCCTAACTGCTTCTAAAAATGGCTGAGATTCAATATCCCCTACAGTTCCACCTATTTCAACAAGGACAACATCAGCTTCGCTTTTATCAGCTATATTCCTGATCATTGATTTAATCTCATTGGTAATATGGGGAATTATCTGGACACATGCTCCAAGATAATCTCCTTTCCTTTCTCTATCAATTACAGAAGAATATACTTTTCCTGTTGTTATATTAGAATCACCAGATAGTTCTGTATCTAAAAATCTTTCATAATGACCTAAATCAAGGTCAGTCTCCATACCATCTTCTGTTACAAAAACTTCTCCATGTTGATATGGGTTTAATGTTCCTGAATCCCAGTTTAAGTACGGATCTATTTTTATTGCAGTTACATCAATACCATACGAACGCAGTATTCTTCCAATTGATGCTGCGGTTATTCCTTTACCTATTGAACTTACAACTCCCCCGGTTACAACGATATATTTTGACAGATGAATCATCTCCTGAATAAAATCACTATTATTAATACAATTAACTCAAATTGAGTAAAAATTATAATACATTATCGGTTTGTAATCTATTTATATAAAATCTTTGGATACAGTTAAATCATTTCATTAAAAATTTTTTCATAAAGTTATAGCCTTCAATTGTACCTAATGAACCTCTTTTTGCCGAAAATTCGTTATATTGACTGGTTTCATCTTTAGATCCATTAGAATAACAAATTGCATAAGGAACTGGATCAACAGTATGGGTTTTTACCTTAATGGGAGTGGCATGGTCAGGCAATATGGATATAGCATAATCATTAAATTGTGGAAGTTCATCTAAGAGCTTTCCAACAATTTTCGAATCTATACTTTCAATTCCTTTAATCTTTTCTTCAATGTTTCCAGCATGCCCTGCTTCATCTGGGGCTTCAACATGAATAAATATGATATCATGAGTATCTAATGAGTTAATTGCATATTTAGCCTTAGCATCATAGTCAGTATCAAAATAACCTGTTGCTCCAGGAACATCAATGTTTGTAAGACCAAGATAAACTCCTAATCCTTTTATAAGATCTACTCCAGTAATTGTAGCTCCAGTAAAGCCATATTTCTCCTTAAATAGTGGCATTTCTGGTTTAGGTCCCTGTCCCCAGAGCCATATCATATTAGCCGGATTTTTTCCCTCAACAATTCTTTTTTTATTTACAGGATGATTTTTTAACAATTCCTGAGATTCCTTCATGATTCTGTTTAATAATTCTGCATTATCATTATCAAATGGACTTAAAAGATTCTCCTCAATTCCCTCACCAACAATGTCATGAGGCGGCATTGACTTTAAAGATGCAACATTTTCATTTTCCATAACAAATAAGTTTCTATAACTTACACCTAAATAAAATGTCCCAATATGTCCAAGTTCATTATTTAAAGCTTTAATCAGCTCTTTTGATTCCTCTGTAGAAATATGATTTGCATTAAAATCAGCTAATTTTCCATCTTTTTCAGTTATAAAGTTGCACCTAAAGGCTACTTCTCCAGATTTAAGATTTGCACCAATACTTGCCGCTTCCAGTGGTCCTCTTCCAGTATAATATTTTTTTGGGTTGTAACCCATTATAGCAAGATTTGCAACATCAGATCCAGGCTCCATTCCATCAGGAATAGTTTTTAAAAACCCATTAACGCCATTAGATGCAATATAATCCATATTAGGGATTACAGATACTTGAAGAGGAGTTTTATTATTTAATTCATTTAATGGATAATCAGCCATTCCATCTCCAATTATTACAACATACTTCATTTTTAAAAATCTCCAAAAATCATTCTTTAGATTTGTAAATACTTATTATATCACTTAAAATTGCTGAAGCAGTTTCAATGGATCCTGCACCTTTCCCAACTACTGTAACATCCTCTGCAAGGTCAGTTTTCAGTGTAGCTACATTCAAAGTTCCATCCACTGCAAAAGGGGATCCTTCTCTTACAAGTCTTGGTGAAACTTCGAGAGTATCCTCAGATATTTCACCTATGAGTTTAATTAGATAACCTTCATTTCTAGCAAGTGAAATCGCTTCCTGGGTAATTTTTGATATCCCTACTATTTCTACATCTTTTAAAGTTACATCTCTGTTCATTATTGAATTTGCGAGAATTACCACTTTACATGCAGCATCAGTACCCTCAACATCCTGTGCAGGGTTAGTTTCAGCTATACCCATCTCTTGAGATTCTTTCAAAATCTGTTCATATGATGAACCTTCTTTAGCCATTCTGGAAAGTATATAATTTGTTGTACCGTTAAGAATTCCAAAAATAGATTTAATATTACAGCTTGGTAAAGTATCATGGGCAAAATTTAAAATAGGCATTGCTCCTCCAACCGATGCTTCATATTTTAACTGTACATTATTTTCTTTAGCAGATTCAGCTAATTCCCTAAAGGATAAGGCTAAAGGGCCTTTATTAGATGTCACAACATCTTTCTTATCATTAAAAGCTTTTAAAATGTGTGATTTAGCAGGTTCTCCATTTTCTATATCTGTTGGAGTCACTTCAATAAGGCAATCAAAATCAACTTTATGGAGTACTTCCATATTAGAAATTTTAGAAATTCCATATTCTGGATAATTTGATATTTTTCCAGTATCTTCCTTTATTTTAAGTAATAAATTCGGATCTAATCCTTCATCATATATTGCAGCTCCAGAAGTATCGGTTACTGCTGTAATTTTAAGATCTAATCCATATTTCTCTTTCATTTCCTCTTTTTTCATTGAAATGACCTTTGCCACTCCCCTTCCAACAGCACCAAATCCTAAAATACATAATTTCATTATATTCCTCCAAACTCCTCAAAAATTCAAAATGAATTAATATCGTTCAAAAGTAGCGTGATATTTAAATTAAACCTCATTAATTACTAAAAATCCTTTAGATATCCCAACATCCTTTATTCTTTTCATTATATCCTTTCTTTTACCATAATCAGCTTCTATGATTATTTTTGAAGCTGATTTTTCTGGATCATCTGACATTTTTAAATTAAAGTCAACTACTTTAACCCCTTCAAACACATTAAGCCTGTTTAGAGCGTCCTTAACATCTTTATCAACTATATCTCCAATTAAGATAGTTCTTATCTTTTCCTTCCGTAGAACACCATCAACTTCCATTATTTGGATATTCCGATTTTCTAAAGTTGTTATTACTCTATCAAGGGTATCTTTATCACCTTCAATAGTAATTTGAACTGGTACTGTGCCCCTTTCGGTTTTAACATCTCTCTGGTGAATTACTGTAACGATATTTGCTCCGAGCCGTCCAATAGGCTCCAAAGCATCTATTAGTTGTCCCGGAATATCTAATAACTCTAAAACAAGATTTAATCTCATTTTATAACCTCGATTACAATCACTTAACCCATTTTCCTTTTTCAGCTATTATATTTCCATCTTCATCTACATCTGCATTTCGGAGAATTTTTTCAGGATTTTTATCTTCTCCCCTATCTGGGCGTGTTAAGTTAACATTATCAACGATATAATGGGTTTCTTCAAGTTCAGGAATGTCTTCAAGTGCTTTTGAGAATTTTTCAAGTATTTTTTCTCCTTCTTTTTCAATTTTCATGTTAAACTTCCTTTAATTAAATAAAAATTTATATATTAAATTCATTTCCAATATCTTTATATTTATCTTCCCTTAATACCGTTTTAAGCATCTTATGTATTCCAGAACCATATTGAGCTGCCTTTTTTGGCCTTCTAACTATTTCTTCTGGTACTCCAAGCTCTGCACCAATTTCTCTTAAGATGCACTTTCTTAAATTATCTTCCTTTCCATTTATTTTATATTTCATAGGTATATTCATTGCAGTATTTATAATATCAAGATCAAGGTAAGGAACTCTAAGTTCAATACCGTTGGCCATAGTGACAGCATCATCTCTTTGAAGGTTCACATGGTAAAGATTTAAAATATCTTCTTTTAAATCTTCCTGAGTAAGTTCTCCTTTTTCTTGATAAAACCTTAAATAGCGATGATATCCTCCGAAAAGTTCATCTGCGCCCTGACCTGAAAGCATAACTTTTAAACCATCTTCATGTGCCACTTGGGCTGCAATGTATGCTGTCATTCCCACACCAATTTTCATTATATTAAATTCCTCTATTGCATCCAGAACTAAAGGCAAATATGTTTTAACATCTTCTATGCCTATTTCTTGAGTTTCAAGGGGAATATTCATTGTTTTTGCAGTTTTTTTTGATACTTTGAGATCAATTGAATCTCTATGGCCAACACTGTAAAGTGTAGTTTCTAATCCCATATCTTCAGTTATTTTAGCGAGAATAGTACTATCTATACCTCCTGAAAATAGTATTCCAACTTTAGAAAGGCCTATGCATCTTTTTTTCACTGATTTAATTAATGTTTCTTTTAATTGCTTTTTTAGAATTTCTTTTGGTAAATTGGATGATTTAGAATCAATTATTCTATTTAATTTACTTTTTATTTTCATTACTTCCTTATTATATATTATTGAATCTGGAGAAAGGGTTTTTACATCAGTTATACCTATGTTCCACAGTGCTTTCCGTTCTGAAGCAAATGCAAATAAATCATTATCTTTACCATAATAAAGAGGTTTAACTCCTATAGGGTCTCTGACTGCTGCAAAATTTTTGCCATCATAAACTGCGAAGGCATAATCTCCATCCAGATAATCAATAGTTTTTATTACAGCATCATAGAGAGAATCTGTATAAAATAGCTTAATAAGGCTTAATATAATTTCACAATCCGAATCTGTATTCAATGGAAGCTGAAACTTATATTTAAGCTCTTCAAAATTATATATTTCTCCATTACAGACTAAAACAAAATTATCCTGTACTAATGGCTGCAAACCATGACACCCAACAATTGAAAGTAAATTATGTCCCATTCCAAAGGATCCTTCTGGAATTTTCATACTATCCAGATTATTATAAATCAATTTATTATTTATAAAGACACCTGAACCATCAGGACCTCTATGTTTTAAAGAAATAAGCATATTATAAAGCGCTTTTGATATGTCCTCTCCCATTATTCCTGCAATTCCACACATAGTTAAAAACCTGCTTTTTTAAAATATTACTAAAAATTTTATAATTGAATAATAAAAATCCTTATTCAATATTTATATTAACTCAACTTTTTGGATTTATGGATTTAATCTAATATCTTTCATTATTTTTTCTTTATAATTAAGTTATTGCCATTATATTTTCCTGATCAAATAGTTTTAATTAAATATTCTGCTTTTAAAAACATTGGTGCTCATTAAATAGATTGTATCACCCTATTTATTTTTAAATGAGTGATAAATAGTTTGGAAATTGATTATTTTTTCTTATTTAATTTTTTTAGTTATTGGTTGATTATATACCAATCAATTAGTAATACATATAAAATAATAATTAATATTAAATATTATTATTACTATAATATTAATAATGCATACAAAACGTGTTGGAGGTGAAAATATGAAAAAACGTATGCAATTTAGTTTGGCTATTCTTGTGACGACGTTTTTATTTGCAGTTGCAATTAGTGGATCTGTATCAGCCGATGAATTAGCAGATAACTACTTAATTGATCAATGCACGTCTGATCTAGAAGATAATGGTTTAAGCTCCATAAAATGTTGTGATACTGACCTCACAACTGTTGATCCAAATTCTGGAAAATCCGAACGCGATGAAGCACGTGATAATTCAGGAATAGAAAATAAAAAGTCCGAAAGAGAGGAATGGGATAATTCTGATAGAGAAAATTCAAGGAATAATAATCGGGCTGATAGATGTTGCAATTACAATACTGCTAAATTAGGAGATCGTGTTTGGGACGACCTGAATGCAAATGGAATTCAGGATCCAGACGAACCAGGATTAGCTGGAGTAACAGTAAACCTATGGACCGGAACTCAATTCAATCCAATCACTAAAATTAATACAACAGTAACCAACGCAACTGGAAATTATGTATTCGAGAATTTAAGAGCTGGTATTTACTGGTTAGAATTTATAGCTCCTGATTCTGTCGTAAAATGGATATTTAGCCCGCAAAATCAGGGAACTGATGATAGTTTAGACAGTGATGCAAATGCTGCTGGCATTGCTGGACCAATCTGTTTAAACAGGAGAGAATGTGATGATTCATGGGATGCTGGTCTTTATAAGCTTGCAGCAGTTGGTAATAAGGTCTGGGACGATATTAATAAGAATGGAATCCAGGATCCTAACGAACCAGGTGTTGCTGGAGTAACTGTAAATCTCTGGACTGGTGATGCAACAGGCCCATTAGTAAAAACTGCATATTCAACAATTACCGATGCAAATGGCGAATATATATTCACAAATCTTGTGCCTGGTATTTACTGGTTGGAATTTGTTCTCCCTAACGAAATTTCATCCTGGATATTTACTCTACAAAATCAGGGAACTGATGATAGTTTAGACAGTGATGCAAATGCCACTGGCTGGGCTGGACCTATAGAATTAATCTCAGGGGAAGTCGACCTAACCTGGGATGCAGGACTTGATCCAGGATCTGCTGCTGGTGGAGATGAAGAACCAGTTGACGGTGCCGCTGGAGGAGAAGAAATAATTGAAGAACCATTTGAAGAAGTTGCTGCTGCTGGCGAAGAAACAGTAGCTCTACAGGAAACCGGTATTCCTGTCGCTCTACTTGTAATGGCTATTTTAATGATTCTTGCAGGATCAGCACTACCAAAAAGAAAATAATTTTTCTTTTCTTTTTCTTTTTAAAATAATTAAATATTTTTAATTAAAATAATGTTTATTTTTCAGTTATTTCCTTGCTCTGGCAACTTTCCTGGCAATTACAAGTTCACCAATGGCTATTAAACCTACAAAGAATTTTTCAAGACCACCTGTTGCCCATATTGCTTCTCCAAATGTGGATTCCCTGATATTCTTTTCATATTCCTGAGGTTTTATTCTCTTACCTGTTCTTCTCCTTGTAATTATGGCTGCTGCTTCCATGAGTTCGTCCCAGCTAACCCCTTTAAGTTCTTTGGCCATTGCTTCAAATATTTTATAGACTTTGATTTCGTATAGTCGTGATAGAGTTTCAACTATATCAAATGTTCTTATAACTCCAACAACTGTATCATTATCATCTAAAACAGGTATACTTACTACTTTATGCTTTGTAGTTTCTAAAACAGCTAATCTTGCAGGATCATCTTGATGAACATGTACTATATCATCCTTGGAATGCATGATGTCTGAAACTTTCTTTTGACCTTCCCTAAATCCTCGAGTAACATCAAGAGATGTTATCCAACCTATAAGACATTTATCATTGTCTACCACGGGCGTTGTGAACTTTTTCTTCTGTTCCATCATTAATGATACTTCTACAATGTCTTGATCCGGAGTTACAAATATATATTCCTTATCCATTATCTCTTTAACTTTCATTGGACAACCTCTCAAGTTTTAATGCACTTACAGGACATTTACTCGAACATACATCACATAAAATACATTTATCTTCTAAAAATACTATTTCATCATCTTCAAGTTTAATGGCTTCTACTGGACAATTTTCTTCGCAAATCTGACAGGAAACACATGCTTCTCTATCAATTTTAAGTTCTTTTGTGTTGATCACAGGCCCTAATTCTCTTTCAAGTGTTATTGCTCCTTCTGGACATAAACTGGCACATGCTCCACACCCTACACATGCATCGGTGTCTATTATGGCTTTTTTCCCTTCTTCAACTTTAATTGCGTCGGTAGGGCAGAATTTGACACATGTCATGCATGAATCACATTTTGATTCATCTACTTCAATATTTTTCATCCTCAGCATTCTATGAGGAATCTTCAGTTCTCTAAGATGGTACTTAACATCTTCCTCATTTACATAAGATGTACTTTCAGTGACATAAACACGTTTAACAGGACACGTTTGAGCACATATTTCACATTTTACGCAGTTTTCAAGTATTTTAGCGGGTTTATTTGTTTTTGCTTCTGAAATAGCACTTACTGGACATTCTTCAGCACATAAATTACATCTTATACACTCTGGAGAGATTGTAATGAATTTACCTTCTAATTTACATTCTTCAATTTCTGGTTTAAATTCATTGCTTTCTAAATCCATTGATTTACGGATGACTTCATCTTGAAGCACTTTCTTGTCCTTTTTAAATGTTATATCCATTATTACACCTTGGCCTATGATATTTATTTTAATTCTGATATTTCTGGTAATCCCTTAATTGATCCTGATTCCTGTATACAGCAAGATGCAATAAAATTTCCTATTTCCCCTGACTTCTGGATGTCTTTACCTTTAATAAATCCATAGAGAAATCCTGCATTAAATGCATCGCCTGCACCTGTTGTATCTTTGCAATTAACATTAAACGGCTCCATATAATAATTCTCACCATGATCTTTAATATAGGAGCCTTTTTCTCCTCTTTTAACTACTACCACATCAATATTATATTCTTCCAGAACTTTAGCTCTTTCCTCAAGTGAGTTATATTTCTTACCAGTTAAATAATTTAATTCTTTTTCATTAATAAGGATAATATCTGTTCTATTTAAAATATTTTTTAGAAAAATTGTGCCCCTTTCAGCGTATATCCTTCCAGGGTCGAGACTGACTGTAATATTGTCTTCGATTCTATCTAAAGTTGATTCTTGAGCATCTACCGAATTTCCAACAAATGATGTAAGATGCAGTACTTTAGAATTTTCTATATATCCCATATTAATCTCTGATATATCAATTAAGTCATTTACACCCGGATCGACGTATAATGCCCTATTTCCTTTTTCATCAACGAATCCAATAACATTTCCACTTCTTCCCTCTTTTTCTATAATAATTCCATCGGTATCTACATTTTCCTTTTGTAGATTTTTAAGCAATAGTTTTCCATAGTGATCGTTAGCTATTTTACCTATAAATCCTGTGTTCATTTCAAGTTTAGAAAGTCCAATAACCGTATTAGCTGCTGAGCCACCGCAAAAAATGTCATAATCAGTTATAAATGCCTCTTCATCTTCATGAGTAATTTTATTCACATTATAAAGCACATCGATATTTAATGCTCCAAAGCCAGTTACATCGAATTTTTTCATCTTAAAACCATTTCAAGTTATAAATCCTTTAAGTATATTTTATGATCCCCTAATTGACCGCCATAATTCCCAGCAGATATTTTTACAACACCATCTACATCCATTACGGCATCGATTCCTGCTTTCATGGCTTTTTTAGTAATATCTAAATTCAGGCCATTAATTACTATTTCAGGGATGTAATTAACTTCATCTGGAACCTTAGACTCTTTTTCAAGGCTTTTCTTTAATGAAGGACAATATGGATGATTTGTTGTTGGTCCAATCCATGGGTAGTTGGTTTCAGGCTTTGATGCCGCAGAACAAATATCGAAGGGAGTTATAGCTCCTTCAACATCTTTAATTGCTTTTAAAGCCTTATTTCCAGCTTCAATGACTGCTTCTTTGCTTGTGCACATGTACCAGAAATTAGCCCCCATGATTCCATGCATATATCCTATTTCACTTTCGATCTTAAAATCTGGTATTGCTATGGGTACAATAATCATTTCACGTCCGTAAAGATCTTCATTCCATTCATAACCGTCTCCACAATGCCCTACATTTCTCATCATATCCATTTTTCCTGCAGGATTTATGGAAGCGTCAAAAAGAGCTGTAAACGGTTTTACAAGAATATCCTGCCTTATTCTGTAGGATAGTTCTGTGGTAAATTTTTCGATATTTTCGCTTTCATACCATACTTGCAGAACAGCTCCTTCTCTTCCATCAGGAGTTTTATCAGGACTTAACCATCCCTCAATTCCCCCTTCAACCCGCCCTATAACTGTTCCTGGTGTTGAAGTGGCATCATAAGCTGCCCTTTGAAGAATATCCCTATTATCTGCAGTGATAATTATTCTGCAGCAGATTCCATCAAATGCTTCACAGTAAGTGTCTTCTATTTTAACCATTTAACCAATCCTGATTACATTTTTATCCTAATGCGCCGATTGCTTCTCCCCTAACCAGATTTCTGAAGGTTTTGCTTTCATTAACAAGAGTTTCATAATTTTCACTTTGAATTATTGCAACCTTTGGTAGATTTACCCTCTTTATTGATTCTTTAAGTAGATTATTAATAGGAAATTTATTTATTGCCGCCATCTGATTATCATTATAAGAATTGATGAAATTGATTACCTCCTCTTTTCCAGATCTGTTAAATAGATCAGCAATAATAGAAATCATCAATGTGTTGTCAGCCATAATGGCAATTTCTGCCTCTCTTAATGCAAACTCATTCCCATTAAATGAAACAGCGAGTCCACCATGTTCTTTTGCAAATCCTAATGGTTCAACATCGGTAATGCTGTCCCCTACATACAGGATATCAGAATTTTCAAACCCAAATCGGCGTGTAATATCAACTACTGCTTCTTTCTTTCCTTTTCCCCCTACAGGATTCACATTTTTCATTATTTGGTGAATATCTAATTCCAGAATGTCTTGCCAGAATATTTTATCAATTAACTCAAAATCAGGATTTTCAAGTATTTCCTTTCTAATTTCCATTAATTTTTCTGCTTCATCTGTATTTAGTAAAGTTCCATCTATATCCAGTTCTGTTGAATATGTATTTTCAAATGGAAATTCAATTATGTCACATAGAGCCTTAATATACTGACTGTAACTGGTACTCACAATAAATGAGGGCATATTATCATTAACGAATTTTAAAGTTTCTTTTGCATATGGAACCAGAAGTACATTCTTCCTTGAGAACTCTACAATTTTTTGGTTTGTAGCACCATAAGCTTTTAAAAATGGAACTATTAATTTTAAAGTCCCACCAGCATTATATCCTTCTCGTTTTACTTCATCAACCAGTATATCATCATATTTACTGATAACTGTGAAAAATTTTTCACCATCTTCAATAAAATAACCTGCAAGTTCAAAAGCATTATCATTAATTGAAATTGGGCCTTCACAATCAGAAATAAAAACCTTTTTGCCCATTGTTCCCCTCCTCAAATTAAAAAGTAAATATAATTAGTCTGTTTCTAATTTAACAGCACGAACCGGACAGATAACTTCACATGCATCACAAACTATGCATTTTTCAGTATCAACAACAACTTCGCCATCTTCAATGCTCATTGCATCTGCAGGACATTTATTTACGCATACGCCACAAAGTTGACATGTTTCGGCATTAATTTCTATTTTTCCAGTCCTTGGTTCTTCCAGACTCTTTCTTATGTAGAATATTTTACCATCACGTGTATCAAAATATTCTTCTTTAAGTGATATTGACCCAAATGGACATACCTCGACACATTTTCCACAGTAAACGCATTTTTCACCAATATGGACTGGAGATGGCATTTCAAGCTCTATAGCCTCGGTTGGGCACACATCCATACACGCAGTACAGCCAATACAACTTTCATCAATAACAGTAATATCTCTTTTTGGAGCGGTACTCTCAATTATGTATTGAATATCTTTAATTTCAAGATCTCCATCTACAGCTCTCTCAATTTCTTCTTTTAACCTGGAAGTTATATCTATTTCAAACTCATCTTCAGTATTTTCATAGATGATATCCCTTGAAATTCTATTTAAAATGTTATCAATCTTACCTGCATCACCTGCAAGTCTATTTGTCTCTTTTTCAAGAAGTTCTGATACTATCTCCATGGTTTTTATTTTACCAAAATTCTGGTATGCTCTTTTTCTTGATGAATATTTAATTGCTGCTGAAGGGCACACATCCATACACTCTTCGCATCTTGCGCAATATGAAGGATCAATAAATGGTAATTTACTTACTGTTCCAACATTAATAGCACCTTTTGATGGACATACTCTTGTACAGGTCATACAGCCAATGCAATCCTTCTGATCAACAACAACTGCTTTTCCACCAACTACAGATCTTGGTAATATTTCACCATATTTTATTGCTTCTGTAGGGCATACACGTGCACAGTATCCACATTTAACACATTTTTCTTCATCTATTTCACTGTGAGCTTCCTCTTTCCCTGAAGATACAAGCTGAATTGCTCCGGTTCTACATGCGTCAACACATGCACCACATCTTCTGCAAAGTTTTGGATTTATATTGGGTACATTCTCTCGTACTGGCTCTGCTAATGTTGTTTCCATTCTAATTGCATCATATGGACAAGCTTCTCTACAGAGCACACATCCAAAGCATTTATCATCAATTTCTATATATTTTTCTGGAGGTATTTCATGTACAGCCTCTACTGGACAGGCTTGAAGACATGGCCTCTCTTTACATTGCTCACATTTAGATTTATCTATTTCATATGCCACTTCAACTTCTCTAAGTGGTTTGTAAGATTTTTTATCAGTAGTTGTAGGAATTTTATCATCCCCTAAAAGGTAGTAGTGCTGGTTTTACAGTCACCATGATCTTATCTTCTTGTAATTCAGTTGATGTAAGTAGGAATCTTGCTACATAAGAGCCTGCCACGCCAAATGGACATGTCTGGTAACATGTGGTGCATCTAAGACATTTATTAGCATCTCTCTGAACACCTTTTTCTTCATCATAAGTAATTGCACCGGATGGACAGTCATCAACGCATAATCTGCAGTTATTACACTTTGAATCGTTCCATGTAATGATTCGAAGCTTTAATCTATCTGTTACCTTTTCAACCATATCTCTTATTTGTTCTTCTTCTGGCAGCATTCCCTTTGCTTCTTCCAGGATATCTGCAAAAGGTACTTCAAATTTCATAATTTGCTCTGGAGGAAGATCTTTTAATTCATCCTGTTTTGCTTCAATTAAATCTTCAAGAGTATGTATCACTAAATTAATTACATCTTTCTGCCCTTCAACATTAGAAATATAAATTCCTTTAATTGCTCCTTTAACAGGACATGTTTTTGCACATTCTCCACAGGCAATGCACTTTGACTGATCTATCATCACCTTATTATCTTCTTCAATTATGGCATCCTCAACTTTGCACGCTTTCATGCATTTTTTACAGCGAATACAAAGATAATCGTCAATTACAAACATTTTTTCTGCAGGTAATATGGTAAATTCTTCCCTTATTAAATGACTTTCACCAGTTCTAAGTGTCTTAGGATCAGTTGGACATACCTCTGCACAGAATCCGCATCTTATACATGCATCTGTGTTTATAACAGGATATGTAATTCCTTCACCGTTTTCAGCATCCTTATCATTTGTTCTTACAAGTTTTATGGCTGCTGGTGATGGACACGCTGCAGTACAGGCACCGCATGCAATACATAACTCCCTTATTACTTCAGGGAAATCTCTAAATCTATCTGGCGATTCTACTATTTCTCTGTCGGTTGCTGCACCTGCAAAATTTTCAACCCATCCTTTTCTTGCAAATTCGTATAAATACCATATTACTGAAGACATAACACCATCTTTTACTTTTTTTAGTGAGTTATTTTAAATTAATTGATTTTACATTATGTAATCCATTAACTTCATGAACTTTACCAGATTCTTCATCGATAATAGTAACTCTCTCAGTACATGCAATACATGGATCAACGCTTGCATAAGTAGCAACAGCGTCTGCAACTGTAGCAACATCCTTAAACATGTATCTTGCGCATGCATCGATGTTCATTATACTTGGAGTTCTTATGGAAATGTTTTTAATTAAATTACCATTGGTTTCAATCATATAGGCAACTTCGCCTCTTGGAGCTTCATTTCTGTTATCAGCATACCCTGCTGGAATATTTACTTTTTTTCTTACCTTACCTTCAGGAAGATTTTCTATTGCCTGTTTAATTATTTTTATCGACTCTGTAACTTCATCAAATCTGTTCATATTTCTGGCGAAGTTATCTCCTTCCCCACGCCAGATCACGTTGAAATCCAAATGATCCTTATATACTGGCTTTTCAGTCCTTAAATCTTCTGTTATTGATGATGCTCTTGCTATAGGTCCTACAGCCCGCGCTTTAATGGAATCTTCTTTAGACATGTAACCAACATCTTTCGATCTTAAACCCAGCAGAGGACCATGCTCAAACATTTGAGGATATCTGGCATACTGTGACTCTAAATTATCTAAAATATTCATTATACTCTTTAAATGAACTTCTTTAGCGTCTAATCTAACCCCGCCAACAACGTTCCATGCCATATGAACTCTATTACCTGTTAAAAGTTCAATAGCATCCATAACTGGCTCTCTAAGGGATAACATATACATAAAAAGGGTTTCATGTTCAATGGTATTGAAGTAAGTTGAATTTGCCAGCAAATGACTCTGAATTCTATCCAATTCATTGGCAATAACCCTTAAAAATTGTGCTCTTAATGGAGCTTCTTCACCGGCTATTTTTTCAAATGTTTCAGTAAATGTTTGTGTGTGGATATATGAACAGATTCCACAAACCCTTTCAGAAAGATAAACGGCTTTTTGCCAGGTTTTTCCTTCCATTACTCTTTCAATTCCTCTGTGGACGTAACCATAATCTATTTCTGCACCTATTACTTTTTCTCCCCTTGTTTGAAGTTTTAAGCGCAATGGTTCTTTAAGAGCAGGGTGAATTGGTCCTATTGGAACTATCATTCTTTTTGCCTCCCTTTAGCAGCTATAGCATCTGGACCGACTGCTAATAGAGCTCCTAATATCTCTGTTGGCCTTGGCGGGCATCCTGGAACAGATGCATCTACTGGAATAAATTCGTTAAGTGGAGGGTATATTGCACTACCTTCCTGATTAAAAACATGACCTGAAAGTGGACATGCTCCAATAGCAACCACAATTTTAGGATTTGGAGCTTTTGCATAAATTCTCTGGAGGTTTTCTTTCCATTGCTCTGCAACTGGGCCTGTAACCAGAATTACATCGGCCTCCCTTGGATTGTTGTGGAAATATATACCGTACTGTTCCAGATCATATCGAGGTGATAAAAGTGCCACTATCTCGATATCACAGCCGTTACATCCTCCTGTATTTATAAGACAAGCATGAATAGAGCTTTTTCTTATTACATCTTTAAGTGAATCTAACATTTCTTTACCTCATCAGAAATTCAATAAGTTCTTTCCTGCCATCTATTATGGCATCTTCATAAGATTTACCTTCAATAACTTCTTTTGCAATTTTATTTTTTATTGCATCAGCTTCCTCAAGTGATAGAATTTCCATTACATCTGAAAGCCAGCATATTTTTAGATCAAAGTGAACTTTATCCAGAATACAACTATATCTGGATGATTCGAATCGGGGATGTAAAGCTTCAAGGCTGGACATGTCCAGTCTTTTCATTAGAATCTTTTCAAACTCTTCAGTAGTTATTCCCATTTCCTTTGAGATTGGCTTTATTATATCTTCCTGCCATTTATAACTGCTTAATATTCTTCCTTTCATTATTTCCATTAAAGATTCTTTTTTTTCCTCTATATCATTGCCATTCATAAAAGAACCATCCCAGTAATCCAGATAATACCTGAAACTATAAATCCAATTACCAATTCAAATCTACCGTATCCGGGTCTCATTCCCAGTACAAGTGCTACTAAAAATAAACCTATTGTAATAGAAATATATTGTGGAATTAGCATAATAAGTTGACTGTTTAAAAGCAAGATCCATCCTATAATGGAAATTACTAAAGCAACTATATCAATATTTTTGCTTACAAAAGGTTCTGTATACTTTTTATAGCTAAGTACAAGGCCTATAATCATTCCAATCACAAATGAAAGTATATATATAAGATAAATTACTTGATCCATTTTATCACCAATTAGGCGGGTCTATAAAGTAGTATAAATGCTACAATGAAAAATATGAGCGCCGCAATAAATGCATAGTTTTCAAGTTTTTCTGAAATGTGGATAAATTTACTTCTATTCTGGAATAATAGCAGAAATGCTAAAAATATCATTGCAGCAGTTAATGGAAATACAATAATCCATTGTTTGAATACAGCAAGTCCGCTCATTATTATGGCCCCTACTCCTACAAGAGCCATTAAGAAGAGTGTATCCTGTTCTTTTTTCATTTTTTATTCTCCTCTATGAGATCTATCCCCAAATTTTAAAGTACATTTAACATTAATATGGAACCGACAATTCCAATAATTGCAAATATTATTTGTAGAATTACAGAGTGATTAGGGTTTAGAAGTGGTGATGTGGCACTTATAAACGCAATTCCGACGGTGATTCCTACCATTCCAATAATGTATGCAATAGGGCTAATTGGTCCAAGGAATACAGTCAGGAAAATCCATAGCAGCATGTACCACATTATTGATTCTGATATCATAAGATATCCGCGCAGTAAACCAAAATGCTCAGTTTCATATCCAGATACTATATCTTTTCCTTTTGTTATTGAAAATGGTGTGTATTGTGCTTTTGATATTATTAACACCAGATACATAGCTGCAGCTAAAGGTATAGCATATAATAAAGGTCCATTTACTGCTTGATAATTTATTATGTCGCTAATTCCCATAGAACCTGTTTTTAGATAAATTATTACAAGTACTGCAAACAGCGGCACTTCTGCAGCTGCTGAATAAACTGCCCTAACACAACTTAATTTACCATATGGCGAACCAGATGAAGAACCAGCATTGTGTTCAACGATTTTGTGAATTGCATATATACCAAATATAATTAAGAGGGATCCCTGGGTAACAGGCCCAACTATGACAGCACTAATCCATATAACCATAAGAATACTTGCTATACCAATATAAAACGGCATTGCTGCCGTTTTAGGGAAAGATGACTCTTTTATGTAAAATTTAAGTAAATGTAAAAGATACTGAATTATTGGCGGACCTGGTCTGGATTGTACTCTTGCAACAACCTTTCGGTATAATCCAAGAAGTACACTCCCCACCAGGAATGCAATAAGAACATTTAATAAGATATTTGCCATTAAATTCATCTGATCACCGGTTGAATTTGATTAGTATCCGATGAAGGGTTCTCTCCTTCTATCTTCTTCTTCGTCTTTTTTAGCTCTTGCCATGATTATTAATCCAAGTGATAGTACACTTAAGGGTATGCCTACAATAGATATCCCAATAATTATCCAGTTGGCTGGATTGAATATTAAAGCATATATAATGCTAATTATGGAAATTATAAACACTATTGAACTTATTATACCATTTCTATCCATATTTTTCACCCAATTTTTAAAATGGTTTGTTTATTATTAACAGTATTTCAATCGCTCTAACGATTACAAGTAATGAACTTAAATGTATTATAACTAAAAATGGTGAGCCAGGGGTTCTAAACATTTCAGCTTTTGTTGCATAAAATGGTGCTACACCAGTCTCACCAGCAATACCCATTAAAAGTAACATTGACCCAAAAGTTACCATCGGAGTTACTGTACTATTTGCCAGTTCAAGGATACTTAAAGTTCCAGTTGTAGCGAGTACTATAGCTGCCCCTCCAAATAAAGGAAGTGATGAAATCATTGCAATTATACCATACTGGAATGCTGAATCCAGGACATCCACCATTTTCACTGCTGCTACTAATCCAAGATTAACTATACCAATCAATGCAGCGAATAATGTGAAATTGAAGAGATCTCCAGTAATCATTGCTCCTGCTGTTGCAAGACCACATACAATTGCTAAAAATCTCCTTATTTTAAACTCACCTATATCTACCTTTACTTCCCTGTCTTCAAGACTACCAAATCTTGCTTCAACCTGGGTTTCTGTATTACTTAAAGCTATAAGAAGTGTAAATAGAAGTGCTCCGCCAAATAGGAACAAATTAAATGGGGTAAAGTATAGTACAATATCTCCCAGAGGTATATAACCGAATACTTGCCCGCTTAAAGTTGCTATATCCATTTTTATTTACTCCAGATTATTTTTCTCTTTTAAATTCTTCTCTACCCATGACCCCAATAAGTCCTACTTTAGAGGCTACTTTTACCATTATTCCGCATGCTGAAAGGAATAAACCTAATAGCCAGTATTGAGGCGCTACAAAGAATAGTAAGAACCCTACTAACCATAAAACCCATGCCATCCCTGATATTCCTGCAATACCCTCCCATATATGGGTTGGAACTCCTCTAATAGTTTTTGATAATACATAGAACAGTATTCCTACACCAGCGACTGCTCCACCAGTAAATCCAGTAAGGAAACATCCATGGACTACAAGGATTATTGCAAGGAAAGCTGGTGCAGTATCTAAAATTTCCATATCCAGCGATAATGGAAGAGGAATCAATCCAACAGGTTTTTCTGTTTTCCTCATCTCTCTGCTCATAAGAATTTCACCAATTGCCAGAATTTCTGCAAGTTCAACAACCAGTCCTGGAAGTACCAGTGCCTCTGCTAAATCTGTTGCAACTGCTGCAACGATAACTAACATTGCTAATCCAACAAGATCTGTAAGAATTAATGCAGTTAAATCACCCTTCTTAAATGCTATTCCAAGGAGAGCAATAAAACCTGTCAATAATCCCACAACAATTGCAGGTTTATAAATTGAAACTACAAGAGGAGAAACAACATTTGGGACCAAAACTTCAGCACCAGTCATTCTTCTTCCTCCCGTTTCATTGTAAAGTGAAGTGCAACCCACGAAGCCACTACAAATGCCATCATTAAAATACTTGATTCAAGTACTGTGTCGAAACCCCTTGTGTAATACAATATTTCATCTATTAAACCACCAGGGGATGAATAAATTGAAGTACCGAAATAAAGAGTCGTATCTCTTACACTTATACCCATCGGAGATATATAACCTGTGATTTTACCTATTGCAGCAGAATTTTCTGGATATTGAGCTTTAGTTATTCCAGGTTCCAGTAAAAAATTACCATTAAGCCCAAAATCTGCAATTACAACACCTCCTCTATCGTAAGGAGCTAAAGGATCTTGTGCGTTAATCTGGCTTTGTGGTTCAGGTCTTGGATAAAGCTGATGATCATTTAATGCAAATGGCACTAATAGACCTGCTATGAGAACTATCCCCAGCACTAATGAGAACAGCCTAGGAATATTATCTGGATTTGCCAGGTCATTTAAAATCCTTCCTAAACTTCTCATACTTTTGCCTCCATTTCTTCAAGCCTTACAATGGCCCTTAAAAGTATCATTGTAATTATAAGAGTTGATGCAACGAATGTAAGAAGGGCTATAGTGTGATTATAGGTTAAGAATATCATTGAAACCCCTACAGCTGCAACTTCAGTATTCAGAGTTCTTATTACAGGATCTTTAACCCCAGGACCAATAACAGTAGCAATACTTCCTAATATCATAAGTGCACAGCCAGTATAGAACCATACGTAAATATCAAGCAATGTTCATTTCCTCCTGCGCTTTTAGTTTTTCCTTTCTAACATCGTTAATTTTAATAACAGCGATTAAAAGGATTACAGTAGAAATTGGATCAAGTATTGCAGCAGCCACAGCCACATCTAAATACTTTGCGGCCACTATCATTCCAAGGAACCCTCCTTCAAGCAATGTAAACATGATCACTTTATCAACGGGCTTTGGAAGTAATATTATACCTGCTGCCCCAATTAGTGAGACTGCAGCTGATACTGTTGATATATTTATAAAATCTAAGAATGCCATTATTCCACCAGATTATTTAAATTTTTATTTTATAATTATTTCTTCTTGTATTCTTCCAATTGAGTATGATATTGCATTTGAACTTAGTGTATTAGATACAAAAAAAGTTATTGCAATAATAGCTCCAAATGGTGTCTGTATGTAAAGTGCAATTAATGCAGATATACCAAAACCCACTGCATTTAGATAGAGCATTCTTTCGCTTCTATCCCTGGCGATTAACGCTCTAAGGGCCATAAGTACAATTATAATGCCTGTAATCTCAATTAACATCTTTATCTACCTTTTGAATATAAATGAATATTTATGGTTTATTTTTCTAATAATTTAAGTTTAATGTCTATGTTAATTCAGTATGTCTTCCCATTTTTTCTGCAATTTTTCCAAGCAATCGAGATGCTCTGGGATGATCTATACCTTGAATGGTAACTATTGCAATTAGCATTCCTACAATAAATTGTTCTGGAAGCATTCCAATAAATGATGCTAGCCCTATAATGACCATTATGCTCAACGCGCCAGTTGTACCTGCATATCCAGGATCAGCACAAAGTCTATTACCTATAAATACCAGTAGAGCAGCTACAAATCCTCCTGCAGGGAATCCGATTAAATAACATCCTACAGCACCAAGAAGTGTCCCTGCTGAAGCATCTGGAGAACAAACAATATTTCCCTGGAAGAATCCACCAGCTAAATCACCGCCTCTCTTTTGGATACCCCTTCCAATTACTTCTGCACCTTTAACTCCTGGCTGTTCAGGAAGACCCATCCATGTATCGATAAGCACGAAGTTTATCCAGCATAGAACGGCTGCAATTATGATTCCTAATATTTCGTTCATTGAGTTTCACCTTCAACTTGTTCTGCAGGTCTTGGAAGGATTTTTTCCAGCAGGTATTTTGAAATCAACGCTGATATTACTCCCACTATTATTCCAACTGCCATTCCTTCCCATCCAAGCTCAAAAACCATTGCTGATAACCCAAGAGCAATTACAGTAGTTGGAAAAATTATGCTGATTGTAAATGAATATCTAATTGGCCTTTCTGGAAGTAATGGAAGTCTTAATATTAGACCAACAATAATCGCAGAAACAACTGCAAGAAAATAACTTATCATTGTCATAACTTCAACATGAATAATCATGATAAAAAGAATGATCAACTGAATATATAAATGTTTTTACTTTAACCCAATTCTTGAGGATGTTAAATAGAAAAAGCTATTTGATTATTTGAACATAAAATATTAAAGTGTTTATCAAAATAAATACAAAATATAATAATCTGAGGATGTAATGAACTATAACAAAAGATTTTTAATATACAATACTATTTACGGAATTTTACTCTTAAAATAAAGGAAGGATATACATGAGTAACTTAAAGCGCTTTGATAAGACTCTAACTCTTATTTTATTGATAATTTTGATTGGTGCAGTTGTTACAACGGTTTATATAATTGTTTTCCCTCAACAAAATGGAAAATACACTGAATTTTATATTTTAGGACCTGATGGAAAAGCAGGTAACTATCCTGATAATTTGAGTGTTGGAGAAAGTGGTAAAGTCATTATTGGAATTGTAAATCATGAAGCAGCCGATGCAAATTACCAGTTAGTTGTTAAATTTAATAATTTAACTTTAAAAAATGAAACAGTATCCTTGAAGGATAAAGAGAAAAAAGAGATTCCGTTTACGTTTGTAACTTCAACTTCTGGCAAAAATCAGGAAATGGAATTTTTGCTGTATAAGTTACCCAATGATATTGATGTCTATCGTTCGCTGCGTTTGAATGTGGATGTTTCTTGATTTTTCTTTCTTTCAAATTTTTGAATATTGACCAGTTGAATCCCCTAATAAAAAATTATTTTTCAATTATAGTGAAGAACCTGAGTAATTATAGTTAAATACCAAACTTTTTATACTTTAAATGATAATATAAATTATCATGGCAAAATGGGATAGAATTAGTATTAAACGAAAAATGTCATCTGAAGAACTGGATAAAAGAATAAAAAGTCTAGAAAAAGATGTCAAAATATTAAATAGATTACATTTCATAAGAAATCGTTATCTTGGAGATTCAGTAGAACTAGCAGCATCTAAATCAGGAGTAACTAAAAGAGTGGGATATATTTGGCAGAAAAGATGGAATGAAGAAGGATATGAAGGTTTAATCCCCAAATATGGTGATGGAAGACCATCACAACTCACAGGGAAAGAAAAAACCAAATTAAAACAAATATTAAAGGAAAGAGATGATTGGACCACCAAAGAAATTAAAAAAATCATAAAAGAA
>DACV01000002.1:621225-621706 GCA_002494885.1 Methanobacterium sp. UBA44
CATCAGATGCTGAAAAACAGTTTAAAAAAACATAAAAAATGCATTAACCAAAAATCCAGTTGTAATAGGATTTTTCGACGAATTCTCACCACAAAACACCGCTAACACTCAAAGGTTATGGTCGCTTACCAAACCAGTTGTCCGGAAAAACACCACACGTTTACGCGCCAATACATTCGGTTTTTACGCAATTCAAGGTCAAAGTACAGTAGACTTCAAAGAAAACTCTAAAAAAGAAGATATAGTTGAATTTTTAACACAAATAAGATTTTTAAATCCAAATGGGCGGATAATGATCATACTTGACAATTTCAGATCTCATCACGCAAAATTAACTCGAGAAACGGCTGAAAAACTTAGTATTGACCTCGTGTTCCTGCCACCCTACTCACCAAACCTTAATCCTATCGAATTCATATGGAAAAGTATTAAAAGAGAATTATCACCATTATTCATAAAAACTAAAGAAGAAATGAGAAGA